>JBGSUN010000210.1:0-2231 GCA_041753475.1 Planctomycetaceae bacterium | reverse complement strand
TTTCAACAAGCGTGATTGAGCCAGTTCGTTCCGACGAAGAAACTCGCGATCGACTCCTTATGCCGTCGTTGCGTGCCACGCTCGGGCCGATCGATTCCCACTTCGATTTGCCAGACCACGCGACAAACGACTGCTGCGAGTCAAACGAGCCAAAAGCAGGTTATCGCAACGACCGTCGGCCCGAGGGCTCCCAGAAAAAGTCCGACCGGGCTGATCCCATCGGGTTCAAAGACTTTCGCTGTGTGCAAAATGCCAACCCCCGCCGGGTTCGGTGCGTTCGCAATGACCGTCAACCCGCCGCCAGTTACGGCTCCCGCGACCAGCGCGTATTTCAGGTCGGGGCCGATTCCTTCGACGAGCGATCCCAGGTATGTCAATGCTGCATTATCGGTGATCGCCGTGAGTGCGGTTGCCCCAAAGAACAGCATCGAACCATCCAGATTGGCGATGAGCGGCTTCAGCCAGTACGCCTGCAAGCTGCCCAGCGTGACCAAGCCCGCCAGAAAGAATCCGACCAGCAGTCCTTCGCGGAGCTTGAGATTGTCCTGGTATTCCCGCGTCGCGGTGACCAACCCCAGGAAAAGCATCAACACTCCGAAGAAAACATCGGGATGGTGCGCGAAGTGGATTACGGCATAGAGAAAAAGCATGTGGAGCACAGTCAACCAAACGGGGATTGTGCGCCGATGCATCTGTAAGGATTCCAGCGAAAGCAATTCCTTGCGAAAGATCATCGCGACGATCACCGTGGATGCCGTAGCACTGAGTGCGGCACGCCACCCAAACGTCTGCATCATGAAGAGTGTGTCCCATTCCCACGTGCTTGCGACCATGAGTACGGGCGGAGCAGCAAAGTCCGTCAGGGTTCCTCCGATCGAGACATTGACGAACAAAAGACCGAGCGTAGCGTATGCGAGGCGGGTGCTGATCGCGCGATCGAAGTAGCGACGTTTCAAAACGATTGCCAACAGCGTCATTGCCGCGGGTTCGGTGATAAAGGAACCCAGTAGCGGTCCAACGGACAAAGCGACGAGATAGAAGGCCAACCCTTCTCGAAGTGGCAAACGACGTGCGATCGAATTTAGGATTCCCTCCGCCAGCGCCACGATCGGCCGCGTGGCCGCCACTACCATGACGACGAGCACAAACTTCGCCTCCGTGAAGTTCAAACTCTCGATATAGTGCGCGGCTTCTTCGACCGAACCTTCGACAGCGGCAATGCCCGCGAACAAGACCGCGGCCCAAAGGCCGAAGACCACTTCCGTCTCTGCCAGGAAATGCAGGAGATTCTCTTGGATCGATCCTCTCGGATACTTGTGTGCCCATTGGGAGAACTGCTTCACGGAGAAGGTGTGGAGCACCGCCACCACAAACAACACCGTGGCGAGAAACTCGGAGATCGTTGGATTCATAGAGTTCACTATTCAGCTTGTTGATCGTGTCGGCGGTCGCAAGTGCAGATCGCCAGTCGCAAGTATGATTTGCACCGCAACGCGCGCATCTGAGCGGACACCTTCGGGGTATCCGCATGGGGGATCGTTACCGACGTCCGTCCATTACAAGGCAATCCATGTCAGTATCGTCGTTGGACGTCCGCGCATTCGGGTTAGACAGCGACTGTTGGTTTAGGAAGGCGAACAGTCAGCAGTCGTCGCTGTGGACTAATCATTTCGCGAGCAAGAGGTTGCCGATCAGATTGGCGACGATCCAAATACCGAGGCCAATTGGCATGGCGAATAAGACATAGCGCCGCAAATCGTCTGGGGCCGCTGCCTCGCCCGTCGCCGTCCGAGGATCGCCTCCCCAATACTCCAGCCACCGGGCTAAAACCGTCATCGGCAAAAGGACTAGAAACGCAAGGTTGGGGGATGTAAACCATCCTCCGGGATTCTGAAGAATGGCGATTGTTGAGAGGAAGAGCAGTGCCGGCCCCACCATCATCCAGAAGACGCGGGCCAGGAGTACGACGAGGGAATCCGTGGGACGAGCTGTTGACATAAAGACCTCCAGAGGAGTGCCGCAGCAGGAACGGAGCGGACTGGATAGACAACACACTCTGCACGCGAGTGCCAACCAAATCCAATAGAAGAGTACGATGGACCCCAAAAACTGGACCAGGAAATAAGGTCGTATTTCCGAGGTTCATTTTTGAAGGGAGAGAATGCCAGGGAAGCGAAAGTCCCACAGTGTGAGTTTCAAGGCGAAGGTGGCGATTGCGGCAGTCCGTGAAC
>JBGSUN010000209.1:0-44026 GCA_041753475.1 Planctomycetaceae bacterium | reverse complement strand
CCTGAAAGCCTGGTCCCGACTTCCAACATGGCACCCCAGGCCCCGCACCACCCCGGAAACATTCCTCAACCCGTTCACACTCGCCCGCTGGGGCAATTCGATCGGCCGATACCAAACGGCTTAAATCCACAAGCTGCTATGACGCCTGGGGCACGCTGGTCGGAGTCTATGGCACGACGGCAGCCCCATTTCGATATATAGGGCGATTTGGCTATTATTACGATTCGACAACTGGTCTCGATTATATTCGCGCTAGGAGCTATAGTTCACACCTTGCTCGATGGACTTCTCACGATCCGTTATGGCCAACACATCAGCAAAATCCGTTCCTTTCAGCAAACAACATGCCGTTGATTCTAATTGACCCTTCCGGTTTGGAGTGCGTTGTTTGTGGTGGAGCTCGCATTGTTTATCGCGCCAAGATCGCCGATCTCGACAAAAGTTATGTCGGCACACCGTTTCGAACTTCTGCCGATCTGCACCTTAAGGGCGTGAACAATGAGTTAGCCATGAAATTTGGAATTACATTTCCAGAATTGGAAAGCGCTGGGTTGTATTTTATCAATTTAAAGGGCCGTCGGGAGTCCGCCCTTCATTTCTTGTTCTTTGTTGTGTTCGACATTTGTGAAACAAAAGATCCTCCGGGCGAGTGCCGTCTCTTTAATGACGAAACCGGTACGTTAACAAAATGGGTCTTCGTCGATGATGCGATCAAGATCAATGGTGGGAGCAACCAAGGCGACGTAACGGACGAATCTTGTGTTAAGGCAAAGAGAATAGCTCCGCAGGGTAGATGCGATAAATCAATAATCTACACCGATATTCCAGGTGCGTCAGTAGAGTTTGGGGCGGAATCAATGAGCAAACAATTACGCCAAAAGATTGAGGTGCGTGACAGCGCTACAGGCATGGTCGTGGCGTCGACGCGCAACGAGTTAGACTTTTCCGTCGACAAAGCAGGCGTATTCACACCGCCACCCGACCAGACGTGGACGGTTGTGCCTAAGAAATAGAGCAAAAGGAATCGCAATGTGGCAGAATAACATTATGCTGACTCTAACAGTGTGCGTCCTGTTACCGTCGTGTAGCAGTCCTGATTCCGGTGATAGCTCCATTTCGGGCAAGAATGATTACGTATCAACAAGTAACTCAAAAGATCAACTTGGCAGCAATGGTGAGTCGAGGGCTGGCAGCACTTGCGAACATGTCTCAGATGTTCTTCACGTTGGAATGAACGCTGACGAATTGCGACAGGTTTTAGAGTCGCTGGAATTTTCACTTGTCCGCTATAGTAACTCCGGAGTTAGCTTGACTCGGTATTATAGCTCTTCAATTGAGGCAGGTGCAGAGCTTATAGTATCACTGCGACGCGACTCAGAGTTCCAATATCGAGTTACCAAATGGAGTTGTGACGCGAGATGAGCTTTCGACCGAAAGGCTGTGTAAGTGGAGTGGGCGGGGTGGCACTGTTTGACTTGCAACACGAGCGGAGATGTGCCACTGCTTCGTCCGCGAAGCAGTGTTGAACGCTTCGAGAAACACTCGAAGACACTGCTTCTCCGCGGACTCCGAAGCAGTGGCACATCCGACGACAATGCGGGTATGGCAATGCCACCCTGCCGCCACGCTTCACTGGGCTACTTCGCTGCGATGTCGTAGCAGAGCAGCGTGTCCTGATCGCGCACATAGAGTTTTCCGTTCGCGATCACCGGGTGAGCCCATGCGGGTAAATTTGTGCGCTCGGGCTGTTCGAAGCGGCCACGTTCGACGAGTCCGGTTCGTGAAGGTTCGATCAGCAGCACCGCGCCTTGTTCGCTGCGCAGGTAGAGACGCCCGTCGGCCATCGCGAGAGAACCTTTGGGGGCCTGGCGATCGCGCCACAGGAGCTTACCGGTTTCGAAGTCGAGGCAGGTGAGAAAGCCACCCTCGTTACCGCCGTTCGCACCGTAGAGGGCCCCATCGACGACGATCATGCCGCCGTGATGGTTCTGCATCGTCGGGGTGAAATAGACTTCGTTCGCCGTGATTTCGCCACTGGCCTCTTTGGTCAGCTTCACTGCGCCCCCACCGTTGCCGTAGGCGGAGGCGGCGAAGATCAGACCGTCCTGGTAGATTGGCGTTGAGCAATTGATGCCCATGGCGTTGGCGGCGCGGTTGTACCGCCAGAGGAATTTGCCGTCCGCTGCCGCCACGCCGATGAGCGCGGTGGATGTCAGTTGCACATACTGGCGTTGTCCTTCAAAGTCGATGGCGATCGCCGAGGCATAAGCGGCTCCGGAACGTCCAAAGCCACCGCGACCGCCGCCGAACCCACCTCGACCGGGAAAACCACCCGCTCCACCACCGAAGGCGAACGTGCCCGCACTCATCTGGCCGCCGTCGAAACCTTGATCCGGCTTCCAAACCAAGCCTGCGGAATCGGTGAAGGGGGTGGACTGCCCCGCCTTGATACGCACAGTCGCCGACTCCGGTGCATCCTTGAATTGCGGGAGGATTTCAATCGCCTTGATCGCCGGGTTCTCGACTTTGGCCGTGAACACGATGCGGAGTTCACCATCGGTGACTTCCACCGGGACCGATTCGATGTAAGCCTTCCGCAGTCCGCCGGCCTTCTTCCAGATATCAAAGTCCTTGAATTCCTGCCCTTGCACCGTGAAGGAAAACACACGCTGCCCCGCCTCGGTCACACGCTCGTAGGTCTCCGCAAAGTAGAGTTTTGCCACATATTTTCCGTTCGGGAGCTTCTGGGAGAACCCGCGCATGCCCCAGTGTTCGCTGGTGAACAATCCCGGATCTTTGGTCCCCGTCACGGCGTTGGCCGCCGCCGGTTCGCGTCCACCGGGAGCATTGCCACGACCGGGTCGATTGGGAACATCGGGACTACTTCCGGCGGGGGTGGATGGCGCCGCGGGCAATGCACTTTTCCACAGCGTCTCGCCCGTCATCTTGTTGAGCGCGACCAGTGTGGCGTCCGCACCACCCGGCGTGCAGATGAGTTTGTCACCATCGACAAGCGGCGATTCGCGGAAACTCCAGGCGGGAACGGCACCCGCAAAATCTTCTGTCAAACTGCGCTGCCAGACGATCTTCCCGTCGCTCACATTCAAGCAGGCCACCCGGCCACCCATGCCGATAACGTACAGATGATCGCCATCGACAGCGGGTGTACCACCCGGTCCCTCTTTCGACTGCGGCACGCGCTGTTCCACCGCCGCGCCGATGGGGGTCATCCAGAGTTCCTTGCCATCCGATTCCGACAGCGCCCAGACCACTTCCTGATTGCCGCGATTGCTCATCCCGAAAATCTTTCCCGCGGCAATCGCCGGGGCACTGTCGCCGCCGCCAAGCCCCTTGGTTTTCCAAGCGATCACGGGTCCGTCCGTGGGCCATTGTTGCAGCAGGCCCTTTTCCTTGGAGATGGCGTTTCGATCCGGCCCTTGCCATTGGGGCCAGTCATCGCCGAAGGTGGAAGAATGCCAGCCACACTCCGTGGTGACAGAAATCACGATCAAGAGGGAGCGGAGTAAACCTGGACGTAGCATTTCTGTTTCCCATGCGCTATGGACTGCGGGCAGCGCGGACTCAACGTCTCCGTCGCTCTTCGATTAAACCCCGCTCCCAGCGAAACGGCATGCACAGATCCGCTGAAAATCTTGCCTATTTCTCTTGCCTGTAGAGAATTTCCATCCGTGAATGGTAGTTTCGTGTCCTAATCCTGTTCTTCTGCGACTCATAAGGCGGCGAAGATGGTTGTCGACAACGAGCAACGTGAGCGGCTCGCCGATCTTCTGAACAAGGTGGCCGACAAAGAAGGAATCCATCCCACGCTGGTGGCTGGCGTCGGTGTCGCGCGGCATTCGACTTCGCTGCCCCGCACCTCCGTTGTTTATGAACCGGTGATCGTGTTCGTGGGACAAGGCCGGAAACGGAGCTACCTCGGCGATCAGGTTTACGTCTACGATCCGTCGACTTACTTCGTCTTATCAGTCCCGCTGCCTGCCGAGTGCGATTGGGAGGCGAGTCCGGAGAATCCGGTGCTGGTCCTGGGAATCAAAATTGACCCCACGATGCTCGGGGAGATTCTGTTGGCGATGGACGAACCACTGTTACCCCAGCGGGAAATGCCGCGGGCGGTCACCACGCACCCGCTCAGCGATCAACTCGGCAGCGCGGTGATCCGGTTGCTGGAATGTCTTCAATCTCCGCTGGACAGCCGGATGCTGGGTCAGCAGATCGTCCGGGAAATTCTCTATCGAGTGCTGTGTGAGGAGCAGGACGGTGCGCTGCGGGCATTCGCCAGTCGCAACGGCAACTTCATGCAGATCGCCCGAGTCCTCAAAGAGGTGCATGCCGACTCCGCAAAGCCATTCACGGTGGAAGGCATGGCGCAACGGGCCGGGATGAGCGTGGCGGCGTTCCATCACAACTTCAAACTGGTGGCTGGCAGCTCGCCCCTGCAATACCTCAAGCGCATCCGGCTGGACCGGGCCAAGCGGTTGATGCTCCACGACGGCTACAACGCCAGTACCGCAGCGAAAGCCGTGGGCTATGAAAGTGCCTCCCAGTTCAGCCGGGAGTACAAGCGGCAATTTGGTGTGACGCCGGTGGAGGGCGTTGAACGTCTGCGTCAGGCTGTCGGGCGGGGTGGCACTGTTTGACTTGCAACACGAGCGGAGATGTGCCACTGCTTCGTCCGCGAAGCAGTGTTGAACGATTCGTGAAGCACTCGAAGACACTGCTTCTCCGCGGACTCCGAAGCAGTGGCACATCCGACGACAATTCGTGTATGGCAATGCCACCCAGCCGTGATTTGCACATCAAGATTGATGCACCGAAGACGTAAACGCATACTGTTTATGCCTGGGGTGGCGTACGATTTAACACTTACCAGTGACGGAACTGGGATGACGCAACTTCCATTCTGTGTCGTCATTGGTTTGATGCTCAGCACCTGGTTGACCACGGTTTGGATTCTCCAATCCATGATGTCGTCACGTGGGCGAGCACATTGGATCATTCGCTCCTTCGGCTGGATCGGGCTCTTCAGCGTTGGTTGCGGTTTCATTGCCCCAGATCTCGACAGCCGCCCTTTCGGGATGGTCATACGTCTCTTCGATTGGTTCTGGGGCGGCGCCTATCATACGGCAATGTTCGCCATTCTCATCAGTGGCGTTCTGCTCTGGATCAGTTCGGCGGTCTTGCTGTGGAGGGCCTCGCGGTCGAGTTCGGCTGATGAAGAACCTTGTCAGAACCGCGTGCTCGGCCGACGACGCTGTGGCCAGGGTGCTTTGGTGACGAGTGTGGTGACAGTAGCCCTGTTCTTAACGCAATGGATGCTGGCCACGCGGGAGTTACGAGCGACCGTGAAGCAAACGCACGCCGCCATCACACAGGAATCCGGTGTGGCGAGAATGCGATCCGTCGGAGACGAATCCGTTCAGAAGCTTTTGGCCGTGGTCCGTGGATGGCAATGGCCTGATTGGGACATCCATGATCTGGATATGGCGATCACCGACGTACCTATTCCATCAACTGTTGAGGAATTCCTCCGTGCGCATGCTGACGAAATGCAAGCGCTGGAGACGTCTATCGACGATTCTCATCCCTTCTCCATCGACAATGAAGACACAGGGAAACAACTCTCGCTCATCGTTCGTGTGCTGGCTTGGCGCGCACGCTGGCAGGCGACGCAGGGCCGATCTGAAGATGCCTGGTCCAACTGGCATCGTATGGGACGATTGGCCATCGCACCAACGGCGGGTGAAGGCATGGGAATGGTGTTCGCCCTGATGGCATGTCGGCACGAACAGATACGAACCTTGGAATGGCTGATCGCAGCCGGGATCGAAGTTCCGCAGGATGTGGAAACCGCACTTATTCCACTCGCGATCGGTTCGTCGCGCTTGAAGTTGGCTGTCGATCGAACCATGTCAGAGATGCTGGCGGTGGGATGTCGGGCGTGGCTCGGGGAACCAACCGAGGAAGATCCACCGTGGGGCGGATTCCACCGCGGATGGCCACCGCGTTGTGCGCTTCCACTTCTGGCCGCCGATGATCTGCAGGGTTGGCAACGATTTCGCACATCGATCAATGCCATAGTGGAA
This sequence comes from Planctomycetaceae bacterium, assembly GCA_041753475.1. Taxonomy (GTDB): domain Bacteria; phylum Planctomycetota; class Planctomycetia; order Planctomycetales; family Planctomycetaceae; genus DSVQ01. Next base: position 37,922 of record JBGSUN010000209.1, on the reverse strand, counting down.
AAGCCGTCCGGCCGCGCCGCTGCCGTGGACTTGTTGCGACAACGGATCATGGTCGACCGAATGGCATTCCCGCTGGGCCGGGAGTATTCCGGTCATCTTGTGCTCGGACCCGGATCGTACGTCCTCGAATTTCTCGATCGTTGCCTGGAGGCCCAGGCCGGATGGGAAATCGCCCGGCTCGGGATCGTGGTCGACCGGCATCGTCGGGAAATGGGGCGATTTTTCAGCGAACCACGCGAACTCCGTCCGGACAGCCGCAATCAATTGGGAATCGATCTTTTCACGGGCAGTGCATTGAAGTTCGTCAAGCCAAACGACAAGACGGTTCTGATCTACAGCGTCGGTGCCAACCGGCAAGACGACGGTGGCGATTTTCATGAAGCTTTTGGAATCACTGCCGCTGATGTCGTATTTCGCGTGCGAACTCCATAGGTTCCCGCGTGCCTCTGATTGATGGGTGGCTCGGATTGCCTTTGGCAATCTGGGGTGGTGAAGCCACAGAGAGGTCTTCAAGAGATCGTTCCAATGACCACGCGGCTCCCGCCTTGATCCCGTGGTCACAAAACCTCTTTGCGGCGGTGCCGCCCCAGAGGGCTGGACGCCCTCTGAGCCACCCGGTGCGAGCGGCACTCGGGATTTGCCGCTTGTGAACCCAGACGCTCGGAGCTGCGTCTGGGCCACCCTTCACGATGGTCGCAATCCTTTCGGATCCACATTCCACATCGCGCCGTATTGTTGGTCAATCGCGGCTTTGGTTTCGGCGGACGTGAACCAGTCCATGACCTGTTGCCTGGCCGCGGGAGCGTCGTTCCAGAAACCGTTCGTGAGACCGCCTTGTTCGAGAGCGATCGCATTCCACTCGAAGAAGTCTATCAGCACCGGCCCGGAATGCAGGATTCTTTCCAGATAAGGGGCTAAATCGATTCCCACGCGGCCCAGTGTGCAGAGCCATCTGTCGATGTCGATACGGGATTGTCTGGGAGTTAGCAAGTCGTCGAAGACCGCATCGAAGAATTGTTGCACCGCATGGCGGCGATCCTCGCGCCATGTCTCGAAACCTGCGTCATAAATTGCGCGGCCGACGACTTCTGGTTCATACCAGCAATTCGCATGATCGCCGAGAAGTTCCAGAATCCGTGGTAGAAAGTAGCAGTAGTCATCCGCGGTGCCCAAAGTCAGCAGGGCCGATGAGACGTAGCTCATCAGGTCTTCGGGCATCAACTCACGCAGCGGCTTCTTGAGCAGGACGTTAACGCCGGGGCGCTCCAGACAATGCGGACAGCCTTCGATTGTCCGCGGCCGAGGGACATCTCGAAAGGCGGCATAAACACCTTCAACGGTTTGTTGGAGAGTCCGCTTCATGTCGTTGGTGATCTCATGTCTGCACTATGATGGTCGTCATCCGCCGAGTTGTTGGATCACGTCCTCGGTGCTCGCCAATTGCTTGTTCAGCGTGACGAGCGTGTCGCGGATTTCCTGCACGACTTCGGCCGGGGCGCGTTCCACGAAGCTGGTGTTGGTCAGCTTTTTCTCGTGACCGGCGATGAAGCCACGGATTTTTTCCGCTTCCTTCTGCTGCCGGGCGAGTTCCGCCGTGCGGTCGATGAGGCCTTCCAGCGGCACATAACCATCGGCTTCCCCGAGCGAAAAACTCGCGGAGGCGGGTGGGCGGGCGACGTCGGGCCCGCAGGCCACCAGACGATTTTTGGCGAGCGTGCCGAACTGCTCTGCGACGACGTCGAGGTCCGCGGCGACATCCGGTTGACAACGGATGTAGACATCGAGGATCGCCGCCGGGCTGATGTTGTACACGCCGCGCAGATTTCGCACCGCGCCGATGAGATCTTGCAGACGTTGGAAACGGGTCTCCAGTGCGGGGTCGCGGAAGCGTTCGAGGCCCGTCGGCCACGAGGCGATGATGCACGCGGCCGCGGCGGGTTGGGGGGTTAAGCTTCCCAGGGATGGCGATCCCTGGGCTTCCCAGGGCATCGGCGCGTCGTCGGTGGTATCGCTCTGAATGTTTGACTCTGGACTCTCAACTCCCGGGCGTTCCGGTGCGATCTCGTTGAGGCGCTGCCACAGGTCTTCGGTGATGAACGGCGTGAATGGATGCAGCAGCCGCAGGATCGTATCCACCACCGTCACCAGCACGCGCTGACAATTGGCGCGAAGCCCAGGGACTGCCGTCCCTGGGATGTTCTCTTCCGATGACTCCACCACGCGCAACCGCGGTTTGATCATCTCGAGATACCAGTCACAGAACTCGTTCCACACGAATTCGCGCAGGGCGCGGGTCGCCTGATCGAACTGATACTTGTCGAGCAACCGCGTCACTTCGTCGGTGACGGTTGCCAGGCGGCTGAGGATCCAGCGGTCTTCCAGCGCGAGGTCGGCGTCGGCGATCGCTCCCGGCGTGTAACCTTCGAGGTTGATCAGCGCGAACCGGCAGGCGTTCCACAGTTTGTTGCAGAAGTTGCGGCCGTACTCGAAGCGCTCGCTGACCATCGACGCCACCGGTTCGCTCACGTCGGCGTCGTAGTTCGCGCTGGTGTATTGCGAATCCTTCTTGCACTTCGGGCATTTCACCCGCGGCTTTTTCCCCTCTTTCGGCTTCGCTTTCTGATGTTCGAGTGTTTGTGGAATGAGGGCGTCGCAATGGGGACACGCATAACTGATCGGCAGCCGCACGTCCTGCGTTTCCCCAGCGAGGGACGCAATCGTGAACCGCAAGCCGTCGGCTCCGTACTTCTCGATGAGGTCCAGCGGATCGACACCGTTCCCCTTCGACTTCGACATGCCTTGGCCGAAGCCGTCGAGAATCTTCGGGTGGACATGCACATGCTTGAACGGCACGTCGCCCATGTTGTAGAGGCCGGTGAGCACCATCCGCGCGACCCACAGCGTGATGATGTCGCGCGAGGTGACGAGCACCGATCCCGGATAGAAATAATCGAGAACGGCATTACCAGCCCGAAGCGCAAGCGCCGGGTTCTTTTCTTCCGCCGGAGACCCGTCGCTCGCGCTCCGGGCTTGTTCAGATTCCACCATCGGCGGATTGTGTTCCAAATCCGGCCACCCCAATGTCGCATGCGGCCACAACGCGGACGAAAACCACGTATCGAGCACGTCCGGGTCCTGCAGATCACCGAATTCCGCTTTGAATCCTTGCTCCAGTTGTTCTTGGTCAGGGCCAATACACATCAAGGCCGACCAATCACCAGTTACTTCATTGAAAGAGACCTGGAAAGCAAGTTTATCATCACTTGCACCGCCCATTCTGGCAGCCAGTGCTTTCTGAAGCTCTGGCATCACGAACGAATCGCTGCCGAAGATGCGATTGATCTTCTCTTCGAGTTCATCCGAGAGAGAGGGATTCGGACCGATGGGAAATGTCCACACCGGAATGCGGTGCCCCCACCACAACTGCCGGCTGATGCACCAGTCGCGTTTTTCTTCGAGCCAGTCGAGATAGCTGTTCGCGTACCGCTCCGGGAAGAACTCGACATCGCGGTTCTTCACGGCGTCCACGGCTTTGGTCGCCAGTTCGTCCATCTTCACGAACCACTGGTCGGACAGGTACGGCTCGATCGCCGTCTTGCTGCGGTCGCTGAATTTCAGCGGAATCGTGCGGTCTTCCACCTTCTCGAAGCCGCCGGCCTGTTCCATCGCCGTCACCACCGCCTCGCGCACGGCGAGCCGATCCAGCCCCGCATATGGCCCGGCGTTCTCATTGAACGTGCCGTCGGGATTGAGCAGGTTGATGGGGTCGCCCATCTTCTCTTTGTTGCGCGTCCAGCAGGCATAATCGTTGGGATCATGCGCCGGCGTGACCTTCACGCAACCGGTGCCGAGGTCTTTGTCGGCGAGGAGCGCATCGGCAATGATCGGGATCAACCGGCCATTGAGCGGGATCTGCACCTGCTTGCCAATGAGGTCGAGATAGCGTTCATCGGTGGGATGCACGCAGACCGCAGTGTCGCCGAGCATCGTCTCCGGCCGCGTCGTCGAGAACGAGATTTTTCGGTCTGTTGGCTGGCCGTTCGCGTCCGCCACGGGATACGAAAAAGTCCAGAATTTGCCGGCGACATCTTCGGTGTAGACTTCGTCATCGGCGACGGCGGTCTGGAGAAACGTATCCCAGTTCACCAGCCGCTTGCCGCGGTAGATGAGGCCATCGCGGAACATTTTGAAGAACGTCCGCCGCACGGCTTTCGAGCAGACCTCGTCGAGCGTGAACCGGACCCGCCGCCAGTCGCAACTGGCCCCGAGCTTCTTCTGCTGGCCGATGATCCGTTTTTCGTACTCGTCCTTCCACTTCCAGATGCGAGCGACGAGCGCCTCGCGGCCGATGTCGTGCCGGGTGAGGTTTTCCTGCTCCTTCATGCGGCGTTCGACCACGGCCTGCGTGGCGATCCCCGCGTGATCGGTCCCCGGCATCCACAGGGCGACGTAGCCCTGCATCCGCCGCCAGCGGGTGAGCAGATCCTGAATCGTGCCGTTGAGGGCATGCCCCATGTGCAGCGCCCCGGTCACATTCGGGAGCGGAATCATAATCACATGCGGCGGCTTCTGCGGATCGGGATCGGCATTGAAATAGCCGTGCGATTCCCAGAACGGAAACCACTGCGCTTCCGCGGCGGACGGGACATACTGCTTGGGGATCTCGGTGGGCATGGATGGCTAACAACTCAAGGAGCGGTGACGGTTTTCGGTGAGGCAATGCGACCGCAACCTTGCGGCCACACGATTTCAAAATGCGGGACATTCAACGTTAGTAAAAGATCAACTTGCGCCAATTCAGCAGCAGCGGCGATCAGAGCATCATAAACGACGCCACCGCCAATTTTGCGGCTGGCAAGATCAGCAAGGACTGTTTGGTATACCGAGGCGGGGACTTCGATCAACTGTGCGTATGATAGCAGCCCCGCCTGTATGACCTGCCAGGCATCCTCGGGAGCGATGCGCGGTTTCGTGGGGAGACGCGTCGAGACGGAATAAGTTTCTGCGAGAGAGTGAGCCGCAATCACCAGTTCAACCCGCGAGGCTTTGGCAGCCTTCAGCCAGGGAAAACAGTCCTGATGGTCATGATGCCACTTCCACAACGCCGGGATGAGCACAGACGTGTCGCACAGCACTTTCATGGCAAGGGACCGACAACGTGCTTCATGCGGTCATCACGGTCAGCGTCAATCAGGGACTGGATATCGACGCTGGCATCTCCCTCCGGGAGCGCATTCAACAACAGCAGCCCGTCGTCTTCAATGATGGTGGGGAACAATGCAGGGCCAGCCAAATCCAGCAGGCGCTCTTCGTCGAGACGCTGGCGGACTCTTTCAGGGTCTTCCAGTATTTGTCCGGTCAACACCAAGACTCCATTGATGCGTTGCAGCGCTGGGCTGTGAGCTGGCTCATTGGGCTGCGCCGCTTCCGGCTCCGCCAATTCCAGTGTCACCCGATGCGGTCCTGGGCTCACGGCTTCCGTCGCTTGCCCCCTCACGGTGAACCGTCCGTCAGCGTCGAATTCGGCGATGGTTTCGATACGGATCATGGGGAAGGCCTTATGTCGTTCGGAACGGACATCAGGGAAGGAACTTGGCGACATCCAACGTCAGTGAGAAACCATCGGGCAAAGTGAGATCAACCGTCGCTCCCGCGCGAAGATTGAGCCTGGATCGATACGCACCTGTGACAACATCGGGCTCCCGATGGACTTCTAGTTCATCCATCAGCAGATTCACGATCCAGTATTCCGGAACACCGGCGGATGCGTATCTCCTCAGCTTGTCGCCTTGGTCCTGCTTCAAGGAACTGTCGGCAACTTCGACAACCAGCAGTGTTTCGGCGGCGGTCGGATGCTCGTCAGAGTCATCTTCTGGATCGCCGAGCACAATCGAAATGTCCGGCTCGGGGACACTCATCGCGGAAATGCGGACCGGCAACTGACTCCGCGCGTAGCATCCGTGGTTTGTACATCCGCGATCAAGACGTCGATGCAACCGGTCAACGCATTTGGCATGACGAGTACCGATATTCATGATCGAGCCTTCGTGATCACGCCGATCTTTCCAGACGAGAAATCCATCCAGCAGTTCAATCGGACTTTCCTTGAGCACCCCCGAATCGGTCATCGCTTGATATTCATCCGCCGTAATCCGTGCCATCTGAAATTCCGGTAGCAGAATCGCCGGCTCAGCAAGCGAAACTGGCATGATGTTCTCCTTGCGAGCGTTCCGAACTCAGTCTTATAGGTTGTCCCAGAATCGCGTCGCTTCAGGACACGACATCGGCAACACGAATGTTGATGAGCGTGCCATCGGGGCATGTGAAAAGCACTTCGTCTTTCATTCCCCTGCGAACATGCAGACGATAGCCTGCATCCTCTGCATCCGGTTGCTGATAAACTTCGATCACATTGTCGAGCAGATCTACGATCCAGTATTCTTGAATTCCTGCAGCGGCATACTTACTGAGCTTGTCGCTCCGGTCATGTTTCAGCGAACTGTCGGCGACTTCCACAACCAGTAGGGCGTCTTCACCAACAGGGTAACGATGACGAAACTCCGCGCGGGCTCCGCGGATCACCATGACATCCGGCTCAGGCATGTTCACATCGGAGAGCTGAATTGGTTGCTGCGACCGCACGAAACAGCCATGCCCATCGGTATCCCGCTGCAGCAGGAGGTCCAGATTCTCCAACGCGGCGATGTGGCGAATGCCCACGACCGTGATCGACCCTTCGTGATCGCGGCGATCTTTCCAGACGAGCATTCCATCCAAGAGCTCAATGGGGGCCCCTTCGGCAAGGTATCCCGATGCTGCCATTTGCAGATATTCGTCGACCCGGATTCGCGGCCAATCGTCACCCGCGGGTCGCGTCATCTTTTCAGGTGTAGTAACAGTCATGGACCAAACTCCTGAAACTCAACTTAGGACTTCCGCGTCCTTGAACAGTTTGTACTCGACGCTGTCGACCAGCGCCAACCAGCTGGCTTCGATGATGTTTTCGCTCACGCCGACGGTGCTCCAGACGGCTTTGTCGTCCTTGCTTTCAATCACCACGCGGACCTTGGCGGCGGTCCCTTCCGTGCTGTTGATCACGCGGACTTTGTAATCGACCAGATTCATCGTGGTGAGGTTCGGGTACGCCGTCGCGAGCGCTTTTCGTAATGCCGTATCGAGGGCATTGACCGGGCCGTCTCCCTCGGCGACGACGTGTTCGATCTGGTCGTTTACACGGAGTTTCACCGTCGCTTCGGTTTCCGTTTCACGGTCCCCTTCGGTTTCCACGTTGACGCGGTAATGCAGGCGTTTGAACTTGGGTTGATACAGCCCGGCTTCCTTGCGGACGAGGAGATCGAACGAGGCTTCCGCCGCTTCGAACTGGTAGCCCTCGTTTTCGAGATCCTGCACCTTGTTGAGGATGCGGGTCATCAGTTCATTGTCATGACTGAGGCGAAACTTGTCGGTCTTTGCGATGATGTTCGATCGGCCGGACAACTCGCTGACGAGAATTTTACGCTCGTTCCCCACCGTCTCCGGCGGGATGTGTTCGTAACTGGCGGACAGTCGGGCGACGGCGTGGACGTGCATGCCCCCTTTGTGAGCGAACGCGCTGGTGCCGACGAAGGGCTGCCCCGAGCGGAAATTCATGTTCGCAATTTCGTAGACGTACCGCGACAGCTCGGTCAGCTTTTCGACGCCGCCCGGTCGGAGGACTTGATAACCCTTCTTCACGGCGAGATTGGCGGCGGCGCTGATGAGGTCCGCATTGCCGCAGCGTTCGCCGATGCCGTTGATGGTCCCCTGCACCTGGATTGCACCGTGATCGACGGCGGTCAAACTGTTGGCGATCGCGAGTTCGCAATCGTTGTGACAATGAATGCCGACCGGGATCGTCAACACCTTCCGCACGGCGTCCACCGCGGCGGCGACATCTTCCGGCAACCGACCGCCGTTGGTATCGCAGAGAACAACGATACTCGCCCCGGCGTCCTGCGCGGCTTGCACCGTCCGCAGCGCGAACTCGGGGTTGGCGCGGTAGCCGTCAAAGAAATGCTCCGCGTCATAGAAGACGGTCCGACCTTCGGCCTTCAGAAACGCGACCGAGTCACGGATCATCGCGAGGTTTTCGGCTTCGTCGATGCGGAGCACCTCGAAAACGTGCAGATCGGAAGTCTTGCCGACGATCGTGCAGACCGGCGTGCGGGCATCACGCAGCGCCTGCATGCAGACATCATCTTCTGCCGCGACTCCGCGCCGCCGCGTCATGCCGAAGGCGACGACCTGGGCACGCGTCAGCGGAATATCACGGACCCGCTGGAAGTATTCGACGTCCTTGGGGTTCGAGAGGGGATAACCCCCTTCGATGTAATCGAACCCGACGGCGTCCAACCGCTGCGTAATCAACAGCTTGTCCTGCAGCGAAAAGTTCACGCCTTCGCCCTGACTGCCATCGCGCAGGGTCGTGTCGTAGAGTTCGATGCGGCGGGACATGTGCTGACCTTGAGAACTTCCCACGGACGGCAGTCCGTGGGCTTCTGGAAACAAAAAAACCCTCAGGGGCGACCTGAGGGTGGACTGCGTTCGTTCGCTGATCCCAGAGGTCGCTAGGTGTGTCGTCCAATAATAATCACAATCGCGCCGACCCGTTCCCGGGGCGAGACGACAGCGGTGGGGACGACGGACGACATGGACGGTTCCTCTGGAATCGGATGTAGTATAGGTCGCGCAAGGGGATCAGTCAAACGGAAATTCCCGGCCGTTTAAACGTCGCGTTTCAACGTCGGCACACCCCAGCGTTTGGTGAGGTCGTGCCGCACGCCGAGTTGGTCGCAGATGCGGGCCACCACGAAATCGACGAGGTCGGAAATGTCCTGCGGATCGTGATAGAAACCGGGCATCGCGGGGAGGATCACCGCGCCTTGATCGGACAGCGTTTTCATGTTGCCGAGCGCGATGCCACTCAGCGGCGTTTCGCGCGGGACGACAATCAGCTTGCGGCGTTCTTTCAGATGAACATCGGCCGCGCGGTGGATCAGGTTCTGTGATTGTCCCGTCGCCAGACAGGCTAAAGTGCCGCCGGAACAGGGGCAGATCACCATGCCGTCGGTGAGGAATGACCCACTGGCGATCCCCGCATGAAAGTCGCGGTAGTGGTGATAGATCAGCTTGCCGACGTAGATTTCGCTGTCGCTGAAGACCGAACTGTTGTGCGATACCGCCGCCGAATGGGGACGCAGGCGTCTTAACGGGCTTTCCTCAGCGACCGTCTCCGGCTTGGGAATCAGCGTGGCTTCGTCAACTTTGTTGAGATCAAGTTTGATGCCGAGTTCGTGCTGAAAAACCTCCGCCGCCGCGGGGCTGATGGTGACATGCACCGTTCGGCCGCAGGCGATGAGGACTTCGAGCAACCGCACGGCGTAAATCGCCCCGCTGGCTCCGGTGATGGCGACGACAAGATCACGCATGGGATATCGTTCTTACGAGCCCGAAGCGCGAGCGCCGGGTTCTTGAGGGTGACGGTAAATCGAATAGACCCGGCGCTTGCGCTTCGGGCTCGTATTACATTCATCGAGTCGGTTTTCGACCGATGTACAACGTCGCGATGCCAAACGTCAGCGGCGTGTGCGTGACGTTTTCCAATCCCCACGCGGTCAGCTTGTCCGCGAGCGTCTTGCCGTACGGAAACTCCGAGACCGAATCGGGAAGGTAGTTGTACGCCGCCTGTTTATTCTTCGCGAAAAACTGACCGATCCGTGGCAGCACGTTCTTGAAGTACCACTTGTAGACAGCACGAAACACCGCATTCGACGGCAGCGAGAATTCCAGGATGCACACGCGGCCGCCGGGCTGACAGACGCGGGTCATTTCCTTGACGCCGCGCTCGGTGTCGGAGACATTCCGCAGTCCGAACGCCACGGACACAATCTGAAAGCGATCACTCTCGAACGGCAGCGTCTGCGTATCGGCTTCGATGAACTCCATCGAAGCCGCCTGCGGTTGTTTCGTTGCGGCGATGCGGTCGCGCTTTTTCTCCGCGATTCGCAACATCTCCGGCGTGAAATCGGTGCCGACGACTTCGATCTTCCCGCGGCCTTTGTGCCAGTAGGCGAGGGCGAGATCCCCCGTGCCGGTGCAGACATCGAGAATCGGTGCATCGCCCTTCGGAGCACACTTCCGGACCGTGCGCCAGCGCCAATAGTAATCGGTACCGCCGGACAGCAGATGATTCAAAAAGTCATAGCGGCCGGAGATTTCGCCGAACATTTGCCGGACGCGTTCGCCCGATTTGTCGACGCCGGGGTGGGCGGGTTCGGCCACAGCGGTGGCGGTCACAACGTTTCTCCAAAGCGAGGCGGTAATCCGAGTTCGGTCCAGCGGTCCCGCAACCGTTGTCGCAAGTCCGCCGAGGCCGAGGTTGTTTCATCATGAGATTTGCGTGTGGCGTCGATGCCGAGCTTGCCGATCAAGCCGTTCTGAGCCGACGGATCGTCCATCGCCGCGGTCCCGGTGACGGTGAGCGTATCCCGATCGGCGTCGACATTCGCGGCCACTGCCGTCCAAACCGCATCCGCTCGGCGAACATTAACATCGGCGTCGACCACCACGATCAGTTTCGCCGTCATCCCGCGCGGATGGCCCCACAGGGCGTGCATCAACTGCCGGGCGTGACCGGGGTATTGCGGTTTCAGGCTGACGAAGAGCGTGTCCTCTCCGCGACCGGAGGGCGGCGCGTGCCAATCGACCAGATCGGGCAATGTGGCTTGCAGCGTCGGCAGGAACATTCGCTCGGCGGCGTGTCGCAACCAGTAATCTTCCTGCGGCGACGGTCCCCAGATGGTGGCGGGCAATAACGGGTTGGCCCGGTGCGTCAGCGCGGTGACCAGCATCACCGGTTGCTCACCGCCGCGACCCAAGCGCCCGCCGGAGAGTGCGACCGGCGGCACGTCCTCCACCGCGGCCTCGGCAGCCAATCCCGCGGGATGCAGAAAACCTTCGATGATCCACTCCGCATGCGCGGGGACTTCGAGATCATGAGACCGGCACCGCGCAATTTCGAGACCATTACCGCGCAGACAACCGTCCCACAGATATCCCGCGGGAGTGCCCGGCCAACTGCGGGATGTCGCCGCGAGCGCATGCAGTGGGTCGCCACCCAGCGCGATTGCCACCGGCCATTGCCGATCGGAGTTTTCCAGCCGGGAACGAATCGGACCGAACGGCGGCAGATGCAGCGCGACCCGTGCCCGATCGAGCCATTGCACCGGCACGCGCTCATAAAACCGTTCCCCGGTGTGCGGGTCGCCAATGATGACCAGCGCGGAATGCAGCACCGGGTTCGCTTCCCCCGGATGCCGCGGCACCGGCAGATCGAACAGGTTCACATCGCGGCCGAGACGAATCACCTGCTGTGCGGGGGCCTGCCGGGATAACCGTGGCGTCCACGCAGTCCGTGTCGCCGCTGCGGGATGTTGAAAGCCGTCCCACGGAGCCGGGCGTTGGGCGAGGTCATCGACACCGAGGGCTTTGCAGATTCGCCGTGAACTGCCGAGGACGTTGGTCACCACTGGGAAGGAGTTGTTCCGCACGTTGGCAAACACGAGCACCGGACCGCCGTCGCCGCTGGATTGCACGACCTGGGTGGTGATCGCCGCGATTTCTTCGGCGGAATCCACCGGGGCCGCAATGCGCACGATGTCCCCGGTGTCCTGCAGGACCGCGAGAAAATCGCCCAGAGAATCGTACGGCATGCGGAAGCCCGAACTGCGAGGCGGGAATCGACGGATGAATTATAGCAGAGGGCGGGACGGGAGATTGCAAAGTGAAAATTGAAAAGTGCAAATTGCAAAATGGAAGACGAGGCAACCTCGCTGAAGACTCGTAGGATGCCAACGATTGCGAACCATAAAGTCATGCCGCGGGCGCGGTAGTCGGCAAAGCGCAAGCGGTGAAATATGTCTTGCCAATTTGCACTTTTCAATTTTCATTTTGCACTTTGCAATCCTGCATTGTCTTCACCCAGTGATCCCTCTACTGTTGCCTGCATGGACGAACAGCCCCCCCAAACCTTCACGGAATTAGCCGCCTCGCGCCGCGCCTGGCTGGACGGCGTGCTCAAGCCGTGGTGTCAGCAGGCGTGTCGAAAAGATTTGCGGTTGGCGGAGTTGGAGTGGATCGACATCGCCGGGAAGGTGGACGCCGGAAAGACACTGTGGGCGTGGGCGTGGAGCCGTTTCCCGGAAGCCGTGCATGCGGATCTCGGGTTGGACGAGACCGTCGAGTTAACCGTCACGCTGAACACCGGGCTGTCGGTCAGCGGTTTTGCCGATGCGCGGGAGAGCACCGATGGACAACTCGTCCTGTGGGCCCGCGATGCGGACACCGGGGCACTGCAACAACGCGGACCGTTTTCGATTGATGATGTGGAAGCGATTTCGCGCGCGTAACGAGCGTTGTCAGAGCCGCGACCGTCAGGGAGCGAGTTCTGAGCTTGTGAGCGTCAATTCAAAGAACACGCTCCCTTACGGTCGCGGCTCTGATCGGAATTAACGCGGCGGTTCCACGATCACGCTTGTTCCAATCGCGAGATCCGGCCAGACACGGCCGATCGAGGTGATCCGCACCGGGACCATCGGTTCCGTGCTGTTACGGAGCGTCTGCGGGCCGACTTCCGCCACCGTCCCCGCCAGCCGTTCCTGACCGGGGAAGAGCAGCGACAGCTTCACCCCCGGACGATAGTCCCCGGCCTTCGCCGACGGCACGTTCAGCATCAGGAACCGCTGATCCTGATCGTGCACTTCAACAATCGTTTCCCCCGCAGCGACAGCATCACCCACCTGTTTCGCCCACAGTCCCACGCGGCCGTGGCCTTCGCTGGTGATCGTCAATCCGGGAATTTGCTCCTCGAGCGCCGTCAGTTCGGCTTTAGACTGCTGCAATCGTGTCTCGGCGAGATCGACGCCGACCGAGGTCCGGATTTTCGCTTCCAGCGTCTCGCCGAGTTGCTTCAGTTCCGCCATCCGGTCTTCGCAGAGCTTGATCTGCACATCGAGCGCTTCAATCGCACTCGCCGCGGCGTCTTCTTTCAACAGGACCTGCAACCGGGCCGGGTTCGGCGGTTCATTCACGAAGGAAAGCGGTCGAATCAACCCGTCGGTCACCGAGCCGCTCGATGCCAGGCTGACCGTGGTCAATTGTTCTTTCCACGCCAATTGCTCCACCTGGCGGTTGATTTTTTCCTTCAGATAACCGGCGGATTTGAGTTGAGTCTCAAAGACTTCGGCTTGGAGTTCGCGCTGCCGCCATTTCAGATCGACTTCGGCTTGCGCCTGCACTTTTTTCACTTCGACTTCGCGGGCTTCGATTTCCTGCTTCTGCGTCGCGATCTTCGCAGACAGCCGATCATCGGTCAGCCGCAGCAGCGGTGTGCCGGGGGTGACGACGTCCCCCTCGGCGACCAGCCACTCGGCGATTTTCGCCGGTCGTCCCGCGGCGATCACGTTCGTCTTGGCCTGGAGCGTGCCCTTCTGGCTGTCGGCCACAGGTTGTTGCAGACGGCCGCTGAGGGCCATTCCGGACAACAGGGCAACCCCTCCGAAGAGGATCACACGCAACCATGAAGTGCGACCGGACTTGGTCGAAGCGGGAGCAGTAACGGTCGACATCCGGATCCATCCTGATGAGCAGCACCGGCGCAGGCGAACCACGCCCGAGAGTGGGCGGACTCTGTTATCCCATCGGCATCCGCGGCGCATTCGATTCGTCCGGAACGTGTCGTTGTGCGATCACCGCTCAGGACGCCCGTCAGAGCCAACGCAGCCGGAAAAGTTGAAAGTCGCCGACTCGACAAGACACACTCCATTTTGTACACTACTTCAAATAATGAGGTGGAAACCGTTTCCTGTGCTGAATCTGTGTGCCGCCGCCGTGTCGGCCATGACGTTTTGCAGCGCATGTTGACACATTGCACGGCCGACACGGCGGTGGCACACCAGACTGATTACCGATCCTGCGGGATTTCGGCCGCGCCGTTGCGAGACTCACATCGTGATCTGCCCTGACGATTGGTCTGCCGCGTGTGATGCCATCGTCCGCGAGTTGCTGGCGGAGGCGGGTGTGGGGGGGCCGCCGTTCGATATGTTTGTCCTCGCAGAACGGTTGGACGTGGGGATCGCGTGGGATGCCAGTCAATCCGGCCGCGGTCGGTTGCTGCGACTCAATGGTGACCCGGCGATCTTCCTGCGGCCCGATGAGCGGCCTGAGCGAGTCCAATGGGCCGCGGCTCACGAGATCGGCGAGGCGGTCGCCTGGCGGGTGGCGAAGCGGTTGGGGCTCGATGCAGATGAAATGCTGCCGCGGCAGCGTGAGGGGATCGCCAACCAATTGGCCAATCGCTTCCTGTTGCCGGGCGATTGGTGGACGGCGGCGCTCTGTGAGCAGGGCCAGCATCTCCTGCGGTTGAAAGAGCATTTTGTGACCGCCAGCCATGAACTCATCGCCTGGCGACTATTGGATGGCGTCGATGCGAAGATTGTGACGATCATCGACAACGGCCAGGTTTCGCGCCGCCGATCGAATTTCACGCGGCGCAGCCCGGCAGTCACCAGAGATGAGCAGCGCTGCTGGGAACAGGCACAATCTGAGGGTGAAGCCGTCTGCGACCATGTCCGCGGACTCATTCCCGCCGACATCCCTGCCCGCTGCCAGGCATGGGCCATTCACGAACCGACCTGGCAACGGGAAATTGCCATCACGTGGGTCGACATCGACATGGAGGCGACACCGGATTGGTGAAGTGGCTCATTCCCCTGGCTGACGGCGTCTTCTGTCACACGAATGGCCAGCCAGCCATTGCTCCCGTCGTGGATTCGTGTGTGCTATCATGCGGGCATGAAGATCATTGCGGGGCGATTGCGGCGGCGGTTGTTGTTGACGAATCCGGGGATGACCACCCGGCCGATGATGCAGCGCGCCAAGGTGATGCTGTTCGATTACATCCGCATGTACCTGCCGGGGGCCCGCGTCGCCGACCTGTTTTGCGGAGCGGGCACGCTCGGATTTGAATCGCTGAGCCGCGGGGCCAAGAGCGTCGTGTTTGGCGAGCGCGATCACCGGGCGCACGAATATCTCGTGAAGAATGCCGAGGCACTCGGAGTCACCGATGAAGTCCTTTGCTGGCGGATCGACATTGCGAAGTCGTCGCTGAAGCCGAAGGGTGCCAAGGAATGGTATCCGTATGACATCGTGTTTTTTGACCCGCCCTATGTCTCCGCGAAGGAAATTCAACCGGGCGGAGCACTGCATCGGTGTTGGGTGCGGCTGGCCCGGCCGGACATCACTTCACCAGAATGTCGCCTCATCATCCGCACACCGAAGGAAGAGGATTATCCGTTGCCCGCGCCGTGGCACACCGTGCAGGAACTGGTGATCGCCAGCATGCGGATTCTGATCGCGCAAAAATCGCTGGATGAGGTGGTGACGGAGGACGACGACGGTGGTGATGAGGAGGAGGGGAAGTCGGGGGGCACGGAGTGAATCGGCGCGGGGCGCGAAACCGCACAGCGGCGTTGGTGACCGTGTTGTGCGATGCGCCTCTTCTTCTCTGTCCCTGAGCTCTTAGCCATCGGCCCTTAGCCGCTTACTCCACTCCCGCGGTGAGGTCCCCGGCGTTGCGGGTGGACAATCTTCGCAACACTTCTGGATCCGTGTCGTTCGCAAAGAACTTCACGTGACCGTCGGCGAAGAGCATCGTCGCGCCGCTGCGGGTCGCATTGCCGAAGCCCTGCTGTCCCTTGTTGATGCCTAATCCCGGTGGTCGAAAATTCTCAGGGTCACCCCAGGCGGGATAGTGGCCGCCCAGTTCTCCCGCCAGCAGCGTTGATGCCAGTCCGTCGGTGACGTCTTCCGCGGTGAGGGGTTTGCCGGCGTGAAACACTCCCGTGGGTTGAATCTCGCCGCGCGGGGATCTGACATCGCCACCGACCCCCGCAAAGTGGGACACCGCATAGCCGCCGCCGTTGAGGGCACGGCTGCCTCCGGCGGCGAAATAGACCGGAATCGACTGGCTCATTGCCGGACGGTTAACCGGTTCGTCATAGGCCTCGCCGAAATCAATCTGGCCGTACAGAGCTTGCTCCCCGAGGTACGGCAGCAACGCCGCCATCCAACTGTGCCCCGCGCGGGCTCGGCCTTCGTGATCGCGCAGGACGGTGCCGCCGATCGGAAACGAACCGTTTCCGCCGTGATATTCATTGATGGCGATGCCGATCTGTCGCAGATGCCGTTGGGTGTTGCGACCGGATTTGGCTTCTCGATAGGCATTGCCGAGCGGACTGAAGACATACGGGCCGATCAACAGCGCCAACGCCCCGGCGAAGGCACCGACACTCACTTTCAGACGTTCGCGCCGATTGACGGGACCGGTGGCTGTCCATTCCACTGCGGCAAGCACCAGCGCTGCGAAACCGCAGACGGCGGTGATCAACGACAGCCATAACACACCGAACCAGGCTGTCGCCGACAGGGGTAATGCCGTGAGTCCCAACAACAGCGCTTGCCATCCGCGTGACTTGGGCGGAGCGGCTTCTTCCAGTGTGAAATCGAACTCATCCCCGAGCGCATCGACCGGCGTGACATCCGCCGCGATGGTGATGGACGCCTCAAGCGGTTCGAGGTCAGCGTCCTCTTCCGCCGTGAGTTCCGTATCATCGACGAGTTCAAACGGTTCGAGTTCTTCCGCGGGGTCTGGTGCCGCTTCGGCTGGCCGGCTGGCCATCACCGACCACAATCCCCGCGGGGCAGGCTCATCGGTGGGCAGGACCGGTGCTGCGGGCGTTGAGGTCGCTTCTGGGGGAGCTTCCGCCGGAACCTCCGGACTCTGCATCACGCTCCAGAGCCCACGCAGTTTCCCCGGCTTCGATGGATCCTCGGCAGGCGGTGTGGTCATCACGCTGCCTTGTTTGTTCCGGGACAATACCATTTAGCCCCCCGTTGTCTGCAACGGGGGGCGATTCTAAGAAGACGGTCTGAAGTCACCCCCCGGTTGCGGACAACCGGGGGCTCAATGAGCTACTCACCCCTGGTCCAGCGTCGAACGTCCCAACGCCACATCGAACTCACTCACGGCCGGGACGAGCATCGCATAGGCCGTGAAACCGTACGCCGCGGAGATGAACAGACACACGCCCAGTGTCTGGCCGAGCAGGAAACTGGTGATGCAGTAAAACGTGCAGAACGGGAGAATCATCGACGCCAAAAATAGCGCGGGCGACGGGTTCCGATGCGTGAGCACCGCTGCCAGGCCCAGGCTTCCCCCGAGGATGAACACGATGAAGCTCGGCAACTGCACGGCGAAGGACGACCGGGCCTGCACGATGAGAATCATGCACAGGAAGATACCAACGAAGAGGAAGAACATGGTGGCGAGGCTGTTGGCGATGGCGGCTTTGGAGCTGCCGTACGTCAAACCAAAGTGCAGGCCGAGCATCGCCGCGAACGAGACCAGCACAGCGAAACCAACGACCAAGTAGACCGCATTCTCGACTGACACCCGGCCGATGGCGGTTTGCCAGAGCAGAAACAATAACGGCGCGGCGGTCACTTCCATCGTGTTGTAGAGAATCCCGCCGAGCTTGCCGTAAACGAACTCCGCCGCGGACAACTCGGTGACGAGCAGCAGTTCCAGCGTATTGGCGTCCCGTTCGCTGGTCAGAGCCGTCACCGCTTGCGTGTTGACGAGGAGCAGCGCGAGCAGGCCGATACCGACAAACGCAAACCCGGCCGGTGGGACCATGCCCATCACCAACGGGGCGTTGGCGGGGACACCCGAGACCGCATATGCCGCTGCCGCGGAGACCACCAGATACGCCAGCTTAATGAGGATCGTCTTACGACCATACGCGCGGGTCATCATTTCCCGCCAGATGACTGGGTTTTCCCACACGGTCCGTGCGTTGCGGGTCCGTTCGCTTTCCCCTTCTTCCTCGGTGCGGGATTCCGTCAACAACCGCGTGGGGTTCCAGACCCGCAATTGAACCACGGTTGCCGTCACCAGTCCCAAAGCAAGCAGGCCGAGATCGAGCACGCTCCACAAGGTCGCTGTCGCAAAGTTGGGAACGTTGAATGGATCGAGGACCGTCAACACTGCGCGAAACGGATTCAGCGGCGTGATCCACGTCGCCCCGGTGAGTGCCACCACGGCTTCAATCACGGCGAGCCACAGCACGACACCAATCAGTGAAATGGACAACGTCTGGAACGTCTTCTCGCGCCAGAACGCCACCAGCGTTCCCCAGGCACCACACGCCACGCTGACGGTGAACGAGATCGCCAGGATACAGCCGATCTGCGTTTGTGAGACGCCCCCCAGCCATGACACCAGCACAAACGCCGGGTAAGAAATCCCCACCAGCAACAACGGCATGAACAAGCTCGCGAGCAGCTTCCCCAATACGAGTTCGGCATCGCGCAGGTCCGTCATCAACAGCAACAACAACGTCCGGCGGTCTTTCTCCTGGGCCACATTTCCTGCGGCAAACAGGACCGAGAAGAACATCACCAGCGTGATCTGCACCAGCGCAAAAATCTGAAAAACGAGCTCACCAAAGCGGGCGATGTCGGCGAGATTCCGCACCTGCTGCCAGCCGAACGTCACCTGGGCCGCGGTGTACATGAGCACGAACAGAGCCCCGAGATACCCGGCCCGCAGCAGAAAATGTTTCACCTGCCGTGGCGTAATCAGCGCTTCACGAACCAACAAAGGACCGGCAAACACGGGAATGATCCTGAAAAATCGGCATAACGGATGATGTGCGGAGTATACCGTCTACGCCGAAGGCTCGACCACCGTTGGCGAATTTGACCGCCGCGCAGGCCGTTCAGGGGTGACGAGCCGGAAGTGCAAGCGACGGAGGCTTCCTCGATCAATCCATAATCGAGATTCGAAGGTCGAAGCTCCGTCGCTGACGCTTCCGGCTCGTGAAAATGCCGTCGCCCGGTGTGTTGTGTTCACACCGGGCGACGTTGATTGGATGGCAACCGAATGCCGGAACCCGGCGCTCGTAATTTGAGCCCGCTGGTGCTATCGACCGAGTTGCAGCAATTCATCGACGAGGTTCTGCACCGACGAAATCACACGGGCATTGCCGCGGTAGTTGGTGGAAGCGACGATCAGGTCCACGAGATTCTTGCCGATGTCCGTGTTGGAGAGTTCAATCGCCCCGGCACGAATCGAACCGACGCCGAAGGTACTCGGCGACACGAAGAAGGGACTGCCGGAGCTGACCCCTTCTTTGAACGTCGTCGCCCCGTCTTCGATCAAGCCATCGGGGTTGGCAAACCGGGCAAGCGTGATCTGGCCCAGTGTCCGGATGATGCCGTTGTCGAAGACGCCGTTGATCACTCCGCTCTCGTCGATAACAAAGCTCTGCAGCGTTCCGGGGGGCGAACCGTCTTGTGAAGAAAGGTTCAATCGGCTCCCGGCCGTGGTGGTCGAGATCCCCGAGACCTGCCGGAAGTCGATCGTCACCTGCATGGGGCTGACGGCGGCGGTGTTGCTGCGGTCCAGTGAGAACGTTGCTTTGCCACCGTCGGTCACCTGGCCGAGACTGTTGAAGTCGATGGTGCCGGTGGCAATCGCGACATCCGTCCGGGCATCTTCCGCGCTTTCGATGAACCAGCGGTATGTTGTTTTATTCGCATCACGGCTTTCGAGGCTCGTCGTGACACGGACGTTGATGGGCTGGCCCAGCGAATCGTACAGTACAAAGTCGGTCCCGGTTCCTTCGCCGACGGCTTCCTGCGTCTTGAAGAAGGAAATGGAGACAATCGCGTCGTTATTGGTGACATCCGTGATGTCACCCACGGCCGTGTTGATGTCGTTCACCGCACCGGAATTCCCCACGATCCGAATCGCACCGGCGTCAGCCCCGCTGGTGATCAGCGTGACGCCGGGACCCACCGATCCAAGGCCGGCATCATTGGGAATCAACGGATCGTCTGCCTGCGTCTGGATCGCCAGCGACTCATTCATATAATCCATGAAGTCCTGGAGTGTCGAAGTGGCTCCCACAGCGAAGTCCACCGCATCGATCGTGCGGCCCCCTTTCTTCGGTGTGTAGTTGATCGTCTGTCCGGCTGTAAAAAGGGGATCGCCGGCCTCGTTTCGCAAGTTTGTGAGCAGCGATGCGGCTGTTGCCGTGATGGGGACCAGCGGATTGGCGACATCCGTGAGCACTTCGCTGGTGGACACCGTGCCGCGATCCCCCAGCACGCCGGTCGGCAGCAAGGCTCCGGAGAGTGCCATATTCGATGTCTGCTGCGCCACGTGCAGATCGCCCAGGGGAACGTGCAGTTCCGAAAGTTGTGTGGTCACGAGACGGAAATCGCTGTCCACGCCGTAGCCTTGGACGAACATCCCCTGATCGTTCACCAGGGCCGCCTCACTGTTCAGCGAGAAGTTGCCGTTCCGTGAATAGACGATCCCGTTCGATCCGTTCAGCACAAAGAAGCCGTTCCCCTGAATGGCCAGGTCAGACGGGCTGGTGCTGTTGCTGATGCTCCCCTGTGTGAAGTCGCGGGAGATAATGCTGACCGACGCCCCGAGACCGATCTGGCGGGGGTTTGTTCCACCGGAATTCGCCGTGGGCCGTGAACCGACGCTCAGCGTGCGCGACAACTGTGTTTGAAACCGCGTTGTGGACGCTTTGAATCCGTTCGTCCCGGCGTTGGCGATGTTGTTACCAAGGACGTCGATCGTGTTTTCGTTCAGCGACAAGCCGTTCAGCGACGTGTTCAGTGCAGACGTCAAACCCATGAAAGACTCCTCCCTGAGCGGCGGACTGGATCGATAACGGTGTCGTGTCGCCCCGGCCTGATTCACAGCCAGCGCGGGATACCATCTCCCCTCAATTCCACGAGGGGCAATTCCTGCTATCGGACGCCACCTGCGTCAATCCGCGCCACGAAATCGACCGTTACGATCGGGACGCTCCACCCGCGTCGGAGAATCGTTATAGTCCGCAAAGTTTGACTTGAGCCAATCGACCGAATCTCCGCGGAAAGTCCCGAATTGTCGGGACACCCTCGCCGGCGGTCCTATCGTTTCGCCGTCGTTGAACTGTCACCAATTTCAGAGGGAACTTCGGAGGGTGCGGGACGGAGATCACGGACGGCGCGGGTCGCGGCCTGCTGTGATTGTCCCAGCGCAAAGACCCCCAGCACAAACAACGCCAGGATGCCCATCCCGACAATCAGGTAGGCGAACAACGACTCGACGCCGCGACCGTGCGGCAATTCAGCATCGGCACTGTCGAATTCATGTTCCATGATGGCAGACGTCCGGTCGGCAACAGAGCGGGGGCAACCCGAGGCGGATTCGGCACGGCATCATCAGGAAGCATGATGACACCGCAGAGGCGGGTCTCGGGGTAGAATCTCCACTGCGACTTATTTTGCAGCAGGGAGCGTGCCTGATCCACGATCCCCAGCGGGGTAGATGTCGTAACTGCTTTCGAGGGAAAAGGATAAATCCTGATGGCGTCAGTACGCACCTTAGCGTGTCCTGTTTCACTTCCGAAACAGAACGCTCAGGGAATGGAGCGCCGCGTTGATTTCATGCTTGGGAGGCCGCAATCATCGAACCGATCGCCGATTTCGCGGGTTGAACTTGAATAACGACGAATCCGGGTTGTCATCAGCCTGTTTTCAGACATAATGTCTACTTTGTGGTGTGTCCGTCTTCCGGATGATATTGCCATGGCCAAGGTGGACGAGCTTGCCAACACACGCTGAACAGCGAGGAGAGTCGTGATGAGATCAATGCGGGGTTGGAGCATCGCCGGGATCATGGCCCTTGGTTGCGCCTGGATGATTCAAGCCGCCGAGATCGGTTCCTCACCGGAACCGATCATTGCCCGGCTGAAACCGCTGCAAAATTTGATTGGTCCCTGGCGCGGGATTGGTCAACCCAAACGTGGCTCAAACGTCGGCGCATGGAAAGAAGCCATTGATACCGCGTGGGACCTGAAAAAAGATCAGACCGGCATCCGCTGGTCCGCCAAAGATTCCACGCAGTGGAAATCCGCCTGGTTGAGTTCGCCGCGCGAGAACGAGTTCGTCCTGAAGGCCACACTGGCTGATGACACCGTGCGTGAATACCGCGGCAAGCTCGAAAAGGACCGTCTGACGATGGAGACCGCTCCGGTCGATGGGCAGGATGTGCACCGCGCCACCATCACACTCCTCAACGAAAATCGCTGGACACTTCTGCTGGAACGCCGTGGCGGTCAACAGACGTTTTATCAGCGGATCGCCGAGATCGGTTATCAGCGGGAAGGAACGCGCCTGGCCGTCGGGACGACCAGCGGCCCGGAATGCGTCGTCACCGGCGGCTTGGGAACCATTGCCGTCCAGCACGCCGGCAAGACGTATTACGTCTGCTGCACCGGCTGCCGCGATGCGTTCAACGACGACCCGGAAGGCATTCTGAAAGCCTATGCCGAACGGAAAGCGGCGAAGAAGTAAGAGGCGAGAACAAAAGCCCGGCATTTTCTGAAATGCCGGGCTTTTCTGCTGGCTGTGTTGCCGCGTCTTAATCTGTGTCCATCTGTGAAATCTGTGGACGAACTTCTTCCTATTATTGGATGACTTTCAGTTCGCGCAGGACATCCAGCGGTTTCCGCGGCGGATCGGACCAGAGCCACTCCGGCTTCAGGTACCAACCGGGGACAACAGTAGACGCAATGCCGCCATCCACCACGGGAATGGGTTGGTACGCTCCGTTCATGTCGAGCGACATCGCTTCGATGATTTCGTTCTGCGGATCAACGATCCAATACTCCCGGATACCGAAGGCCTCGTATTCCTGGTACTTCACACGGTAATCGCGGCTGGTGCTTTCCGGACAGACGATCTCCAGCACCAAGTCCGGAGGCCCATCGCAATAGGATGGTTTCATGATGGAAGTTCGTGCCGTGGACACGAACAGCAGGTCTGGGATTCGTCGTCGCCGAGGATTGGAGATGCGAATCGGAAATTCGGGGCCGCGGACTTCTCCAAGTGCATGGTGACTCACATAACCCAACAAAACGAAGTTCAACCAACTCTGCAATTGTGCTTGTGGATCAGCCGCGGGTGACATGAGTTCCACCTCGCCATCGACCCATTCACCGGTCCATTCTTCGTCGTGCCAACGGTCGTACTCTTCTTCCGTCATCCGCAGTTTCTGCGGGGGACGAACGAGATCCGCATCCGGTGAGGGAGAGATTGTGGCTGCCATCGAGAGCAACTCCTTAATGAACCGCCACGGCGGCCCGCGGTGCACTCCGCAGTTTCGTCGCCAAGTCGGCGAGCAGCTCGTACATCAGATTCAGCGACTCCCGGACCTGATTCGCGGTGATGGTTAACGGCGGGCTGACACGCAGGACTTTCCCCGCCAGAGCGCCGAGCAGGTGGATCCCTTCGCCATTGCGGCCGACATAACACGTCTCGACGATCTTCGCCGCGACATCGGCGGCGGTGAGTTCGCCCACCGCGGCACATTCGATCCCGAAGACGACGCCTTCCCCGCGCACGTGCGCAATCAAGCCGGTCTCTTTCAGGCGGTCCAACCCGGCAAAGAACAACGGCGTCAATTGCGTAATGTGCGGGATCAGGTTCTGTTCCGCGAACTCATCCAGTGTCGCCACGACCGCGGCACTGGAGAGCGGATTCGCGCTCCACGTGTCCGACGCTTCCCCGAACTTCATGCTCGCCGTCACCGACTTGTTGCACGCCACCGCGGCAACCGGAACACCGTTGCCGAGGCCTTTGCCGAGAATCACCATGTCCGGCTCGACTTCGTATTTCTCGAATGCGAACAACTTTCCGGTCCGGCCGAAGTTGGCCTGCACTTCGTCGAACAGGAACAGAATGTCGTGTTCGCGACAGAAACGTTGTAGCAAATGGTGGTATTTCACCGGCGGATGGAAGCTGCCCCCGCCGCCGAGGTACGGTTCCGTGATGAGGCACGTCAGCCGCGGACCATACTGGTTCCACAGCGCCGTGAGTTCCTGCTCATACCGTTCCAGCGGAATCGCGTCGCCGTTGACGGAATGGTCCGCAATCTCTTCCATCGGGAAGCTGATGAACCGCACGCGCGGATCGCGTTCCATGTCCTTTTCCGACCCGGTCACCGCATTGGCAAAGCCCTTTTTGCCGTGAAAACCGTAGCGCGTGGCGAGAATCATGTCGCGGGTGCGGTCACGGGCCAGTGACGCGTAAATCGCTTTGTGAACCGCTTCCGAACCCGACGCCGCCCAGACGATTTGATCGAACCGCTTGCCATACGGTGTGGCGTGCAAGGTGCTGAGCAGTTTCGACACCGCTTGGGTTTCGATTTCGGTGATGCCGTTGTAGGCCGTCAGCGTCATCGTTTCGGCATAATGATCGGCCGCGGTTTCGGGCGTGCCGAAGAGCATGTCCGCCGACCAGTGCATGTTCTTCGCGAACCGCTGCAGCCAGCGCCGGGGATTGTGACCGAGGTTGGCCACCAGCACGCCCGAGGTGAAGTCGTACAGTTTGCGGCCTTCTGGGGTGAAGTGGAAGATTCCCGCCGATTTGGCAAAGACCGCCTGTGTGGGAGTGAATGTGCGGAGCGCCTGCGGTTCCGACTCGGCGACGATCGCACGGGCGGCATTGGAACGAGCTTCACCGGCAAACTGAATCGACTGGACCATGAAAACCCTCAATCAACGGGCGGGACAACGGGGGCGGGCGGCGAAGAGCGCAGCCCTATTCTCTCCAAACGGCGGGGCGCGCTCAAGAGACACCCCATTTCCGGGAAAGTTCGCGAGGCGAACCTCGACAAATGCCGCGTTTGAGTCGACCTTGCACTGACCTTAAGCCTGCGCCACGTCAAGCACACCTGTTTGATCTTGCCCCTTGATTGACTCTCCCCGCGTCCTTTGCGTAGC
Organism: Planctomycetaceae bacterium; assembly: GCA_041753475.1. Lineage (GTDB taxonomy): Bacteria > Planctomycetota > Planctomycetia > Planctomycetales > Planctomycetaceae > DSVQ01. Next base: position 12,972 of record JBGSUN010000209.1, on the reverse strand, counting down.
GTGGCAGAGAGGGAGAATCCGAGCATGAGAGGCGAGATTGATCGCGGTTGGTGTTTGCTGCAACACCGGCCCTCGTTGCAAGCCCAAGCCCGTGTGCAACATTCGCAGAAGGTATCCCCATCGAGAGCATGTTTGCATTCCCGATCGCTGGTTTTCGACCTCCCTCATGGAAGTCATTCACAGACGAATCACTTCTTGCCCAGTGCCCGTTGTTGGGCGAAGAACTCCTGCAGGATCGCGCGGCATTCGGGTTGGAGCACGCCGCCCATCACCGTGGCGCGGTGGTTGAGACGCGCGTCGTCGGTGATCTGGTAGAGCGTGTGGCACGCGCCCCCTTTGGGGTCGGTGGTGCCGTAGATCACGATGGGAATGCGGGCCTGCACAATCGCCCCGGCACACATCGGGCAGGGTTCCAGCGTGCAGACCAGCGTGCAGTCGTTGAGCCGCCACGAACCGAGCGATTCCGCCGCCTGCGTGATGGCGATCATCTCCGCATGGGCCGTCGGATCGCGGAGCATCTCCCGCTGGTTATAGCCGGTGCCGACGACCCGGCCGTCGTGCACAATCACCGCCCCGACAGGGACTTCGCCCTCTTCAAACGCCTGCCCGGCGAGTTCGAGCGCCATCCGCATATACGGTTCGTAGAAACTGAGTGTCGGGAGGTCGTCGTGCATGAATCATCGCAGCGATAGAGGATGTTTGCCGACACAGTATCACGTCCATCGGACTGTTGCGCCGTCGAATCGCGGTTGACGAATCTGCGGAAATGTTCACGATGTTGTGCTGTGGTGCCCAACGATTCTCTCCGCGGGAGCAGGACTCATGAACCGTTCATCATTCCACATGCATCGTCGTCATTTGCTGGCCGCATTGATGACCGTGTCCATCGGCATGGGCATTGTCGGCGCAGCACCGAAGGCGGATTCCTCCATGGCAAAAGAAGTGCCGAAGGTGGTGATGAAGAATCTGCGGATGGAGGGGCAAATGGCGAGCAAAGAGCGAATCGAACTGGCGCGGAAGAAGTTTATCGCGATTGATGCCGATCTCGAAGCCGGTACTTGGGGGTTTACTCGGACGCTCAGTTATCAGGTGAGCTACGTCTTCAAGGAAGGGGACCCGCCGAACACGTTTCCCGAGCAGATCATTACCCATCCCGTCGTTGCGGCAGACCCGGCTTTGGTTTTCTGGGTTTCAATTTATCGTGGAGACAAGATTACCGATGAAAATCTTGTTGCGACTGTCCCCGCCCTCTTCGGAAACGAGGTGAAGCCATGGGAAGCCAAGGTTCGGTATTGGCTCACGCCCCCCGATCAAACCGGCGAATACACACTGGTGTTCAGCGTCTGCAACCAGGAGCAGCCCAAGGAGAACGTGAAACTGGCAGAACAGAAAATCGTCATCCGGTAGTTGATTGAGCCTGTGGGTGTCGCCACGATGCTATTGATCCCGAAGGGATCACAGAGGGTAGCCGGTGGTCGGAGCGTAGCGCAGACCACCGGTTAACGATTGATCCGCAACCCGACCCTGAAGGGGTCGCAGAAAGTCTGCGACCCCTTCAGGGTCGACATGATGCGAGTTTCCTTTCCGGTGGTCGACGCGGACGTCGACCACCGGCTACCTTCTGCGACCCCTCTCGGGGTCAAGATGTCAATCCTGTCATCAGTCGTTCAACGGCTGCCCGCTTCGCAAATACGCGAACAGGTTGCGGATATCGGCGTCGCTGAGGTTGTTCAATTGCCCTTCCGGCATCAGCGATTTCTTCATCACGACGTGTTCTTCGATGGTGGAGCGTTCAATCGACGCGGTCTGCCCTTCGGCGGTGCGTAACACCAGCACCTGCGGGTCTTGTTCCACGAGAAAACCCTGCACCACGCGGCCGTCGTCGAGCATGGCGACGTGGGTCTCGAAACCTTCGCGGATTTCTGCGGACGGGTTGAGGATGTTGAGCAGCAATCGCGGCACGTCGTCGCGTTTGAACGTGGTGAGGTCCGGGCCGATCTGGCCGCCCTGGTCGTGCAGCTTGTGACATTTGCCGCACATCTGTGTGTAGATTTTCTTGCCGGGATACGGGTCGCCACCGTCGCCGTTGGTGATCATCGCCGTATACTTTTCGAGGGCCGCCTGCATCTCGGCGGTGGACGCCCCTTCGACGTTGCCCCACGTCTGCTTCACCAGCGCGGCGAGTTGCTCGTCCCGCAGGATCGTCAGCTTGCGGACGGTTTCAATGGGGATCGTCTTCGCCGGGATGCGACCGTCGCTGACGGCTTTGACGAATGCCAATGCCCACGGCTTGCGGCTGACGAGGAGCGCCTGCGCCAGGCCGCGGAGATCGTCGGTCATCTGGCTGTACTGGGCGAGGACCGTCTGCGGGACGCGGTCGTCGTTGTACGCCGGGAGCGAACCGAGGATCGCGGCTTTGAGGTTGTCGTCCGCCGATTTCACGAGCAGATCGAGCAGCACCGTCAGGGCTTCGGGCGACTTCACTTCACCAAAGAGCGTGGCATACTCGGCCCGTTTCCCCGCGGACGCTTTTTCGTCGGCGAGCAACTTCAGCGCCTCGGCTTCCGCGGACTTGTCACCCTGCCGGATTTTCAACACCAGCGACCCGCCACCGGCTTGCGACAACGCGGTCACCAACTCCGGCGGGACATTCGCCAGTGATCGGCCCTGAAACGCTTCCTCAAACCCGCGCATGAGCGCCGCAGTCGCTTCTTTCGAGGGCGACTGCTTCAGCAACTGCGCACAGACCGCGAGATCCGCCCGCTGCCCCGTTGCCGCAAATCGTCGCATGAGTCGCGGCAGGATTTCCTTCTCGACGAGGGGCTCCCGCCAGAGTTTTTCATCTTTGAACAACGCCAGCACCGTGTCCCGCTCGGCTTGGATTTTCGCTTCCAATGCCCACCAGACGAGCAACGGAAAGCGGGGATCGTCGATGAACTGCGAACGCGTCATCAGATTGCGGACGATCGGCAGCGCTTGATCCACTTTGCCGATGCGCTTCGCCGAGCACGCAATCTGACAGAGGACATGAATATTGGATTCCTGCTCCGAAGCGGCTCGGAATGCAAGAAACAGATTCGTCGAGAGACGATCCTGCCGGTCGAACATCAAGCGCCATGTCCATTCACGAACATCTGATTCGGGATGCATGACGGCGGTCACCGCCGGACCGCCCGTTAGCGTTTGGCAAGTGTGCATAGCCCAAAGAAGCTCACGCGCGGCGGTCCCTTTTGACCGAATGAGTTGGTCGTGCAGATCGAGTCCCAACTTTCGATCGGGGTGTTCAGCCAGAGCTTGCTGCATCATTTGCCGAAACCAGCGATTAGGTTCTTCCTGAAAAAATTCGGTTAGTTCTTCCGCAGGATTAATACTTCGCCCGGGAGTTGGTATTGGGATGGCAATTGGACGTTTCTTGCCCTTGCGAGTTTCCGTTGTTTGAGTTGTTGGCTCTTGACTCTTGACTCTCGACTCTCGACTTCTGACGCGATAAATCCGCCCCCGTTCGCGGTCCATGCCGCCTTGATAGTTCGCGGTGTGGGCGAGTTGGCCGTCGTACCAGTCGGCAACGTAGATGTTACCGTCGGGGCCGTCCTTGATGTCGACCGGGCGGAACCAACTGTCGGCGGAGTCGATCGCGAAGCCGACATCTTTCGTCTTGAACGTGCTGCCGACGGGAATGCGTTCGCTCATCACCACGTGGCTGTTGATCGGGTTCACGCCGAAGATCAGGCCGTCATATTTCGGCGGCAGCGCGTCCCCTTCGTACACAATAAAATTGTGCGTGAAGCGGGCGTAGGTGCCGTGGTCCATCGCCGGGAAGTAACCGAACGCATACGGATTGCTGAGGGCGCCGTGCTTGCTGAACCCCTTCTGCAGGTAGGCTCCCTGCATGTAGTGGAAGCCGCGGGTGTTGCCGCCGTTGTGGCCGGAGAAGATGCGACCGGCGGCGTCGATTTCCACACCGAACGCGTTGCCGCCCCCTTCGGAAAAGATCTCGTACTTCTTCTCTTCGGGGTGATAGCGCCAGATGTTTTGCCCTTGCGACGGGATGCCGATTTTGTCGCCGGGCCGCTTCACGTTGCCGGAGACCGTGCTGCCTTGAGCGCCGTACAACCAGCCATCCGGACCCCAGCGGAGACTGTTCGCCACCGAGTGCGTGTCTTCGAGGCCGAAGCCTTCGAGGAGCACCTCCGGGTCGGCATCAGGAATGTCATCGCGGTTCTTGTCGGGATAGAACAGCAGGTACGGCGGGTTGAGCACGAACACGCCGCCGCGGCCCTGGGCGAACGACGAGGCGATGTTGAGGCCGTCGACGAAGGTTTTGTGCTTGTCGTACTGGCCGTCGCCGTCGGTGTCTTCGTGGATGGTGATCTTGTCCAACCCCTTCACGCCATGCGGCGGCGGCAGCGGGACTTTGTCATAGACGGCCCGCCACCACTGATCCTTGCTGAGCAGCTTCAGCCCCGCGGGTTCGGGATATTGGAGATATTGCAGCACCCACATGCGGCCACGTTCATCGAAGTTCAGAAACAACGGTTGCGCGACCTCGGGTTCGGACAGCACGAGATCGACCGTGAGATCTTCCGGCACTTTGAAACGTGACAGTGAATCCTCTGGCGTGAGTGGGTGATCCTGCGGCCGGCGATTGATCACCGTCGCGAAGGGTGACAACTTCGGTGCCGGGCCGACTTTGGAGTAGGCGACAACGTCTTTGAATGACGCATCACTCGCATCTTTTGTAGCCCAAGCGACATCATCCCCTGTGCGGAATTGCCACGGGCCGTCCATGGTGATGGCATCGTTGCCGCCGAGGAGCGACGGAGCCCGTCCTTTGAAACCGCCCGCGCCGTCGTGATCGTAGACCCGGATCGCGACGACGTTGGGTTCGCCGATCTTCACGGCATCCGGCGGGATGACGTAGCGGTGTTCGTTACTCAAGAGGCCGCTGGTGTAGTTCGGCGGAAACGTGCCGCTGATGCCGACTTTCACACCGTTGAAGAACGTCTCACAGGCGTTGTCGACTTTCTCGACATACAGATACAGACCGCGACCTTTCCAATCGGCGGGCGGTGTGACGGTGGTGCGGTACCAGGCGAAACCGTCGAACTCTTTCAATTCAGGGCGATGGCTATCCCATGTGCCGGGGACGGGGATGCTGGACCACGTGTCACTCGTTTTTTTTTCTTCGCCGCCGCAATCGCCAACCAGTGCGGCGTCCGGGGTGCGTTCAATTCCCGCGGCCCAGTAGACGCCGTTCGATAACAGCCGCCGGAACGCCGGCTGCGTGAAATTGTCCGGATGTCCCAGCGACGTGTAGAACGTCTTGCCACCATCAGCCCGGGTGTTGACCCACGCGATTGGTTCCTGCTGTTCGATCCCTTCCGCCTTGCCACGCATCAGTTCGGTCGCGGTCTTCGCCAACGGCAGGACGACGTACAACGATCCCGCAATCGGCAACTCACCCGTGGGAACACCTTCGAGAATCGGATGCTTCACGCCTTCGAGCGGCCAGACCCATGCCTTCAGATTGTTGCCGTGGTGCTTGCTGTAGTTGCTGCCGATCACGTCCGCATCGAATGTTGGCCATTCGTCCAATCCCGCGGGCGGTTTCTGGTTCCGCAGGTTGAACGGATGCGTCGCCGTTCGGATCCCCACCACCGGTTTCCCCGCCGCGATGAATTTTCGGAACCGGTCTAACTGCTCCTTCGGCAGTGGTCGCCGTCGCGCACTCAGCAACAATACGTCGGCGGTGTCGAGGACTTCGAGACCGGGAATATCGTTCTTGTTGTCCGGATTGCTAAAAAGCAGCGAAACACGAAAATCCTTGCCGAGTTCTTTCGCCGCGAACTCCGGCAGCGTGAGGTTCGTTTTGTATTCGTCCTCGGCCATCACGATCGCCACATGCGGCCGCTTGTCGTCGGGGAAACGGAATTCTTTGCCGTCCAGAAAATCACCGCTGGTGAGAGTCGGGCACCAGAACTGTTCGATGTGCTCAACGATCAGATCGGTCCCCGTAAAGTGGCTGACGAACGGCGACTTCGCGGGGTTATACATCGTGTCGGTCATGTCGCGCATCAGGGCGACGTTCATTCCCTGATAGACCATCTGCCGGACCGAAAACGGCCGCCCGAGGACGCACATGTTGGTATGCACGCCCATCACAATCACGTTCTCGATGCCCCGCTGCCGCATGAGGTAATAGGCTTCCGCGGAATCGGTGATGGCGTCCTTCTCGTCGTCGATTTCCAGCGTGGCGATCTGTCGCGACCATGCCCGGTAATTCTTCACCGGGGCATTGCAGTCGCAGCCGCCATCAGTGTCGTCAATGGGCAGATTGGCTTCGCGCCCGGCATCAATCCGGCACCACCGTTCGAGCGGCCGTTTCGTCTCCGCGACGGGCGCCATCTGCGCCCGTTTCCGCGCGGGATGGTCCTTGTAGAAGTCCATCGTGTCGCTCGGACAGTGGATGATCGTCACGCCCTTCGCCCGCGCGGCTTTCAACACCTCATTCATCCGCGGGGCCATTTCCCCGACGCGCTGCGTCGCCTGCGGGCACCAGTGCTTGTCCCACATGTCACAAACGACAATCGCCGTCTTCGCCGCGTCCCACGGCTTCGTTTCCGTGACCACGCGCTGAGCTTTGAGGTCCGGTCCCGCCGTGGTGCGCGACCGCAGAGGCAGATTCAATGTCGCCGCGGACGCGACGTTCGCCGCCAGAAGGACCAACCCCGCCATCGCCCAACCGCCACGTTGCATCATCGTCGTTCTCCTGCGAAAAGATTCATCGAGGCAGTTTGATGTGTGTTCGCCAGAAATGGAAGCGGGGATGAATCGACAAACCCATCTCTTTGCGCTTCCAGAAGTTTCCCACCCTCGCTTCGCGGTTTCGCGGCCCGCGCGGCAGCTAACGGGTACGCACGAATTGGCAGTCGGTGACCACGACGACAATCTCAGCGCGGGGCGCGAAACCGCAAAGCGGAGATCAACGTTTTGGTCTCATGTGATGACGGTGGTTTTATCGGAGGGTCTCCGTCTGAACCACCACCACAGCGCCACCGCACCCGGACCAATCCACGCCCACAACGCCGCCGGTCGCCACGGTTTGCGTGGCGGGAAGTCCCAGACGTCGGCGACCAGAGAGCCGTCCATCGGTTGCGTCACGAATGTGCGTTCATCCGGGCTCAACCAGTGTACGAGATACCGTTGAGCGGGGATGCGGCCCAGCACACGTTGCGTCGGCAGATCGAGAAAGATCCATTCGTCCCGGCGAGAGGACACCCAGTCTCGCAACACTCTTGGTGCCGAGACGTTTACACTTTCGAGATAGTCCAAAACTCGCATTAAGGGTGAGCCACCTGGATCAGACTGTCGCAATAGCAGGATGCGGCCGTCCCCACTGATGTCTTCGGAGTGCTCATTCTCGGCAAGTTTTCTCAGCACACGACCGGTCGGCAACTCGATGACGTCACCATCATCGTTGATACCGATTGATGGCAGTGATGCATGTCGATCATATGTGTGCCAACGCACATTGTAACGTGTTTCTGAGAGTTCAGTGCGAGTGTTCGCCTGGAGATCGATCGCGTATCCTGTGCTGATATTCTGATTGTCCACCGGCGGATTCTTTTCACTGCGCGAATAGTACAGCCAGCGGCCATCGTCGCTGAAATGGAGACGATGAAATTGATAAGCCGGGAGCGGTTTCGGGTGCAGGATGTGTTCAACCAATCGCCGTCCCGAGCGGGCCTCCATCACAAGGATGCGAGACTGAGTCGGCTCGTCCAGCACGATGGCCAGTTGGCGGCCGTCTTCCGAGAATACGGGAACTGAATCGCTGTTCTCGATCTCATACAAAAGTTTGAAGGGATCGAGTTGCCAGACGCGCAGAGATCCGGCTTCGTCGCGATCGCCATCGGAAGTCCAGCGTGTGGAGTGAGCGAAAAGCCCGTCATCAGGTGAAAAAGCCCACTCGGAAAAGTACCGCGGGATTTCCAGGGCGAAGAGTTCCTGGCCCGTGTCCGTCACGCGCACCCGCAGACGATTGGGAAGACTGTCTTTGGAGAACTTCCGCCGGGTTGAGACATCCACGAACCAGCGGCCGGTGCGCGAGAGTTCCAGGCTCGAAGTGGTTTCTTCAGTGTCCGCGGCGAAGTGATAGCCGCCCGTGTCGAGTTGAACGAGCAGGTTCGCCAGCCGAGTCTGATTTTCTTTCAGTTGTTTCCACGGTTCAAAGTGGCATTGCAGCCATCGGCCGCGCATTGGAGCCGGATTCACGAGTTCGGCGGTCCACACGTTAGGATCGACACGGAGGTGCCGGGGCGATTCGGGATCAATCGGTCCGTTGCAATCCTGAAACGGCAGGCAGACGGTTCGCCGCTCACCGGTTTGCAAATTCCAAAGATGCAGGGGCCCTGAGTTCACCTCGCCCCAGTCCATGGGGATGCCCATCGTCCGATCGGGCCGATCGCCGCGCCGAGTGAAGACAACGAGTTCCTGACCATCCGGTGTGATGCCCACGATGCTATTATCGACGGTGTGTTTTGCATCGGCATCGAGCGCGATGGTCATCCGGGGTTGCACGGGGGACAACGTGACGATCAGCAGAAATGACACACCCCAAGCCACACACAACAAGAGTGCGTGGATGAGATGGTTTCTTGTCAGCCTGAACCGACGCATGCGGCGTCCTCGGCAACGGGGAATCGTCCGATGCTAACACCGTTGCGCAGCGCTCGCGAGGCGCAACTCGCCACCACGACCCGTGCGGAGTCGCTTCCACTCTCTCAACCAAACCGATCGGGTGACAAACGTCGCAGATCAATCGACGGTGTTTCGGCGGCGAGCAACTGTCCGACGAGACGGCCGGTGATGGGGCCGAGGCTCAGGCCCATCATGGCGTGGCCGGTGGCGATGACAAGGTTTGACGCGGCACGGGTGCGGCCCAGATATGGCATGCCGTCGGGTGAGCAGGGCCGCAGTCCGCGCCAGGGGGTGATCCCCGCGAAGTCTTCGACACGGTACGCCGGGAAGTACTGCGGTACCGAGCGAATAATTCCCTGCACACGGCGGTCTGTGATCGACTCATCCAGCCCCGCGATTTCCATCGTCCCACCGAAACGGAGTTGTCCATTCATCGGCGTCACCGCCACGCGGGCTTCCGTGAAGATCGAACACAACTGCGGCAACTGCCGCGGCTGTTCGACGGTGAGGCTGTACCCTTTCCCCGCTTGCAGCGGCAACCGCAGCCCCAGTTCGTGCACTGTTTGTGGTGACCACGAACCGCCGCAGAGGACGAACTCATCGGCGGTGATGTCGCCGCGCGAGGTCTTCACGGCGATGAGTTGATCGCCGGCCTTCTTCCATCCGAGGACGTTGGTCTCCCAATGAAACGCAGCACCGCGCTCGATCAGCCGTTGCTGTAGTTGCGCCATGAATTGTTGTGGCGCGAGATGGCAATCGAGCGGGAAGTGGACGGCCCCGACGATATCCATCGTCACGCCGGGATCGAGCGCTGCGGCTTGCGCAGGGGTCAAAACCTCAGCAGGGACATCAAGCTGGCGTGCAGCCTGTGCGGCATGGGCTTCTTCATCGAGGGCGGCCTGTGTTTTGCACAACATCAGCAATCCGCGCTTCACCAGCGTGAAGGAATCGCCCCACTGTTCGGCGAACTCTTCATAACACTTGCGGCTGGCCAGATGCAGATCGCGCAGAAGCGGGCCACTCCGGGCAACGTGCTCCTTGTTCGCTGATTGCCAGAACTTCCAGCCCCATTGAAAGAGATCCCACGAACACCGCGGCTGAATGTAGAATGGCGATTCGGGATTCCACATCCATTTGAGACCGAGCGCAACCATCCCCGGTGCAGCGAGTGGCACCACGTGGCTGGGAACGATCATGCCCGCATTGCCGAACGAGCAGCCATCGCGGTGTGCTGGATTGCGATCAATCAGCGTGACCCGATACCCGCGCTGGGCGGCTTCATACGCCGAGCAGAGGCCAATGATGCCGCCACCGATGATGCAAACGTGCTGCGACATTCGTAATTCAACCTGCGTGAATGCCCCAGCAGTAGGGATCGCGGTCATTGAGGATCAATGTGGCGTCGGCGGTGACGAAGGCCGTGCCGGTGATTTGCGGTTCGATCTTGCCAACCGAACGGTCGAGCCAGCGATATTGACCAATGAACTGGCTGCCGAGGATGCTTTCCTGCACCCAAGGCTCACCTTCGTCGAGTTTGCCATCGGCGGCGAGGCAAGCCAGTTTTGCGCTGGTTCCCGTCCCGCACGGTGAACGGTCATACGCTTTGCCGGGGCACAGGACAAAGTTGCGGGATTGAGCCGAGGCCGTACTTGGAGGACCGAATAGCTCCAGATGATCGACTTCAGGAAAGCCCTGTTGATTCACAGCGTGTCGAATCTTCCAGGCGACTTCCGTTAACCGCTCGATGTTCCCGAGCGCGATCGATTCGTCGTGTTCACCGACGAGAAAAAACCAATTGCCGGACCACACGACATCGCCGCGCACTGTCCCCACTCCGGGAACATCCACGGCGACCTGCTTCGCTTTCCGCCAGCTAGGTACATTTCTCACGGACACACGGCCGTCGTCGTGCAGCGTCGCCGTCACCACGCCGACACACGTTTCGAGGCGATGGTCTCCCGCTGCGATGCGGCCGAGATGTGCGAGAGTCACGACCGCACCGATCGTGCCGTGGCCACACATGCCGAGATAACCAACGTTGTTAAAAAAGATCATGCCGGCAGCGCACGTGGGGTCGCTCGGCGGACAGAGCATCGCCCCGACCAGCACGTCTGACCCGCGTGGTTCATTCACGACCGCCGACCGAAAGCGATCGTGGTCCGTCCGGAATCGCGCAAGCTGCTCGGCGACCGTCCCCTTGCCAAGATCGGGGCCGCCGTCGATGACGACGCGCGTCGGTTCACCGCCGGTATGCGAGTCAATAACACGGATGGATTGAGACACGGCCGAGGATTTCGCTGACAGGTGAGCACAACCGGTGACACCGGTCCTGGTGGGGAGTCACCGAACCGGAGTGACGAACAGCGACTGTATCCACATCGCCAGGAGATACGCAATCGTCATCATGCCGATCAGTGCGGCGAGCACGATTGCGATCATTCCGGCCAGAAAGAATCCATCGCCCCATTTTTGGCGTCGCGCCTCTTGCGGAGTGGCTTGCAGATGCTGCTGCAACAGGACGAGATTCTTCTCATTGGCCTTGTAGTAGATGTCAAACACATCCCCGACAAACGGAACGGCTCCCAACAACATATTCGAGCAGAATGTTGGTTCCCATGCGGGCCATGGTGATCCGGGAGACACCCTGCTGGCCGGCGGTATGCAGGATGTAGAGCGAGACCAGCGATGCGAGCAAGTCGCCCACGCCCGGGAACAGTCCCAGCAGGGCATCCAGACCGAACTTGACGCGCAGCCCTGGAATTTCGAACAGACTGTCCATCAGCGCGGCGAGCGCTTTGAGATGCGACAACTCGGGGGGCAAGGCTTTCCCGCCCGGCCGACGATGGTCGATCAGCTCCTGCTCGGCCGGAACGACGGTTTTCACAGTGTCAACTTGCCTCCCGCGTCATTGTATCAGCGGGGTCAATGGCCTGTGACGAACCGCCTTCGGGAAAATTACACGACCGGACGGGTTTCCAGACCACGGCGGATAATCGCCAGAACTTCTTCCCGCTCCGTTCCCGTCAACGTTAGCCGCGGTGCCCGTACCCATTCTTTGCCGAGGCCGAACTCCTGCACCGCAAGCTTAATGTACTGCACGAATTTGATGTGTGTATCAAGTTTCATCAACGGTTGCGACCACTGAAACAGCTTGCGGGCGGCGTCCCACTGCCCGGCTTGAGTCAAGTCCCAGATGCGTTGATTCTCTTTGGGAAAGGCGATGCCGGTCCCCGCGATCCAGCCATCAATCCCGAGAATTGCCGATTCGAGAATCAGATCATCCACCCCGGCAAAGAGGGCAAAGCGGTCACCGACGGCAAGCCGCAGTTCGGTGATGCGGCGGGTGTTCGCCGAGCTTTCCTTGATGGCAACCAGATTGTCGATGTCGGCAAGTTCTTTGAACTGCATCGGCGTGATGTCAACCGGATACGCGATCGGATTGTTGTACAGCATCCACGGCAACCGGATCGACGACCCTACCGCGCGGAAGTACGTCATCGCTTCGCGCGCGTCGGCCTTGTAAACCATCGCCGGCATGACCATCACGCCCTGTGCCCCGATGGCTTCCACCGCCATGGCGTACCGGCATGCGGCCACCGTGCTCAACTCGGCGACACCGCTGATGACCTGCACACGTCCGCCGCTGACATCCAGGGCTGTCTTCACGACGCTGAGTTTTTCCTCATGCGTCAACGTCTGGTTTTCTCCCAACGACCCGCACACCACGAGTCCTTGCACGCCGGCGGCGACCACCGCCTCAAAGTGCCGGGCTGTCGCATCGAGATCGAGCGACTGATCCTGCCGAAACTGCGTCGTGACCGCGGGGAAAACGCCTTGCCAGTGTGGCTTCATAGGAATCGCTCGTGTCTACAGTGGTCAACGAAAGGAATCATCCCGAGTGCGTGGGAAGCAACAGCGTATCCGCCGCACAGGGCAAATCAAATCGAATGGAGAGCATATCCGATTTTGTGAAGCGTCATGCGCCACATGTTGGAGAAAGGCGGTTGCCCCTGCGCTACAAACTCTTGCTGGCTTTGGAGTGAACCAGGAGGACCCGCTCGATGAAGTGATCGGTCCCCAGCTTCTCGTTTGTTCCGGAGGGTTGACGCAGCCAGAGGTGGCGGCCGTTGGTATAGCAGCTTGTGGATTTAAGCCGTTTGGTATCGGCCGATCGAATTGCCCCAGCGGGCGAGTGTGAACGGGTTGAGGAATGTTTCCGGGGTGGTGCGGGGCCTGGGGTGCCATGTTGGAAGTCGGGACCAGGCTTTCAGG
>JBGSUN010000208.1:0-31199 GCA_041753475.1 Planctomycetaceae bacterium | reverse complement strand
TCTCCCCCGCGGACGGGGGCGAAGGGACCAATTCATACTGACTGATTCCTGGAAGAAACTCGCCATGTCGGTTGCCACTGAGCTTGCAACGCCTGCTGTGACTTCGGCTTCATCGGAGGTCACATGCCGAGTGGTCCCCTTGGATGCCGCGCTGCATGAGCACGTCTCTCGTCGCTATTGGGACTGGCGTGAGTTGTATGCCCGCGCCGGTGAAGCGGCTCCCCTGCAACATCCCGACCATGTGCTTGGAGAAGCCCGCCACGCACCAAACCAGTTTCTGGATCCGGTGGTCATTCTCGCCGAACAGAATGGCGTGTGCGTTGGTGCCGGGCCGTTGATTCCCAAAGTCTGTCAGACGATGCGCATCGGCAGTTTTGGGATCAACCAGCGCGTCACTGGACTGCGCCTCGCGGGCAACGACTTTCTGATCGCAGAACCGGATGCCGCAATTACCACCGCACTCATCAAGGCGGCACTTCAACATGTCACCAAGGCCGGCGCGGGTTTCCTCTTGATTGAAGACCTCGACAGCCAGACCGCGTTGGCCGAAGCGGTGGGAAGCACAGCACCGCCGAACTGGATGCCGCTGCGTCATGCCGGGATTCAACCGCGCCGGCGCATTCAATTGCCGAGCACCGCCGCGGAGTATTGGGCCCGGTTCTCGACGAAGACTCGCAGTACGTTCCGTCGCAAGCTGAAGAAATTCGGCGAGACGAAACTCGAACGGATCACCGATGTGGCCGATGTCCCGCGGTTCCTTGAGATCGCCCACGGCATTTCTCTGCAAACATGGCAGACTCGTCAGTTCGGTCTGCGCGTCCACAACAACGCGGAAGAACTCGAACTGCTGACCACGCTGGCTCGGGAAGGGCTTTTGCGGAGTTACCTCTGGTTCAGCAACGGCGAACCGGTCGCGTTCCTCATCGGCAATCAGGACAAGGGTTGCTTCCACTACGAAGAAGTGGGATATGCCACGCCCTTCGCGAAGAACTCGCCCGGGCAAATGATGCTCATTCAGGTGCTGGATGACCTCTTCGTCACGAATCGCCCTGACTGGTTTGACTTCGGCGGCGGCGATGCGGACTACAAACAACTCTTTGCGAGTCACGAGAGCCAGAGCGGCACGGTATGGCTGTGGCCGCCAACGCTGACCAACCTCGCCACGGTGAACTACGTTCGCGGGTGTCGCAGTGTGCGTCAAACGGTGCGGCGAGCCGTGGTGGACTTCGGCCTCGCCAATCGCGCCCGGCAATGGGTGCGGTATGGATGGAGCCGGCTCACAAAATCGAAACCGGCACCGATTGCCGCATCTGTCACCAGCGAAGATGAATGAGGAACAGACCATGCGGATTCTGTTCTGTTCGTATGCGTATCCCAATCCGTGGCAACCGGGTCTGGGGACGTTCAATCGCACGATGCTTGCGGGACTCGCGCAACAACACGAAGTTCGCGTCATTGCCCCCGTGGCCTTCACCGAACGCTGGCGGAAAGCGGCAATTACGAGCTTCCAGGCGCTGCCGAATGTCCCTGCGGAGTATCCGACCTATTACTATCCGCCCAAGTTCGGCCGGTCACACTACGACAAGTTCCTGTGGTGGTCGATTCGACACACCGTGCGTTCGTGTCTGCGAGAGTTCACGCCTGATGTCGTTCTGAGCTACTGGGCGCATCCCGATGGCGCGGTCGCCGTCCGCGCGGCGCATGAAGCCGGACTTCCCGCCGTGGTGATGGTCGGCGGCAGCGATGTGCTGTTACTGGCCCGTTCGGGTTCGCGCCGCAAAGCGATCCTCCAGACGCTGTCCTTGGCTGATGCCGTTATTGCCGTCAGTCAGGATTTGAAAGACACGTTGATCGATGATGGTCTCCCGTCGGAAAAGATTTCCGTCATTGGCAGGGGAATCGATGCCACCGTGTTTCATCCTGGCGACCGCATCATCGCGCGGGAGCAATTGGGCCTTCCGCAAGACCGTCCGGTGGTGCTGGGCGTCGGTCGACTCGTGGCGGTGAAAGATTGGATTACCTGGCTGGAGGCGTGTGCCCAGCTCATTTCGCACGGGGTGAAACCTGCGTGCTATGTTTGCGGTGCCGGGCCGATGGAAGCGGAACTGCGCAGCTGGATCAATCGGCACGGTTTGAACGATTGCATCGAACTGCGCGGTTCGCAAACCCCCGGCCAACTGGCAGCGTGGTACCGAGCCGCTGATGTCACCCTGTTGACGAGCATTTCCGAAGGCATTCCGAACGTGTTGCTGGAATCAATGGCGTGTGGTGGTTCATTCGTTGCGACGGCGGTCGGGGGCATTTCCGAGATCGCCGACCCGGTGTTTGACCGCCTTGCCCCCATGAAGAATTCCACCGCGATCGCCGATGCCATCATCGATCGTCTGAAACATAAACCGCCTGCGGGTTATCAACGCCGTTTTGAACCAAACTCACAAACCACAACCACTCAACGCCTGACCGATGTCCTGACGAGCGTGACCAATTCCATGCAACCTGTTGATCCGCTCATCACGCGGAGCGTGATGGCCACATTGTCACCATCACGCTCCGCATGATGTGCAGCGCGCTTCATTCCGCATGCATCACTGGACCTTATCCTTCCGAGCCAACCAATGAGCTTCCTCCGACAACTCGTGAAGCAGACGCTGACGGCATGTCTGCCAGCAGAGCGGTGGCTCGTGCGCGGACGGTCTCAGCAAAACGGACCGCTGCCTGCAATCTCGTTGACGTTCGATGACGGCCCGCATCCCACGCACACGGCCGATGTCCTGGCCGAACTGGAACGCTGGAATCTGACCGCCACGTACTTCGTCATCGGTCAACAGGCGGCGGCTCATCCCGACTTGATCGAACAGATCGTGCAGGCCGGACATGCTGTCGCCAATCACACTTGGACCCATTCCGAACCAAGTCGAACCTCCGCGGTGACCTTTGCCGAGGAAGTAGCCCAGACCGGCACGTTGCTTGAAAAAATGACCGGGATGCCGCCACGGTTCATGCGGCCGCCGAAGGGCGAACTGTCACTGTCGAAGACGCTGGGACTCTGGCGGGCGGGTTACACCGTCGCTTTATGGAGCGTCGATCCGCGGGATTATCGGCTCGAAACGGCCGACGAGATTCGCACTGTCTGTGAAGCGACCGATTGGAAGCACGGTGACATTGTTCTGCTGCACGACAATCGTCCCGGTGCCGCACGGTTGTTACGCGCCTGGGGAGAAGCGGGTCTGTGGTCGCAGTGCCGCACGGTGCCGCTATCAACGTGGTTAAGGCCGCATAGGGATGGCGAGACTCCCGCCGAGCCGCGAACGGTTCCGCACGCAGGGACAAGCAGCGGCTCAGCGGGAGCTTCACCCTCCCTGAAAATGGTGTCATAACCTCCCTTACTCAAGCTCATAATCATGTCGACCGCGACGTTGTCACCACCACCGAAGCCGTTCACACGCAGCACGCCGCGCCGGCGGTTGTTGCTGGTGGCGTACTGCTTCCCGCCAGTGGGTGGGGCGGGGGTGCAGCGTCCGGTGAAGTGGGTGAAGTACCTGCATCGCCAGGGTTGGGACGTGACAGTCCTCACGCCGTCGAATCCGTCGGTCCCGGTCATTGATGCCAGTCTTGAACGGGAAATCCCCCCGGAAACCACTTTCGTCCGTCCGAAAACATGGGAACCGAGTTACCACTCCAAGCAGGCCTTGGCCAACGGTGATGGCAAAGCTTCGAGTTGGACATCGTGGCCGAAACGCCTGCTCGGATCGCTTGCCCGATCCGCGGCGAAGATCGTGCTCCAACCCGATCCGCAGATTCTGTGGTATCACAACGCGGTGACCGCGGCGACGCAGCACCTCCGCGAAGTTCCACACGACGCCATTCTCGCCACCGCGCCACCCTACACGAATTTTCTCATCGGAGCGGCATTGAAGCAGCGGTTCCGGTTGCCATTCGTTGTCGACTACCGCGATGAGTGGGACCTCAGCAGTCGCTACCTGGAAAACGCGCAGCGCGATGTCTGGTCATCGTTCGTGCAGGAACGGATGCAGCGGCATGTCCTGAGACAAGCTGACGCCGTGATGGCGACGACGCAGGCCAGCACGGATCGTCTTGCCCAACGGCTGCGCGCGTTGAATTCAAACGCTGCAACCACATGCATTTACAACGGCTACGATGCGGAAGACTTCTCGTCGAGCACCGCAGATGATGAAGAAATGGTGCCCGCAAAAGTGCCCCGTACGTTCCGGCTTGTCTACACGGGGACGTTGTGGAACCTGACCGATGTCGCCCCGGTGGTGACGGCGATTGAGCAACTTCACACCCAATCGCCAGAACTAGCAAAAAAGCTCGAGTTTGTCTGCGTCGGCCGGAAGACCCCGGAGCAACAAGCCATCCTGGCACGACTCGCGGTCACCGGATGTCAATTGGTCAATGTTGATTACTGCGATCATTCGACGGTCATCGCCTGGCTGCACTCAGCCGATGCGCTGTGTCTGCTGCTGGCCGATGTCCCCGGTGCCGAGCGCGTGGTTCCTGCAAAATTGTTCGAGTACCTTGCCGTCCGCAAAGACCTGTTGGCGGTCCTTCCCCAGGGAGAAGCCGCGGAGTTGATCGAACGGTGCCATCCGACAGGCGTCATCACACCTTCCGAGACCGCAGACATCGCCCGCTGGTTCACGCAACGGCTCACCCATGGCGCGGAGCTTGGCTTCGTTGACGCCAACGCCGTCGCCGAGTTCAGCCGTGAACAGCAAACCGAGCGGCTATTGAGCTTGCTCGATCAACTCACTCTCCACCAGCGGGAGTGCTGACATGCAGGCAGCGCTGTCCATTCTGTGCTGGGTGAGTCTCGCATCGCTGGTCTATATCTACGCCGGCTACCCACTCCTGGTGTGGGCGCTGGGGCGTCGATACAGCCGTGCCGTGCACCGCGGTCGAGTGACGGCGGGGGTCTCCGTCATCATCGTGGTTCACAATGAAGCCGGGCAGATTCGACGCAAATTGAATAGTTTGCTGGCGATGGATCGCGCCGATCAGATAGTCGAAATTCTCGTCGGGTCCGATGGTTCGACCGATGATTCTGCGGCGGTCGTGCAGTCGTATCCCGATCCACGCGTGTGGTGGAAACCGTTCACCGAGCGTCGTGGCAAGCCGTCTGTCATTAACGATCTGCTTTCGCAAACGCGCGGCGAAATCATTCTGCTTACCGACGTAAGGCAAGAGTTTGCGCGAGATTTCCTGTCGCAATCCTTGCCGAGCTTTTTCGATCGCACGGTGGGGGTTGTCTCCGGAGAGCTGGTTCTGAAGGCCGATGAAACGACCACCACGGTGGGAGAAGGAATCGGCCTCTATTGGCGCTATGAAAAATTCATCCGTGAGGCGGAAAGCCGGTTCCGCGGCGTCCCCGGTGCAACCGGAGCGTGTTACCTCATCCGCCGTCATCTGTTTCGACCAATTCATCCCACGACGATCTTGGACGACGTCGCGATCCCGATGCAGATCGTGTCGCAAGGCTACCGCTGCTTGTTTGAACGGGGAGCGATTGCGTATGACCGGCCGTCAGTATCGACACGGCAGGAATCCATCCGCAAACGCCGGACGATTGCCGGGGCGGCGCAGTTGATTGTGCAGTATCCGCAATGGTTGCTTCCCTGGCGAAATCCGCTGTGGCTCGAGTTTGTCTCACACAAGGTCGCACGGCTCACATCGCCCGTATGGTTGGTGACGGCCCTGCTCTCGAGTGCGCTCCTGTCGCAGAACTCGTTGTATGCGGTGCTGTTCATCGTTCAATGTGGTTGTTACGCCGCAGGATTGATTGGCTGGACGTTCCAGCATCTGGGGCGAAGATCGGAACTGTTCGGGCCGTTCCTGATGTTTCTCACATTGAATATCACCACGGTGCAGGCGCTGTGGGATGCCATACGGTCGCGGTATCAAGTCACGTGGAGCAAGACGGCGGCGTGAGTCTCCGTTCCACCCCGGAGTGCCCGCGACGGACACTCCGAGTGATTGAAAGTGCATTTCGTCCGTCGCTCGCGCTCCGGGCTGTGAAAGAAAGACCTTCCTCTGTTCGATAACCCACTGCAAACCGCGTTGATGACGGGCGGCGCTCTCGGCGCAGCAGCCGCAGGAGTTGCTGCGCGTCGTGCCTGGCGATCGGTTCGCGCACAGGGCTTGGATCGCTGGGCCGTCACGGCGTTGCAGCAACAACCGTGGTCGGTACCGGTCGGCGTTCCCGACAAACCACTCGACGTCTTTATCGCCATCTGTGATCACTACGAGCCGGAATGGGGTGCAGCAAACGTCGATGATGCCCTGGACCGGGTCAATCAATGGCGGAAGGAATATCCGCGCTTGTTCGGTTCCTTTGCCGATGTCAACGGCCGCCCGCCGCAGCACACCTTCTTTTTTCCCCAGGATCAGTATCGGCCGCAGTATCTCGACGGTCTGCGCGATCTGGTGACCGCGGGGTTCGGAGATGTCGACGTCCATCTCCATCATGACAATGACACACCTGACGGGCTGCGGGAAAAGCTGGAAACCTTTCGACGTGATCTGTTCTACCAGCATGGGTTGCTGCGAAAGGATCCGGTCACCGGCGAGATTGTGTATGGCTTCATCCACGGCAACTGGGCGCTGAACAACTCTCGCCGCGACGGTCGTTGGTGTGGGGTCGATCACGAGATTCCGATTCTGCTGAAAACGGGTTGCTACGCCGACTTCACGTTCCCATCGGCTCCCAGTGACACGCAGCCTCGAATCATCAACCGCATTTATTACGCGCAGGATTGCCCCGGCTGTCGCGCATCGCATGAAAATGGTGTGATGGCAGAGGTGGGGAAAGCTCCACCGCCGGAAAGCCTGCTGATGATTCAAGGGCCGCTGGGTTTTGACTTCGGTCGCCGCAAATGGGGGCTGATGCCGAAGGTTGAGAATGGGGACCTGCTCGACAGTCATCCGCCGATGATTCGCCGGTTGCCGTTGTGGTTGCGGGCGGGCGTGACCGTACAAGGCAAACCGAACTGGCGGTTTGTCAAACTGCACACACATGGATGTAAACCATCGAACTTGAAGATGTGGTTGAGCGACACCGTCCAACAATTCCACGCCGAGCTGGCCCGCACACACCGCGAACATCCGCAGTTCCGCTATCACTATGTGACGGCATGGGAAATGGCACAGCTGGTACGGCAAGCCGAACAGGGAACAGACGATTGCTTGTCGCGTTGCAGAACAATCGACGTCCCGCCGGCGCGAACCGTTGCTCATGGTTTTTCCGCCCGTGACGTTGAGGTGGCATGAGCGTGAGTTCCGAGGGTCGGTGACAGACTGACTGCCAAATCACACTGGCGGACGAGCCGTCGGTGGCACAAAGGTCGACGACTGCAACCCCATTTTTTCGCTCCCTCGCGGCGGGGTGTCTCCGCGGGTAAACTGACGTATTCGGCGGTTCCGATGGGCGGTTCCCGAATGAATGGCCACGGCGGGCAGCACAATCGGTCAGTCAACACGAGCGGCAACGATGGCACAGCGGAAAGTGGGCGTGTGGTTGGTGGGAGCGTGGGGCGGCGTGGCCACCACGGTCGTCGTCGGGATCATGGCACTCCGCCACAAATTGACGGAGCCGACGGCACTGGTCTCCGCGCTGCCGCCGCTGGCGGGACTCGATCTCGCCGAGTGGGATGAACTCGTCATCGGCGGGCACGAAATCCGCGAGACGAATTACCGGGCGGAAGCCGACGTGCTTCACAAGAAGTCGCGGGTTTTTGCTCCCGAGTGGTGGCCGCACATTGAGGCCGATCTTGCCGCTGCGGACGCAGAGGTGCGACCGGGGACGTTGCACAACGTCGGGGCGACGATTGATTCGCTCGCCGGGCCGAGAACCGCCGCGTTTCGAGGGGAATCCGCCGGGCAAGCGGTGACGCGGCTTGCTGCGGATATCAAATCGTTCAAGGAACGACTTGGTCTGGACAGCGTGATTGTGGTCAACGTGTCATCCACTGAGCCGCCGGCGGAACCCGCCGTCAAAGAATTGACGTGGGCCGCAATCGACAAACAACTCACGACGAACGCCGCGTGTCCGTTGCCGGCGAGTACGCTCTACGCCATCGCCGCTTTTCGAGTCGGTGCCGCGTATGTGAACTTCACGCCGTCCATCGGCACCGATCTGCCGGCGCTCGATGAGTTCGCGAAGAAACAGGGTGCGGTTCACGTCGGCCGCGACGGCAAGACCGGCGAGACGCTGATGAAGTCGGTCCTCGCCCCGATGTTCGCCGCCCGCAATCTGAAAGTGATGAGCTGGGTCGGGCACAACATCTTCGGCAACCTCGACGGCAAGGTGCTCGACGACCCGGTCAACAAGGCGAACAAGGTCCGCTCGAAGGATCATTTGCTAACGGAAATCCTCGGTTACAAGCCGCAGACGCTGGTGTCCATCGAATACATTGAATCGATGGGCGACTGGAAAACGGCGTGGGATCACATCCATTTCCAGGGATTCCTCGGCACGCCGATGGTGCTCCAATTCATCTGGGAAGGGTGCGATTCGCTCCTCGCCGCGCCGCTGGTGATTGATCTCGTACGGCTGACCGAACGTGAAGCCCGCCGTGGGAAATCCGGCCTGATGACACATCTCGGGTCGTTCTTCAAGAGCCCGATGGGGTGCGATGAACCGCAGTTTGCGCTGCAGTTTCAGCAATTGCTGGAATGGGCGGAAGAGGTCCGTGGTCAGTAGTCCGTGGTCAGTGGAAAAGACAAAAGGCCAATTTCCCCAACGGTGACATTCTTCTCCACGGACAACTGACCACGGACGCCCCGCATGTTCCCCTATCTCCAACTGCTGCGACTGCCGACGGTGTTCACCGCGATGGCCGACATTGTGTTGGGGCGGATGCTGGTGAACGGCCGCACGCTGGAATCGTATCCGGAGTTCTTCACCGTCTTGGCCGCATCCTGTGCGCTGTATCTCAGCGGCATGGTGTTCAACGATGTGTTTGATGTCGTGCAGGACACCGCGGAACGCCCGACGCGGCCGATTCCGTCGGGGAAAGTCTCACGCCGCAGTGCCACGATCCTGGGCGTAATGTTGATGCTCGTCGGCATCGGAACCGCGGCGACGCTCTCGACGCCGACGCTGGTGGTGGCAATCACGCTCGCCGTGATGATTCTCGGTTACGACGGTTATCT
Organism: Planctomycetaceae bacterium; assembly: GCA_041753475.1. Classification (GTDB taxonomy): domain Bacteria; phylum Planctomycetota; class Planctomycetia; order Planctomycetales; family Planctomycetaceae; genus DSVQ01. The sequence goes on along the minus strand of JBGSUN010000208.1, from coordinate 22,028 downwards.
GAAGCGCACGCCGCTCGGGCCGCTGGCCATGGGATCGTGCCGATTTTTGAACGTGATGCTCGGTGCCGCTCCGTCCTATGAGTGGTTGTTTCAACTCATGGCCCGGCCGCATCTGGTGGTCGCGATCGGGCTCGGCGTGTACATCATCGGCGTGACATGGTTCGCCCGGACCGAAGCGAAGGCGAGTTCACGCAATCAATTGACCGGCGCACTGGTCGTGGTGAATCTCGGACTCGCCGTGCTGCTGGGGTTGATGCTGACATGGCCGAACGAAGGGGACGTGCAGCGGGCGTTGTTCCTGCTGGGCATCGTTGCCCTCTCGCTGAACATGCGGGCCGTGAGTGCCATCCGCGTGGCAACGCCGGCTGCCGTGCAGTACATGATCAAGATCTTCCTGCTGAATTATGTGATGGCGTGCGCGGTGATGGTTTACTGGCACACCGGCAACGGCGTCGCGGCGATGCTGACCGCGTGCCTGGTGATCCCGCCGCTGATCATCAGCCGCGTGATTGCGATGACGTAAGAAGAGGTGGCGGGTGATCGGTGGCAGGTGACAGGCAGAAAAGAGCACCACCTGTTAGTCTTCCTGTCACCTATCCCCTGCCACCCACCACCTGGAATTTTCTATGCCCCCCACGTTCCACATCGCGGTTCTCGAAGGTGACGGGATTGGCCCCGAGGTGACGCGTGAGGCGATTCGCGCGACCGATGCGTCGATGTCGCGCGAGCAAGCGAAGATCGAGTGGTCACACTTCCCGTGGGGGACCGACTATTTCTTCGAGCACGGCCGCATGGCGCCAGAGGACTATCTCGATCAACTCGCGCCGTTCGATGCGATTCTGCTGGGCGCGGTGGGGCATCCCGCGGTGCAGGATCACGTCACGCTGAACGGGTTGCTGCTGCCGATCCGTCGACGCTTTGAACAATACGTCTGTCTGCGACCGTCCTATTTGTACCCCGGAGTGGAAAGCCCGCTGCGGAACAAGGCACCCGGGTCGATCGATCTCATCGTCTTCCGCGAGAACACGGAAGGCGAGTATGTGAACTGCGGCGGGCGGGTGTATGCCCAGAGTGACGCCGACATTGCGATTCAAACGGCCGTGTTCACCCGCCGCGGTTGTGAGCGCATCATCCGGGCCGCGTTTGAGACCGCCGCCACCCGACCGCGCAAACGTGTGGCGTCCATCACTAAGAGCAACGCGCAAGGCTTCGGCATGGTGCTGTGGGATGAAGTTTTCTCGGCGGTGGCGAAAGAGTATCCGCAGATCACGACGGAATCATTGCTGGTCGATCGCGCGGTGATGGAATTTGTCCGCCGCCCCGAAAGTTTCGATGTCGTCGTCGCCAGCAATCTCTTCGGCGACATCCTCACCGACCTCGCGGCAATCATCGTCGGGAGCATGGGTCTCGCGGCGAGCGGGAACATCGACCCGACCCGCAAACATCCGAGCATGTTTGAACCAGTCCACGGTTCCGCACCCGACATCACCGGCAAAGGTCTCGCCAATCCCCTCGCTGCAATACTCTCCGCGGCGATGATGCTCGAACATCTGCACCTGCGGCATGCGTCCGAGGCGTTGCACGACTCGGTGAAATCGCTTCTGGCCAACAACGGCCCACGCACACCCGACATCGGCGGCACAGCAACGACGACGCAGGTCGGCGATGCGATCGTCGCGCTGCTGAAGTGAACGTCAACGTCAGAGCCGCGACCGTAAGGGAGCGAGTTCTTCTATTGTGAGCGTGATCAGGAACGCGTTCCCTCACGGTCGCGGCTCTGACCGGACGTCACTTGCCGGTGACGAACTGCACCTGCGCGACCGATCCTGCAATCGGGACAAGTTCCAACCGCAGCGGTCCCGAGCGTTTCTTGAGATCCACCGACACCGACAGTTTGTGCTCACCCGCGGGCATGGTGATCGACGCCAGAGCCGCGGCATCGATCGGCTTGCCATCGAGCCAGAATTCCAGCCCATCGGTCGACTCGCCGACTTTCAATCCGATCGCACCGACCGAAGTCACATTCAATGCCGCACGGACAAATGCCACTTTGCGGAACGATTCGACAATTGCGACATCCTTTTGGAAGAATGCCAGTTCACTGACGGGCAGGTGACCGCTGACGTTGGTGTACGCCGGGGCCCATTGCAGGTCGGTGTCGTCAGCCATCAGTTGGGCGTCACTGGTGCGAGAGAGACGGGTATACGCTTCCTTCGTTGGTTGCAGCACTTCCCAGCGGCGAGCGACTGGAGTGGTCGAAACTGCGAACGGCCCCGGTTTACCGAGTTCGGAGAGGAACCGCACCAGATCGATCAGTTCCGGCCGCGTGAGTTTTTCGGTGAGTCCCGCGGGCATCAGTGACGAACCGTTGGACTGTTCTTCGATCGTGTTCAGCGGAATCTCGACTTCCTTGTCGTCGGCGTCGCGGATGATGAGGGCTTTGTCGCTCTGCCGCAGCTTGATGCCGGACAGCACCTTGCCCGAATCGGTCTGCACGACGACCGTCTGGAAGCCTTCCTTCATGTTCTTGCTGGGGAGCAACAGCGAATCGATGAGATAGTCAACCTGGGCACTGGCCCCGAGGCTGAGCAGGTCCGGACCGACGCGCCCGCCCGCACCTCCGATGGCGTGACACTTCTGGCAGTTGAGTTCCAACCGCCGGAAAATCGCTTCACCTCGCGCGGCATCACCGTGGTCTTTGATGTCCTTCATCAAGGCGGCGAACTCAGCTTCGGTGAGCATCTTCGGTCCGGCAGTGATGTTGCCCGCTTTGGTGAGGGCTTCGGTCAGCTTCGGTTCCTGACGGCCGGAACCAGTAATGGTTCGCAAGCCGATCTTCGCCACGTCTTCCGGCAGTTTCGCGGTGTTGAGTGCCACGGCGAACGGCTCGGCCGCACCCTTCTGTTGCAGGAACGCCTGATACACCCGCTCCTGGGCAGCGATGTCGCGCGGCTTGCTCAGAAACGTGACCGCGGCTTTCGCGCCCTTCGCAGCGTCAAGCGTCACCAGTGCCGCAATCGCTGCGGAGCGCGTCGCATCCCGTGTGAAATCCGAGATCGCGAGGACTTCCAGCGGTGTCAGCCGTTCGGATTGTTTCAGTTGGGCGATGGCCCGGATGGCGGCAAACCGCACCGTGTCCGGTCGGCCTTCGTCGAGCAGCAAATTGCCGAGCGGTTCGTACTGATCCTGCAGTTGCCACGCTCCGATGATCTCCGCCGCGGCGGTGGCGAGACTGGCATCACTTGCCGAGAGAAGAGGACCGATGCCGTGCAAATCGCCCGCCGGTCGCACTTTGCGTTGTGATTGCGCTTTGGCGAGCGCTTGCAGCAAATCCGTGGCCTGTCCCGGCGGCGTCTGTTCATTTACGGCGAGATCAAACGCCAGTCGCAGATGCTCCGCACCGCCTAGCGTGGCGATCAAATCGAGGGCCGTTCGCTGTTCGTTCTCAGGGACGCGGCCGCTTTGTAAACGCTCCACGATAGCGGGAATGACCTCTACCCCATCAGCCGCTCGGACGGCATACAGCAAACGTCCAAACTCGCTTCCATCGTGGCGTCCTAAATAAAGCAGGCTTCCTTCCGCGGCGCGTTCAATCCAGTACGGCCGCAGCTCCCTTAATGTCTGCCAGAGTGCGTAATCCAAAAATGGATCCATTGGCTTAGTCAGTGTGAGTAGAGCTGTGCTTGCTGCGCTGACGGCATTCGGAGGTTTCATCGCAGCGAGAGATCGCACCGCTTCCAGACGTACACGGGGAAATTCATCGTTTACTGCCGGGTTTAAGAGAAAATCAACGGGACGTTTCAAATGATCGACCCAATGCGGCAGCAGCCGTACTGCAGCTGCTCGTGCTCGTGGCTCTGATGAGGCGAGGACCGCCTCCAGGAGTGCCGTATTTGCGACATCCAACGCCTGATACATCCACAGCGCTTCCAACCGGTGATGTTCAAACTGCGGGTCATTCTTGTCGAGCGCCGCCGTCCACTTGTCGAGTTCCGGTTTGACGGCGTCTACACCCCGTTCTTTCAACACGCGCTTGGCGTGATGGCGGGTGTACGATTCCGGCGACTTCAGTTGTTCGAGCAGTTCTGGAACACTCGCGGTGACGAGTTGTGGGCGTTTCACCAGCGGGCGGTTCTTTGCCGTGACACGCCAGATGCGGCCGTGGGTGTGATCGCGGCGGGGGTCGCGGAAATCGACTTCGCCGTGCTGGATGATGGGGTTGTACCAATCGGCAATATAGATCGCCCCGTCCGGACCCTGCTTCACATCAATCGGCCGGAACGCCACATGGTTCGAGCTGATGAGATCCGGCTGCTGCTTCGAGGCGAATCCGGAACCATCGTCGGTCACCACGAATCGGCAGACCCGATGGCCGCGGAAATCGTGGGTAATGTGGTTGCCCTGCCAGTCATCCGGCAGATGGCGGCCGTCGACGATTTCCAGCCCGCAATACTTCGGGCTGCCGGGGTTCAAGCCGTGCAGAATGCGGGCTGCACCGTACGCCGTGGGGTACGCCGCGCCGGGGACGACGTAGTTGATGCCTTCGCCGCCGGCACCATCCGTCGCGAACGATTGTCCCCAGCGGTCGAACGCATGCCCCCAGGTGTTGACCCACCCGCGAGCGAAGACGTCGAGCCGCATTGTTTCGGGACGGAACTGCCAGATGCCCCCGGCATTCAACCGCCGCACCCCGTACGGTGTTTCGACGTGGCTGTGGATGTAGATCGACTGGTTGAAATAGAACAGCCCTTCCGGCCCCCAGCGGAACGTGTGAATGATGTGGTGCGTGTCTTCGGTGCCGAAGCCGGAAAGCACGATCCGCGATTGATCGGCCTTGCCGTCGCCGTTCGTGTCTTTCAGATGCAGCAGTTCGGTACTGTTGGCGACATACGCCCCGCCGTCGCCCGGTTCAACGCCGGTCGGAATGAGTAGTCCATCCGCAAAGACGGTCGTCTTGTCCGCGGTGCCGTTGCCATCCGCGTCTTCGAGAATGAGAATCTTGTCGTTGGCTGTCTGACCGGGAGCGATCTGTGGGTAGACCTCGGACGCCGCGACCCACAACCGGCCCTGCGGATCGAAGTTCATCTGGATCGGCTTGTGAATCAACGGATCGGCGGCGAAGAGGTTGACCTCGAAGCCGTCCGCGATGACGAACGTCTTGCGTTCTTCCTCCGCATCGGGGACGGGGATATCTTTGAGATCCCGCTGCGCAAAGACAGACGCATTGGTGAAGAAAAACGCCACTCCGAGCACAAGAAAACAATTCCGCATGTTGATCCCAAGTTCCACAATCAACGGATGGCAACGAAATCCAAAACCTGCGCCTCGGTAGCAGACGTCTGCTGCCGAGGCGCGCCCATCACCGCGGACTATGCTGTCGCCACTGGCCGGAATTTCGCGTCACTGAAACCGAGCAGTGGATAAAAAATGAAGGGCAGCAACGCCAGCCCAACGCCATAGGCTTCGCTCTTGCCAAAGTTCTTGGCGACACCCATCGAGACGAGAATTGCCATGATTAAATTCACGCATGGAATCAAGAACAGGATGATCCACCAGATCGGCTTGCCGGCGATTTCCAGCAGGACGATGCCGTTGTAGATCGGGATGATCGCGGCCCAACCGGGTTTGCCCGCCTTCGTGAAGACTTTCCACATCCCCACAATCATGAGGATGGCGAGAACAAGTTCCACCAGCAGAATGACCATCGCCATTGCAGCTGCGGCCGCGGCTGCGGCATCTTCTCCACCACCGCCTTGTTGCGCCAGCACAAACGTCGGGAGCCAGTTCATGGGGTCATCTTTCAGCATAAGGATTGAACCGCGGACACGGAACATCCGTGCCACGCGCAAACCACACCGGAAATCGAACGATCTCCGTCAGTTACTCTTCCAAACGGAACTAATCCTATTCCGGTTCATGGAAAACTTTCCGGGATCGTAACTCTGAACCTCACTACCGATCCCGTTTCAAACGCTCAATGGCTTTTTCATCTGCCTCAATCAACGGATCGAACTGCGGAATCTCGACCGCGTTATTGCCTTGCTCATGTTTGCGGAACAGGAACAGATAAGTCACGTTCTGCGGCCGCCAGCGGTGAAAGAACCACGTGTTCTTGGACACGATCTTCGCCCGCAGTGCGGCTTCCTTTTCGGACTTCAGCCCTGCCGGAGAACGGCCGAGACTGCGGACCACCGCTTCTCCCGCGGCCCGGTAACCCAGCGTCGACAGATGCACGCCGTTCTCGGTTCGGCCGCCGACGTTCTCCAGCGCCGTCGTGAGATCAATCACCGCGCCATCTCTGCGTGCTGCGAGTTGACGGATGGCATCGGCAATTAAGCGGATGTTGTCGTTGTTCCGGCTCGCATCCGGCAACGGGGGCGTGGCTTTCTCGAACAGGTGCGGCGTCACGAATGCCAGCCGTGCTTCGGTCGACTTTAGATCGTCGCACAGTTTTTCGAACTGCTGCACAAACGCTGGCAGTCCCGCTTCCCCGGCGAACGATTCATTCTGACCGTAAGCGAAGACGATGACCGTCGGCTTCTGTTCTTTCACCATCTCGATCATCCGCTGATACCCCGCGGCGGGTTGATCGAAGATCCCACGCGATTCCGCCCAGACAGTGTCGCCGCTCCAACCGAGATTGCGATAGACGATCTTGCGGTCCGGATACGCCGCGGTCACGGCCGTTTCGATGTGGCCGAACTGACCTTCCCGTTCGACAAACGTGCCACCCAATAAGACTACCCGGTCGCCGTCTCGCAACTCATAAGGTTGAGCGACCGCCGCCAACGGCATCATCAGGAGACACGCAGCCAAGCCGGCGGCGTTTCGGGCAATACTCAACATGAAACGTCTCGGTGAACAGACTGAAGCATCTTTCCGGCCACAGTAAAGGCTCAAAATGGTTGGAAAGTCAACCAGTCACGTGTCGGAATCCTAATCCCTGCCGAAAGTTGGGACATTTCCGTCGAAACAGATCAGGCAATTGACAGATGTGAATTTCTGCCGATATCATAGAAGGTTGATGCGATGGTCCTGTTCGTGGATCGTCGATGAACTTCTGACCGTGCCTTCCGACCTGAAACTGGAGCGCTTTGATGCTGGTCATTCCCGGGCAATCTGGTCGAGACCTGTGCGACGGCGTCGGACGTCGCGATCTGCTTCGCATCGGCGGGGCCTCGCTGCTGGGGTTGTCGCTCCCCGCGATGCTGCGGAATGAAGCCGCTCATGCTGCGGAAGACGCCAGATATGGCGGTCCCGGCTTCGGCAAAGCCAAGCACGTCATTCTCGTCTACCTGCAGGGTGGCCCGAGCCATCTCGACCTGTGGGACCCGAAGGTTGATGTGCCCGACAATGTGAAGAGCGTCTTCAAACCGATCGACACCGTTCTGCCCGGTGTGCAGTTCACCGAACTGATGCCGAAGCTGGCAAAGGTCATCGATCGCACCACCCTGCTTCGCGCGGTGAGCTACACCCCGAACGGGTTGTTCAATCACACCGCCGCCATCTACCAGATGATGACCGGTTATACCGCGGACAAGGTCAGCCCGTCGGGTCAGTTGGAACCGCCGAGCCCGAAGGACTTCCCGAACTACGGCTGCCACATCATCAAGGCGAAGCCGCCCGAAGTGCCGATGCTGCCCTACGTGATGATGCCCCGTCCGCTGCAGGAAAGCGGCGTCATCGGCAAGGGAGGCACCGCCGGGTTCATGGGGAAAGCCTTCGATCCGTACACGCTCTATCCGCCCGGCGACGACATGGATCTCGCCAAGATGGACCGCATCCGCGTCGACGATCTCGAGCTCCGGGCCGACGTCTCGCAGGAACGGCTGGCCCGTCGTGCTGAGTTGCGGGAGACCGTGAATGCCAGCCTCGACGATCTCGAAAAGGCCGTCAGCAAGTACGCCCTGGATGAATACTACGGCAAGGCGTTGTCGCTGGTCCTCTCCGGCAAAGCGCGGGAAGCCTTCAACCTGAACGCCGAGTCAAAAGAACTTCGCGATCAGTACGGCAACAACACGTTTGGTCAAAGCTGCCTTCTCGCCCGGCGGCTCATTGAAGCCGGAACACGGGTCGTGCAGGTCAACTGGCCGAAGGTGGCCAACAGCGACAACCATTCGTGGGACGTCCACACCGGGTTGTCGGCCCGCATGAAGAACCAGTCGGCTCCGATGCTCGATGGCGGTTTGTCGGCCCTCATCGCCGACCTCGATGACCGTGGGTTGCTGAAAGACACGCTGGTGCTCGCCATCGGTGAATTTGGCCGCAGCCCGAAGCGCGGCGTCAGCACCTCCGGCAACGGCAACAGCGACGACGGCCGCGATCACTGGCCATACTGCTACACGGGCCTCATCGCCGGGGCCGGGGTGAAGCGCGGCTTCGTCTACGGGAAGTCCGATCAAACGGCGTCGGCCCCGGTGGAAAACCCGGTCCATCCGTGTGACCTGTTGGCGACGATTTACCACAGCGTGGGGATGAATCCGCGGAAGATGGTCTACAACCACCTCAACCAGCCGCGCGAAATGGTGAACGCCGACGCCGTGCAGGGGATTCTCAGCTAACGTATCCTGCAAGCTTTTTTCTCCACAGGTGTTGATTGTGGAGTCTGCACGACTAAAGGTGATTTACAAGATCATCTATCCCAATGGAAAGATTTATGTCGGCCAGGATGTGACCGACAGCATTAACTATTTCGGTAGCGCGAGTTCAGATCTGATTGCTACGGACTTTACTCAGGAGCAACGTCGGGATTTTACGATTCGCAAGCAAATCCTGTGGGAGTCCCATACTGCAACCAATGCCGAAGTCACTGCTAAGGAGATGGAGTTCATAAGACTTTTGCAGTCGAACGATCCGGAAGTGGGTTACAACCGATTTCCGAAGTTCATTAAGAGTTAGACGCCGAAGCCCAGGGAATGCTTTCCCTGGGTTTCTTTTTTCGTCAGGTGGCACACATCATAACTTCACAGACGCGCGGACAATTGCACAGATGATTTTCACAGCCCGGAGCGCAAGCGACGGAGTCGAACGAAAGAGCCTCCGTCGCTTGCGCTCCGGGCTGTGACATGCCAACTTAACGTTCCTGAAAGACCGAACGATGCGCATGCTGTACTTCGCCCTGGCGCTGACGATCTCCGCAGCCACCTTCGCCGCTGACGGCGCTGTTCGCATCGCCACGTACAACGTGCAGGAATTAAGCTGGAAGAAACTGCAGGAGGTCGACGCCAACGGTAAAGGCAACAATGCTCAACTCAAAGCCGCGGCGGCCATCATCCGCACGGTGCGACCAGACGTGCTGTTGCTCAACGAAATTGACTACACCGGCCCGGTCGATGCCGATGGTCCGCTCGAAAAAAATGCCGCGCGGCTGTTTGTCGAGCGCTATTTGACAGGCGACGACGTTCACGGCAAGAGCCTCGACTATCCGCATCTCTTCTATCGGGCCACGAACACCGGCATGCCCTCGGGGATCGATCTCAACAACGACGGCAAGCCGGATGGTCCGAACGATGCGTATGGTTTCGGCAAGTATCCCGGTGAGTACGGTATGGCGCTTCTCAGCCGTTTTCCGATTGATGACGAGAAAGCCCGCACCTTTCGCAAGCTGCTGTGGAAGGACATGCCCGGCAATCTGATTCCCGACGGCATGGGTGACCGGCCGAAATTCTACACCGCGGATCAACTACAGGTGTTTCGGCTGTCGAGCAAAAGCCACTGGGATGTCCCCGTCATGATTGGCGGCAAGACCGTACATCTGCTCTGTTCGCATCCCACGCCGCCGGTGTTTGATGGGCCGGAAGACGCCCACGGTCGCCGGAATCATGATGAACTCCGCTTCTGGTGTGATTACCTCACCGGCGGTGACGCGGCGAAATGGATTCGCGATGACGCCGGCAATGCCGCGCCTTTTGCAAACGATGCGGCGTTCATTGTGCTGGGCGATCTCAACGCCGACATGCAGCGCGGCGACACGGTCGCGGGGATCCGGCCGATCGAGTGCCTGCTGAGTCATCCGCGGTTGGTCGATCCCAAACCGCAGAGTGCCGGGGCCGCCGCCGATGCCCGCCCACGCGAACGTTTTCCCGAAACCGTGATGCTGAAAACGTCCCACTTCGGTCGGCTGGACTATGTGTTGCCCTCGAAGAATCTGCCGTTGAAAGCGACCGGCGTTTTCTGGCCCGGCCCGCAAGAACCATTGGCGCAGGATGCCGAGACCGCCAGCGATCACCGCCTGGTGTGGATCGATCTTACGTTGGCCAATCAGCCGTAGAATCGCAAACGGCCAGACGCCAACCAGCAGCCTTCGCTTACGCCAAGTCTTTGTAGGCGTCCCAGGCAAGATAGCCAACGATGGCGCTGCTGAGCAGGAAGAGGATGTCGAAGACCATCTGGCGGGCGAAGGGAATACCGGTGGCCAGGTCCAGCAGGCAGAGAGCCCCGACGATGCCCGCGGCACCGAAGGATACGAAAATCAGATTCTTGCTTTGATTCGCCGCCATCACGCTTTCCCAAACGGACCTGCGGCGGCGTTCCGACCCGAACGCGCACGCCCCGCGGTATCTGCAGTATACGTCAAACCCCTCGGCGCATGCCATCTTCTTTTTCGACCAAGGAAATCAGGAGAAAAACCGGTAAAGCGACGTTCGCCTTGACGACTGCGAAGCGGCAAGCGATTCTCAACACTGTCTGGCTCTTGACACTTGACTCTCGACACTTGACCCCTCAGGATTCCGCATGGCCACGGATGCCGCCCTGCTTGACGTTCGCGGATTGAAAACCTACTTCCGCACGGAAGAGGGGACCGTCAAAGCCGTCGACGATCTGTCGTTCACGCTGCAACCGGGGCGGACGCTCGGGCTGGTGGGCGAATCGGGGTCGGGCAAATCGGTGACGTCGTTGTCGATTCTGCGGTTGTTGCCGGATGTCGGGTCCAACATCGCCGGGGGGACAATCTCGTTTCTGGGTCGCGATCTCGTGTCGTTGCCGATTGCGGACATGCGGAAAATCCGTGGTCGCGACATCAGCATGATCTTTCAGGAACCGGGGACGTCACTCAACCCGGTCTACCGTGTCGGCGCGCAGGTGATGGAGGCGATGCTGCTCCATCAGAAGATCACCAAAACCGAAGCCCGCGAGCGGACGATTCAACTCTTTCGTGAAGTCGGCATCCCCGATCCCGAACGCCGGGTGGACAGTTATCCGCACGAAATGTCCGGCGGGCAGAAACAGCGAGTGATGATTGCGATGGCGCTGAGCTGCAATCCCAAGTTGCTCATCGCTGATGAACCCACGACGGCGCTCGATGTCACGATTCAGAAGCAGATTCTCGACCTGATCCGCAAGCTGCGCGACGAACGCCAGATGGCCGTCCTCTTCATCACGCACGATCTCGGGGTGATCGCCGAAATTGCGGACGATGTGGCGGTGATGTACCGCGGGAAACTCGTGGAATGTGCGCCGGTCACCGAGATTTTTCGGGCACCGAAGCATCCTTACACGAAGGGCTTGCTGGCGTGTCGACCGCGGTTGGATTCAACGCGCCGCCGCTTGCCGACAGTCGCCGATTACATGCAGACGACGACAGCGGCCGATGGCAGCATCACCATTACTGAAAAACCGCTCAGCAAGGAACGCTTGCAGGAGATCGAAGGCCGCGGTCGGGGACGGCGGCTGCATCCGGCGTCGGTGCTCAACAGTCTCGGTTGCCCGTTCGTGGCATCGGAGCATGCACCGGGGACGGAACTGGTCGCCGAGAACGAAGTCCCGTTGCTGCGGGTCGAGAATCTGAAGGTGTACTATCCGATCAAGACCGGCTTACTGCGGCGTGTGACTGGGAACGTGAAAGCGGTCGACGGCATCAGTTTTTCGGTCTATCGTGGTCAGACGTTGGGCCTCGTGGGCGAATCGGGCTGCGGCAAAACCACAGCCGGGCGGGCGATTCTGCGGCTGTTGCCCATCACGGAAGGCGACGTCGAATTCTCCGGCACGAACTGGTCGACACTTCACGGCGCGGAACTCCGGCGTGAACGGCGCAAGATGCAGATCGTCTTTCAAGACCCGTACAGTTCGCTCAACCCGCGGCTCACGGTCGAAGAGATGCTGACCGAAGCCATGTCCGTCCACAAGTTAGGTACGGGCGCTGCTGACCGGCGCGATCGGGCTGCGGCTTTGCTCGAAGAAGTCGGTCTCATCCCCGAACACATGCGGCGTTATCCCCACGAGTTCTCCGGTGGGCAACGGCAGCGCCTCGGCATCGCCCGCGCGCTGGCCGTCGAACCGGAGTTCATCATCTGTGATGAATCGGTCTCGGCCCTCGATGTGTCCGTGCAGGCCCAGGTGCTGAATCTGTTGAAAGACCTACAGGAACGCCGCGGATTAACGTATGTGTTCATCAGCCACGATCTCAGCGTGGTGAAATTCATGGCCGACATGATGGCCGTGATGAACGCCGGGAAGATCGTCGAATTCGGCCCGTCGGACCGGATCTATGCCCATCCACAGAACGACTACACCAAACGATTGATTGCCGCGATTCCGCAGGTCTCGCTGTCGGCGTTGGAAGCCCGGCTTCTACAGCGCCGGTAAGACGAAGGCGGAAGAGCGTCCACAGATTACGCAGATTAACACAGATTCGGAAAAGAGAAGCGAATTGCAGTTAGAGCATTGCAGGGCGAATTGATCTGTGCCGTTCTTCATGCGGGTGTGTGTCTCGAATCTGCGCAGCGTCCCGTTGCCTCCGGCGGGCCAACGGCCCATTCCCATATCAGCCTGGGGCCACGCCCTAGGAAGAAGACCGCATCATCCTGGCCGCAGGGCCAACGGCCCGATTCATGAAGGATTGACCGCAAATCCGTCGAACATAGACCGGGCCTTCAGCCCTGTCTCCGATTTGTGCCACCGTTCCTGGGGCGGTGCCCCAGGCTGGTATGGAACAGGCCGTTGGCCTTGAAGAATTGCACGTTGTTCTCGTGTTTCCCACTCCATCGCTGGCCGTCTTGGATCTCACTCCAAATCCGGATGCACTCCATCCGCATTTCTGCCTCCGCATTCCTGTCTCTCTCTTCAAATCTGTGTGAATCTGCGAAATCTGTGGACCCTCTTCTCCTGGCATTTCGCCCAAAGGGAGCGGCGTTCATCCGTCGCTGGCGCTCCGGGCTGGGATAGTGACAATTCACAGAAACCAAGTGTCTCTCTTGACGTAGAATTCGCAGTTCGTCTGGAAAATCAGCTCAAGATGGACAGAGAGATGGCCGACGCTGTGGGGCTGGTCGAGAGGGGGCGGGTGGTCTGGAAAACGCCGTAAGCTGCTGTGATAGCAACCACTAACAGAGTCGTGGTCCGGCGCAAATCTCCATCCGCAAACTTGACCGCCCGGTGGACTGCGTTACAATCCTCACAGGAACGGATGCTGCTCCGGGGACGCCGAGGCGTACCTGAGTCGCGAATTGTCAAGACCACCCATATCCCGGATTTGCTGGCCGTCCGTTCCGTAACCGCCTTGCCCTTTCGCAGGGCGAATGTTTTTTCGCGACTCCTTTGCCGCGTCGAGTGACGGCCGGTGAAGTTCCAGGTGGAAACTGTACGGTGACCGGACTCCCGTCCGACATCAAAGAGTTGGTTCGTTCCCACACCGATCTGGTGGCGCTGGTCGGCGAGAGCGTTGCGCTCCATTCCCAGCGCGGCGGCCGCCAGTTCAAAGCCCTCTGCCCCTTCCACGATGATCACAATCCGTCGATGGAAGTGAATCCCGAACGGCAGACGTACCGCTGTTGGGTCTGCAACAAAGGCGGGGACTGTTTCAGTTGGGTGATGGAATACGAAGGGGTGAACTTTCGCGAAGCCCTGGTGTCCTTAGCCAATCGGGCCGGGATTGAAATTCCCAAATACAGCGGGCATCAGGACTGTGGGCCGACGGTCAACGATAAAGCGTCACTCTGTGAAGTGCTGGCGTGGGCCGAGACCGAGTTCCATCGTTATCTGCTGCAAGCGGCTCAGGCGGAGCGGGCGCGTGAGTACCTCAAGTCGCGGCGCTTCTCGAAGGAAACGATCGAGCTCTACCGCCTCGGTTACCACCCGGACAGTTGGGAATGGATTCAGGAACGGGGCCGGGACAAGTTCTCGCTCGAACGGTTGATTGCCGCCCGGCTCATCAAGGAACGAGACGAAGGGGGCGGGCATTACGACCTTTTCGTGGATCGTGTGCTCTTCCCGATTCATGACGAACGGGGCCGCACGGTGGCGTTCGGGGGTCGCGTCCTTCCCGACTCGCGCTACAATTCCGGTGGTAAGTATTTCAATAGTCCGGAGAGCACGGTCTTCCAGAAGAGCAAGCTGATTTTCGGGCTGGATAAGGCCCGGGACGCAATTCGCAAGACCGGCACCGTGGTTGTGATGGAAGGGTACGTCGATTGCATTAAGGCCCATCAGGCCGGTGTGCTCAATGCGGTGGCCACGTTGGGAACGGCATTGACCGAACAGCATGTTTCTTTTTTGAAACGGTTAGCCGAACGGGTCGTGCTCGTCTATGACGGTGATGACGCCGGGAAGAATGCTGCCGTGAAAGCGGTCGAGAAGTTCCTGGCGCAGGATGTTGATCTACGGGTGTTAACGTTGCCGGAAAGCCTCGACCCTGACGAATTCCTCGATGCGCACGGCACGGACAAATTTGAATCACTGATTTCGCAAGCTCCGGAAGCTTGGGACGTCCGCTACCGACATTGTGTGTCACACTTTGGTACGAGCACCGTGACAGCGCGGCTGAAAGTGCTTGATGAGATGCTCGGACTGCTGGCGAACAGTCCGGGACTAAATGGTACGACTAAGGAAAATGTGCTGGTGGCACAGCTCGCACAACGTCTGGCGATCACAGAAAGCGACGCACGTCGACAATTGCGCGAACTGCGCGGACGGACCGCTTCTGCCAACGCGATGCGAAAAGTCACCGCAGGTGAATCGACCGAGAGCGCGGAGGTGATCGCGCGTCGCGCAGCCGTGGTTTCGGTGCAGCAACGCCAGAAGACAGACGATCTGCTGGAGTGCGAATTATTGCAACTCCTCTTTACCGCGCCCCATATCATTGGATGGGTGCGCCAGGAGATCGGCGTTGATGACCTGCAGAACACGGCGCTGCGTGACTTACTCGGCGTCTGTTTCGACTTGGCAGATCAGGGGGAACCGTTGGAGTTCTCCCGCGTGCTGGCTCAACTGGAATGCCCGCACCTGAAAAGTCTCGCAGTGTGGATTGACGTTCAAGCGGCGGCACGGGATGTCGCCGGCAAACTCGCGCAGGACGCCGCGACAGCTTCGCAGGCCGGCGGGGGCACGACTGCTCCTTCGAGTCTGGTTCAAAATGTGGTCGACGGTTTGAAGTGGCGCCGCCAACAGGCCACGCACGCCGCCGTCCAGGGTGTTCTTGCACAGCGGATCGAGCCCGGCACGCAACTCGATCCGGAATTACGCGAATTGCTTCAGCGGGCAGCGAACTTTCATCAGCAGCGGGCCACGCGCAAGCTGCCGTCCTGAAGCAGAATTTTGTAGAGGAGTATCCAGTGCATCGACTCGACGACGCCTTGTCCCAATTGATTGAGTTGGGGAAACAGCAGAAGTGTTTGACGTTCTCGCAGGTCAATTCGTACCTGCCCGATGAAGCTGTCAGCCCGGAGAAGCTTGACAACCTGCTGATGGCGCTCGACGAGCTGGGTCTCGAGATCGTCGCCGATGAAAAGGTGAAGCTCGCGATCCCGTTGCCGACGAAGGGCAAGACCCGCGCCTCCAAGCCGAAAGATCCGACCCACGACGAGAAGTCGAAGAAGATCGACGACCCCGTGCGGATGTATCTCACGCAGATGGGCGAGATTCCGCTCCTCACCCGCGAGCAGGAAATCTCGCTGGCGAAGAAGATCGAAATCACCCGCAAGCGTTTTCGTCGGCATCTGCTCGAAAGCGATTACGCGCTGAAGATGGCGATCGACATTCTCACGAAAGTGCATGTCGGCGAATTGCCGTTCGACCGCACGATCAAGGTGTCGGTGACCGAAGGTCTGGAAAAGAACCAGATCCTCGGCCGCATGCCGCACAACCTGCGGACGCTCGAACAACTCCGTAAGAAGTCGCAATCCGACTTCGAAACGATGATCGCGGCGGAAAGCACGCCCGCGGAAAAGAAGGCTGCGGAGGACAACCTCAAGAAGCGCCGTCGCAAGATGGTCACGCTGCTGGAAGAACTCAGCGTCCGGACGCAGCGCTTGCAGCCGACGATGAAGCGGCTCGAACAGATTTCCCGCCGGATGACCGAACTGCAACGGCAGTACGACAGCCTGAAGAATTTGAAGTCGGCGAAGGACGAACGCGCCAACCTGCAGAAAGAACTGCGGGACATGATGACCATGACGCTGGAGACGCCGGAAACGTTGCGTCTCCGTATGGAAGCCGTGGAAGAACGCTTCGGTGCCTATGAGCAGGCGATGCGGGATCTCTCCGGCGGCAACCTGCGGCTCGTGGTCTCGATCGCCAAGAAGTATCGCAACCGGGGTCTCAGCTTCCTCGACCTGATTCAGGAAGGGAACACCGGCCTGATGCGGGCGGTCGATAAGTACGAATATCGCCGCGGTTACAAGTTCAGCACGTATGCCACATGGTGGATTCGCCAGGCGATCACCCGCGCCATCGCCGACCAGGCCCGCACGATTCGGATCCCGGTCCACATGATCGAGACGATGTCGAAGCTGCGGAAGGTCAGCAAGAAGCTGCTGCAGGAGAAGGGCCGCGAACCGACGCTGGAAGAAACCGCGGAAGCCGCGGGTGTCTCACTCGAAGAAACCCGCCGTGTGATGAAGATCTCGCGGCACCCGATCAGCCTCGATCGTCCTGTTGGTGAAAGCGAAGACAGCTACTTCGGCGACTTCATTGAAGATGATGCCACCGAAAGCCCGGTCAACGCCGCGACTTCGGAGATGCTCAAGGACAAGATCGAATCGGTCCTGAAGACATTGACGTACCGCGAACGGGAAATCATCAAGCTGCGATACGGCCTAGGTGACGGTTACACGTACACCCTTGAAGAAGTCGGCCGCATCTTCAAGGTGACCCGCGAACGTGTCCGGCAGATCGAAGCCAAAGCCGTCCGCAAGCTGCAACACCCGGTCCGCAGCAAGCAACTCAAAGGCTTCTTAGACCAACTCGCCGCCGCGATGAAGTAAACGACTTCACCGCGCACAATTTGATGACCACCGAAGCCCAGGGATTGCCATCCCTGGGTTTCTTTCATTCGCGGAGAAGACTGTTTTCGCCACAAGAGGCACAGAAGACACAAAAAGGACAGTTGTCACGCTCTCGGACAATTCTTGCTGTTAGTCCAGGTTGTGAATTCGCGGATTGCGTAGAAGAAGGTCAGGAAAAACGCCGCATCGACCCAGTTGGACCAGTCTGGCGCGTTTGGCCATACGACATCCTTAATCGCGATATACGCAGACCCGGCGGCAAGCAAGCCGACGATTCCCCATGGAGAGGCGTTGGGCATCGCGCCGCGCCACCAGAACCAGAGCATGCACGGCAGCAGGGACAAGTGCACAAACCACATTCCGAAGCCCAGCAGTCCGTGAATCACAGAGCCGCCCACGAACGCGATCACGGCGACGATGACATTGAACAGGACGGTCTTCAATTCGTTCATCGCCGTCTCCACGAAGAACAAAGTGGCTCGCATTCAGCTTGTCACACGTCCAGATCATCCACGAGGTTCGCTTCACTCATGATGATCTTGTACCGTTCCGACGCATCTTTGCCGAGGAGTTGGGTAAACGTCTGGTCCGCTTCGATGAGGCTTTCGATGTCGACTCGGAGCAGCGTTCGTTTCTTCGGGTCGAGGGTGGTCTCTTTCAACTGGGCCGCGGTCATTTCACCGAGACCTTTGAAGCGGTAAATCTCGGGTTTGCGGTTCGCTGGGAGGGCGGCGAGGACTTCTTCCTTGTGGACGTCATCGCGGGCATACTGCGTGTTGGTGCCGACGACGATGCGATACAGCGGCGGCTGCGCGAGAAAGATTTTGCCCGCGGTGATCAACTCCCGCATGTGTCGGAAGAAGAACACCAGCAGCAGCGTGCTGATGTGGTAGCCGTCGCTGTCGGCGTCCATCATCAGAATCACGCGGCCGTAGCGCAGATGGCGAATGTCGAAGTTCGAGCCGATGCCGGTGCCCAGCGTTTCCGTCAGGTCTTTGATTTCCTGGCTTTCCAGAATCTTGCTGGCGGTGAGGGATTCGGTGTTGAGGATCTTGCCTTTCAGCGGCAGGATCGCCTGTGTGCGGCTGTCGCGACCCATCCCCGCCGTGCCACCGGCGGACTGACCTTCCACGATGAAGAGTTCCGATTCAGCCGGCTCGGTCGATCGGCAATCGAGAAGCTTGCCGGGCAGACTCAACCGCCGTGACGTCGGCGTCTTGCGGCGGACTTCCGTCGCCGCTTCCCGACTGGCTTGCCGGGCCCGCGCTGCCAGCACGATGCGGCCCACCACGGCGTCGGCGATCGTCGGGTTGTTGTTGATCCACGTTTCGAGTGCCGGGCGGATCAGGCTTTCCACCGCGGCGGTCATCTCGGGGTTGTTGAGTTTTTCCTTCGTCTGTCCCTGAAACATCGGGTCGCCGAGGAAGACCGAGAGGATGCCGACGACCCCTTCGCGGATGTCGCTGTTCTCGATCGTCACCCCTTTGATCTTGATGTCGTGGACATCGAGATAATTCTTCACGGCCTTGCCGATGGCGGACCGGAAGCCCGATTCATGCGTCCCCCCGGCATGGGTGCGGATGCCGTTCACATAGCTGCGAATCGCTTCGTCGGTCGCTTCCGTCCACCGCAGCACCGCTTCAATTTTCACCTGGCCGTCGTCGCGGCTGATGCTGAACGATTGCTCGTGGGTCGGCTTCCGTTCGCCTTCGCTAATGAGCTTGTTGAGGTACGCCCCGATGCCGTCGGCGTGGAAATACTCGATCGTTTCCTTCTTCGCCTCGTCGACGAAGGTGATTTTCAGGCCGCCGTGGATGTACGAGATGTCTTCGAGATGCTGCTTGATCGTGTCCGCATGAAAGTGCGTCTTGCTGAAAATCTCTTCGTCGGGTCGAAAGAAGATCGCCGTGCCGTGACCGCGAAAGGGCTTCACCTTTTTGAGCGGCGTCGTCGGCTTGCCCCGTTTGAAACGCTGTGACCATTCGTGTTCGTCGCGATGAATCGTCGCTTCCATCTCCACGGACAACGCATTCACGACGGACGAACCGACACCGTGTAAACCGCCGCTGCGGGCATAGACTTTGTTCGAGAATTTGCCGCCGGAGTGCAGCGTGGTCAGGATCGTTTCCAGCGCCGATTTTTTCGTTTTGGTGTGCGTATCGACGGGAATGCCGCGACCGTTGTCGTGCACTGTCGCCGAGCAGCCGTCCTTGTGGAGTGTGACGTGAACCGCCGACGCAAACCCGGCGATGTGTTCGTCGACGGCGTTGTCGACGATCTCCCACAGGAGGTGATGCAGCCCGCGGATATCGACGCCGCCAATGTACATCGACGGCCGCCGCCGCACGGCTTCGAGGCCCTCGATGACTTCAATATCGTCGGCGGTGTAAGAGGCGTTGCTCATCGGCAGGCGTTTCTCATCTCAGAGGCGACCGGAAGTCTCCTGTTCTAGCGTCTGGCGGAGAAAGTGGAAACTGCAAGGGGGTGAAGTTCCAAATTCCAAGATCCAAGTTCCAAACAAATTCCAAGGGGTAAGTTCCAAACGAAGATGGGAGACGCCTTCGCATTTACTTCGTTTGGAATTTGCATCTTGTTTGGACATTGGAATTTGGAACTTGGAATTTCGACTGAAACCCGTGACGCCCCATCTCTACCACCCGGCTCCCCTGCCTGTTACTCTCCGCTCATCGCCGGTGTTGCGGCAATCTGAGGAGGCTGGGGCGGCATGGGTGTCCTTTCGTGGTTCGACTACGCCATTGTCGGACTGTACCTCGTGGCCACGATGGTCATCGGGATGTATGTGAGTGCGTACATTCAGACCGGCCGCGAGTTCTTTCTCGCCGGGCGGACGCTGCCGTGGTGGGCCGTCGGCTTGTCGCTGGTGGCGACCGATATCGGCGGGACCGATCTCATCGGCGTCGGCGGCGCGGCGTATCGGTATGGATTCGCCGTCGGCAATTTTGAATGGATCGGCTGCATCCCGGCGATGATCGTCGGGGCCTTCGTGTTCATCCCGCACTTCTGGCGTTGCGGCATCACCACGATTCCGGAGTATCTGGAAAAGCGGTTCAACGTCGGCATCCGCACAGCCGTCGCGGCCTGCTGGGTCGCGTTCATGGCGTGCAACATCGGCGTGATGCTGCTCGCGTCGGCAAAATTGATGCTGGTTCTCGCCGGCTGGCCGGTGCTGTGGACCATCGGTCTGGTCGCCGCGATGGTCCTGTTCTACACGTGGTCTGGCGGACTGGCGGCTGTCGTCTACACCGACGTGTTGCAGGGGATCGTGATGATCGCCGGATGTGCCGCGGTCGTGGTGATCGGCCTCTATCAATGCGGCGGCCTCCAACCCCTGAAGGAACAGGTCAACCGCTCACTGGCCATCCAGCGGGCCAACCAGGAACCGACGCCGATCGCACCCGCCGCGCCGGTCGCACCGCCGCGGAATGAGCATTTCACGCTGGTGTTGCCGGTCGATACGCCGTCGCCCTATCCGTGGACGGGCATTCTGTTCGGTCTCGCGTTCATCATCAGCCCGTCGTACTGGATCGGGAACCAGGCGATCGTGCAGCGGGCGCTGGGGGCCCGTTCGGCGTATGAAGCCAAAGCGTCCTACGTCTGGGGGGCGTTGTTGAAGAACATCATTCCCATCGTGATCGTCATTCCGGGATTGCTCGCGCTGTCCCGCTTCCCCTCACTGGATGATCCCGATCAGGCACTGCCCCGAGTCATTGGCAGCATGATGCCCAGCGGCATGAAAGGCGTCTTTCTGGCTGCGTTTCTTGCGGCGATGATGTCCTCGGTGGACTCGTATCTCAGTTCCGCCTCGACGATTGTCACCAACGATTTCTACCTGCGATTCGTGCGGCAGAACGCCGACGAACGCCGGATGCTGCAAGTCGGCCGGCTCGTCACGATCGTGCTCATGATGTGGGGCGTGGCGTTTGCCATCTGGTTCCAGGCCAGTGACAGCGGGGTCTACGCCGTCTTTCAAACACTGATGTCGTTCTTCAACGGCCCGGCGCTGGCGGTGTTGCTCGCCGGGTTGTTGACGAAGCAGGCGACCGGTCGGGGGGCTCTCATCGGCTTCTGCGGCGGCGTGGCAACCTCGGTGACGCTGTATCTACTGAATCACCCGGTGGTCCTGAAAGCCTTTCACTGGGAACCGTTGTTTCGCATCCAGGACCCGTTCCTGTACTGTTCGATCTGGTCGTTCACCATGACGGTCTTGCTGACGGCCCTCGTGAGTTACGGATCGGCCGCGGAACCGCCAGAGAAACAGCGTTACGCCCTCGGCGGCTTCAAGGAAGGAGCGGCGTCATGAGCGGACCACTCCACTGGATGGGCACCTTTCTACGAGAGATGTTCGGACTCATTCCGCTGACCGGTGCCCGTGCGCTGTTCGTCGCCCTCCCGCTCCTGCTGATGGTGTGGGTGATGCGTCTTCCCGACGCCGAAACCACGCCCAAAGACCGCGATTGCCACTGGTCCGAAGACCTGAAAGTCTGGGCGTGGCTCGCGCTGGCAATTCAGGTCGTGATCTACTGCGTGGTATGATTACGACAAGAAGCCCGGCGTCTGCCTTGGACGCCGGGCTTTTGCCTCTCATCGCAGAGAGACAGTGGGATGCATTTCGAACGCAAATCGAGACACAGAAGCCCGGCATTAAGGAGTCGGCCCTGAAAAAGTCACGGCAGCTTATTCGGGGTATTTTCTTGATGGTTGCTGGACTGTGTGGCCACTCAGGCGGGTTGGAAGACGGGCCGC
This sequence comes from Planctomycetaceae bacterium, assembly GCA_041753475.1. Taxonomy (GTDB): domain Bacteria; phylum Planctomycetota; class Planctomycetia; order Planctomycetales; family Planctomycetaceae; genus DSVQ01. The sequence continues at coordinate 45 of JBGSUN010000208.1, read as the reverse complement.
TTCTCCTTGGTGAGAGCTGCCAGTCGACTGGTGAGTTGATACCTG
>JBGSUN010000207.1:0-49419 GCA_041753475.1 Planctomycetaceae bacterium | reverse complement strand
CACACACGGAATGGAAACTGCTCACCTGCTGCAAACCCTTAACCGGCGCCACCACGCCCGCCGTCGCGGATCGCTCGCGATACGCCCACTCAACGACGCGCCGAGTCCGGGCAAAACCACGCCGGGTATACTGGTTTAAGGGCTAGCTCGTGACCGCCTGAGCGGCTGCAAGACAATTCAGTTGAATGACCGTGAAGGGAACGGCAAACGGTCCAAGATCAATCTCGGCAAAATTCCGGTGAAGGACGCCGAGTTCATTCAAGCGAAGATCGAAGCCATCATTGCGGCGAAGCGTTCCCAACGGTCGGTCGACCCTGAGACGGCAGACTGGATTGCCAAGCTGGAATCGAAGTTGGCGATTCGATTGGCCGATCTTGGCCTCATCTCCCCCAGAAAAAACTCGGCCGATCAGCTACGGTCGACAGTCATCGGCTTCGTGGATGATTACACGACGAAGCGGACCGATGTGAAGCAATCGACGCAACTGAACTACGGCAAGTCTCGGAAGTACCTCTTGGAATACTTCGGTGCCGAGCGACAGTTGGAGTCCGTTACTCAGTTGGACGCCGAACAGTTCCGGGCTTGGTTGCTCAAGTCTGGCTTGCAGGAGAACACGGCTCGAAGCCTCTGCAAGTGTGCCAAGCTGTTCTTCGGTGCCGCCGTGAAAGGTGAACTCATTCCGAAGAATCCGTTTCTCGGCATCAAGACTCAGTTGGTCGTCCGAACGGATCGAATGCAGTTCGTCACGTTGGAAGAGACGCAACGCTTGATCGACGCCGCTCCCGATGCCGACTGGCGTTCGATCATCGCACTGGCACGATACGGCGGGCTGCGGTCTCCCAGCGAAACTTTCAACCTGCGGTGGACTGACATCAACTGGGAGAAAGGTGAATTGCTGGTTCGGTCTCCCAAGACGGAGCATCACGCCGGAAAGGAAAGTCGACGTGTGCCACTGTTCCCGGAACTGGAACGTGTCCTCATCGAAGCCTCCGAACTTGCTCCCGATGGTGCCGAGTTCGTCGTCAGCCGTTATCGGGACGTAGGCAAGAACATTCAGAAGCCGTTCATCGCCATCATCCAGCGGGCTGGGCTGACGCCGTGGAAGAAACTCTTCCAGAACTTGCGGAGTTCACGAGAGACGGAATTGTCGCACTTGTTCCCTATTCAGGTGGTCGTTCAGTGGATGGGCAACTCCCAGCCGGTTGCTCTCCGCAACTATCTACAAGTGAGGGACGAAGATTTCCAGCGGGCTGCGTCCGAACGAACGCCGCTCCCAGTCCAAAAGCCGGTGCAAAATCGGGTGCAGCACGGAGCCGCACGCCGTCGCGACCCTTCGCACCCTCTCCCCCAGAAAGCAGAAAACCCCGTGGAAAACCACAGGGTGCTGCATGGTGCGAATCGTCGCAAGTCCTTGCTAGATAAGCAAATGCCCCCGGTAGGACTTGAACCTACAACAAACAGATTAAGAGTCTGCTGCTCTGCCATTGAGCTACGAGGGCGATGCTCGCAGTATAATCGCGTGGTGCGGGCGCGACAACTGTGTGGGGGCGGTTGCTCGCGATGAGGTAGTGTCCTGATTTGGAATCGGCGGCGCGGAACTACGGTTTGATTGGTGCTTTGCTTGGGGCGGGAAGTGGTGGGGTCGGTTGCGTGGTAGGCTGGATGATGGATGGCTGTGGTGGTGTTGACCGTCCGAGTTGGCGTTTTACTGCTTCAACAAAAATGGCGTTGCCCAACACCGCAACTGCGAGAGCCGCGAGCGAAATGTAGAAGGTTCGTTGCTGCCGACCTTCAGCCTTGATACTCCTCTCCTCTGCGTTCTCGGCGCGTAGTTCAGCGCGCGCCTGAATCGACTTCATTTCCGCCTGCGATTTGGCGTTCTCGGCCTTCACCTTCTCCAGCAGTTGCATTTCTTCGTGCTCCTGCGGCGTTCTCCCGTGTTTCCATTCGCAGAAATCTTCGCACGGTCTATTCAAGTTGAGCGAGATTCCACGCTGCATCACGCTGGTCTCGTTACAGTCGAATGCAACGCCAGGAACATGCTTGTAGCAAAGTAAGTCCACGAGATGTGGCAAACTGTCGTTGCATCTCTGGAGTCCACATTCACGTGTCGACTTCTCGGCCTCAACAATCTTGCGACTGACATGGTCTCGCGCCGCCAAAAACCCACACTCCGAACACTTACTCACAGCAGAACTCCCGGTTGACCACGCACACCGAGAGCCTTACCATACAAGCATCACCACGTATGGTTCTCTCGGACAGAGGGAACAGAAAAGCCCACCAGTTGACGCTGGTGGGCTTTATCATTGTGGCATCCGACGTTGGAACTTCAACCTCAGATTCACAGCGCGGCGACGGCATCGTACAAGTCTGAGAACTTCCACAACCGATCAGTAATCCCGGCCTGCATCGCGGCAGGCAACCGCTTCCGGCCCGTGTGTCCGCCGTCATTCTCCCGCGACCGCCAGCAGAAGTTGTAGTTGGCGATGTGCATCGCTACCGCGGCTTCAAGGTTGGCCAGTTTCTTCGAGAACGCCAGCGTGAGGCGACAGAACCGCTTCACGAACATCCGCGTCGTGCAGTTGAACCGTTCGATGTGCGACGTGCATATCGTCATCAAGTCGTCGACGTACTGAATTCGGCGTCGCTCCGTGGTCATCAAGTCTGGAGGAGCGTAACGCCCGACATCCGGGTTCACGTAGTTCTTCACGATCACGCCGTGTTGAACGTGGGAACCGAAAACACCTTCAATTGCGTTCGGGTACGCCGAGAAGCCGTCCGTCGACAATTGCGGTTTCGTGTTGTTGTCCACGTCTGGCGATTGCGGCAACACGATCCGATTCGCCAACTTGGCGAGGAACGTCCGCGTCGTGACTTCCGTCCGTTTACCGATGGCATGGCAGGCGATCAGGCCGGTTGCCTGATCGAGAGCGAGGAACAGGTACTGGTCGCCGACTTCGCCGGAGTCCTTTTCCGCTTCCGTGCAGTGCTTGTTCTTCTTCGCGACCCACGTCCACTGTTCGTCGATCTCCAAGTGTCGCGCGTCGACGTTGCGGACCTGGGAGTCCAACAGTTTCTGGCAACCCTGTCCGAAGCGGACCATCAGCCGCATGATCGTGTCGCGATGCACTTCGGTCGTCCGCTCGACGGAACGGATTGACGATCCTTCGGCCAGCATCTTGAGAACGAGAATCTGCTTTTCACGGGGGAGTACATTCGCCACGATTTTCGCCTTCCGGGTTGGGGCGAATCGCGTAGAATGTTGCTTGCTAGGGCTGCATTCTGGCGCGAGTCGCCCGATTGTGGTTGCCCCGGTTTCGCCGCCAAGCGATTCCGGGGTTTTCTTTTTGCCGAGTCGCCAAACCCGACAACACAGATAGTACGCTCGCTGAACAGTATTTGTAAATACAAAATATATCGCGTTGACATTTTTATGTAAATACGTAAAATGCCAGCATCATGACACAACACACCGACAAGCCGAAGCTCGGCAGGCCCGCCACTGGTCAAATCAAAATGCGGAATTTCCGCATGGGAGATGACGAGTGGGAGACCGTGAAGGCAGCCGCCGAAGCATCGGGCGAAACCACGTCGGCGTATTTGCGACGTGTGGCATTGAAGGATGCCGCGCGTGTGCTGAAGCCACGTCACGACTGAGCGGAGACCTGGGGAATTGAACCCGTCCGCAAAGCGGACCCCTCCGGCAAGATATAAAGTTGCTGCGCCAACCACGGCGCGGGCTAGTCTCCGGGAATGTTGTTGGTAAAATGACCGTGACCGCCACGCAAGCAGCGGTCACGGCGAGCCGGTGTCAGGCTAGACCCTTCTTATGGATGGGAACCGCCACATCACAAGCCTCCTTTCGCTTGCGACGGTCCTGCTAGACCGTCTAGGACAGACGCACGAGAGACCTCAGCCACAACGGCTGGGGTCTTTTCGTTGGGGTCATCCTAGATTCGCAAACTCAATAAGCAATACGTGTTAGGCGATTTGTCCGCGCGGACAACAGGCATGTCCGCGCTGTTCTGTCCGCGCGGACAACCTACTTGTCCGCATCCCATAAATCCCTGAATCTACGGGCTTGGCGCAACAGGCTTTTCGCCTTTGGCCACTTGTTTTTCGGCTCGTTTGTGAACGCGCGGGCCACCGCGCTCATCGACTCTCCAGGCTTGCGTTCAGCGAGTTTTTTGCAAAGGTCGCGGACATCGGGATTGTCCGGCCATTTCCGGCCATTTAAGAGGTTCTTTTTTGCCACTGTCCTTGGCAATCGCTTGGTTGATGAGCGGAATCAACTGCTGCGAATTCATAGACCTGAACTCGCTTGGCGGCAGGCCGATCAGCTTAAACAGAACCGCTGCAACGAATGTGCGATCCGGTGGATCGCCAATGTCGGGGATGAGTACGCGAAGTCGCTTGCGGAATTGGATTTCCCAGAGTCGCGCGGTTACCGCGCGAGGCAACGCGATCTTCTTCGGCACGTGGTCACCACCTTGGACGGTGACACCTTGGGAAAGAAGAACGCGGCAGTCGGTCCAAGGGAACCGAAGTTCGGGAGCTAACCTAGCCGCGCCGTTTGCTATCCTATCCGACGGACTTCCAAATTAGGACACTACCCGCGATGATCGTTTTCCGGACGGGAACACCTTGGTGCCTTGATCGCCGTGTCGCCGCCGCTGAGTTCATCTCAGGATGTGCCTCTGTGGAAATCCAAGACAATCACGTATTGAGATCAGGCTTGGGGATGGCTGGCCTGGTCGTGACGGCTGAGATCAGGAAATGTCGACTGTGCGAAACTCATTGTCGCATCTGATGTTGTGAATGCACGCCTCTGGGTGCGTACTTGAACATCACATCGTGGATGAGTAAACTACCGACGTGCGAGGATTTGCGGGCGGTCAGTACGTCGCCTGAATGACAAAGTGACTCTTCGTGCCGGCCCGGTTGGGCCGCGTGTCTGGCGGGGACTTCCTACCCCGAGCCGAACCCCATTCCACACGACCAGTTCGGAACGCGGACGCATGCCCGAAATCCTCGATTTACGGCGAGCCGACGATCCGCGGGATGTCATTCATCGAGCGTGTCAGGAATTGTCGCAGGGACGCTTGGTCGTCCTGCCGACGGAGACGTTCTACACCGTTGTGGCTGCAGCGCTGCAACCACATGCCGCGGAAGGAGTTCGTTCCTTCGGCGAGACGACCTTGGCTGTGAAAGGTCTCGAAGAGGCACGCGATTATATTGCGACTTTTCCGGTGTCTGCTCGGAAGCTCGCTTCCCGATGCTGGCCCGGTCCGTTGGTCTTGTCGTTTGCGTCGAACCTGCTTGGGGGGTTGTGGAATCGATTGCCTGCCAATACGCGGGGCGCATTGACCACCGGCGATGGCGGAGTTGGTGTGAGAACGCCGGCCCATGCGGTCTGGCATGAAATCCAACGCTTGCTGCCCACTCCCCTGGTGGCGCTGGCAGACACCGCAACGGCCACAGGCTGGCGGACGGTGGCTGAAGCTGCGGGTGCGATGGGGGATCTCGCCGCGTTGTTGATTGATGACGGCCCAAGCCGTTACGGTGAAACGACCACCGACGTCCGGTTTCACGATGTCAATGGCGAATGGTCCATCCGTAGCCCGGGAGTCGTCAGCGACCGGAATCTGCATCGGCTGGCGAGTGAAATCGTCTTGTTTGTCTGCACAGGAAACACCTGCCGGAGCCCGATGGCCGAGGTTCTCTTTCGGCGGGCTCTGTCACGAAGGTTAGGTTGCGCCGACGACGATCTCGTCGATCGCGGCTATATTGTTCTCTCGGCGGGGTTGTCGGCAGCGGTCGGTGCTCCGGCCAGCCGTGAAGGAGTGGAACTTCTTGCCGAGCAGCATATTGATTTGCGCGGCCATGAAAGCCAGCCGTTGACCGAGCGGCTGCTCAATCAAGCCGATCAGATTTATACGATGACGCGGTCGCATCGTCAGGCGATTCTGGCGGAACGGCCCGATTTGTCCGAGCGCGTGCAGTTGTTGTCCCCTGAAAAGACGGATGTTTCCGATCCCATCGGTGCGGGTCGAGCCGCATACGAAGCGTGTCAGCAAGAAATTCAACGGTATGTCGATGCCTTAGCAGCGCGTATCGTTCCGGAGCCAAAAGCGTCACCATGAAAATCGCCGTTGCGAGTGATCACCGTGGATATCAGGTGAAGGCGAAAATCCTCGAGCAGGTTGCTGCACTGGGACATGTCCCGCTGGACTACGGTCCTGTGTCTGGGGAGAGTGTCGACTACCCGGATTTTGCGGCGCGCGTGGCGCAGGCGGTAACCAACGGCGAGATCGACCGGGGCATCCTCATCTGCGGCACCGGGATGGGGATGTGCATCGTCGCCAACAAATTCTGCGGCGTCCGGGCCGTTCCGTGTCACGACGACCTCACCGCGGAAATGAGCCGGCGGCATAACGATGCCAACGTGCTCTGCCTCTCTGCCGACCTTTTAGGCGAACGGCTGGTCAGCCGGATGGTGGAAATCTGGCTGACGACGGAATTCGAAGGGGGGCGACACGCGCGGCGGTTGGAGAAGATTGCCATGTTTGAATCGCAAAACGGTTGCCCGCCACGCCTGGGCAATTCCGTCACGCCACTGTCGACGGAGTCGCAGCCGAATTCGTAACATGACGCGTCTCCTCACTCCCTTAATATCAACGTCACATTCTCCCCCAGTTCCGGAAGGAGTCGGATTTTGAGTTCCCAACCATCGCGCTTCGCCAAGACCCACGAATGGGTCGCCGTTGACGGGGACGTCGCCACCGTCGGCATCACCGAGTTCGCGGTGAAACTCCTCAGCGACCTCGTATTCGTCGACCTGCCTAAAATCGGGAAGACCGTCAAGGCGGGCGAATCGTTCGGCGAGATTGAAAGCGTGAAGCACGTCAGCGATCTTTACGCACCGGTCTCGGGTGAAGTTGTGGAAGTGAACAAGCCGCTGGCCGACAATCTCGAATGGCTTCAGCAGGATCCGCACGCCAAAGCGTGGATGATCAAGGTGAAGATGTCGAATCCCGCCGAAGTGGAAGCGTTACTCGACGCCGCGGCGTATGCCACGCATTGTGAGAGTGAAGCGCATTAACATTTAGCCCCCGGTTGTCCGCAACCGGGGGTTCTTCAGTCTTCGACGAAACGAAAGACACCCCCCGTTGCGGACAACGGGGGGGCTAAATGGTTTTGGGACATCGCCGTGGCCTACCTTTTCCGCACGCCGCAGCAACAAACCGAAATGTTGCAGACCATCGGCGTGCCGTCGATTGATGAACTGCTCACGCAGATTCCCGCGGGTTTGCAGCATCGCGGGCTTTTGAATCTGCCGCCGGCGCTGACCGAGATTGAACTCGAACAGCATGTGCGGCGACTGGCTGCGGATTCCGACGGAGCCTCCACGCGGACGTGCTTCCTCGGCGGCGGCGCGTACGATCATTTCATCCCGAGTGTGGTTGATGAAATCACCGGCCGCGGCGAGTTCTACACCGCTTACACGCCGTATCAGGCCGAAGCATCGCAGGGTAGTTTACAGGCGTTCTTCGAGTATCAATCGCTCATCTGCGAACTGACGGGGATGGATGTCTCGAACGCCAGCCTGTACGAAGGGGGTTCGGCGATCAGCGAAGCGGTGACAATGGCCATGCGGTCCACCGATCGCCGCGGGAACGTCGTCCTCTGCGGCGGTGTCCATCCGGAAGCCGTGCAGGTGGTTCAGACGCATGTGCTGCATTTCGGCACCGATGTGCGTGTGGTCCCGCTCATCAACGGCGTGACCGATCATGCCGCGCTGGCCAAACTCGTGGACGGTGAAACCGCGGCGATTGTCGTGCAGGATCCGAACGTGCTCGGCGCGCTGGAAGACGTCGCCGCGGTGAGTGCGCTGGCCCATCAACACGGGGCGTTGTGCATCGTGGCATTCGATCCGCTCAGCCTCGGCGTGCTGAAACGGCCCGGTGACCGCGGGGCCGACATCGCGGTGGCGGAAGGCCAATCGCTGGGCATCCCGCTACAGTTCGGCGGCCCGTATCTCGGCGTGCTGGCCTGCAAGAACGAATTCATCCGCAAGCTTCCGGGCCGGTTGATTGGCGAAACGGTCGACCGCAACGGCAAACGCTGTTTCGTGCTGAATCTGCAAGCCCGCGAGCAGCACATCCGCCGGGAAAAAGCGACGAGTAATATCTGCACGAATCAGGGATTGATGGCTCTGCGTGCGACCGTGTATCTCGCGCAGATGGGACCGCAGGGCTTGCGGGAAGTCGCCGAGTTGTGCTGTCAGAAAGCCCATTACGCCGCGGATAAACTCGCGGCGGTGCCGGGATTGAAGCGGTTATCGACGACGCCGTTCTTCAAAGAGTTCGCGCTGACCAGCGACAAACCGGCTTCGTTCTGGCAAGCAAAGGCCCAAGCTGCGGGGTTCGACATCGGCCCGTGTTTGAACCGGTTGCCGGCCATTGCAGGGATGTCCGAAACCGACCGCGCTCGGGCATTCCTCGTCGCCGTGACCGAATGCCGCACGAAGGACGACATCGACCAGTTGGCCGCGGCGTTGTCAACATAACATTTAGCCCCCGGTCGTCCGCGACCGGGGGTTCTTCCGTATTCGATGAAAATCAAAGATTCCCCCCGTTGCGGACAACGGGGGGCTAAATGAGTTGGAAATGCGGAACACGCAGGCCGTGCAGTTGTTGTCGGAGTTGTCGCACACCGGTCGCCGGGCGGAGACGTTTCCTGCCGCGGATGTGCCCGTGCGACCACTGAGCGAATTGATCCCGACGAATTATCGCGCTGAGAAGCCGCCGTCGTTGCCGGAGTTGACCGAGCCCGATGTGGTTCGACATTACGTCAACTTGTCGACGTTGAACATGTCCGTCGACACGCACTTCTACCCGCTCGGCAGTTGTACGATGAAGTACAACCCGAAACGGCATGAACGCCTGGCAAAACTGCCCGGCATTATCGACGTGCATCCGTATCAGTCCGCGGCGAACATGCAGGGGCTGCTGGCGATTCTGTACGAGATGCAGGAGATGCTCGCCGAGATTGCCGGGTTGCCTGCGGTGTCGATGCAACCCGCCGCCGGGGCACAGGGCGAACTGACCGCACTGCTCGTCGCCGCGGCTTACTTCCGCGACAAGGGCGAAACGCGGACGAAAGTCGTCTTCCCCGCCAGTGCTCACGGCACCAATCCCGCCAGTGCCGCGATTGCCGGGTTTGATTGCGTCCAGCTTCCCGCGACGGCGAACGGCTTCATCGATCTCGACGCGCTGCGGAAAGTCGTCGACCAGCACACCGCGGTGTTCATGGTGACGAACCCGAACACGCTTGGTTTGTTCGAGCCGGACATCGCCGCCGCTGCGCAGATTCTGCATGACGCTGGCGGGCTGGTGTACATCGACGGGGCGAACATGAACGCCATCATGGGGATCACACGGCCGGGCGACTTCGGCGGCGACATGATGCACTACAACGTCCATAAGACGTTCACCGGTCCGCACGGTGCCGGGGGACCGGGTGCGGGTCCGATTGGTGTGCGTGACTTCCTGAAGGATTATCTGCCGGGGCCGATCATCACGAAGACCACGAAGGACGGCATCACCACCTACGATCTCACGACGCCGTCAAAATCCATCGGCCGGGTGCGGACGCACTTCGGCAACGTTGGCATTCTGCTCCGGGGTTATTTCTATCTGCGAACGCTGGGAGCGCAAGGCGTGCGGGATGCCGCCGAGCAGGCGATTCTCAATGCGAACTATCTAAAAGCTTTGCTCGCGCCGATTCTCGCCGCTCCGTTGGGGAAATACTGTCTGCACGAGTTCGTCGCGTCGGCATCGGACGTCCTCAAGGCCCGCGGGATCTCGGCGATGGAGATTGCGAAGCGGTTGCTCGATTTCGGCTTCCATGCCCCGACGGTTTACTTCCCGCTGGTGGTCCCCGAAGCACTGATGATGGAGCCGACCGAAACGGAATCGAAAGAAACGCTGGACGCCTTCGCCGCCGCCGTGGCGAAGATTCTTGAAGAAGACGCCGCATTCCTGAAGCAGGCCCCGCACACACTGCCGATCAGCCGCCCGAGCGACGTCAAAGCCGCCCGGGAACCGGTGCTGAAGTGGGCACCGTGCCTGCGGGATTGACGTCCATTTAGCCCCCGGTTGTCCGCAACCGGGGGTTCTTCGGTATTCATAAAAAATGGCACCCCCCGTTGCGGACAACGGGGGGCTAAATGAGTGCCGATGCCGCTGCCGTATCCCACGTGCCGTCTGATCATCGAACCGACGCCTCTCTCTGGCGCGGAGAACATGGCGCGCGACGAAGTCCTGCTGGACGCGGCGATCCACGGGGACCGGCCTGTCGTGCGGATGTACACCTGGCAGGAGCCGACGTTGTCCCTCGGCTACTTCCAGCAGCGCGAAGCCTGGACGGACACCCCGCCGTGGTCCGAAACGGCAATGGTCCGACGGCTGACCGGCGGCGGCGCGATCCTGCATGACCGGGAGTGGACGTACAGTTGTGTCATCCCCGGCAAAGATTTTCGTTTGCAGCACCCCTATAATCTCTATGATTGGATTCATCAGGTCATCGTGGAATGGGCGGCGTCAGTCGGCATTCCCCTCCAACCGCGGGGAGTGAATCGAACACTCGCGCAGGAACCATACTTATGTTACCTGCGCGGTGATTCCCATGACCTATGCTTGGGGGAATCCAAGATCGTCGGGAGCGCCCAACGGAGACGCAAAGGAGCCTTGCTGCAACATGGAAGCGTGCTCTGGCAACACTCGTCTTTGTCACCGGAGGTCTTGGGCGTGCGCGATCTCCTTCCCACGGCTGAGGTCACCGATGACAGGCGATCATTAGGGTGGCGCTTCGCTCAGGTGCTCGGACGTGACGTGATTGAAACCCGTTGGACAGCCGACGAACTGGCCGCTACAGCGGAACTGGTTGCCAACAAATATGAAGCGATCGAGTGGCGTTAAGATTGTGAAACGTGGCAGACGATCATGAGGGAAAACCAATACTGCGTCGTTGACAGTTCTCGACTAAACTTGCTAGCGTGATTGATGCTGGATACGCATTCGCGGTGCAGATTTTTCTTCTCATTTGTTTGCCCCTCGCTGGTCCCGCAGCTTCATTTCTGTTGTTGAATCATCTGGTCGATTCTCGTTCTCCCGTTGAAGCAGGTTTATTCCGATCACACCGATTTGAGCGGCGGCACAGCTCGTTAGCCAGCGGAAGGGTGAGGCATTCCATGATGCATGCCGAGTTTAAGGTCTTGGGGGGAAAACACCAGGGCCGTAGTATTCCCATCAACACTAAGAAATTCCTTGTCGGGCGTGAGCAGGACTGCCATCTCCGCCCGAACAATGATCTGGTGAGTCGCCACCACTGTGTGTTCATCGTGGACGACTTCACGGTTCGCCTGCGCGACTTGGGCAGTACCAACGGAACACGCGTGAATGGTGAACTCGTTCGTAATGAACGGGTGCTCACTGACGGCGACCGCATTACCATCGGCAAGCTGGAACTGGAAATCGTGATCCGGGAGCACGCGGCGGTTGCCGCTCCGGCTGCGAATGTCCCTGTGGCCGTGGCAGCCACAGTTCCTGACGGTCCCCTGTCGTTCGATGAGGGCGTGGCATCGAGCGCAACGGTGGAAATTCCCATCAGTGGTCTCGATACCACCCTCGGAGGATCGGCTGGCGAAACCGCGTATGAACTCCCTGTGTTCCCGGGGGCCTCGGCGACACAACCCGTCGGGGCGTTTGCGGGGGACACGGCCATTCTCGGCGGTGCAACGGTGCCGGGGATGATGCCCGGATTGATGCCAATGGGCATGCCTCCGGGCTATCCGATGATGCCGGGGTACCCCCAGCAAATGGGTTACCCGCCGAACATGGGGTATCCGCAGGGTTATCCGGGGTACCCGCCGATGCAGCCGATGCAGGGGTATCCGATGGGGTATCCCATGGGCGGTGCACCGGGGTATCCCCCGATGCAGGGTTATCCGGGTATGCCTGCGCCGGCGGCACCAGAGAATTCGGTCGCCACGACCGTCACTCCCGTGAAGTTACCGGATCCGGAAACGACGGGCTTACCTGCCCCACCGCCTCCGCCACCACCGGCCCCGGCGCCCGTTGCGGCGGCTGATGGGTCCATTCCCGCTCCCCCGCCGTCAGACAAGCCTTCTAACACGGCAGCGGATATCATCAAGAATTACATGCAGCGCCGCACAAACCGCTAGACGGACGTTCGGAGTTCCGGACTTCGTGAATCTCGTGGTGAGGTCATGAGCGCATTTTGCGGTCCCGCCATCCGCGCGCTGCCTGTCTTGAGGAACGCACTCCATGTCCGCTGGTGATCCCGCTGCCAATCAGGCCGAAGTCCAACGCCGTTATCGTGAATTCCTCGATCTGATGCCGCTCACTTTGTCACTGGCGGGGCTACCGACCAGCGACGTCGGTAAGTACTTCACGGAAGAACAAATCGAAGGCCGTTCGTTCACCATCCGGCACGCCTACAAAGCTGCCCGGACGATTGTGCGCGAAGCGATCACGCGGTGAAGGCAGGAGTGGTCCGCCCACTCGTTCGTCTCGTCGCCGGTTCTCCGGATCATCTTCGACCATCAATTTCGATCTGTCCCCGGTTGAGAAGAGTTGGGCGGGGCTGGCCGATGGTGTGCGTGCGCCTGGTTGCGACTCGTGATCGCAGGGCGGCCTCTCCCAGCCAAAGAACCGTCCGCACTTGACCGGCCCCCGTTGTTTTCGCGAAAAACTATCAGATTGTTTCGGCTCTCGCTTTCCAGGATCGCTTTCGATGTCCACGGATGACGCTGTTCCCGCTGCCGCTCCTCGCCATTTCATTCACGACATTGTCGACGAACACAACCAGTCCGGGCGCTTCGGCGGGCGCGTCCATACCCGTTTTCCACCTGAACCGAACGGCTACCTGCACATCGGGCATGCGAAGTCGATCTGCCTGAACTTCGGCCTGGCGAAATACTTCGGCGGGAAGTGCAACCTCCGCTTCGATGACACCAATCCCACGAAAGAAGACCAGGAATACGTCGACGCGATTATGGACGACGTCCGCTGGCTCGGCTTCGAATGGGACGGGCTGTACTACGCTTCGGACTTCTTCGAGCAGCTTTATCAATACGCCGAGCAATTGATTCAAAAGGGCTTGGCGTACGTCGACAGCTCACCGGTGGAAACGATCCGGGCCGAGCGCGGTTCGCTCACCGAACCGGGGAAACTGAGTGCCGACCGCAACCGGCCGATGGAAGAAAATCTCGATCTCTTCCGCCGGATGAAGGCGGGCGAGTTCCCGGACGGAAAATACGTCCTGCGGGCCAAGATCGACATGGCCCATCCCAACATGAACATGCGGGACCCGTTGCTGTACCGCATCCGGCACGCGGAACATCACCGCACGGGCAACACGTGGTGCCTGTATCCGCTGTACGACTTCACGCACGGTTACTGCGATTCGCTGGAAAAAGTCACGCATTCGATCTGCACGCTGGAGTTCGAGAACCATCGGCCGTTGTACGACTGGTTCATCGACGTGCTCGACCTCTACCATCCGCAGCAGATCGAGTTCGCCCGCTTGAATCTCACCTACACGGTGATGAGCAAACGCAAACTGCTGGAGCTCGTCGAAGCGGGCATCGTCCGGGGTTGGGATGACCCGCGGATGCCGACCATCGCCGGGATTCGTCGCCGGGGTTACACGCCGGAAGGGATGCGGGCGTTCTGCGAGACCATCGGCGTCACGAAGTTCAACGGGCTGACCGATCTCTCGGTTCTCGAAAGCGCGATCCGGGCCGATCTCAACAAACGGGCCCCGCGCTACATGGGGGTGGTCAACCCGCTGAAGGTTGTCCTCACCAACTTCCCAGAGGGCCATGTCGAGTACACTGACGCCGTGAACAATCCGGAAGACCCGTCACAGGGAACCCGGCAGTTGCCGTTCACGCGCGAATTGTACATCGAGCAGGACGACTTCATGGAGAACCCGCCGAAGCAGTTCTTCCGCCTGGCTCCGGGTCGGGAAGTGCGGCTGCGGTGGGGGTTTCTGATCACGTGTCAGGAAGCGGTGAAGGACGCCGCGGGGAATGTGATCGAACTCCGCTGCACCTACGACCCGGCGACCAAAGGGGGCAACGCCCCGGATAATCGCAAGGTGAAAAGCACGATCCACTGGGTCTCCGCGGCCCACGCCGTGCCCGCGGAAGTGCGGCTGTATGACAAGCTCTTCAACATCGAAAACGTCGCCGACATCCCGGACGACAAAGATTGGAAGGACTACCTCAACCCGGCGAGTGAATCGACCGTCACCGCCCAGTTAGAACCCGCCCTCGCCGATAAACCCGCGGGCTTCCAGTGCCAGTTTGAACGCCTGGGATATTTCTGCGTCGATAAGGACACGACGAAAGAAAAGCCCGTGTTCAACCGCACGGTGACATTGAAGGACGAATGGGCGAAGCTGCAGAAAAAATCCTAGAAGCCCAGCCATTGCCATGGCTGGGATGTGCTCCGAAAACAGGCGCAATTCCATGAATCTGATCGACGAACTGAAAACGATTGTTCGAGCCATGCACGCCGCAGGAATTCCTTACGCGGTCTGTGGGGGCATCGCCGTGACGATTCATGGATTTGCGCGAACCACGCGCGACATCGATCTGTTAATCCAACCCGAGGACCTCGACCGAACGCTCGAATGCGTTCGCGGCGTCGGATACAATCTGGAAGGCGGGACGATTCCCTTGGGAAGCGGCGAAGGGTTCGAGCAAGAACTGATCCGCATTTCCAAAGCCGTGGGACGAGAACTGATGACGCTCGACTTACTGCTCGTCGACCCGCTGTATGAACCGGCTTGGGCGTCACGCAGCCAGTTCGTCTGGCTGGGTGAAAATCTCACTGTCGTTTCGCGAGATGGTCTCGCCATCATGAAGCGGTTGTCAGGTCGCCCGCAAGACCTCGTGGACCTTCAACGATTAGGAATCGACTCGGATGACACCCCCAACGCGCCCGCCGGTTGATATGTCTCCCGAGGCCATTGCCCAGCGCCTGGAAGAACTCGCGGATTTGTACGAATTCTGGAAGTCGATTCGTACGGCGAATTACATCGGGCCAGTTGAGAAATCAGCGCAACCATACACGGAGAGAGACCCAGCCTTAAGAAAGGCTGGGCTTCCGGGGGATGTTTGAAACGCTTTAACCCAACCATTCCGGTTTGAACAGCATCATCAACCCGATGGCGAGGATCACGCTGCCGCTGATGAGTTTCAGCACGCGGCCCCCTTGTTCCTGCAGGCGGTGTTTGCCGAGGGTGATGACCACCACGCCGACCATCAGCGCGTCGTCGAACATGTAGGCCGCGATGTAGAGCAGCAGGTACGCATGGTTCATCCACGGCGGCAGATTCTGCATCGTCAGCACGCCGGTGTACATTGCCGGCAATCCCGCCGTGCAGAGCAATTCGACGATATTGACCAGCACGGCGAGCACGCACGCTCCGGCGATGGCTCCAATCAGCGTTTCTGCCATCACAATTTTGCGGACTCGCGCGGCGACACTCGACTTGGCAGAGTCGGGAATCGACAGTGACACGCCTTTCTTGTAGGCGAAGAAATCTTTGACGTGGATCGCTCCCACAGTGGTACCCAGGATCCCGAGGGCGATCTGTGCGGCGCGAACGAGTCCGATCAGGTAAAAAACATTCAGCCATGCCGACATGAAGAGGTAGTACGCCGCGCCGCTGATGAAGACGAACGATCCGGCGACGGCGAGAATCTTCGCGCGATCTTTTAGGTTCACCAGCACCGACAGCAGGAACATCAGCACCCACATCGCACACGGGTTGAAGCCATCGACGAGGCCCACCATGATCGTGAACGCGGGGAGTCCCCAGGCCTTCCAGTTGACGTCGCCGAGGAACGGGAGATGCACCACATCGGACGAACCCGACGGGGCGACGGTGATGGTTTCTGCAGCGTCGGTTTCTTCGGGCAGGGCGAGCTTGCGTGAGGATTTCTCTGCGGGAGCATCGTCCTCATCCATCATCGGTTCGATGACCGACGGCGGAACGGCGGCATCGTCCAGGGCCGGAGGCGGTGCCGCGGCATCATCGAGCGCCGGCGGTGGGGCGGCGTCATCCGTTAAAGCCGGGGGGGGAGCGTCGTCGGCCCACGCCTGTGCCCATACTGACGGATAGTGGTAGCGGGGCTTATCGTTTCGATAACGCGCTTCAGCGGGCGGCGACGGGGCGGCCGCGGGTGCCGCCGGGGCGTCCGGCTTGCATTCGAGCGTCACGGCCTTGAGCGTGTCTTCCCATTGCTTGCCGGTGGAGACAATATCGTTAAAACCGACCTGAAATTTCCCGGCCGCATGGACGGCCGGGACGCCGGTGCCGGTGACACGGTAACGCTGGGCAACTTCGTTCATCCGTGCCGAAACACCGGCTTCGCGCACAATATCTTTGAAGATGAACTTGAAACCGGGATACTTCGGGGCCACTGTGTTCTGCAGGAACGGCTTGGCCTGCTGACACCGCGGGCAGTCGTGCCGGACGAAGACTTCGACGGTCAGCGCTTCGTCCAACCGGGCGGGCGTAATCTTTTCATCCCAGCCATGATCAAATCGGCCCGCAACATAGAACGCTGGCAGTCCAGCTTTCTCGATCTTGAAGTGTTCAGAGATCTTGTAGAACCGTTCGAGATTGGACTCTTTGGCTTCGACATCGCGGTAGACGACCTTCAGCCCCGGCTTGCCGGTGTAGGTCTTATCGACGAAGGCCCGGGCTTCGACCGAGCGATCATTGTCGCCGCGGACAAAGACCTCCAGCACCACGCAGCGGGTCTCCGCCGCGTACAGCTCCGGGACCGGAGCAAAACTGGTCAAGAGGGCGAGCAGCGCCAACGCGCCGTGACGCCGGGCAGTCATGAGGGGGGGCAACGCTTCCATACTGCCAAACTTGCCACGCGACGGCCTATCGCGCCGGAATCTTTGTTGCAATTCGTCAACTTTACGTTGACAAAATATAGCGCCCCGGTAAATCCGGTCAACCTGGCAAAGTCGGTTCTTTCTGAAAAGCCGGGCTGATCGCCTGACTGTCAAAGATTTGGAGAACGCGTCTGAGAATACCGTCCCGGAACGTGTACCATTGCACCCAGTGGACGCTGTAATCCCGCTGAGTATCGACCACGCGGCCGGTCTCGTAGCCCATCACCAGCACGGCCGTTTCCTGCGCCACCACCCCCAGAATGCGAGGAAACTGGTTCTCCAGCAAGCCGAAGTTTCGGCCAATCGCAGCAATCGCGGCGTCCCGGCCCTTCCAGCAGCCGACGATGGGAATCTCCGGTGGGCCGATGATTTCCAGCTCGAAATCGGCGGAAATCAGCTCGGCAATGGCGATGTAGTTCTGCAGCGCGATCGCGGTGTAAATCGCCTGGATGGAACGGACCATCTGCGTACCGGCCGTGGCTTCCGTCGCGCGCGGATCACCGGCACGATAAGAATCCATCAACCGTTCGAGAAACGAGCGTTCCTCACCGATCGTCATCAGAGGCCTGCAGTACCGTTGCCATGGGAAAATCGCTCGTATCGTCAGGGGACCGCTGTCCCGATGAGGGAAGACGACACTTCAACACAACCAATCGTAGGCTGCGGAGAGGAAAACGACTCAAAAATTCACGTTGACTTAACTCAGGACCCGCTGCGGTTAATCCTGTGCTTCAAACTCGGGCAAGCGAATCTGCCATTTGAGGGCAGCGAGGCGTAAACCGAAAATGACCGCCGCTCCCGCGATCAGATTCACTGGAGAGGCGCCACCACCCGCGGACACCGCCAGGTAGACCACCGCCCCTGCCAAACCGGCCGTGGCATACAAATTAATATGCGCACGGAAGACGAGTGGCACTTCTCCACAGAGCACATCCCGGATCATGCCGCCCGCGACACCGGTTGTCACCCCCAAAACGACACAGACGGCAGCCGCATGACCGAGTTGCATCGTTTTCGCGGTCCCCAGCATGGTGACAAACGCCAGACTCACCGCATCCAAGAGTTGCAAAGTTTGTGTTGGGGGAGCGACGTAGCGGACGGCAAAGAACGTCAGTAACGCCGCCGCGGTTCCAGTAATCACAAAGCTGGCATCAACAATCCAGAAGACCGGTGCCCCAAGCAGGACATCGCGCAGGGTGCCGCCACCCACCGCAGTCACCAACCCGAGCACAATCACGCCGAACAAATCGATCCGTTTCCCCCGTGCGGCGAGCGCACCCGTTGCCGCCCCAAACATGACTGCAAAATGTTCAAAGAGGTAGCGTGTCATCGGAGCCGTCGGGATTCGTGCGATGTTCTGAAAGCCGGGCCTTCCGAGCCCTCAATGTCTTCGATGGTACTTTGCTTTTGCACCTTCGTCGCCCGTGACAGCGGAGATTTGTCGTAGCGGCAGTCGCGGATCATTGCAGCTTCTGCAACATCCCGGAGTGTTGCACGAACAGTGCGTATCCGAAGACGTTGGCGAATGCGAGCATGGACAGCGAGATCAAAGCAGAAAAGGCGCGGGCCAGATACCGCTTGGAGGGCAGACGATCCATCGTCACAAAAATCACCAGGTCAAACATCAGCGCAACAAGAATCAAGAACAGAAAGACCCACCAATAATTCACCGTGACATCGCTGAGGCTGATGACCGCCATCGTGAGTTCCGGCAATTCCACGCCGAAGTCTTCAAAAGTGCGCTTGAACCGTGGCACCAGAAAGTAGAGGTAGATGATGCTGCCGAAGGCGAACCCACCGTGCGCGACCGCTTCACAAACGGCAGCCCAGAACGTGGACCGGAGCAGAACGGCCCCATTTCCGAAAACAAGGAGCAACACGACCGGTGCCACTGCAAAGACGATGGCGACGTTTTGAATCGATGACACGGTAAAAGTCCTTCCGTTGATGCCGTGTTGCGATACCGGGTGGGAAGACAACGTTGATGGGGTGTGGTTGGATCACGATGTGCCCGTTGGAGGCTCGCCGCGACCAGCGTGCCGCCGTATGATTGCGGCATCATCGTACCGATATGGCCGCCTGTTTTCCGGAGAACGCCGATGTTTCGCTGGGCTTTGATCCCGCTGTGCTGGACCCTGTCGGCGACAGCCGTTGTTGCGGCTGAAACTCCCAGCAAATGGGAAGCGGAGATTGCCAAGTTCGAGAAGCAGGATGCGGAGATGCCGCCGGTGAAGGGGGAAAATCTGTTTGTGGGCAGCTCCAGCATCCGCATGTGGAAGCTGAAGGAGAGTTTCCCGGAACACACATGTCTCAACCGTGGCTTCGGCGGATCGCAACTCGCCGATGTGGTGAAGTTTGTCGACCGGATTGTGATCCCGTATGCGCCGAAGGTGATTGTGCTGTACGCCGGGGATAACGATCTCGCCGGCAAGCGGACTCCAGAGCAGGTTCACGCGGATTATCTGGCGTTCGTGCAACGGGTCCGCGCAAAACTGCCAGAGACGAAGATCGTGTGGGTGGCGATCAAACCGAGCATCAAACGGTGGTCGCTGCGAGAAGAAGGACAGGCGGCGAATGCAGCGATTCGCGCGGACATCGCCCAAGGCAAAGGGGACGTGTATGTCGATGTCTGGACACCGATGCTGGGCGAGGACGGTCTGCCTCGTCCCGAGTTGTACCTCGCCGACGGACTCCATCTCACCCCCGCCGGGTATGCCGTGTGGAACAAGCTTGTCGAACCACACTTGGCGAAGTGACCCCGTTCGCCGATTTGAAGTCCTCATCTCCGCACTTCATCACCCCCGGACCGCCAACCCCGTTAACGTCCCCGTCGAACTGCCGAAGCGGTCGGTTTCGATCCCAAACCGCTGGAGCATGGTGACAAACAGATTGCTCAACGGCGGACCTTGGTGCTCATCAAACGCCAGATGCTGACCATGCCGGAAACCGCCGCCGGCGAGAATCACGGGCATGTTCCTTACGCTGTGCTTGCTGGCATCGCCCAGATTGCTGCTGAAGAAAATCGTGGTCCGATCGAGCAGCGTCTCCCCTTCTTCCTGCGTGTTTCGCAACTGCATCAGGAAGTTGTGCAGGGTTTTCATCTTTTCGAGTTCCAAGGTCCGGAGCTGCGCGATCTTCGTCGGATCCTGACCGTGGTGGGAGAGATCGTGATGGCCCTGGTTCACTCCGGCAATCGGGGGGACACTGCTGGTCCCCAACAGTTGCAACGTCACCAGACGGGATGAATCCGTCTGTATCGCCAGGTGAATCAGATCGAACCACAACCGTGTTTTGCCGACGAGGTCGGCACTGTTCTGCACATTGACCGGAGGCTTGGCATCGACCTTGGGTTTGGGTTTCTGGGACCACGCTTCGGCTTGCACCAGCCGTTGTTCGAGCTCACGAACACTGGTGAAATATTCGTCTAGCTTTTCACGATCGCGCGGGCCGAGACTGGTTCCCAATTTGCGGGCCTGATCGCGCACGGCGTCGAGAATGCTTTGTCCATCGGCCAACCGTCGCGCCTGGGCCTGCACTTCATCGGGCCGACCTTCGAGAAAGAGTTGGCTGAAGACACTGGAGGGCCAACTCTCCGTCGGGACCGGTGCTCCACTGCGTGTCCATGCTAGGCCGGAACCCTCACACGACAACGGCAATGTGGGGAACCGTGTCTGGCCGAAGGTTTGCTCGGCCGCGAACTGATCGAGCGAAATGCTGTTTTTGAAACCGGCCCGACGTTCGGGATGCGGTGCGGCGGTGAGGAAACTCAAGTTCGAATCGTGACTCGGACCGACATCGGGATGGGATAACCCGGAGATCACGGTGAAGTCGTCACGGAAATCGCTCAGTACTTCGAGATACGGCGACAATTCATAATCGCGACCGGCCGTCTTCGGGAAGAAGTTTGCCGGATGCATTCCCAGTGGTGTGTTGATGCACACCATGCGTCGCGGCACGCGGCCGGCGCTGTTTGCCAGCAAGCGCCGGGGGGCGACGGCATCGAACAACGGCAAGGCCATGGCGACACCAGCGGCGCGAAGGAAAGTGCGGCGGTTGAGGTGGTGAAGAGATGAGGAGGTCAGGGGATGAGAGAGGGCGGAAGTGGAAGTCATTTGAGTGTCCATGTTTCGGATTGATTCATCATGCGGACCAGCATGCCGATGATCTGATCATATTCCTTGTACAACTCCGCGGCGGCACTCCGAGTGAGGTATCCACATTTGACCGCAAACTGCAGCCAAACCTGCGTCTCGGCGGCTTCCGTTTCAGAATCGGAGAGTTTGCTGACAAACGAGGCTTTATAACGGCGTTTGCGCCAGGCCTCTGCGAGGTTGGCGCATACCGATCGAGATGAACGGCGGACCTGATCCGTTAAGGAGTAACGCTCTTCTTTGGGGAACCCTTTGCTGGACTCAAACACTTTCATCGCCGCCTCAAACGCTCGTTGATAAACCTGCAAATCGGTGTGGCTACGAATTAAACCCGTCGCCGCCTTCGCCATGGAATGACTCTCCCGTTGGATCTGGTGACAGTCCCCATCCCCTCATCCCCGAATCTCCTCACCCCCTCATTTCTACTTCGTTTGAAACAACTCACTCTGCACGATCGCATGGATCAACGAACGGAGTCCGTAATCTTTTTCTTGCGTCGCCGTCAGGATCGCCTCGATGGCATCGCCCTCGGAGGCCTGTGGTGCGCGTCCGGTGGCGTAAGTGACCAGCTTCTTGGTCAAGGCCCGCGCCAGCGTTGTGGGATCGTCAGCGAGGATCTGCTTGAACTGATCAATGTTGTCAAATTTCCGCCCGTCGGACATCACATCAGCAGGGTCGACCGGTTTGCCCTGGTGGTACGGCATGCGCCGACCATCAACCACCACTGCGGAACCATTCCCAGTGACACGGTAATGATCGCGCCAGCCGCCGATGCAATCGAAGCTTTCCAGTGCGAACCCTGGCGGATCGATCTGCCGATGACACACACCGCACGATTCGACCGAACGGTGTTTCGCCAGTTGTTCGCGGATGGTTGTCGCCCCGCGGATATCGGGATCGATGCTGGGGATGTCATCCGGCGGTGCGGCCGGCGGTGTACCGAGAATGCGGTCGAGGACCCACGCGCCGCGCATCACGGGTGAGGTGGTGGTCCCGTTCGCCGTTACCTTGAGAACACTCGCCATGGTCAACACCCCGCCGCGATGACTGCCCGGGGGCAATGGTGTGCGATGAAACTCCCAGCCGACGACATCCGGGATACCGTAGTGTTTGGCGAGACGGCCGTTCAACATGGTGAAGTCAGACGTCACAAAGTTTGTGATGCTCAGGTCTTGATTGAGAATTTCTTCAAAGAAGAGTTCGGCCTCGCGGATCATCGAGACTTTCAGCAGGTGGTCAAACTCAGGGTAAAGGAGATGGCTTGGTTCCGTGGCATCGATCTCACGCAGTCCCAACCACTGGCCAACAAAATTCTCGGTGAACACGGTCGCCTTGGGGCTGGCCAACATCCGTTCGACTTGTTGACGCAGCACCGCCGGTTGATGAAGGGTGTTTGCTTCGGCCAGCGCGAACAGTTCCTCATCGGGCATCGTGCTCCACAGGAAGTACGACAGCCGGCTCGCCAGCGCAAAGTCATCGAGACGTCCCGGAGTTTCCCGCAGGAAGAGGAATTCCGGTGCGATCAACACACCTTTCAGCGCGGCACGCACTGCGAATTCAAAGGTGTACCCCTTCGCCAGTCGCGATTCGACGATCGATACAAACGGAGCCACGTCCTCGTCGGTGACCGTGCGGCGAAACGCGCGGCGGGCCAATGTCTTGAGAATCCGGGCGGTGTCGATCAGCGGCTGCTCGGACGTGACTTCCACCCGGTCGCGAAAGTTGAAATTGCCGAACGTCTTCTGTGGCAGATCAGCAAACAGTCGCCGATGACTCTCCGGTGGCCAGGTTTCATTCAGCGGACCTTCGATCTCCACGAATTGCACTGCGAGTCCGGGACCTTCCCACTCTTCCCCGCCGGTCTGCTTGACGGTATTGGCACCGGCTAAACCATAGGGCAGCATCGAGATGGTTGTGCGTGGTTCCATCCAGCGGACAAACTCGAAGACCGTTGGCTTCTCTGGCGGAGCATCGAAGTAGCCGACCAGTCCGCTGGTGCCAGTCAGTCGTGTGCCGCTGATCGTGACGCGGAATGTGACTGGTTTGTCGGCGGATTGCCTGCTCGACGCCGAGATCCGAAAGCGATATCGGCCGGGATCGCGCGGGTAGAACGGAGAGACGCTGACGTTGTGCCATTCCGACGAACAGAAGCAGACGACTTCGCCATCTTCTCCGAACCGATACACGTCCTCGGTGGTCCCTCGTACCGGATGACCGTCTTTCAGACTGTACCGTTTGCTGGTTGACGGGGGTGGCTGCGGACGATTGGCAATCGCCATGTCGAGTGCCGCATCGGCGGCTTCAAGATACTTCTCCATCAGGAACGACGACGTGTGATGGGCTGCTCCGGCGTTGTCGAAACCATCGGCGGAACTGTCTGCCGGCAGTTGGTCTTTCAGCTTGATCTGAATCCCCAGCAGGTCGCAGATCGTGCGTTCATATTCGATTCGATTCAACCGGCGAAGGACCACGCGACCTTCCGCCGCACGGGCAGCCGCTTCCGCAGCAGCCACGCGCGGCTGCAACCATGCCACCAACGCATCGACTTCGGCTTGCGGCGGCCGCGGTTGATCCTCCGGGGGCATTTCACCGGCCTGCAACCGTGCCATGATTTTGGACCACTGTGGAAGCTGGGCCGCGTCGGTCAGATCAAGCGTTAATCCATCGAGCCGGAGTTTTCCTTTCGGTTTATTCGTGCCGTGACAGCCCACACAATGCTGATGGAGAAATGGCCGCAACGTCGAGTCGAAATGCTGTGCATCGGCTGAGGGAGCAGGCGGGGCCGCGGACAGAGATGTCGTCAGCAGCATGAGACCGATGCCGAGTTGTCGCCCGACCGCGCAGCAGTTCACGACGATGGTCTCCCGCGGGTTCGACACCGCATCCTGGCCGCGACACAAATCAACCGTGGTTTGTGTATTGATTGTCAGCAATGCGCGAGCAGAGAACAAGCGGATTAAAAGAAATTGGCCATGCTCACATTCCGTACTACCGGCGCGAGACGACCAACAGTCCGGTAAGGATGAGGGCGCTGCCTGCGGCAATCCGTGGAGTGATCTGTTCGCCCAGCACCAGCCAGGCCAGCAGAACCGCAACAATAAAGCTTCCCTTGTCGATGAGCGCGACCGTGGAAACCTCACCCAGTTTGAGGGCTTTGTAGTAGAAGACCCAGGAGACTGCCGTCGTGAGTCCCGATAGTCCCAGCCAGATGTAGTTCCTCTGTGTCAGCGTTCCGAACTCGGCTCGCGGGACCATGAGCACGGCGAACCCAAACACGAACAACGAAACGAACCCAGTCCGAACGGTCAGGCCAAGTTCTCCGGAGATACCCGTTAGTCCTTGCTTGGCAATCACCGAGGTTAATCCGGCAAAAAGCATGGAAACGATCGCAAAAATCACCCAGCGTTCCATGCCGTGAGTCCCTTTCTTAAGTCGAAATGAACAGGTGCCCCCAATGGATTCTCCTGTGACGTTCTTTCGATCCCACCTCGTTCAGTACAAAGGCGCTGGCAGTGAGATCGCGACGCTGGAGTGATGTCGCAACAGTCGCTCATTGAGAGCGGCCGTACAGAGCTTATTTCTTGGCAAGTTGCGGACAGTTTCGAGCCATCCATTCTTCCGCAGAAGCCGCATCCATGTCGCTGGTGCTGGTGGCCGCAATTTTTTTCTGGGCAGCGAGAAGGCGGCGCGAGACCATCGGACTTTCGATGGCCTCGTCTTCTTTCATTCCCAACGTGCGCAGCGTGGACTCCACCCAGCTCCCTGCAAACGGGCGCATCGTGGGATCGTCGAGTGCGATGTGGTAGACCAAGTCGTAACGGCAACTCATCCCTTTGACGAGATCGCGAATCGCCTGATCTTTGGCGAGGTGTGGATGCCGTTCGCCGACGATGATCTGGATGGACCGAGATTCGTCGAGAGCCTGTGGCAGGAGTCTCTCGCTGAGATCACCGGCCATCACAGCTTGAATCGAAGCCTGACCTGTCCATTTCTCTGCGATCAACTGCAGCATTTCCATGGTGTCAGGGAAATGGGCGACCAGAATCACCTGATCCGGCGTCAGTCCGGGAGCCACGCCGATCATTCCGGCGAGGCCTTTGAATTTGGCGGCCTTGGTCAGCCAGATCATGTCACGGGCGTTGACCGTCCGCCGAGCGGTTCCCATTAACCAATCGAAGAGCCCCATGCGATCGCTCCGACGGACGGTGTCTCCGCGATGAGTCGGCTGACAATCCGTTGCTGTCTTCGATTCTGTGTGCCACGGCCGTATCGGCCGTGCGATTTTCCGGAGCATTCTGCCACTCCGCACGGCCGACACGGCCGTGGCACACAACCAATCTACGAATCGTTAATCCTGTCCGTCACCACTCGCCTTCGAAGAGTGCAACCGTGGCGGTCCTCCTTGTTTCGGCGTTCGGAAAATGGAGTATGACCCCGCAACCAACGTGAAACTTTCCCAGACCGACCCCGCGGATTGCCGGTACGTGAGCGGGTGCGGGAATTGGTATTCGTGGGTCTTGCCCGGTTCCAGTGTGTAGGGGCCGCCCCAGACGGTGTACGGGCCACGGATTTCATAAAGCAGCGGTTCATCGCTGAAATTCGTGATGCGTGTGCCGGGGATCTCAAAGACGCCGGTGAGCACCGGCGCAGGGCCGCCGAGCTTTTGCAGCCGCAGCTTCGTGGTCGAGAACTCGACATCGGGGACTGCGGCGGTGGCTGCCGGACCGCTGCCGGTCCAGGCTTGCCAGTTCTCTTTGAAAGCCGCGACGAAACTGTCGGAGTTGATGGTCGTATCGGTCGCCATCACGCCCGGTGCGAACGCTCCTGTGGCGGTGATGGTCCGGCCTTCCTGCCATTGCATCTCCAGCGCCCGACGTTCATGCGTCACCTTCTGTAACCCGATGGTCACCAGTTCGTCGATCATCACATCAAACTGTGCGTACGGCTCCCATTTTCTGGTACTCGGCGTCCGTGTCGAAATCTGCATCGCCACCTGCGGCAATTTGAAATGCAGCGGGATCGCAACGTCGTCTTCTGTGCCGTTTCCGTTATCCGGACGATCCACCTGCAGCGGTGCGGTCAGCGCCACCCGGCTGCGGATCTCGGTCCCTGATTCCATTCGTTTCAGATCAGGAAGGATTCCTTCTAGAAAGCCGCGATCGGCAAATCGCGCGAACGATTTCTCCGGGAGATCAAGCACATCCAACTGGGCCAGGTTCGCATCGATCAGCGACTGCGTGATCGGTCCCAGCAACTGCGGAGCCAACGCGACTCCGAGTGATGCCCCGCCCGCTTGCAGATGGTCGAGCTGTACCCCGGCCGGGGCCGCCGTGACCATCGGTTTAGCCGGGGCCGTGGGATCAACTGCGGCGGCTTCCACGCCCATCACCACCGAGACGCCGTTTTCGTCGGTGGAAACTTGCTCGAAGTACGTCCGCAGCCGCGGCTGGTAGACCGGAAACGGCCACAACCCGGCAACAATCGGGCCGATGTCACTCGAGACGAGGTGATCTTCGAGTTGCCGCAGAATGGTCGGGGCGAGGTTGCGGATTTCGTTTTCGACGCGCGGCCGGGCTCCATACAGTCCGCTGACGATGCCGTTGGAGACCACATCAGCCCGCATGCCGATGCCGCGGACCGAAACCCCTGCCGGAGCACTCACGCTGTAATTATCCGGCGTGATGGAGAAATTCGCCTGGATCAAACGCAGCCGCAGTTTGCCATTCTCGACATACGGCGTGGCATCCATGCTCAAATAAACCGGGCGGGTCTGACCGATGCCGATGGTGACCGGTCCGGCTTGTGCCGAATGACGAGCACCCGAAACGGATGTCCCCCCCACGGTGATGAAGGCATTCTGCACACCGATGGCAAGATGCACGCGATCCTTCCCGGTGGCTTTGAGTTCAATCCGTCCCAATTGACCGGAGTACGAAATGCCGGAGAACCGCACGGAGAATGATCGGCCCTGTGCCGAAGTCGAGTCGAACATGTCGTTGATGCGCCCGGTCAGAATGTTCGCCGGGACGTAACTCGGCGCGGCGTACGACAGGGCATCGAGAGCGGTGTTTCCCAGTCGAACGCCGACAGATTGTGGAATGCGGACCGCGGGCACAAATGGCGGCGGCGGGATCTTGATCGGCGGAGCCGTTGAGAGTTTCCGCGGTTGTTTCCGTGGATCGCCCAACCATTTGAGCAACGCTTCATTGCCGAAGGTCTCGGTGAAGACGTCGTGACCGGCGTCGGGAAGTTCGTCATAAACCACATCGCCGCCGGCATCCTTCAGTGCCGCCACCATTTGCTGCGTTCCGCCGACCGGGACGAGATGATCGCGATAGCCGTGGAAAACCCACACCGGGAGCGACTTCAACGCCGGGGCGATCGCCGGATCTCCACCACCGGACAGAATCGCGACACCGGCCCAGCGCTCGGGATGCGCCGCGGCCAGACTCCAGGCACCGTAGCCCCCCATCGACCAACCAGCGAGGGTGATGCGCTGCTTGTCGACGGTGTATTGTTTCATCACTTCATCGAGAATTTTCAAGGCCCGATCGGCGTCGGGTTCACCAGCCAGCCACGGCGTGAGCGCGCGCCCTTGCGTATCCTCGGCTTGTGGGAAGACCGCCAGAAACGGGATGGCCGAACCGCGGGCTTTCAAATAGGGACCAATCCCCACCAGCGTCGGTTTCACGCCATCGGTGCCGCGCTCGCCCGCACCATGCAGGAACAGAACCGCGGGAATCGGTCGCCCCGGCTGATACCCGGCAGGGACGAACACGGCGTACTTGTGCGCGCCGCGCTCATCCTGATAGGTCTTCTGCACGAACTGCTGTGCAAAACCGGACGTGGTGAGGACCAACCCGGCGGCAACAGCAACACTCATCGCGACGAATCGACGGACGATCGTCTGCATGGAACAACATCCTTGGGAAAAAGCCTCCGGGAGCGGACTCAGTCGAGATTACCCCCGGTCATGATGGAGCGCCTGTGCTCCCCCCATCGATCATGGTGCCCCCCGTCGCGACCTGTCAATGGGCGACGGAGGTGTTCTCTGGATGGATCAACATCCAAAGATCAGTTGCACTTTGCATTTTTCATTTTCCGCGGGGGACTTTATCCTCATTCGTTTCCCAGCCAGTCTCTCTTTGTGATGCCCCCGTGAAACCGACCGCACAGAATTCTGATGACTCTCCGCAGTCGGCTGGGGCAAGGAGATTGCTCACGATCGCTGGAATCGCGTCAATTGCTGTGGGATGGATTCTCTGGGGCACGTCCCTTCCGCTGGGAATTCCCGGAGAATGGGTGTGGGAACGTCTCCCCGCGGATGCGCAGTCGCTGCCGAATCTAATCCTCGCGGTGTTCGCTGCGGGGGCGTATCTGTTCTTCGTGGCCTGGGGGGAACGCCGCTTCGCCCGGCCGACAATGACGGCGACCGAAGCGGGGCTGTGGCTGGGCGGACTCGGCGTCGCGGGCTTCGCGTGGTTGTGGGTCGTCCAGGACACGGCACCACTGGCCGGCCAACTTGGCAAGGCCCCCTTTGTGCTGTACTACCCCGGTTCCTCGGGCTATTTCACCCACGCGCGGCATGAATCGCCGCAGGCCATCGCGACCCTCAGAGGTTATGAACAATTGATGAAGAGCGGAGACGTCCTGCATCAGGGGACGCATCCGCCGGGTTTGTTTCTGGTCTTTCACGGACTGATTGCGCTGGTGGAGAGTCAGCCATGGTTGATTACCGCGCTTCGTGCCATCGAGCCAGAATCGGTGCGCGATGCGCTAGATGTCATTGCCGAGAACTCCGCGCGGACACCGCAACCGCTGACGAATCCTGATCGGGCCGTCCTTTGGCTGGCGACCTTGCTCACGTTGATGGCGGCGGCAGCGACGGTCTGGCCGCAGTACCGACTGTTGCGAACCACGCTCGATCGTTCCTCGGCCTGGATCGGCGCAGCGACATGGCCTGCGATTCCCGCCGTGGCAATCTTCCTGCCGAAGTCGGATGCCGTCTTTCCGTTGCTGGCGTGCATCGCACTCGTGGCATTGGGATGGTCGGTGCAGCAGCGATCCGCAGTGCGCGGCGTCATCGCAGGGTTTGTGCTGTTCCTCGGCTTGTTCTGCAGCCTCGCTTTTCTGCCCATCCTGCTGTTCGGGGCGCTGGGAGTGTTCACTCTGGCGATGCGGCGCACGGATTGGCGGCGGGGCTTGATGGAACTACTGCCGACCGTGCTCGGTGTGGCGGCGGGGTTATCCCTTCCGGTGATTCTGCTGCGTGTTGGTTTCGGAGTGAACATGCTGACGGTGTGGGGGTGGAATTATCACAATCACGCAGGATTTTACGGTCAGTTCACGCGGACGTACTGGAAATGGCTGCTCGTCAACCCGGTGGAACTGGCGGTGGCAATTGGGGCTCCCGTCGCCGTGGCCTTGTGGTGGGGGCTGCCCCGTGGAGGGAATTTCCGCGTATGGAAAACCGCCGAACTATTGGCCGTGATCGCCGGTTTCGTGTGGGCACTGTTATGGCTCTCGGGAAAGAATGCCGGGGAAGCCGCCCGACTGTGGGTATTGCTGATGCCCGGAGCCGTGTGGATCGCCACTCACGGGTTACAGCGCGGCGTCGGTGAATCACGTGCCCGCTGGGCCTGGCTGGCATTACAACTCGCGGCGTCGATTCTCACGGTCCACCGCGTCGCCGGTTTTCATCTGGGGTGATGCGACCGCACCGATTGCAGTCGACGCACCGTCCCCCACGGAGACTCTGCACTCCCGGCACCTGAACTGTCGATGAACCCTCGGAAGCCCAGGGTTTCTGAACCCTGGGGCGTGCTGTTGTTGAGGGAAGCCATCACCACAATGGGGCCGAGTCTCGCAGTTCGGCGAAGTTTGTCGATCGCAGTATGTTTCCTGCTTGTCGGCTGCGCGGAAGAACCGTCTCCGTTTACCGAAACGCGAAAACCCGATCAGGTGATCCTGCCCGAAGAGTGGGCGGCCTTTCAACGGATCATCGAGGCCCTGCCGGCCTCAAAACTGATCGAAATGCCAGCCATCAATCCACCGCTGCCGAATTGGATTGAAACCCGTTCGCTGCCGGTAAATGAACTCGTTGCGGAAGAGCAGAAGGCGCTGGCGGAAGCCTGGAACCTCGAGGTGGTGTTGCCGCGCTTCGAACAAACCCAAGCGCTCCAGCGGGCCTTGGACGACGAACGAATGTCGTTTGAACAATTTGTCGGCGTGACGCTGACGGTCTCGGCTGCCATGTTGCGGGCGCAACTCGCTGACGACTTCGATTTCGAGGATTTCAAACGAGGCATCAACGAAGACGTGGTTGTCCTCCAGCGCGATCGTCGGCTCTATTCTGCGATGACGCCGGATGCCCGACATCAGGTGCTTCGAGACGCCATCAGCTTGCACCGCCTGGATCGGATGGAACGCTTGAGCCTGGTTCCGCCGGAAAATGTCCTGCTGATCCGTGAGCACAAAGATTTTCTCGCGGCATCAATGCATCCCCGCTACCGGAAGGACCCGCTGGACGACGTGAAAGACCTGCTCACCGAGTTGGGGTTACCGTTCGTCGAAAAGTCCGGCTCCGGCAGCGACGATCACCTCGAATGGGACCCCGCAGAAGCCATCGGCGGCCAATAATCACGTCGACCCGAAGCCCAGCCATTGCTATGGCTGGGGTGCTTTCCGCCCCATCACCTCTGTTCGTGCCTCCTTTCGCACCAGTTGCCCGCACGCCGCCGCAATATCATTCCCCAGCGAATACCGCATCGTCGTTTTGATTCCCGCTGCTTTCAATCGTGCAGAAAGCGCCTGCCGTTGTTCCGGGGGACTGCCGAAAAGGTGCGGAGCTTCAGCAATGGGATTATACGGAATCAGGTTGATGTGGACGTCCAGTCCCTGCACCCACTCGATGAGCGCCGCGGCATCATCGAGCGAGTCGTTGATTCCGGCGAGCAACAGGTACTCGATCATCACCTCACCGTAACGGACATAATGGAGATCGAGCAATGTCCGCTTCAATTCTTCCAGG
Organism: Planctomycetaceae bacterium; assembly: GCA_041753475.1. Lineage (GTDB taxonomy): Bacteria > Planctomycetota > Planctomycetia > Planctomycetales > Planctomycetaceae > DSVQ01. Next base: position 18,226 of record JBGSUN010000207.1, on the reverse strand, counting down.
GGATACTTTTTCGCCAGCGGGATGAGTTGTTCGCGCACGCCCTGACGCGCCGAATGGAGGCTGAGCGCGAGACGTACCGTCGGAAACCGTTCCGCAAACCGCCGCATCGCGTCTGGGATACCGACTGTGGAAACACAAATCTTCTGCGGTGAAAGTTGAAACCATTCGCGGTCGATCAAACGCTCGACCGCTTCATGCACCGCGTCTTCGTTGTGGAACGGTTCCCCCATCCCCATGAAGACCACGTTCCGTAACGGACGGACTTCGGTCGCGAGAATCTGCCCGGCGTGCAGCACTTGATCGAGAATCTGCGCCGCAGAGAGATCCCGCGCGATCCCCATCCGCCCGGTCGCACAAAACGAACATGCCGCCGCACAACCGACCTGGCTCGACACACACACGGTTGCCCGCCCGGTGGACGGCCGCAGAATCACCGTCTCCAGCGGCAGGCCGTCCGAGGTTTTCAACAGCAGCTTGGTTGCCCCGTCGACCTGCGAATCACACCGCTGTGTGATGGTTAATTCGTGGAACCGGACGTCCTCAGGAAACGGAAAGGCCGCCAGGGCGACTTCATCCGGGGCGAATCGTTTCAGCAGATGAAGCCGCAATCGTCGGATGGCCAGCGGATCAATCCGCCGCTCCCGCCGCAACGTTTGCATCTGTGCTGCATCGAAAATCGAAACCGCCATGGCGTGACCTGTCAACATCGGACTCTGGGAGGCTGAGCGATCCGACGAAAACCATGCCACTGCTTCGTACTCGAAGCAGTGGCACATCTACCATCTCCGTAACAGCTCAAGCCGGGCCACCCGGCCGCCATTCCGTCAGCAACGTAAGCTGTGGCCCCGAAGCCCGGCGAGTTCCTCAACGCCGGGCTTCGGACACAACAAAGTAGCCATCACGCTCCGTCGTGATGAGCGGCACGTTTCAAAACGGCCGCGATTTGAATGAATTCATGCAGCGTTACTACCAATTCGACAGCGTTTCCTTATCTGCTCATCACGGCGGAGCGTGATGGCTACTTTAGGCCCGCAGCGCCGCTTTCAGGTTCGCTTCACACGCGGCGATGACGGCTTTCTGGGCGGTGTCGACTTCATCGCTGGTGAGCGTGCGGTCGGGGGCGCGGAAGGTCATCGAGACGACGTAGCTCTTCTTGTCGTCGCCGAGTTGCTTGCCGCGGTATTGGCCGCCGAAGGTGACGCCTTCCAACAGCGGCCCGGCGGCTTGCCGGACGGTGGTTTCCACGGCGGACCACTCGACCGGTTCGTCCAGCACGAAGTTGAGATCGCGCACCATCCCCGGGTGCTCCGGCAGCTTTTCTGCACGCGGAACGAGATCGGCAATCGCTTCCAGCATGGCGAGATCGAGTTCCGCCACGCAGACGGCGTCCCGCAAATCGGCGGCGTCACTGGCGCTGCGGTCGAGTTCCCCCATCCACCCCCACAGCTTGTCGTTCAACCACACTTCCGCACCACGACCCGGTGTGAATTGGGCAATGCTCGATGGCCGCACCGTCAGTTGGGCGTGGGGATTGACGCGCTGCACCAGTAACTGCACAACACCCTTCAGATCGAGGTACCCGCGGCCGGTGACGATGCCAATCCGCCACGGTTCGGATTGTTGTTCGGGCATCGTGGGGTCGGCGTGCAGGAAGACTTTCGCCACTTCGAAGAGTTGGGCGGAGAAATTCCCTTGCCGTTCGTTGGCCCGGCGGGACGCCAACAGGCTTGGCACCAGTGATTGCCGCAACTGATTTTCCGCTCGGCGCGACGAATGCTCGACCATCAGGGCCGGTTGATCGCCCTGCGGCTGGAACCATTTTCGTTCGGCGTCCGAGGTGAACGACGACGTGATCGCCTCGAAATACCCCGCGGCGGTGAGCGTTTCGCCAACCCGTTCGACCACGCGCTCCCGGAGCGACTTCGCACTGGTGCACAACGGCACGGCGATGTCCTGCGGGAGTTTGTCGTAGCCGTACAACCGGGCGACTTCTTCAATGAGATCGATTTCGCGGGTGAGATCCCGGCGGTAACTCGGCGCAAGGAACCGGGCCGATTCCGCGGTCGCTTGGCCGACGAGTTTCACCCCGAGTTGGCCGAGAATCCGCACCGCGGCGTCAACGGGGATGTCGATGCCGAGCACTTTCCGGAACCGCGCGAACCGCAGCGTGATCTCCGGTCCAGTGGCAGGCGGCGTCGGCCCGGCGGTGACGGCCCCACTGAGAAGTTCGCCCCCGGCGAGCTCCAGAATCAACTCGCAACACCGACGGCTGGCCCACTCCGGACCGTTCGGATCGAGCGCCCGTTCGAAACGGTAGGACGACGGGCTGTGCAGATCGAGTTTGCGGGCCGTGCTGCGGATCGACAGTGGTGCGAACGACGCGGCTTCAATCAACACCGTCTTCGTCGACGAAGAGATTTCCGTGTCGAACCCGCCCATCACCCCGGCGAGCGCGACCGGCCGCTTGGCGTCCGCGATGACGCATTGATCGGTGGTGAGGGCGTACTCCTTCTGGTTGATCGCCTTCAGCTTCTCCCCGGCGGCAGCTTTGCGGACGATGATCTGCTGGCCGTTGAGCTTGTCGTAGTCGAACGCATGCAGCGGCTGCGCACACTCGAGCATGACGTAGTTGGTGATGTCGACGACATTGTTGATGCTCGCGATGCCGACGGTGGCCAGCCGCTGCTGCATCCACGCCGGGCTGGGACCGATCTTCACGCCGCGGATGACCCGGGCGATGTACTGCGGGCATAACTCCGGTGCGTCAATCCGCACACTGACGGCCTTCGCGACTGGTTCCGTAGATTCTTTTAACGGTGCCGCCGGAGTTTGGACCGCGCAGTCATACAAGGCCGCGACTTCCCGCGCGATGCCGAGGTGACCGAGACAATCGGGCCGGTTGCTGGTCACTTCGAGATCGATGACAACATGGTCGCCGACGGGATGAAACTCTTCGAGGTTCAACCCGGACATCGTCAATCGATCGGAAACTTCGTCCACCGTTGCCGTCACGGGGACATACTGCCGCAACCAATCCCAACTCACCAACATCGCGCCATCCTGCAAGGACCCAAAACGTGAACCGGCCAGTTTACCGCAAACCAGGCCATTGATAACAGCGATCCCAATCCACGCTTGGCGGTTTCGCGCCCCGTTCCGAGTGCTTCCCCGTGTTTACGAAGACCAGCGATCCCCGGCCGATCCCGATGTCGTGGTTCGGAACGATTCCTCTCGACCCCGTTCGAAGGAAACGTGATACTGAAGTTTGAGTGTGTTTCCTTCTCCCCCGGCAGGGTGGTTTCCCCATGCGGTGGCACCCGTTTCTCACCGGCTGCATGTTGATTCTGACCTTGTTCGCCGGTTGCGGTTGGACCGGGCGGACGCCGGTGATGTCGCCGCCCCTTGTGGCTGAGGCGTCCAACAAGGAAGATACACCTCCCGAGGCGGAAACGGCCCCCAACAAGCCGCGAGCGCGCTCCTTGCTGGCGAGTACATCACCGGTGGTGAAGTCGCGCCAGTCGCTGGATGAGATGTTCCTGTTTCAACCGGTGAAGCTTGCCAAAGCCCGGACGCAACCGGCTCCGTTGCCATTCGAGGATGTCGAACTCACCGCGGGAGATGGAACGCGCTTGCGGGCCTGGTGGGTGGGACATCCGCAACCCGCTGCGGTGGTGCTCTACCTCCACGGCAACGGTGGCAACTTGTGGTACCTCCAGGACGTGCTCCGGTGGTTGAATGACACGGTTCACTGTGCGGTGATGGCCGTCGACTATCGCGGATACGGAGACAGCGACGGAACGCCGACGGTCGATGGAGTTTTGCAGGATGTCCGTGCGGCCCGCACCGAAGCGGCCCAACGGGCCGGAATTGCCGAGTCGGAAATCGTCCTGATGGGGCGTTCGCTGGGTGGGGCGCTGGCGATTCAATCGGCGAAGGAAGTCCCGCCGCGCGGACTGATCGTCGAAAGCACGTTCACCAAGTTGGAAGAGGTCGGGCGCGTCCACATGGGATCGCTGGCGGCTCTTGTTCCCAACGGACGACTCGATTCGCTCGCCGCACTTTCAGAGTATTCGGGACCCTTACTCCATTCACACGGCGACGCCGATCGGGTGATTCCGTTCTCACAGGGATTGCGTTTGTTCGCCACCGCTGCGGAACCAAAGCAGTTTGTGCGGATCGCTGGTGGCGATCACAACGATCCACCGACCGCGGAGTATCTCGCCGCGCTGAGGGAATTCTTACGTGGTCTGCCCTGAAAGCCCAACACCGTAGATTTGTTCCGGTGCATGGCATCTCAGTAATGTGGCGGGCGTTCCATTTCCGGGGAGCGGACTTCCGGGTCTTCGCCGAGAACTTCGAGTCGTTTCTCCAGGCGTTGTAGCCGCATCGTTAGCTGGCGCAGTTCCCGTTGCAACTCGAGTGCCACGCCGTGCAGTTGCTCGAAGTCGTGCTGCATGTGGGCCAGTGCTGATTCAACAGCGATCAGCCGGTCGGCCGGACTGTTCGCGGACATTTCGGTCATAGGTTGATTTCTCCGCAGTTTCGCATCGTCCTGAAATGTCATGTCCGACATCATAACTTCTGCGCGGCGAGTTGGCCTGATGTCATCCGTACAAGCCGCACGGATTGCGCGCGAGATGCGGACTCCGCGCCGGCACATTGCTCTTCAGCGCGCCGATGCCCTGACTTCCCTTGCCGGCGGCTTGACAGTCGGCCGAGAACAAGGAAGGCTGTGGGGGGAATCAGTGCCAAGTCGAGGTGTGGCGAAGCGGATGTCTCTGGCGTACTACAAACGGTATCGGATGGTGTACGACCTCGTCGGCGCGACGATCGTGCCGCCGGTATTGCCGGAAGGATATGTCTGGACGCCGTGGGAGCGGGGCCAGGAGGACCGGCACGCGTTGGTCAAGTTTCACAGTTTTCGCGATGAAATCGATTCCGAAGTGTTTGAGTGCCTGGGCGATTATCACGGCTGTTATCAGTTGATGAAAGACATCGCCCTGCAAGCCGGCTTTCTGCCGGATGCCACGTGGTTGATTACAGTTCCCAGTCCGCCGACGGCGGTGGGCTACGAAGACTGCGGCACGATTCAGGGTGTGATTGTGAGCGAGACCACCGGCTGCATTCAGAACGTTGGCATTTCGCCGGTGCATCGGGGACAAGGCTTGGGGCGGGCCCTGGTGGAACGCTGTCTGCTCGGGTTTCAATCCGCTGGGATGAAGCGCGTAACACTCGAAGTGACCGCCACTAACGCTGCCGCCGTGGAACTCTACAAGCACGTCGGCTTCCAGGTGACGCGGACCATGTTCCGCCAACTGGATTTGGAATACAGCGCGATCGGCTGACATCCTCTGGGAAATCGGACCGGTGGTCACTTTCCACCTGCGAGCGCACGCGCTAAAGTCGATGGCGCGTCTCGCTATGTCTGCTGGTTCAAGAGGTTGCACCATGCTTCGCTCCATCGCCCTCATCGCCTTGAGTTTCATAAGCACTGCTGGCTGGTCGACCGAACCGGTCAAGAAAGTGATTTTTATCGGGATCGATGGCACCCGCTGGGATGCTCTCGAAGCCGCGGAAACACCGAACATGGATGCGCTCATGGCGAAAGGGGCACTCTCCGTCGGCACAGAGATCATCGCCCCGCGCGAAACCAAAGGAGACACCGTCAGCGGCCCCGGCTGGTCGAACCTGTTGTGCGGCGTCTGGCCGGACAAACACGGCACTATCGACAATTCTTTTAAGGGGAAGAATTACACCGAATACCCACACTTCTTTGCGCGAATCAAGGAATCCCAACCGCAGGCCCAGACCGCATCGTTTTCCGATTGGGGGCCGATCAAAGCCAATATTCTCAGCCAAGCCGATGAAGTCGTCGCCGAAGATTCCCACGGAGCGGCGGCGTATGCCGATGCCGATGCACGGTTGGCCAAGGCGTGTGCCACCCACCTTCGCGAAAAGAATCCCGATGCTGTGATGCTGTATCTCGGTCAGGTTGACGAGACGGGTCACGCCAAGGGGTTCCATCCGAAAGTGCCGGAGTACATCGCCGCGATTCAACGGGTCGATGGGTTGATCGGCGACGTGGTGACGGCCATCAAAGCACGCCCCACATTTGCTGAGGAGGACTGGCTGGTCATCATCGCCACCGATCACGGCGGCATCGGTACCGGCCACGGCGGCGGCCGCAAGATCGAAGAGATCCGCCGGACGTTCATGATCGTCAGCGGCCCCTCCGCGCTGGTTGGCAAAATGGAGGAGCAGACGTATCAGGTTGACGTCGTCGCCACGGCTCTCACGCACCTCGGCATCACGTTGAAGCCGGAGTGGAAACTCGATGGCCGCGCGGTGGGATTGAAGCCGAGCGCGAAGTAACGATCAAGCCATGAGTCTCATGGGGTTCGATTCCGAAGGGATCGCAGACGGTAGCCGGTGGTTGAGCGCAGCGATACCACCGGAAAACATCGCATCGACGCTGGAGGGGTCGCAGCCGGGCTCATGAACTGCTGCGACCCCTCCAGGGTCGATCGTTCATTTTAACGGTTTTCCGGGGGTCTGCGCAAAGCCTTCGACCCCCGGCTACCGTCTGTGATCCCTTCGGGATCAAGGTGATTTGCCGGTTGACGTTATCCGTGATTGATCCCGTCCTGTTCTGTAGCGATACTGTTGAGTGCGGTGTTTTGATCGTTTCTGAGACCATCGTGAGAATCGTCCGATGACGTTGTTGAAGGCATTTGGTCGGTTGGGGTGTTCGTTTCCGCGGGCGCGTTGGGGGGCTGCAAAGCGCAATCGCGTGATGTGGACCGTTGTCGTGATGGGGTTCCTTATCGCATCCACCATCGCGTCCGCCGGGGAGTTCAATCAGGTCCTTTCCATCGGTGACGTTGCTCCGGCGTGGAAAGATTTACCAGGGACTGACGGCAAGCCGCATTCGCTGTCCGATCTCGCGAAAGCCGAGGTCGTGGTTGTCGTCTTCACTTGCGTGAGTTGCCCGACGGCGACGGATTACGAAGGGCGGATTGATGCCCTGACGAAAAAATACGCCGACGGCAGCGTGGCGGTCGTGCCGATTTGCGTGAACCGGATCGAAGCGGACAAATTGCCGGCGCTCACCAAGCGTGTCGACGAAAAGAAGTTTGCGTTCTATTATCTGTACGACGAATCGCAGAAGATCGCGAAGGATTACGGGGCGATCCTGACGCCCGAGTTTTTTGTCCTCGGCAAAGACCGCAAGATTGTTTACATGGGGGCCATGGACGACAGCACCGACGCCGCGGGGGTGAAAGTGCACTATGTTGAGGATGCCATCGCCGCCGTGAAAAAAGGCGAAAAGCCTGCGGTGACGGAAACCGTCGGGCGCGGGTGTCTCGTCCGTTGGGCCCGCGAACGGCGGTAGTGCGGAGTGTGTCTCCGCCTCAGGGTGAAGGCAGATTGGCAATTAGGAATTGGCAAATGAAAACTGCAAATCGAAGATGCAGTCTCAGGCACCAGCTCTTCAATTTGCAATTTCCACTTCCTATTTTCTAATTGCCAATCTTCCGCCACATCTTCTTACGATTTCTGCATCGCGGAATTCCTGAAACCCCCCTCTAATCGCCGGGGTATGCCGTCACGGCGGGTGTTCACTGCGCCGTGACTTCATCTCGGGAGATTCCGCATGCGCTTCGTCCAGTCGGCAAAGATGACGGTATGGGTGGGGCTTGCGTCGCTGACGTGGGCCACGATGGGAGGGGCGGACGAGGCGTCTTTCAGCGAGAAACTGCCGCCGGGAGCCATTGCGGCGGTGGAGTGGGCCAACGCCACCGCCCTGATTGAGCGCGTCGAATCCTCGCCGGTGTTCAAGGCCGCGTACGATTCCGAGCCGTATCGGAAGTGGGCCGAATCGGGTGACGGCCGCAAATTCCGTGGCGGACGGGCGGTCCTTGAGGGACAAATCGGTCTGAATCTGTGGGAAGCCTCAAAGCGCGTCTTCGGCGACCGCGGCATCATTGCCGTCTACCCCCCCAGTGAACCGGGCGGCAGACCCGAAGGCGTACTGCTGATGCGGCTTGCCGATGACACCATCGGCGAACATCTCAAGTCACGGCTGGAAGCGCTGGTCCCGCTCGCCAATGACAAGATTAAATCGGAAACAGTCGACGGCGCCTGGCTCCTCACCGCACCGGACGGTAACCGCACCTGGCTCAAGGACCGCTGGGTGGTCGGCGGCACGGCACGTTTGTTCGACGACGTGCGCAAACGATTGTCAGAACCCAACGGCGAATCGCTCGCCAAGACACTGGGTGCCAAGCTGTTCGGTTCTCCGGCCTCGTCGGAGACCACGGTCAACCTCGCTGTCGACACCGGTCGCATTCGGGAACTGCTGGGCCAAGGGCGGCTGATTCCGGCGAAGCTCGATAATCCGCTGGCTTCGTTGTTGTTTGGCGGTCTGACCGAGTATGCCGCAATTGGAAACGACGCGGTTGCCGCCCTGCGGATTCACCCCGAGGGTTACGAGTTGAAAGTGCAGGTCGCCGGGGATGCTGGACAAATCGATCCGGCTCACAAGACCTTGCTGACAACGCAGCCCCTCGTAAAAGAGGAACTGTTGCCGACAGTGCCGCGACGGCTGGCAACGATGACGCTGGTTCGTGACTGGCAGACGTGGTATCGGCAGCGCGACAATCTGCTCGAAGCCAAGGTGCTGCCGGAGTTCGACAAGTTCGAAACGGGGCTGGCAACGTTCCTTCCGGGCAAGGATTTCAGCCAGGACATTCTCTCGCTGATGTCCGGGCCATTGACGCTGGTGTTCGCCGAGCAGACGTACCCGCATCTGCCGCAGCCGCCGGGATTGCAGTTGCCCGCGGGGGCGTTGGTGGTGTCGCTGACCGATGTCCAGCGTGGGGCGGATGTCTTCAATCTGTTCATTCAGACGTTGACGTCGCTCACCAATCTCGAAGCGGCCAAGCAGATGCGGCAGCCGTGGTTAACGAGTGCCGAGACGTACAAAGGGGTGACGATCACCTACGCGCGGTACCTCGAAATCCCCAAGGACCAGGCGTTGCCGGCGATCTTTAACGCCCAACCGGCGTCCGCAGTCGTGGGAACGCAATACATCGCGGCGTCGTCCGTCGAGTTGTGCAAGGATCTGATCGATGTTTTGCAATCGACACAGCAAACTGCGACGACCACAGCGGCGACAGTGCAGCGCAACTTTGAGTTGATCCTCTCTCCCGAGACCGCCGCGCAAATGGTGAAATCTAACCACGCGCTCCTCGAAGCCCGCGGCGTGCAGGAGGGGAAAACGGCCGAGCAATCGAAGGCCGAACGTGAATTTCTGGAGCACGTCCTGCGCGTGCAGAAGCCATTACGGCTGTCGACCGATGTCACTCCGGCGGGTTTGACGCTCACGCTGCAAGGGGGCTGGCAATGATTAACTTCGATGCCCCCGCTGCCGGGCATTTGCTCCGCCGGTTGCAGTTCGGCGTGACACCGGCGGAAATTCAGCAGGCCGTGCGCGATGGATTGGATGCCACGCTCGACCGGTTGTTCACGCCGCAGCCGGAAACCGCCGATTTTACCGTCGCGCAAGCCGCGTTGCGGGACAGCGCGGTGGCGACATCCAGCATTCAGGATCTGAAAGCGTGGTGGCTGCACCGGATGGCGGGGACCGCAAACCCGGTGACCGAAAAGATCACGCTCTTCTGGCACAACCACTTCGCCACGTCGTACAACAAAGTGCTGTCGGTCCCCATGATGACCGAACAGAACGATCTGTTCCGTGCGCTCGGCCCCGGTTCGTTCCGCAAACTGCTCACGGCGATGGCCCGTGACCCGGCGATGCTGGTGTGGCTCGATGGCAACGCCAACCGCAAACGGCATCCCAACGAAAACTTTGCCCGCGAGGTGATGGAACTGTTCGCCCTCGGCATCGGCAACTACACCGAGCACGACATCCAGGAAGCGGCCCGTGCGTTCTCCGGCTGGCATCTCCGGGAAGGTCGGTTCTGGTTCAACGATTCCCAGCACGATGAATCGAACAAAACCGTCTTCGGCAAGACCGGCAAGTTCGAAGGCCAGGCGATCATCGACCTGTGCCTTGATCATCCGGCGTGCCCGAAATTTCTCGCATTCAAACTGCTCCGGGCGTTCGTAATGCCGGAGCCATCGCCGGAAGCGATTTCTCGTGTGGCAACACTGTTCGCTCAGCACGATCTCGCCTTCGCCCCGGTGTTGAAAGAAGTCTGCCGCTCGCCGGAGTTCTTCAGCGACGAAGTTCGTGGCACGATCATCAAATCGTCGATAGAATTGATCTTGGGCACATTGCGCCCGTTGTGTGAACGCATCCGCTGGCCAGCCGTGCGCGATCTCGCCGCCCAACTGGGACAGGACGTCTTCGCCCCGCCATCGGTGAAAGGCTGGGACGGTGGTCGCCAATGGATTCACGCCACGGCCTGGGTGCAGCGCTGGAACTTCCTGAGCGACGTCACCGGCAGCGATCGCTACGGCAGCCTCCGCAGCGACGTCCGCGAATCCATCGCCCAGCACCCGCATGCTTGGGTGACGGCGCTGTTTGCTACGCCGCTGTCCGATAGTGCTCGTGAAGCGTTGACAAAAGCGACTTCGACAGACCGGTTGCCGCTGGCACTTTCGTTGCCGGAGTATCAGTTGATGTAGGGGCTAAGTGTTGATGGCTAAGGGCTGAGAAGAGAAAGTCGCATCCCGGCTGCTTCCTGGCAGCCGGGATGCTGCGATGAACCACACGCACGGAACAGAACAACCGTAGGATGGCTCTTTCGGGCCATCATGATGTCTGAGACATCGCCCTTGTTGACAAAATGAAATGCCGGACTTCACGCAAGGGCGCAAAGGAAAGAAATCCATCTCGTCTTCCTTTGCGCCTTTGCGTGAGGCTCCTCTCCGTGTTTTCCAGCGATGACGTCACGCACAATCAAGCATCCCGGCTGCGAAGAAGCAGCCGGGATGCGGCGACACTTTGCACTGCCTTTCCCGAACGGGAGCGTATGCCATGTCCACCAATCGTCGCGATTTCCTGAAGCTCCTGGGCACCGCCGGGGTGGTCTCGCTTGCCGGGCCGGCACCGTCGCTGTGGTCCAGTGCTCTCGGTGCGGAAGCGGCCAAGAGTGACCGGGTGCTCGTCCTCATCCAGATGGCCGGGGGCAACGATGGACTGAACACCGTCATCCCCTACAGCCACGATGCGTACCTCAAAACTCGTCCGTCGCTGGCCATTGGTAAGGGGGCCGCGCTGAAGCTGAACGACACGCTCGGACTCCATCCCGCGATGACTGGCTTCCGCGATCTGTGGGAAGCGAACCGGCTCGCGATCGTGCAAGGCGTCGGTTATCCCAAACCCGACCGGTCGCACTTCCGTTCGATGGATATCTGGCACGCCGCGCATTTCAACGAACGGATTCCCAATGGCTGGATCGGGCGGATGCTCGATCAGACCGTCGGCCAATCGAGCGGAGCGTGGGAAGCCGCGTGCATCGGTCTCGATAAACTCCCGCTGGCGTGTCTTGGTGAACGCGTCGTTCCGCCGACAATCCAACGCCTCGAAGAATTTCGGCTCACGTCCTCCGGGCGTGACTCCGCCGTCGTCAGTTCGGCAGCCTGGAAGCAAGCTGCGAACACCACCACATCGAGTAGCGAACTCGATTTTCTGCGGCGGTCGGCCACGTCAGCGGTGACAAGTGCCGAGCGGTTGGCGAGTCTCTCGAAAACCTATCGTTCCGCGACACCGTATCCGTCATCACGACTGTCGCAGCAGCTGCAAATCGTCGCGCAGATGATCACGGCAGACCTCCCCGCGCGGGTCTACTTCGTCACGCTGGATGGATTCGATACACACTCACAGCAGTTACCGGGACATGCCGCGCTGCTGGGGGAACTTTCCGCTGCGGTGTCGGCGTTCTTTGCGGACCTGGATGAAAAAGGCCGCGGGGACAACGTGATGCTAACGACGTTCTCGGAGTTCGGCCGTCGGCTCGCCGAGAACGGTAGCCTCGGCACCGACCACGGCGCGGCGTCGGTGCTGTTCTCGGTCACCCCCGCGGGCAAGGGCGGCTTCTACGGCATGGCGTCCAGTCTCACCGACCTCGACGACGGCGACCCGAAGTTCACGACCGACTTCCGCCGCGTGTATGCCACGCTCATCGAACGCTGGTTGCAACGGCCGTCAAAACCCGTGCTCAGCGAAGCGTTCGCGCCGCTCGATTTCGCGTAAAACGAAGTCCGGCGTTTTCTTCAACGCCGGACTTCTGCCTGTTGATTGCGCAGAACGCGATCTATGAACGGATCGTTCGCGTCTATCGGAAATGCAGAAGCCCGGCATTTTGGAAAATGCCGGGCTTCGATGCGCGGTCAGTTCGCCAGCAGATCCGCGGGTTTCACGCCTTTTTTGTGGCCGCCAAATTTGAACGGCAGCGGTTCGAAGGTACCGACAATCGCGACGTTCGACTTCGGAGCAATCTGCGCTTCCATGCCGAGCGCCCAGTAGCACGCATTGACGATCATGCGGCGCGTTCCTTCGGCGATGAGATCGGTCGACGCACCCATCGTCGTCGTGAAGACGCGGCCGGTTTGACCGTTTGCACCCTTGTACGTCTTCGTCCAAGCGATCGGCATCATTGGATCATTCTTCGCCCCGGCAATGGGCTTATCGTCCTTCTTCATTCCTTCGAGGACGGCACCCAACACGAGCGGCTGGCTGTCCCCCGGCAATGGCAAACGGACACCGTAGACGTCGGACGGGCCCCAGATCTCGCCCGGTTCGATGCCCTTCAGAATCGGATGGCCTTCCTGGCCGGCGACGACGATGCCGCGCTGGCTTTGGGATCCGTGATTGCCGTGGTGGCTGATCCACGTTTCGCCGAGAATCTGGCGACCGAAGCCCTGTTCGTACCCAGGCACGTTGCTCTGCCAGTGGAACTTCGCGTACTTCTCCGATTTCGGATTGTTGAAGGCATGAGTCGCCGTCCGCAGGCCGACGATCGGCTTGCCGGCGTCGACATAGTCGGCGATGTGCTGCATCTGCTCATCGGGCAGTTCCCGGAAACGGGTCGCGATCACCATCAGGTCGGCCGTCTTCAGCGCTTCAAGACCGGGGATGTTGTCGCGCTTCTCGGGATTAATCTCGCCCGTGGCCGGGTCGATGGCATAAAGCACGGTGCATTTGAAACCGTGATGGGTGGCGAGGATTTTCCCGAGTTGGGTCAATGCTTCCTCTGAGCGGTATTCCTCGTCACCGCTAATGAGGACAATCTGTTTGCCTTTGCCCGGTCCGGTCGTGCCTTCCAGTACGTTCCAGGGTTCAGCGGCGGGCGCGGAAAGACAGACGGCCCACATGCTGAAGAATGCGTAAGAAATCCCAAAGCGGGGCATTGTCAGGAATCCTTGACGGGGTGTACGTCGGAGAGATGCATGTATTCTCCTGCATGCTAAACCGAGATGGTCGCGAGGAAAAGCGTTGGGAACGAGTGAAATCCCTTGGTCGCCAAAGTTGCAGTCGTGTGAAGTCTGCCCAGTGCGACTCGATTCTCCGGCGTGCAACGCCCCCATCCCAGAACACTTGTGTCGCCGATCTCGCCGACTGACTCACGTGAATCGGATGCCTTGCTGTCTGTGTACAGGCATCAGGAAGAACCTCCACAATATCACTATATTGCTGATACATTCAGAAGCAATGAAAACCCTCTTTTTGACGGATTTGAGCCAGACACGATCGGAAAACTCGCGAATGTAGTTCTATAAATGGGAGATAACAGATGCACCCATGATGGTTCGCAGTTACGAGCTCAACCCGGACCGTTGGTTCGATTCTCCCTCCCAACGTGAGACGCTGGGTTCGAGTGGCGATGTGATTGCCGGACTGCTTGGGAAGGTGCCCCCGTTTCTACGGAATTGGCCTCCCGGTTTATGTTGATGCCCGAATGCAGTCCGCTTCCCTGTCCGCAATGTCAAACGCCGATTCGGATGACATTGCAGGGGATGCTCCGCGCCAAGGACGTGGGCGTCGCGGTGCAGTGCACAGAATGTGGCGGCGGCTGGCTGTATGTGACGGATCCGGTCCCGATGTTTGGCCCGCTGATGACGCCGAGACGGCAACGCGGCCGGAACATCCGGCTCACCGATCACGATCTCCCGGAGAGTGGACCCCGCGAACAGGAATGATCGGTGTGCCTGCCATCGAGGTCCGGCGAAAATTGCCGCTTATACCGATCGCAGGAATTGTCTGCGCGTGGGAGGGCGAAGCTCCTGCTGAGCCGCGAGCGATTCAAAACGCTGTGACAATCAGCGGCTCAGCGGGAGCTTCGCCCTCCCAGAAGACACTCCAGACGCGCAGTTGAATTTGGGGACTGGTATTATTCCGCGTTTCCGGAAGGCATTCGTAGCAGTGTTTTCGCTTTCATGGCACTAATTGTTCCCGGGAATCGCTGGATGACCTCTCGTGCCAGCAGTTGACTGCCGGCCGGATCACCGGCGGCCAGCATCGCTTCTGCTGACCGAACCTGACCCCACGCTGCCAGTCCGCGATGATCGGCGTGATGCAGCGGCAACCACATCCATTCCGCCGCGGCCCGCAACGCATCTTTCTGCTGCATCGCCCCGCGGCCCAGCAGAGCGTGGGCACCAGCCCTTAGCGATAACGGCAAGTCGTCGGCTTGCGACTCCCACCGGCGAAGTTCGTTCGTTGTCACCGCCTGGGTTGCCAGCCGCACACGCCACAACTGCATTTGCGACAGCCGCTGGATGAAGGGGTCCGCATCCGCTGCCAGCGTTTGCAGGGTTGTTTCTGCGTCTGGACTCCGTCGGCCGTTCCGTTCCAGATTCCAACTGGCCACAATCAACCGGGCGACGGCGCTGCCGGTCGCTTGCACCGTGCGGGCATCGGCATCGGTTGGTGCGGCAACGGCTTCGGGATCCCACACCAACGGGATCAGGCCCCAGTACATTGTCCGCGGATCCGATTCGACAATCGACACAAACCGGAGTGCTGCTCGACGGAGATCATCCTCGTAGAGCGCACAGCGCACCAGCGCTGCCAACAATTCTCGACGGACCCAGGGGCGCTCCTCATCTTCGAGCGCAGTGAGGAACTGTGCTTCGGCTTCCCGAATCTTACCCTGCGCGAACAGATCCCGGCCGCGCGTGTGGGATTCGAGGTAGTCGGTCTCCACGCTGACGACATCTCGAAGGGGGATCTGCTGAATCTCCGCCATGGGTCCCGATCGCACGGTGAGCATTTCGCCCGTGTAGTCGATGACCATGCAAGACATCGGAGGCATGCGGCTGCTGCGGGTGGGAATCTGAATCACCACCCGATCTTCCGCCTGCACATCCAGCGCGCTCGACGTGAAAACGGCAGCAACCAGGCAGAAGACTGATGGCCGCATACGGTGATTACGGCTGTTGCAGCGCGAGCTGTCGGACATCGTGATACCGGTAGGTGCCGCCATTCTGTCGCGCCAGCTTCTTGAGGAAGTTGTCGAGGCCGAGGTCACTATCCTTGCCGAACTCGATGGTGTGAATCCGTGTGTGACGCTGATTCAACCGGGTGATTTCGGCCAACTCGCCAGCAGAAAGCTGAGGTTCATCGGCATCAGTCAGGAAATACAGCACTTCCGGGGCCAGCTTCAGCGCCAGCTTCAAAGCGGGCATGTGATCTGTGCCGAGATCGGGTTCCGACTGGGCGATGTATTGTCGCGCGAGGGATTTATTCCGTTCTGTAGCGGAGAACATGGCGTGCTTGCGCTCCAGAAAGGGATGAAAGAGCCGGGGTTCGCGATTGTAGAACACAATCTGAAACTGCTGCTCTTCACTGAGGGATTGCAGGGCGGCAACCAGGGCGGCTTTGGCCGAGGCCATGGCGTTGTAGTTGGACATGCTCGCGGAACAATCGATGACGAAGACGACACGGGTGCCGTGGTCCCGCGTGCCGAAGAAGGCTGTGCCCGGGGGACCAGCGCCGCCGTTCCCTTCCGCCCCGAGTCCGTCGCCTCCCTTGCCGCCGGGGGCATTGTTGGTGCCGTTGCGGCCGATGATGCCCCCTTCGACGGCACTCCGCGCGTTGGGGATGCCCGTGGATGGCAGCGGAATGCCCGACCCGATTCCCAAGGGCGACCGGCCGGTCGCGGCGACAGAATCAGCCTCAGTCTGCGGTGTCTGTAATGGAGCCGAGGCCGGAAGCGTGACCTGAAAGTTCGGTGCTCCTGCGCCACCGATGGGGTCTTCATCAACGACAGTGTCGATGTCGTTCGTTCCCCCAGCCCCGTTGCCTCCCGCGCCCGGTCCCGGACGTGACACGCCAAAGGTCACGAAGGGTTGATCGGAGAAGCCGACGGGTCCGCGCGGTTGATTGCGAATCCACCACATCAGACCGGCAACGATTGCGAGATGCAGACACAGCGAAATCAGCCAACTGGAAGAGAACCAGCCGCGTTGCGGTGCTTCGATGCGGACTGTCTCGGCAAACGCCGGCAGCGTCACGATTCCACGCGGTGATCGCATCCGTCCCGCCACCAGCGTCGTCCTTCCGCCATCATTACCTCATCACCACACACTGTACTCTAGGTGAATCCAGCGGGTCAGGTCAATTGGCAGTTTTGCCAGCCGACCAAGGCGGACATCGTGGTGAAGCTGGGGCCGTGTTCGCGATCCGTTTCCATCAGCGGTAGAGTGGATCGCTGCTCGGGACGAGCCGGCGTTCACATTCATGATCGAAGATCACCTTGCATCCGTCGAGAAACACTATGCTGCGCATTGTTTTGGAACTTTGGCTGGGCATTTGTGCCACAGCCTCGTTGTTCGCCGCAGAAGCACCGGCGACGCCGCACCTGGATCGCAATCAGCAAGGGGTGATCAGCCTCTCCTGCACAACGGAAGGGGCGATGATTCGCTACACAATCGACGGGTCCGATGTGGGCCCCAAGTCGGGGCCGTATCTCGCTCCGATCGCGCTCCCCTCCGGCGGCGTCATCAAGGCAAGAGCCTTCACTGCGGATCGCAAGCTTGGCAGCGAACTCCTCGAAGTCCTTGTCGAACCGCAACCGAATGCCTCGAAGTTGCCGAGCACACTGGTTCCGTGCACGCAAGATCGGGACTTTCCGATTTACGATTGGGCCGTGCGTCACGCCGCGGTCAAGAAACGGACGCAGGAACACCAGCCGGAACTGGTCTTCATTGGTGATTCGATCACACAGATGTTCGGAGGCGAACCGCATGATCGCAGCCAGCCCGGCACGGCGATTTGGGATAAATTCTACGGTCATCGCAAAGTGGGGAATCTCGGCTATGGATACGACTACCTGGAAAACACGCTCTGGCGATTGCAGCATGGCGAACTGGATGGAGCCAAAGCCAAAGCGGTGGTCGTACACATCGGGACGAACAACGCGCACAAGAATTCCGCAGATGAAATCGTGTCGGGGATCCATGCGATCCTGAAGGAGATCCGTCAGAGTCAACCGCAAGCTCAAATTGTGTTGATGGGGATCTTCCCACGCGGACCGAAACCCGACTCGACCCGCGAGAAGCTCGCTGTGATTAGGCCGTGTTGACATTCAGGCGAGGAGGATCATGGATGCGGCCAAGTGGAGGCAGGCGAGGAAGTTGCGGGCGGTTTTGTCGTAGCGGGTGGCGATCCGTCGGCATTGTTTGAGCTTCGCGAACAAACGTTCGATGTGGTTGCGTTCGCGATAGAGTTGTTTGTCGTAGGGGCGTTGGACTTTGCGGTTGCTCTTGGGCGGAATGACCGCCTGGCCTCCCTGGTCGTGAACGATCTGCAGCACCTGGTCGCCATCGTAACCCTTGTCCGCGATCACCTGTTCCGCCGCCAGTCCCTCCAGCAGCGGCGCGGCCTGAGTGATGTCGTGCGTCTGGCCCGGTGTCAGCAAAAACTTCACCGGGTTGCCGAGCCCGTCGCAGGCCGCGTGAATCTTCGTGCCGAAGCCGCCGCGCGACCGGCCGAGTTGCTGATCGCCGCTTTTTTTCGAGCGCCCGCCGCATGCACAGGAGCGCGAATGATCGTGGCATCGAGCATCACCCATTCCAGGTCCGGGTCTTGCAGCGCGTCAAAGATTCGCTGCCAGACGCCCTTCTTCGCCCAGCGGTTGAACCGCTGAAAGACACTGTTCCACTCGCCGAATCGTTCCGGCAGATCGCGCCAGGGTGCTCCGGTGCGCACGATCCATAGCACGGCATCCAGAAACAACCGATTGTCCTCGCCGCT
>JBGSUN010000206.1:0-3085 GCA_041753475.1 Planctomycetaceae bacterium | reverse complement strand
TCGCCGAACTCGAACTGGCCACCGCGACCGCCCTCCGAAACAAACACCACCACCCGACCCGTGTCGCCGGCTACATCCGCAAAACCAAGCTCCCCTTCCGACTCCGACAAGCGGCTTTAACTTCCTGAGGAGCAATAAGCGCGAACTGTTGCGCGTTGCCGAGTGACGTTTCTCCGCGATGTGCGACACATCCGTGATGTGGATGGGCCGCGTGACGCTTCCGTCCGCGGACCCGGCTTGGCACCATAACCGGTCATTGATCGACACACGTGTTTCTTCCGAAAATGAGGTTGCCATGCTTGCTCGGTTCTGGATGGGTGCGCTGATGCTGTGTGCCGTCGTCGTGACGGCAGTTCCGATTTGGTCCGCCGAAGATCTGCAACCATTGTGGCCGAACGGGGCGCCCGGGAAGGTGGGTGACGAACCTGCCGACAAACCGGGTTTCTGGGCTTACCCTGCGGCGAAAGAGAACAACAGCGGGACCGCGGTCGTGGTCTGCCCCGGTGGTGGGTATGGCATCCACGCTGTCGATCACGAAGGGACGCAGGTCGCCCGGTGGTTGAACTCGATCGGCGTCTCGGCGTATGTCCTGAAATACCGGCTGGCGCCGTACAAACATCCGATTCCGATGCAGGACGTGCAACGGGCGATGCAGCATGTCCGCGCTCATGCTGACAAGCTCGGCATCAATCCGAAACGCATCGGCGTGATGGGTTTCTCCGCCGGGGGACATCTTGCCTCGACGTGTGCGACGCACTTTGCCGAAGCCAAACCGGAGGCAACGAATCCCGTGGAACGCGTCTCATCCCGGCCCGATTTCGCGGTGCTCTGTTACCCCGTCATCACCATGACGGAATCGTTCGGGCATGGCGGGTCGAAACGGAATCTGCTGGGTGAGAACCCCGATCCGGAAGTCGCGAAGTTCGTGTCGAGTGAATTGCAGGTGACCCCGCAGACGCCGCCCACGTTCCTGTTCCACACGGCGGAAGACACTGGGGTGCCCGTGGAAAATGCATTGGCGTTCTTTGCCGCGTGCCGGAAGCACAAGGTCCCCGCGGAGATGCACATCTACCAGTTCGGACCGCACGGCGTCGGCCTCGCTCCGGCTGATCCGGCTCTGTCAACATGGAAAGACCGCCTGCATGATTGGCTGCGGAATTCCGCCTTGCTCGCCGATGTCCAACGCGCCGCGGTGAAGGGCAAGATCACGCTCAACGGCGAGCCGCTCAAGTGGGCGCAGGTCCGTTTCCGCTCGACGAATCCCTTCCAACCGGTCGCGTTCGCCATGATTCGCAACGGGGGTTACAGCATCGACGCCGCCCACGGACCGGCACTGGGCGTGAACAATCTGGAAGTCATCACGATGGGCGACGTCGCCCCCGGTCCGACGGTCGTGGACAGTGCCGCGCTCAATACCGAGGGCATCGTCGTTGATGTCAAAAGCGGCGCAAATGTGTTCGACATCGACCTGCGCAAGTAGTGCCATTTAGCCCCCCGTTGTCCGCAACGGGGGGATGATCGTCGACGTCAAAAGACCCCCGGTTGAAGACAACCGGGGGCTAAATGGTGGGGGGCGATGTTGTCGCGCGGCCTTCACTTTTGGCGACACATGCGGCTACCGCGAGGTCACCCATGACGTTGACCACGGTGCGGCACATGTCGAGCAACCGGTCGACCCCGAGGATGATGCCGATCGAATCCGCGGGGACGCCGACCGATTTCATCACCACGACGATAAGCGGAATCGAACCGCCAGGGACGCCCGCCGTGCCAATGCCCGCCAACACGGCCATCAGCACCACCTGCAATTGTTGGGCGAGCGTCAATTCCACACCCATCACCTGCGCGAGGAACAGAATCACCACGCCTTCATATAATGCCGTGCCGTTCTGGTTACCGGTCGCGCCGACGGTGAGCACGAAGCGGGACACCGCGGGTGGCAGCTTCAGATCGGTCTCGGCGACGCGCATTGCCGTGGGTAACGTCGCGTTGGACGATGACGTGCTGAACGCGGTCAGCATGGCTTCCGCCGCGTTGCTGAAAAAATACCACGGCGACATGCCGCCGAAGGTCCAGATCACGATGCTGTAGGTGACGAACAACTGAATCGCGAGGCCGAGCACCACCGTTCCTGCGAACCACGCCAGTGTGCGAACGATCTCGAAACCGAGTTGGGCCGTGATCGCAAAGACAAGACACCCCGCCCCGACCGGCGCGAGTTTCAGCGCGAACTCGATAATCACCGTGGTCACGGTCTGAATCGATTGCAGCACGCCAATCAGCGGTTGGCAGTCGTCCATCCGCATGGTGATCGCGATGCCGACGATCAGCGAAAAGACCATCACGGCGAGCATGCCGTTCCCTTTGGAACTCCCGTCGACGGCTCCCACCATTTCCTGCAACGGGTTCTCGGGGATCATGTCGACGAGGATTTCGCCGATGGTTTTCTTTTTCTCGGCGTTGGCTTTGATCGTTTCGACCTGTTGCTGTTGCGCGGACGCCGTCGGCTTCGCGTCTCCCTCGGCTTTAGGAGGATTGTAGAGTGCGAGCAGACGATCCCGTGTTTCCACGGGCAGCTTCTTGCCAGGCTCAAACATGTTGACCAGGACCATCCCGATCAACACCGCGGCACACGAAAAAATGCCGGTGAAAAGCAGCGTCCGCAGTCCCATGCGACCGAGCTTGCGGACGTCGCCGATTTCCACGACGGCAAGCGCGAGGGCGGCAAACACCATCGGCACAACGACCATCATCATCAGTCGCAGAAAGATGCGGCCGATGGGTTGCGCGACCGCCACCACCGTCGTCACCCACGTGGCGGGGACTTCACGACCCGCGACACCGATGACGTTGGCGATCAATCCGAGCACCAGGCCAATGGTCAGACCAATGATGATCGGCATCGCGGAGTGATTTTCGGTGTCACCATTGGTCGACATGTTTTCGTCCATTTATTGCTCCTCAGGAAGTTAAAGCCGCTTGTCGGAGTCGGAAGGGGAGCTTGGTTTTGCGGATGTAGCCGGCGACACGGGTCGGGTGGTGGTGTTTGTTTCGGAGGGCGGTCGCGGTGGCCAGTTCGAGTTCG
>JBGSUN010000205.1:0-3497 GCA_041753475.1 Planctomycetaceae bacterium | reverse complement strand
GGCCAACTCTTCCATCGCACTGGCGGAGCGCGGCATCTTGCCGGACCGCAGTTGCGGTAACATCGGCTCGCTGAGCGTGTAGGCGAAGCAGATATCGATACTGGGATCAGTTCGCCATGTTTGACGCACGATACCTTCCATTGCCTTGTGAATCTGCTCGGGTGAGGTCCCGCCGTCATTGACGACAAACTCGACGAACAGCAGATCCGGTTTGTGGCGCAGCACATCATTCTGCAAGCGGAAGACACCCAGGTCCGAACCCGTGCCGCCAATGGCCGCATCGATCTCCTCGAATTTTGCATGAGGGTATAGCTGGGCGAACCACTCGCGCGACTGCACCCGCCAGCCGGGAGCCGCCGTGATGCTGCCACCGAGGTAGGCAATCTTCGCGGCCTTGCCCGCATCAATCTTGGCTTTGAAACTCGGCAGTCCGTCCCGAGGGTTTTCATCCCGAAACCGGACGGGAAGCAACGACCCTTGGGCATTCCCACGATCGCTGATCGTGTGGTGCAAATGGCGGCAGTGCTGGTCCTGGAGCCAATCTTCGAGGCCGACCTGCAACCAGAGCAGCATGCCTATCGGGAAGGGCGGAGCGCGTTGGACGCTGTTCAACATGTGCACCGCCTGCTGAAAAGCGGACATACCGAGGTGGTCGACGCGGATCTGAGTGGGTACTTCGACAGTATCCCACACGCGGACCTGATGAAATCGGTCGCGCGCCGAGTCAGCGACGGCAGCCTGCTGCGCCTCATCAAGGCATGGCTCGAAATGCCGGTCGAGGAGACCACCCCTCGGAGTGGACAACGGCGCACGACAGAGAATCGGGACCGAGGACGGGGGACGCCGCAAGGTGCCCCGATCTCACCGCTGCTGGCCAATCTCTACATGCGCCGCTTCATCCTGGGATGGAAAGTCCTCGGCCACGAACGGCGTCTTCGAGCGCACATCGTCAATTATGCAGATGACTTCGTGATCTGCTGTCGCGGCACAGCCGAAGAGGCGATGGCCGCGATGCGCGAGATCATGGGCAAGCTGCGGCTGACGGTGAATGAAACGAAGACCCCTGTGTGTCGCCTGCCCGAAGAGACGTTTGATTTCCTCGGGTACACGTTCGGTCGGCTCTACTCGACTCGGACATGGCGTCCCTACTTTGGGGTCCGCCCGTCACGCAAGTCGATTCGGAAGATTTGCCGTACGATCTCCGAACTGACCGGACGTGATCGAACGCTGTTCGACGTCGAATCCGTAGTGGGGGTGTTGAATCGCCGCTTGCGCGGCTGGGCCAATTACTTCTCACTGCGGCTTGGTCCGTTGACCAAAGCCTACGATGCGGTGGATGCACACACCAGACGACGGCTCCGCCAATGGCTGGGTCGCAAGCACAAACTGCGGACCTGCGGCAGTTACCGGTATCCCTACGAGTATCTCTACGGGAAACTTGGCCTGCTGCGTCTCCGGGCTGAGCGACACAGCTTCTGGAAAGCGACCGAGTGACTCTCTTGACCGAGAGCCGCATGCGGGAAACCTGCACGTCCGGTTCGATGAGCGGGGTGTGGAAACGGAGCACGGCGGGGATACTGAGGCACCGGCAACCGAAAGGGTCGGCAACAGATAGGCCCCGTCTAAACCACCGCGTCACACCTCGACTCTACTCGTCTCCAAGCCGATGTGGACTCGAAAGGGTTTGGTCGACCTTTACTTCCTGGTGTTTCTGCACCTGGGGACATGGCGCTGCTGGATTACTCCTTGCACAACCAGCCCCGACTCGGCGTGGGTTAGTCAACAGGCCAAGAACTTCCTGATGGAGGCCGACGACCTGAACCTGACGCCGCAGTATGTCATGCGGGACAACGGCACGAAGTTCACGGCGCAGTTCGATGCCGTGATCGAGTCCAGCGGCGCGAAGATCAAACGCAACACCCCGGTGTCACCGAACTTGCGGGCGCACGTCGAGCGATTCATCCAGAGCTTGAAGTTCGAGATACTCAACAAGTTCGTGATTGTGGCGGAGCGACACCTCAATTATGCCAATCGTGAATGGAGACTGCATTACAATCGGGAACGCCCGCACTCGGCCAAGAACCATTTGCCACCTGATTTCGTACCACCTGGCGGCCGAACGTCCGAGATTCAGCCGCGAGACATCGTCTGTACAACCAGACTGGGCGGGATACTGAGATCGTATGAACGCCGCGCGGCATAGCCGCATCGCATTGCTACGTCTCACAACTCTTCGCCCAGTCATCAACCCGGCGCGAAGGGATCCGGTGTGCGCCGCTTGTCAAGAATCAATCGCGCCGTTGGATCCACGCTCCGACGGTCAGTCTATTGACGGGCACACCACTTGCCGATCCAAGAAGTTCCAGAGCGTTCTTACCGCGCGGGGTTGGCCAGAAAAGTCGCCTGACCACCCGACCCTGAGTTCATGTGCCAACGGAACACGGCACGGAATTCGCCGCGATGACGTGTTTTTGACTTCTCTTACCGAGTGCGGATCGTCGTATCATGATCCGGAAAGAGGAGACGATCCCGATGGAATGCCCCCAGTGTTTGAAGCCCCTGCAGCCGGTTGGCAAATTTTGGATTTGTCCGGAACATGGGCAGATCGACAATGTTGTCCCCGCTGAGGTAGACACAGCGATCTGTGCGTCGATCGCGCCGTCAGCCGCCTTTGGCATCAAAACCGAAACGCCACAAAAGATCTTTCTCAGTTACGGCCACGACGGGTTCGCCGACGAGGCGACAAGGATTAAAGCGGACCTTGAGCTTCGCGGACATACGGTCTGGTTCGACCTGGAACGTCTCAAGGCCGGTCTTGATTGGGAAGCATACATCGAAGAAGGGTTGCGTCACTGCAACAAAGTCGTGCTGCTGATGACGCCTCATTCGGTCCGTCGGCCGAATGGGTATTGCCTAAATGAGATTGCAAAGGCGTTAGAAGCCCGAAAGTTCATTATCCCGGTTTTGCTCGTTGAGTTGACCGGCGGTGCGCCCGTGTCGATCAGCCGCATTCAATATCTCGATCTTCGGGATGGTATTCCTTCTGCGTCGCGGTCCAAAAGGTATGAACTGGGCTTCCAACGACTTGCTCGTGCCATTGAGCAGAATGCACTCGACTTTGAAGGTGAACAATCCCGGCTGCTACGGGTGCTCGATCCGCTCGATTTCCGCGCCGATATCGCCCCGCACTTGGCAAGGTTTACAGGGCGAGATTGGCTCTTTGCTATCCTCGACGACTGGCTGGCAAATCAAACGACGTCGCGCATCTTTTGGATTGTCGGCGGTCCAGGGCTGGGGAAATCGGCGATTTCAGCCAAATTATCGCATCGCGGGGATGTCCGAGCGATGCATTTCTGCGTCCATTTATTGCTCCTCAGGAAGTTAAAGCCGCTTGTCGGAGTCGGAAGGGGAGCTTGGTTTTGCGGATGTAGCCGGCGACACGGGTCGGGTGGTGGTGTTTGTTTCGGAGGGCGGTCGCGGTGGCCAGTTCGAGTTCG
>JBGSUN010000204.1:0-13461 GCA_041753475.1 Planctomycetaceae bacterium | reverse complement strand
CACCCGCTCCTGTCGCCGCCGCTCCTGTCGAAGCGCCGGCGGCACCGGCTGCGGTGGAAGCCCCCGCGAAACCGGCTGTGCCGACGACGGGTCCGGACGGCAAGAAGTTGTCACCGCTGGAAATGGCGCGGTTGCAGGGGGCAGCGAAGAAACCGTCTTGATCAACTCAGAACGAAGTCAAAGCCCGGCATCTGGCTTGGATGCCGGGCTTTTGTATTTCAGCTCTACAGTTCGCGCCGACTCGAACCTGCCAAGTCTGTTCGGTGACGAGTGAACGTCAAAAACAGAAGCCCGGCATTAAAGAAAATGCCGGGCTTCGGATGTCTGCCACATTATGCGGCTTTGCGACGACTGCGACGGCCGTAGTACGTGACCGTCGTCCCAACCTTGCCATTCCCGCTGCCGTCCACGGCCTCCACGATGTAGCTGTTGGACAGCAAGCGGTAGAACAGCAGCAGCAGAAACGCGCCCGCGGTCCCGGCACAGAAGCCGAGCGGGCTTACCGGGGTCACACGGTAGCTGGTGTTGAACAGCAACAGCACACCGCAACCGATAAGGCTGCCGACGATCCCCATCAGCATGGTGCCGACGGCGCCGCCGGGGTCACGACCGGGCATGATCGCCTTGGCGGAAAGGCCGACGAGCGTACCGAAGCCGACCCAGACGAGGATTTCGTGGGCTGCTTGTTCCAAAATCGCCATCAGGTTGGCATCCGGCATGGGAAGGCCTTTGGGGTTGAGAGCGGAAAGGCGAGAGTTCAGAGCCAGAAAAAGTCCGGCGCGTCGCTCGACCAGGCTCTCGGAAGGACTTTTAGATTGTTGCCCCGCGGGTGTGGGGCTCTGTTAAAGAGGATCGGTTGTGCCGGACATACGGCTTGAACCGGTTTTGTAGGCAGGAAATCGCCGGAAGCTGTTGATGCTTCGACAGATCGGACGATTGCACAGCGATTGCGAAGGAGATGACAAAGCAGCCATCGGCGATACGGATCCCCTAACCGTTAAACTCGCTTGCGCTTGGCTGACGCCAAAGAGTGCGATCATCGCAATCCGGAACGAAAGCGATGGTTATAATCCGAGGCGTACGCGAAGATCATCGACATCGCGCGGAGCGACCTGCAACGCTTCCACGGGCACCGGGAAACCCTGACTGCGCAGCGAGTTCAACCGCATCATGACCGCCGCGCCGTAGATCAAGTTGTACCCGACGACGGTCACATTCCGGTTCGCAGGCTGTTGCAGGAAGGTTCCCTTCACCCACTCGTTGAAAGCCCCCATCGCGGGACCGCACCAGATTTGGTAATCGAGACGCCGATCGGCTAGGCCAGAGTTTGCCCAGCGCGATGCCTGGCCGAGATACCACCGGAAGATCAGCGCCATCTTGTGCTTCGGATCTTTCGCCGCCTTCGTGATCTGGGCTGGATCGCGCTGGGTAAAGAACGACTCAGTCTGGTTCCACACATCGTCCAGCGAGCACTTGAAGATTGTTTTCTCGATGGTGGCCCGTTCGTTGGCCGGGATCGCTTCGATGCTGGGATACTCACGGTACAGGTCGTAGAGCTTGCTGGCCCGCATCGGAAACATTGTGCCACGCTTGAGAACCTGCACCTTCACACCCATTTCGAACATGTCCGCGGCAGGGCACATGGTGGTATCCGCCTGCTCGGCGTCGGCGAGCATCTGTCGGACAACATCGCACGTCCCCGATTCCACACACGCCTGGTTCACCGAGCCGACCATCACATAGCTCGCCCCCATCGAATACCCGGCGGCCGTCGAAGCGGGCGTCGAGATCCCCCCGGCAGCACCCACGCGCAATGGCTGCGCGAATTTGTACTGCGCCATCGCGCGATCACGAAGCTGCAACATCGTGGGAATCAGCGTCACTGCCGGACGATTGTCAGTATGTCCACCAGAATCGGCTTCCGCCGTGAGATCCTGTGCAATCGGAATGTGCTCGGCGAGTTTCGCCTGATCCTGCGTTAGCAATCCCTGTTCAATGAGCTGTGACAACATTTTGGCCGGGGGTGGCGCGAAGAACTTCGATGCCACTTCCACGCGCGAAACTTTGCACATCACCCGATTTGGCGTGACGATTTCGCCATTCGGACCGCGGTGAATCCCATGCGTCCGGTAGCGGACGACGTTGATGGTGAGATCGAGGAACGCCGAGGCTTCTGCCAGTTTCACACCGCGCTGAATGTAGAGTTCGACCACGCCTCGCTCAAGCGACGGATCGTGCGGGCTGTGAATCAGGTTAAAGCCGTACGGCTTGCCCGGGATGGCGGCCTGAATGCGATCGATCGCCGCTTCGACCCGCGGCAGCCCCAATCCGGCGGCTCCGAACATCCCCATCATGCCGGCCCGACCGAGGGCTTCGACGATCTCCGCCGAGCCAATCCCCGCGGCCATCCCGCCGGAAACGTAAGAGTAACGCGTGCCGTGGTCCTGGTTGAACGACGGGTCGCCGAGATTTTCCGGATGAATCGGCGGCACAAACCCAATCACTGGATAGGCTTGCGCATCGTGCGATTCTGCTCCAATCGCTCCACGGCCCCCGCGGGCAAGGGCATACCCCTGCGTGGTACTGACAATGTACAGAGGTTGAAAGAGGTCATTGACCGCTTCCGTGACCGACGCCGGGTCCATTGCCAGCGGAGTTCCATCGGAGGTCCACCAACCAAGTAATGAGGGGGCCGGCGTCAAACTCATCGTATCGTTACCCATCCGAGAAACTTCATGTGTCGCGACAGAAGGGACCACTCAACGGACACAGTCCTCTCGGGAACCTCTTCCCATGAGTCCGCGTCACTTGAGCGGGGGCTATTCTGCCGTAGTGCTATTCAAAGTGATCGGCTTCTACCGTGAGAGAATCGATGGAACTCCGAAACCGGTGAATTGCCGCCAGCAAAGTCGCTGCATTCTTCCCAGATTCTTTGCTGGTCAGAGGATGCGACGGCGGTGGGATTCCATCGGGTGAACCGTTTCCGCAGGCGATCGTGCTGAAAAGTCGGGCCGGGGCCGCAATCCCACGAACATTTGCAGTCCGATTTACGGTATGCTCCCAAAATGAAGATGGCTTCACATGAACCTGACGTACAGTACTGTGGTGGCCTGCTTGGCACCCTGCGTTCGCGGATGATCGTTTCGCTCCCATCAGATTCCCCGCTGCCATGACATATTTGAGCGTGAACCTGAACAAGATCGCCCTTATCCGGAACAGCCGCGGGGGGAACCTCCCGAGTGTGACCCGGGCGGCGGAGATCTGTCTGGCCGCCGGGGCAGACGGAATTACCGTCCATCCGCGGCCGGACCAAAGGCACATTCGCTTCTCCGATGTCGATGCTCTAAAAGCCATGTTGAGCGTTGAATTCAACATTGAGGGGAATCCGTTCAACCGCGCCTTTCTGGAAGTCATCCGCCGAGTCCGGCCAACCCAATGCACCCTGGTCCCCGATGCGCCGGCCCAACTGACATCGGACCATGGTTGGAACCTGGAACTCGACGCCCTTCGATTGCGGCCGGTGATTCACGAATTATCACGGCTGGGGATTCGCATCAGCCTGTTCGTTGACGCCGTCCCCGCAACCATGCCCCTGGCCAAAGCGCTTGGTGCCCAGCGTGTGGAACTTTATACCGGACCGTATGCCAAGGAATTTTCATCGGGACGGACGGAAGGGGC
This sequence comes from Planctomycetaceae bacterium, assembly GCA_041753475.1. Taxonomy (GTDB): domain Bacteria; phylum Planctomycetota; class Planctomycetia; order Planctomycetales; family Planctomycetaceae; genus DSVQ01. Next base: position 9,783 of record JBGSUN010000204.1, on the reverse strand, counting down.
ACTGCTGCAATATGCCGACGCCGCGCGGGCCGCCATGGCTGCGGGCTTGGAAGTCAACGCCGGCCACGATTTGAATCAGGAGAACCTGGGGCCCTTTTTAAATCTGGTCCCCGGTGTGGCGGAAGTCTCGATCGGTCATGCCCTCATCACTGAAGCCCTGGAAGAGGGGCTGAGCACCACTGTGCGCCGGTATGCGGACATCTGCCATCAGGCGCGATGACCGGCTCTGCGCTGGGCCGCGCATCCGGTATGACAAAATCGCGCGTCCTGTTACGATTCCTGGGTTGGTTCTCGAGGCACACCCTGAGTCGAAAAGGAGCATCCCTGTGGCGACATCGTTCGATCATGCCCGCCGGTTCTTTGATCAGGCCGCCGACGTCCTCGATCTTTCGCAGAACATGCGGACGCTGCTCCTGACGCCACTGCGGGAAATCAAGGTGCAGGTCGCCGTCGAGCGCGACAACGGCGAAATCGCCACACTGATCGGTTACCGCATTCAGCATGATAAATCCCGCGGACCGATGAAAGGGGGCCTGCGCTTTCACCCAGAGGTCGATGAAGCTGAAGTCCTCACGCTGGCCTCACTGATGACGTGGAAGACCGCCGTCGTGAATCTGCCTTATGGGGGAGCCAAAGGGGGAATTTCCGTCGATCCACGCACATTGAGCATCGGTGAACTGGAACGGATCACCCGCAAATTCGTGGATGAAATCCATGACATGGTCGGTCCGGATAAAGACATCCCCGCTCCCGACATGGGGACCAACGCCCAGGTGATGGCTTGGTTCGCCAATCAGTACGAAAAGTTTTACGGCTTTCAACCGGCGTGCGTGACCGGGAAGCCCGTGGAATTGCATGGCTCCGAAGGCCGCGAGGAAGCGACGGGCCGGGGTGTGGTCACGATCGCCCAAGCTCTTTACAAGAAAATCAATCGCCCGTTTGCTGGTGCCCGCGTCGCCCTGCAAGGGTTCGGGAACGTCGGCAGTTTTGCCGCGCAGTATCTCACAGAGCAAGGTGCCCGCGTTGTCGGTCTGACCGACATGACCGGTGGCGTCTGGAACCCGGAAGGTCTCGATATCACAAAACTGCTGGAGTACGCCAAAACTGCCGGTGGCGTGAAGGGATTCCCGGGAACCGATCCCCTCTCAAATGAACAACTCTTCGCCTCCGATGTAGACCTGCTGATTCCCGCGGCTTTGGGGAACGTGCTGCATGCCGGGAATGCAGCGGCCGTCCGCGCGAAGTACATCGTCGAAGCGGCGAACAATCCCACAACGCCTGAAGCGGATGAGATTTTGCACAAGAACGGCGTGGTAGTGGTGCCCGACATTCTCGCCAACGCTGGCGGGGTAACGGTGAGCTACTTTGAATGGGTGCAGAACCGCCAGCATTTCAAATGGGATCTGGCCCGCGTCCGGACCGAACTCGACAAGGTCATGCACGAAAGCTTCGACCGCGTCTGGAAGATCGCCGAAGAGAAGAAAGTCCCGCTGCGCACGGCGGCCTATGTCCTGGGTATTGGCCGCGTTGGCCGTGCCACCGTTCTCGGCGGTGTGTAATCGACCTTGAAGCCCACGGAATGCCTTCCCTGGGCAGCTTCCACCGTAGAACCCCTTCTCTTTTCACCGCTATCAACCTGACAACTCACGGCTTAGAATTAAAACATTCTCCACGCTTCCGGTTGTTTCCCCCGAGACGGTCGTCATGCCCATTTTACATCTGCTCCTCGACGGTCAAGACCTGCCGCATACATTGCAAGCCGACGAAACCGTTCTCGGCCGGCATCCGGAATGCCAGTTACAAATCAATTCGAACATGGTTTCGCGCAAGCATGCCCGCGTGGTGAAAGACGCAGGACGCTACCTGCTGGAAGACCTCGGCAGCGGCAACGGGACGTTTCTGAACGGTAAGAAACTCGAAGGTCCCGCGGAGATCAAACACGATGACCGCATCAAACTCGGACCGATTCTGTTGCGATTCGAAGCCGCCGAACTGGCCGGCAAATCGTCGCCGAAACCGCCCATCGGCGGCAGTGACCAAACGATGAATCTGGAGGGCGATGATGACGACGACGATACTTCCACCATCACGGGACAATCGGTTCCCAGCACCGGCTTCGGCCGTCTGGAGATGCAACCGCAGGCGAAACTGAAGGCGGTGCTGGAAATCAGCCGCAGCCTGGCGGGCACGACCGATCTCAATGCCTTGCTGCCGAAGATTCTCGACACCTTGTTCAAGGTCTTCCCGCATGCCGACCGGGGTTGCGTCCTTTTCAAAACCGACGATGGCAAGATGATCCCCAAGGCGACCAAGCATCGCCGGTCCACGGAAGACGAGACGGTCAAGGTCAGCCGTACGATTCTTCGTAAGGTCATGACCGAAAGGACCGGCGTGCTATCCGCCGATGCGACCAATGACGCCCGCTTTGAGGCGAGCGAATCGATCTCGAATCTCACCATCCGTTCGATGATGTGCGTCCCGTTGCTCAGCCTGGAAGGCGAACCGATCGGGGTCATCAGCATCGACACGCAGAATCCGTTCAACCAGTTCAAAGAAGAAGACCTCGATTTGCTCGTCGCCGTGGCCGGGCAAGCGGCGATGTCCTACGAATCGGCGAAGCTCCTCGTCACCGCGATGGAAAAGCAGAAGCAGGACCGCGAAATGGGCATCGCGATGGACGTCCAGCGGGCCCTGTTGCCCACTGAGATGCCGAAGCCGAAGTCGTGGGAGTTCTTTGCATCCTACGATTCGGCCCAGGCTGTCGGCGGCGATTACTTCGACTGCATGTTTCTGCCGGGTGGCAAGAAGGTCTGCTTTGCGTTTGGCGACGTCGCCGGCAAGGGTGTGCCCGCGTCACTGGTGATGTCGAAGCTGTCCACCGTCGTCACCATTACCACGCAGTTCCTGTCCGACGTGCTGGAAGCCGCCTGCCGCATCAACGACCAGATGTGCACGAAAGCCGTGGAAGGCCGGTTCGTGACGTTCATCATCGGCTTCGTCGACCCGGAAACCGGCGACCTGGAATTCGTGAACTGCGGACACATGCCGCTGATGATCCGCAAAATCGACGGCACCATCGAAGAAATCGGTGAAGCCGAGGTCGGCCTGCCGCTGGGCGTGATGGAGGGGTATCCGTACGAAGTCGTCAAGCGTCGCCTCGAACCGGGCGAAACGGTGGTCCTCTACACCGACGGCGTCAGCGAGGCGATGAACCCGAACAGCGACCTCTACGGCATGGACCGCCTGCGGGAACTGGTTCATTCCAGCGTCGCCGGCAAGGCGGAAGACCTCGGCAAAACGATTCTCGCCGACGTCCGCAAATTCGCCAACGGCCGCGACCAGAACGACGACATCACCATCATGGTCATCGGCCGCGGCGCGTAACATTTAGCCCCCCGTTGTCCGCAACAGGGGGTTCCTGGTGTTCATTATCGATTCAACAACCCCCGGTTGAAGACAACCGGGGGCTAAATGAAGCAATGAAAAGCCCAGGGCGTGGCGTCCCTGGGCTTGGTGTGCATCGGTATCCGTGACGGCTCACTTCACGGATTGATGACGGTCTCCGTTGGTGTGCGGAGCACCGCAAGGATTAGTTGGCGGTCGGTTCCATCGCGGCAATCGCTTCCGGTTCCGGCTTGCTGTACCCGAGGCTCCGCACGACTTCCAGCACTTCGCTCCAGGTCGGAAACATCCGGCCCGATTTGCGCTTGTAGTCGTCCATCGCCTTCATGAATTCGACTTCGTCGAGCGAGTAATCCCGCTCGCAGGTCGTCGGATCGATCATCCGCCGACGCTCCACCTTGCGGCGGGGCGTCGCGCGGCGCTCCTCACCTTGGAATGCGGTTTCGGATTTGTCGGCGGTCACCTTGCGGCGGTCCGAGCCAATCCGGCGGTTGTGAATCCGTCGACTGATCATCGCCGGCACTTCCGCTTCGTGTTCCTTCATCAGCATCGCTTTCATCCGTTCCGAAAAGGGGAATTTCGGCCGTCCGTGGGCCCAAGTTTGAGGGTTCGCGCTCCGTCTGATCGAATTATGACCGCCATACTTCACTCTGATGGACTGTAAAGGTTATGAAACGCTGATAAGCCTGCGAAACATTGCGGGCACAGCGACTTTGCCGGTTGTGAGGGATTTTCATGCGTCCGGTCGGCAAGACGCGCCGCATCATCGCTACATGTGCGATCTTCGGAAGAAACGTCAGACTAGAACTGCTGAGCGAGGGTGGTATTCACCCGCAGAGAACGGCCAAGCCAGGCCGCGCGGATTTCGCGGCACCGTGACCCTGTCCCCGAGCTAAGTGAAGCTCTTGTTCCCACGCTCTGCGTGGGAACACCCGGCCGAGACGCTCCGCGTCGACGCCTGATATCGGTGGGGCACGTCGTCCACGCGACGCAGAGCGTCGCCGCCCTGCGTTCCCACGCGGAGCGTGGGAACGAGTTAAATTTCCTCTTGTTCCCACTTGTGTGCCACTGGCTCTGCCAGTGTGATTCATCACAACGGCTTCCGACGAGGAAACACTGGCAGAGCCAGTGGCACACAGATGCGACTATACTGCCGCATCATCGCAGACGATCGTTTCCCCGTTCTCCAATTGCAGCGTGATCGGCCGCACACCCGACGCCTCACGAATATGGTCGGCGAGCAGTTGCGAATGCGTCGTCACCCAGAGTTGCGAGTATCGCGACGCATCGACAATCAGCCGGGCCAGCGGCACCAGCAGATCGGGATGCAGACTCGCTTCCGGTTCATTCAGGGCAATCAACGATGGCGGACGCGGGCTCAGCAACGCCGCGGCGAGGCACAGAAACTTTAGCGTCCCGTCGGACAACTCCCGCGCCAGCAACGGCCGCGTGCACCCTTCCGTTTCCATCGCCACCATCAGTTCCATACAACTCGGCGACTTCGTCCACGGTTCGTCTTCATTCGCCATGATCCGCAACGTCCGGCCGGGAAAAGCCGCCTCCACGGCATTCATCAACGCCTGACCTTCACCCCGAGAACTCTCCAGAATGGTCTGCACCACCGCGGCCAGGTCGCTGCCATCGTGGCTGAGAATCGGCGTGCGGACACTCACCCGCGGCGACCGGATTGGGGCCTCTTCGTCGGTGCGGAACGTGTGATAGAACCGCCAGTGCCGGACTTCTTCCCGCAGCGCGAACAATTCCGGAAACCGGTGCGGCTCCCGCAGTTGGGCCAGAACCGATTCGTTGTCATCCAGCATGAGCGGATACTCGACCCGTGTGCCGGATTCATCACGCACCGTGGTGATGCCCCCTTCCCGGTGCAGCAGCGTGGTGGTCGGTTTCCGCTGCCGCCCGATCCAGACGGACTCTTCTTTGATCTCCGGGTCGTAACAGAAGCGGGAATTTCCCGGCACCGGATAGCCGCAACTCACCTCGAAGCTGAGATCGTCGGTGGCGAACCCCAGCGTCATCCGCAACGCTTTCTTGGTGCTCAGCCGCGGCCCGGCCCACATCGCGGACACCAGCCCCCCTTCCCGACAGATCGCGCGGCCGAAGCCGCCCTCGGCAATCTGCGAAATGAGCCACAGCGCCCGATACAGATTCGATTTGCCCGACCCGTTGGGCCCGGTGATCACATTCAACGGCTGCAACGGCAACCGCACATTCCGCAGCGAACGATACCCGCGGACATCGAGAGCCGTCAGTGCCATTGATCGGGATTCATCATTGAGGAAAAGTGGCCGCCGCGTGAGCCGCCACCGTAACAGAGTCGATGTCGCATTGCAGCGATGAGGAATGATCGTGGGTTTCGACACCTATTTCGTTGGCCCATCGATTCGAGTAATATTCAGGAAGAAAGCCCTTCCAGAACGATCGGGAAATCATGGGACTGGCAGCGGAGTTACTCACGAATCTCAGCACGGAAGAGTTGGAAGCGCTGGCGGATTGCCAGTTGGCCCCTTCCCCGCAGGAGCGTCTTTCGGAACTGCTGGATCGGTATCACCAGAAATTGATTTCTGCGGAGGAAAACAGCGAGTTGCACCGCCTGCTGCAACAGGCTGATCAATTGATGCTCTTGAAAGCCCGCGCCCGCTACACGCTCAGCCAAGTCCATGCCGGGGTCGCTGAGGCATGACCGCGTATGTCCCGATGGATCTGCAACGACGAGTGCGCGATCAGTTCGGGAATTGTTGCGCGTATTGCCAAACCGCCGAACATCTGACGGCGACCACGTTCGAGTTCGAGCACATTTTAGCCCGCTCCACTGGTGGTCAAACCGTTTTGGAGAATCTTTGCCTGTCTTGTCCGATGTGCAATCGTTACAAGTCCGATCAGGCGGCGGCAATCGACGAAGTGTCAGAGACCGAAGCCGCGCTCTTTCATCCCCAACAGGATTCGTGGCATGACCATTTCCGCTGGGATGAAACTCGGACGGAAATCATCGGGTTGACTCCGAAGGGGCGAGTGACGATTGCAGCACTGAAAATGAACCGTCCGCAGATGATCCGTGTTCGACGGATGTGGGTTGCGCTGGGCGAACACCCGCCACATTGAACATGACGTCTTCCTCTGCAGGATCAGCGTATTCATTGCAGCCAGCTCTTGGGATTCGACAAATCGGCAAGCTGTCGGAGAATCTTTTCTGACCATCAACCCTCGACCATCAACTCTCAACACTCCCTTTGTAATTGCTCCGCGTCCTCTAACAGACTAGCCTACGGTGTGAACCACTCCGCGCCTTCGAGTGAGGGACACTGTGACGACGACCGCATCGATTCTTCTGGGGCTGGCGACCGCGCTCGTCGGTGCGCCGCCCGATTTTGATCGTGAGATTGCCCCGCTCATCGCCCGGCGGTGTTTGTCGTGTCACGCCGGGGATGGCGTGAAGGGCGGGCTCGATCTGACCACCCGCGCAAACGCTCTGCGCGGCGGTGATTCCGGCCCGGCGTTGTCCACCGATGATCTTGCCAAAAGCGGCTTGTGGGAACGGGTCGCCGACGACGAGATGCCGCCGAAGCATCCGCTCACCGCGGACGAAAAAACGCTGCTTCGTGACTGGCTGACCGCCGGTGCGAAATGGTCCGAGGGGGCGATTGATCCGCTGAAATACACCTCCGCCGAACGGGCGGGGTATGACTGGTGGTCGCTGCAACCGTTATCCAAAGAGTTGCAACCACCGGTGGTCGCGGGGGTGAATCATCCCATTGATGCGTTTGTGTCCGCGAAGCGGCAAGCGGTCGGGTTGACGTCGAATCCACCGGCGGATCGCGCCGTCTGGATTCGACGCGTGACGTTTGATCTCCTCGGATTACCTCCGTCGCCGGAAGAGATTGAAGCCTTCGTCAACGACCCCGCGCCGGATGCCGCGGAACGGTTGGTCGACCGCCTGCTCGCTTCGCCGTTGTATGGCGAACGCTGGGCCCGCCACTGGCTCGACATTGTTCGCTTTGGTGAGAGCAACGGTTATGAGCGCGACCTCCCCCGCCCCGATGCCTGGCACTATCGTGACTGGGTGATTCAGGCCCTCAACAAAGACATGGGCTATGACGAGTTCGTCCGCTGGCAACTCGCCGGGGATTCGCTGACGCATGATGAATTTGAAGCGTCCCGCGCGCTCGGCTTTCTTGTTGCCGGGCCGCATGACACGGTGGTGCCGGTCGTCGACCGCATGCGGCAGGTGATGCGGCAGGACGAACTCGAAGACGTCATCGGCACCATCGGCCAGACATTCCTCGGCCTCACGGTGAACTGTGCCCGTTGCCACGACCACAAGTTCGATCCCATTTCCGCCCGTGAATATTACCAGTTCGTCGCCGCGCTGGCCGGGGTCAATCACGGTGAGCGGGAAATCATCACCGCGGAAAACGCCCGGCTGGTGCAGGTCGCGAAGACTCGTTTTGAGCAAGTGACTCGTGCCCTGCGGGACATCGAAGAACCCGCGCGGCAAGCCGTCTTGCGCGACAAGGCAAACGGCATCACCGGCGCGATTGCCGCCCCGGCCCCCATCGCCGCCTGGGATTTCACCAAAGACCTGCGCGACCACTTCGGCACGCTGCACGGCGAATGGAAAGGCGACGGCAAACGAACCAGCAACGGCATCGAAGTCCGCGAGGGTGCCTATGTCGCCACGCCGCCGTTATCGCGCGATGTGACCGCCAAGACGCTCGAAGTCCGTGTGAAGTTGACGGACGTCATCCAGCGCGGCGGCGGGGCGATCACGCTGCAAACGCTGGACGGTGCGATCTTCGACTCCATCGTCTTCGGCGAACAGGAAGCACAACGCTGGATGCCGGGCAGCAACGGCTTCAGCCGCACGCAGTCGCTGCAAGGGACGATGGACGAAGTCGCCGACAAGGAGTTCGTCACGGTCGCCATCGTCTACCACGCCGATGGCACGATCGCCGGGTTCCGCAACGGTCAACCGTATGGCAAGCCGTACCGCAGTTCCGCCCCCGTCACTTATGCCGCGGGGAAAGCCCACATCGTCTTCGGTCTCCGGCACAGCCCCGTCGGTGGGAATCATTCGCTGAAGGGAACCATCGCCGCCGCGCGGTTGTATGACCGGGCGTTGACCAACGAGGAAGTCACGGCGTCGGCGCAAGCCTCCGGGGTGTTCGTCAGTGACGCCGAACTCGTCGCGCGACTGACCGAGGAACAACGTCAACAACGCGATCAACTGCGGCAGGACATCATCCACGCACAGCAGCAACTCGCGGCACGGGAAAAAGCCGCGAAGCAGAAGATCTACACGGTGCAATCGACGCTGCAACCAGGACCATCCTTCGTGCTGAAACGGGGCAATGTCGCCGACCGTGGTGACCAGGTTGTTGCCGCGGGTTTGACGGCAGTGCGCGGGTTGACCGCCGATCTGCAACTCTCGGCGGAATCACTCGAAACCGATCGCCGCCGTCGTCTGGCCGACTGGATCACCGACCGCAACAACCCGTTGTTTGCCCTCGTGATGGTCAACCGTTTGTGGCATTACCACTTCGGAGCCGGGCTCGTCGAGAACCCCAGCGATTTCGGCTTCAACGGCGGCTTGCCGAGTCACCCGGAACTCCTCGAATGGCTCGCGTCCGAGTTCGTTCGCAGTGACTATTCGCTGAAACACATGCACCGATTGATTGTCACCTCGGCGACCTATCAGCAAAGCTCGCAACACCGAACCGACGCCGCGAAGATGGATGCGCACAACCGCTATCTCTGGCGGATGAATCCGAAGCGGCTCGATGCCGAGATGATCCGCGACACGATGCTCGCTGTGGCCGACTCGCTGGTCCTCGAACTCGGCGGCAAGGGGTATAGCGACGTCAACTCGTACTTCTTCAAAGGGACGCAGTTCTACGACCCGATCGATCCCACCGGCCCGCAAGCGTCGCGCCGCACCATCTACCGCGCCTGGGCTCGTGGTGGTCGCAATCCGTTGCTCGATACGTTCGATTGTCCCGACCCGTCGACCACCACACCGAAACGTTCGCAGACCACGACGCCGCTGCAGGCGCTGTCGCTGATGAACCATTCCTTCGTACTGCGCATCGCCGATGAGTTCGCTCAACGTCTGCAACACGAGGCGAAGAACGACAGCCCAAGCGCCGTCCGCCGGGCCTTCGCCCTCACTTACGGACGGGCCCCCACGGCCGACGAAATCACCCAGTGCACCGCCTTCGTCCAGAAGCACGGCTGGCCCTCCCTCTGCCGCGGATTGCTCAATTCCTCGGAGTTTTTGTATGTCGACTGACGCCTCGATGAATCACACGACTCCGTGTGCCACGGTCGTGTCGGCCGTGCGAAGTGGCAACACGCTCGGTATCGACGCAC
>JBGSUN010000203.1:0-54604 GCA_041753475.1 Planctomycetaceae bacterium | reverse complement strand
CCCCCCCCGCCCCGTGAAGATCGCTTCTCAGTGTGCGCCTACTCACATTCCGCGATCAGCCGTTGCAACTCCGCGAAGTCGTTCTTCAGCGATTTGTACAACCGGCCGTACATCGGATAGCACTTGGTGTAGATCCGCTTGGCTTCCGCTTGCGGGTCGGTGCTGGTGACGTTCTTGATCGTCGCCGTGCACGCTTCCACGACGCCCTTGTAGGCTCCGGTCCCCGCAGCAGCGAGCAATGCGGCTCCGTACGCCGGGCCTTCTTCGGCATTCGTTGTCACCACCCGGCGGCCGTACAGATCGGACTGCATCTGCCGCCAGAACTCACTGCGAGCCCCACCACCGGAGAGGCGAATTTCGCGGATGGGAATCTTCATCTCATTGACGATTTCCAGGCAGTCACGCATGGCATAGCTCGCCCCCTCCATGACCGAGCGAATGAGATGGGCGCTGCCATGGCGCAGGCTGAGACCAATCCACGCCCCACGGGCATTCGGGTCGGCATGCGGTGTCCGCTCTCCACTGAGATACGGCAGGAAGAACAACCCTTCGCATCCGGGAGGCGCTTCCGAGGCCTGTTCGGTCATCAAGTTGTACGGATCGGTTTTGATCTTTTTCGCCGCGGCGATTTCGTTCTGACCGAGTTGATTGCGATACCACTGCAAGCTGCCACCCGCCGAGAGAACCACGCCCATCACATGCCATTTGTCACGCACCGCATGACAGAACGTGTGGACACGGCCCTGCGGATCGATCTGCAATTCATCGCTGTGGGCGAAGACAACGCCGCTGGTGCCCATCGTCGCGGAGATCACGCCGCGCTTGACGATCCCGTTGCCGACCGCTCCCGCGGCCTGGTCACCCCCGCCGCCGACGACCGGCGTGCCCGCTTTCAGATCGAGCAGCTTCGCCGAGGCCGCGCTCAGCTTCCCGCTGACTTCTTCCGACTCGTACACCTTCGGCAACAGCGACGGACTGATGTCGAGCTTATCCAGCAGCGGCTTGCACCACTGGCGATTCTTCACGTCCAGCAGCAATGTCCCGGAAGCATCGCTCACTTCGGTCGCAAACTCACCGGTGAGCCGGAAGCGGACATAATCCTTCGGCAGCAGAATCTGTGTGGTCTTGTCGTAGGCTTTCGGTTCGTTCTTGCGGAGCCAGAGGATCTTCGGCGCGGTGAAACCCGTCAGTGCGGGGTTCGCCACCATGCCAATGAGCTTCTCGCGACCGCCGGCTTTTTTCTCGATATCGGCACACTCGGCGGCGGTGCGTTGATCGTTCCAGAGAATCGCCGGACGCAGAACGTTACCGGCCTTATCAAGAAAAACGCTGCCGTGCATCTGGCCGCTGAGCCCGATCCCCGCGACGTCATCCGGCTTGATCTTGCCGGCTTTCATGACCTTTTTGACGGTCTCGACGGTGGCTTTCCACCAGTCTTCCGGATTCTGTTCCGACCAGCCGGGCTTGGGACTGGAGAGGGGATACTCGGCGGTGGCGGTGGCCAGGAGCGTGCCGTCTTCCCGCATGGCCAGGGTTTTTGTGCCGCTGGTCCCCACGTCAATTCCGAGAAATACCGCCATGCGCCACAGGTCCTTGAGTTCAAATTGGCCGCGGAAATGAGCGCCGGAACGGCCGCTTCCCGACAGATACCGATGGGACGATAGTGTATCAGAGGACAGGGGTGATCGGCGAGCGTGCAACCCTATTCGGATTGACGAATCAGGCTGCGACGCGGAATACTCGATGGGTTTGTCCCGCTGGAGCGACCACTTGGGTAAAGCAGGCAATTCCCGGGCTACCTCAGCAGCGACGTGAGAAATGCGAATGCGATCCACAGATTTCGCAGAAGGACACAGATTCGGAAGAGAAGAGAGGGAACCACGGAATACACGGAGGACACGGAAGGGGAGAAGACACGTTCAAGAGGCAGATAAGATGATGACGCTGCTTCACGTTTTTTCTTCGCCTCTTTTCCTTTCTTCTTCCGTGTGGTCCGTGTATTCCGTGGTTCCCTCTCTTCGCCTTCTTGATTGGAAAGCACGACGATGCGGGCTTTGCGATTGCGTGATGATCAGTTGCGATTCGATGCCGAAGCGCCACCACCGATGCCGTCCGCGGGTGAAGTGCGGGTACGGGTGACACGGGCCGGGCTGTGTGAGACGGACATCCAACTCGTCCGCGGTTACATGGGCTTCGAGGGAGTGCTCGGCCATGAGTTCGTCGGTGTCGCCGAATCAGGCCGGTATGCCGGACAGCGTGTTGTCGGTGAGATCAATTGCAGTTGCCATCAGTGTCTGACGTGTCTGGCCGGCGCGCCCAATCATTGCCCGCATCGCACGGTGCTCGGCATTCTAGGACGCAATGGAGCGTTTGCGGATTTCGCGTCGCTGCCCGAACAGAACCTGCATCGCGTCCCCGATACCGTCCCCGATGACGCCGCCGTATTTGTCGAACCGCTTGCGGCGGCATTCCGGATCTTGGAGCAGATTGACGTCACCGGGAAGCGGGTCTTCATTCTGGGGGACGGCCGATTAGGGCAACTCTGTGCGCAAGTGCTGGCCAGAGAAACGAACCGGCTGATGCTGATTGGCAAGCACGAATCGAAGCTGCAATGCGCCCGTGATTGTGGCATTGATGTCATCCATCGATCGGAGCAAACCGATCAGCGCGTTGCCGATGTGGTGGTCGATTGCACGGGGTCGCCAACAGGCATACAGGACGCGTTCCGCTGGTTGAAACCGCGCGGCACGTTGGTGCTCAAGACGACCGTTGCTGGCACACCGCCATTGTCACTAGCCCCGATTGTGATCGACGAGTTTCACGTCGTCGGCTCACGGTGCGGGCCGTTTCCTCCGGCGATTTCTGCGTTGGAGCGCCAGGAAGTTCGAGTGGAACCACTCATTCAAGCCCGCTTCCCGCTCGAAAGAGCGGCGGAAGGCTTTGCGGTCGTGCAACAGCAACCCTTGTTGAAGGTGCTGTTCGATGTGAGTTGAGGAACTCTTCCCACGGATGGCCATCCGTGGGCTTCGGAGAGTTATTGGGCGTCGTCCACCGGTGGCGGAAACGACATTTCGTTGCGCACGTTGCGGACACCAGGCTCAAGGCGGACCAGCGATTCGGCCATCTTCGCTTCCGCGGCATTGCGGGCTTCGCCGGTCAGCACGACGGTTCCATCGGCCGCTTGAGCCAGCGTGACCGAATTCAAACTGGGATTGTATTTGGCCAGCTTCTTGAAGCGTCCTTCAATGCTGGTCAACACCTGCGCGATTTGCAATTGCGGATAATCAAACGCCACTTTTTGCCGGGGACGAACGCCTGCGGCCCGATTGGTTTCTTGCCCACCAGTGTTCTGGAACTGGTTCTGATTCGTGCTTTGCCGCGATGGGCGGTTGCTTTGGCCGTTTTGATTGCCGTTCTGGCCGTTCAATCCTTGGGCTGCAGCACCGATGAACTGGTTGTTGTTGCTGCTATTGCGGCCAATGAAGCCGGCGTTTTGCTGCTGGCCGATGGTATTTGCTCCGTTTTGACCACCGAGCCCCCCCCCTTGGCCGCCGCCACCACCGAGGCCGCCACCGGCTCCGCCTAAACCGCCACCAGACCCACCCAGACCTCCGGAGCCGAGCCCACCTCCGCCTAATCCGCCGGAAGCACCGCCTCGACCAGCGCTGGCCCCGGACGAGAACATCGAACCGCCGGTGAAGCCCCCGGCGCCACCAGATTGGCCGAGGGAACTCCGTGACTGAGCCAGAGCCGTCCCGCTGAGGGAGAGCAGGCCAACCGCCGAGCCGACGAATAACACAACTGGCAGACGCATGTTCATGTCTCCCAATGCCACATTCAAATGCAGCAAGGGTGGTTAGGAACTGTCATCATCATCTCGGTTGGGAAGGCAATCGTCAAGAAGTGGTTTCTGGCGATGTCGCTGATCTGGTCGAAGGGATTGCTCCGTTTATGCCGTCGTTGCCGGTTATGGCAGGGATTCCAGCAATTCCGAGACCGCCTCAGGGTTCCAGATCTCGGCTTCCACCTGAATCATCAACTTCGCCGGACCGTTCTTGCCTAGGAACGTCCCCTCAACCTGGTAATACTCCGTTTTCGATGACACATCCTGACCAAACACCGTTGTGAAGGTGGCGGACTGCCCACGAATCTCGATTTCCCGCGATTCCGTGGTTTTAACGTTTAACGCCTTCATCTCCATCTGTTTCTGGTTTTGCATCTGGGCTTCCAGTTCGGCGTTGCCGCCGGCATTGGCACCGTTCATCGCCATTTCCATCAGTTGCAGTTCCCCCTTCCGGGAGGTGTGGGCATAGCGGCACATCCGCATCTCCATGAACCAGAAGTTCATTTTCACGCCGGTTTCGCCCTGAAAATCAGGCAACATCTTGACCTCGGCGATCTCTTGCACCAGCTCGTCGACTTGCGCCGGCTTGGTGACGATCTTCGGCATGAACAGGTAATAGCCCACGCCGCAGCAGCCGATGATTCCGACGCCGCCCAGTCCGGCCAGAATCAGAAACCACTTCAGGCAACCGCTGGAACTCCGGCGCTCCGGAACGGCGCGCTCGTCTTCAAACTGCAATTCGTCTTTCGAACCCGACATACTGATCGCATTCTCACAAGGAAGTCATCGCGCGGCCTCGCCAAAGTGCGCGCCCGCGTTCATGGATTGTTGACCCGTGACCCGTCCACGTCAATTACGGTAGACTGGAAATTGACGGTTACGGCCCGATGCCGTGGCTTGTGCCAGTCCCGCTGGAGTGCCCCCGATGGCGATTTCCCCACAATCGTTCGCATTTCCCAAAGCCATGCGATTGAGACAGAGCGTTGAGTTCAAGGCGGTTTATGACAAACGGTGCAAAGCCAGTGATGGGGTGCTGCTGGTATTTGCGGCGGCGAAGAAAGGTGATGACACACGCATCGGCTTGAGCGTGTCTCGCAAGTTGGGCAACGCGGTAGTTCGAAACCGGTTGAAGCGGCTGCTGCGCGAGGCGTTTCGGTTGTCCCGCAGTGAAATTCCGCGGGGCATGAATTTGATCGCCATTCCCCAAGGGGCTGCGCGAGCCGGGTTGGTGCCGTATCGTCAGTCGCTGGTGCGGCTCGCCCAGAAACTGCACCGCCGGTTGACCGCCGCGGAAACGAAACCTGCCGAGGAGCCATCGGCGTGAGTTTTGGTCAACGCGTTCGGCAACTCCCCGCCCGCGGACTCATTCTCGGCGTGCGGTTCTACCAGGTTTTTATTGGACCGTTGCTCGGGAAACACTGCCGCTTCACTCCGTCCTGCAGCCACTACTTCATCGAGGCGGTCGAGAAGTATGGAGCCATTCGGGGGGCGTGGAAGGGGATTTGTCGGATTGGCCGGTGCAACCCGTGGTGTGAGGGAGGGCACGATCCGCCGTAACGTGATTTCGACGGTCGAAGTGAAAACTCCGACAGCGGAGCCAATGGTGCGATTGACTCCGCTGTCGGGCGCGGTCCACAAGACGCGCGCTTCGGGGGAACGCGTTGAATTAACGAGGGCGACGAAGTACGAGCGCACTTCGTTCCACGATTTCGGCGGTATTTGCGACGGAGAACCTCCCCGTCGACCAGTTTGTCTGGCTTCCAGCGATATTCCGCGTCAAGATACAAAACGGGAGCGATTCGAGGGCATCAACACCCGCGGCAGGAAAAGTTCTGCGACAACATCGGTTGACCATTTTCGGCCGGAATCGCCGGTCAAAGTTTCCGGGAACTCGTCAGTTCGTATCGAGATGACAGCCGCAGCATGCCCGAATCATCCGCCACCAACGATGCTCTTGCCGCCGGGCTACGGAACGGTGACCGCAGCACGTTGGCGGAATTATGCCATACGATGCGCGAACGGTTGCGCGCAATCGTCCGGGAGCGATTGAATCGACGCTTGAGCGGTCGTTTGGACGATGACGACGTCCTCCAGGAAATCTACCTTCAGGCCGAGACGCGGCTGGTCCACTTCGATGGTCAAACCGACGAAGAAGCAGTCGGTTGGCTGATTCTCGTGGCCAAGCAGACGGTGGTGGATATCCATCGCCGTCACCTTGCAGCGCAGGTGCGTGACTTACGCCGCGAGTTACGGCCGGGCGATGTGGCGAACTCGGTCTCGCAGCCCTCGAGTTGGCTCTTCGGTTCCGCAGGGCTGACGTCGCCGAGCCAGATTGTGGCCCGCGATGAGCGCCAACGGTGGCTGCACGACATCCTCGACAAGATGCTGGAGAATGATCGTGAGATCATCCTGCTGCGTCATTTCGTGGAGTGCTCGAACTCCGAAACAGCGGAAATTCTCGGACTGACACCGCAAGCCGCCAGCATTCGGTATGTGCGCGCGCTGGCCCGGCTGCGGGATTTGTGTGGGCCGATCTTGAACGGCGTTTCGGGGTTATTTCCCCCTGCCTCGTAGGAACGGAGTCCCATGTCCGAGGTGTTTTTTACCGAATGGATCGATGAAGCGACACCGCCGGCCGTCGCGCCGCCAGACGCGGCGCGAGTTCCGTTGGAAGTGGTGGTGACCGCGTTTCTGGAAGCCTGGCGTGATGGTCGTAACCCTTCCATCGATGCCTATGCTGCGGCGTATCCCCACCTCGCTGAGGAAATCCGCCGACTGGTTCCCTTTGCCATCGCGCTCGAGGACCTGAATCCGTCGAGTACCATTCGGTTTGATCCCAGAAAACAACAATTCGCTCCGGGAACACGGTTCGGTGACTTCAAACTGATCCGTCAGGTGGGGCGCGGTGGAATGGGAGTGGTGTACGAGGCGGAGGACGTGAAGTCCGGCCGGCGCGTGGCACTCAAACTCGTTAGTGATGAAGTCGCTGCCGAGGATGAGATTTGGCGGGAGCCGATGCTCGCGGCCAAGATGGCCCATCCTCGTATCGTGCCGATTTATACTTCCGGGAGTGAAAGTGGAGTCCGATTCTACGCCATGATGTTGGTGGCCGGGGTCAGTCTGGATCGCCTGATCGAATGGCTGCGTGATTATCCGCAAGGCGTGACTGACGACGATTTGCGCTCCATCGTGGCCGGTGAACAGGATGCACCGCGGCGGGTCCCACCGAGTGCAGTCACCGGGGCATCCCAGCACGTCATTCGCCGCAGCAGTTGGGTGCAGTTTGCCAAGATCGGTGTGCAGATCTGTGTGGCCCTGGGACATGCCCACACACGGTCGATTTTGCACCGTGATATCAAGCCGGCGAACATTCTCATCGATCCGCAAGGAGCCGTGTGGATCACCGATTTCGGATTGGCCCGACCATCGGAGCAACCGCAATCGTCCGACCCATATCGCGCCGCTGGGACGCTGCGGTACATGTCGTCGGAACAACTCGCCGGGAAGACCGACATCCGGACGGACATCTATTCCTTCGGCGTGACCCTGTACGAACTCTGCACGCAGCAGCCGGCGTTTGACGCCCCCACGCGGGCCGAAGTCGTCCGCAAGATCCGCAAAGGTCAGTTCCCGTCCCCGCGGCAGGTGCAGGCAAAATTGCCACGGATGCTGGAACGCATCATCTTGCGGGCCATGTCGGTCAACCCTCATCGGCGCTATCGCTCGATGGATGCCGTCCGCGCGGATTTGCTGCGGTTCATCCAATCGCAATCACAGCGACGGAAGTGGCCATGGTCGTGGATGCGGTGGAAATAAGAGAAAGTCGCCATCATGCTCCCGCGTGATGAGCGCAACAACCATCAGTCTGCCGCCAGAGAAGCCAGCCTGTGACTCAAATGCCTTCCTGAAACGCACCGCTCATCACGCGGGAGCGTGATGGCTACTTTGCGGTCGCCTTTTTGTAGGCTGCTTCGGCAGCTTCACGAACACTGGTGACCGGAGCTTGTCGCAACACTTCCAGAAACTTCACGATCTCCGGACGGCCGCGGCCGAGATCCCCGAGTAACTGCACCAATTGCACGGCGGCTTCGGGTTCTTCGCGAGTCAAACGGGTCATTAACACCGGAACCATCTGGTTGATTTCCCGCTGATCGGCACGGACTTTCAAAACCGCCCAGGCTGCCAGCGTGCGATCAAACAGCGGCCCCGTCAGCGCTTCTTTGCGTAAGTTCGGCAAGGCATCGATCGCCACGGGACCGAGATTTCCCAATGCGAACAACACGGCGCGACGCCCCCCGCCCGGTTCGGACTGCAACATCTGGACGAGTGCCGGAACCGCTGTGCGGCTGGCGTTACCCATTTGTGCCAGCGCCAATGCACAATGTGCCCGGACCAATGGTTCGTCGTCTTCACCGATGCGCTTGGTGAGCGCGGGAACCGCCGCTGCGGCCGCGGGGCCGAGTTGAGCAAGGGTTTCCGCCGCCATAATGCGGACCCGCGGATCAGGGCGTTCGAGACCGATTTGCAGCCGTGGGACTGCAATCTGGATGTATTCCGGATTCTTCGGATCGAATTGCAACAAGGCCCAGGCGGCCCCCAAACGGACCACCGGGTCGTCATCTTCCACAGCGTTGGTAATCAGCTTGATTGCGGTCCGATCGCCAATCCGGCCGAGAGCAAAGATGGCGGGTGCACGGGCCGGATTCTTGCTATCCAAAGCCACCTTCTGCAACGCGGGGCCAGCGACGGAGGGATCGGCCTTGATGAAGGCCAGCGTCAGGCAGAGTTCGCGAACGGACAAATTACCGGGCTGTCCCAGTTTCTCGACGAGTTTTGGTGTCGCCGAAACTCCTTCCGGCCCCATGTGTCCCAGTGCTTGCAGGGCGAGTTCGCCGTAGTGCGGGTCATCGAGTCGCTTGGTCAATGCTGGAACGGACGCCGACCCGATCATGGCCAGCGCTTCCGCGGCGCGAATGGTCACCGCTCCCTGGGCATCAGCGAGTGCGGCGTCGAGTGCCGAGATCGCGGCTTTTCCAGCGGGCCCATGGGCGGCAATCGCACTGACGGCTGCTAATCGCACCGACACTTCTCTGTCCTGCAACGCTTTCACCAACAGGGGGATCGTCACTTCGGCCGCCTTGGGATAGGTTCCCAACGCTGTCACACTCGCCGCCCGAACTGACGGGGCGTTATGGTTGGCAAGGGCTGTCAATACGGGGACGACGACCTGGGCATCAGCAGCGATGGCAGACAGTGTCCGAGCTTGAGCCGCCGCAACGGAGGCGTCGTTTCCGGGCTTCAATGCCAGGACCGCCGGAATCGCCGGGTCGGCTTGGTTCCCCACCAGCGCGAGAGCTTCCAGAGCGGGAACTAAACCACTCGGCTTGGCGGCTTTGACGGCCTCCAGCAAGGCTGGTACTCCCAATGGTCCGGCAGCCACCAAGGCCTGCGCCGATTCGCGGCACAGATGAGCCGAATCACTCTTAAGACCTTCCGCCAGCACGGCGAGGGCCTTGACGATTCGATGCGGACCCGTGCCGGGATCGAATGTCAGCGCGGCCTCGGCAGCGGCCAGGCGCACGATCAATTCGGGATCTTCCAAACTGCGATCGAGGTCTGCCGCAGCCGCGCGCGACGCCGGGGCCATCCGCTTCAAGGCGACCCACGCCGAATGACGGACAAGGGTTTCTTTGTCTTGTGTGAGCCCGCGCAACGGAGTCACCGCATCCGCGGCTCCTTCGCCGATTTCCCCCAGGGCCGTGATGACTTCGACTTTCAAGGCGAGGTCTTTTGTCGCCAGCAGTTTCACCAAATCGGGAGTCAAGGTTGCGGCAAACGGTCCGAGTTCTGCCACTTTCGTGACCGCTTCGGACTGCTGGTTGGGATCGCTTGCCGCCAGGCCGGTTCGCAATTCTGCCAGCGGGTCCGCAGCCGCGCGTGAGACAAGGGGAACGGCAAACAGCGTAAGAGAAAACAAGGCGATCCAAATCCATCGCGTCGTCATGGTTGGCCTTTTGATGTGGGAGCAGCGAGGAAGTGCGACGAAGGCGCAGCGGCCACCAGAGAAGCATGCCATTTCCGTGGACGTTCCGCAAAGCCGGTATGCAGACCGGTCATCTTTTTCTCATCTTTGACGATGTCAGCCGGTTGTGAAACATCATCCTTGAGGTGCTGATTCGCATGGAGTACAACAGATTTTGAAATCGAGGTGTGTGAAATCGCGCGGGAAGTTCTCGAACCGTCGGCCCCAGACAGGAGTGCCATCATGATTGCGTCTCGTCCTCTGATTGTGGCCGTCACCTTACTGTGCGGGTTCTCAACGGCGGTCTGGTCGCAGGTTCACCGTGGACCGTACGGCGGAGTCCGCCGCGCTTATCCCGGCGGATGGTGGGGTGGCTTGAACTACTCGGGGAACATCGGTGTGACACCGGCGGAAAGCCAGGCCCGCGGGTATGCCGAAGCGGTTCGGGCTCAAGGGGAAGCCTACGAGAATATTTCGCGGGGAATGGTCGATTACGAGAAGGCCCGGTCGGCGTACATCGAGAACCAGAAGCAATGGCACGAGACCGCTCTCCAGCGGCAAGAGATGGGGATGGCCCAGCGTGAAAGGTATTACGCCAGTGAACGCGCCAAACGTGAACGCCGGGAATCAATGACGGCGACCACTCCACCGCCGCAACTCTCCGACAGTCAGTACGATCGCGCAACCGGCCACATTCAATGGCCCGAATTGTTGCAATTGGCGGACTATGCAGATGATCGCAAAGCCATCGAAGAGTTGCTGATGGTTCGTGCTCAAACGGGGGGCACCTCCGTGGTTAACGACAACATCTATGCCGCTGCCAAGGCTTTACAGGTCAAAATCAAGGCCAAGATCCGTGACGTCACGCCACAGGTCTATCTTGAATCCCGCAAATTCCTCGACCTGTTGGCTGCGGATGCGCGCCGGAACCAGGCGTAGCTGCCGGACCGATCACGCGGTCAGCGCGGCATGAAGTTTTGAAGAGTGTTGATTTACCCCCTTGCGTGGTAGGCTGCTCGCTCATTCATGAGGAGTCCACCATGCGGGCGCGTTTGACGGCGGAAGTGATCGCAACGGCGATTCTCGTGTTCTGTGGCACCGGGGCCGTGGTGTTCCATCAGATGACCGGTGGTGCCGTGACACACGTCGGCATCGGTCTCACCTTCGGTCTCGTTGTGCTGGCGATGATCTACACCGTGGGTGAGGTCTCGGGAGCCCACATCAATCCTGCGGTGACGATTGCCTTCGCCGCGGCCGGACGCTTTCCGTGGAGTGAAGTGGTGCCGTACATCGCAGCCCAGGTACTGGGTGCTGTGATTGCTTCAGCCACAATCTGGGCCATTTTCGGGTCAGAAACGCCTCACCGACAAGAGAAGATTGAATCGACCACTCAGCAATGGGTTATGGTTGCCATCCCCCACACTTTCGGTGCTACCCGTCCCTGGGGAAAGCCGGACCCAAGCGTGGTGGAGATGCGGCAAGCCTATTTTCTTGAGGTCGCCCTGACTTTCATTCTGATGTTTGTGGTGCTGTCGGTGTCGCGCGGTTCAAAGGAAAAAGGGATTACCGCGGGAATCGTCGTCGGGTCGGTCATCGCATTTGAAGCCATTTTTGGCGGACCGATCAGCGGGGCGTCGATGAACCCGGCGCGGTCACTTGCTCCCGCCCTGTTCATTGGCGACTGGCACTTGCTCTGGATCTATCTCACCGCCCCCGTGGTGGGAGCGCTCGTCGCCGTCCCCGTGGACCGTCTGGTCCATGTCCCATCTCCTTCGACCCTTGTCGCGGATTCATGATGTCTGCCGAACCCCTCCGCCTACTATTTGTTTGTGTCGAGAATTCCAACCGCAGCCAGATGGCCCAGGCCTTCGCCCAGATTCATGGCGGCGATCGCGTTGAAGCCTACAGCGCTGGTTCGCGACCGTCCGGCAAGGTGAATCCCAAAGCCATCGCGGCGATGGCCGAGTTGGGATACGACCTCTCGCAGCACACGTCGAAGTCGTTGCAAGAGGTGCCGCAAACGGGGTATGCGGCAACGGTGACGATGGGCTGCGGCGATGCCTGCCCGTTCATCGCTGCGGACCGTCGGGTGGACTGGCAGATCCCCGATCCGCGCGAAATGGGCCCCGAGGAATTCCGCGGCGTGCGCGATTTTGTCAGTCAGAAAGTCCGTGAACTGCTGACGGAACTCGGCGTGCCGATGCCCTCCTGAATCCGGTCCGTCAACGATCAGAGCCGGGCTGTTGGAAGCCCGGCTCTGGTCGGAGTCCGTTGATTGTCAGGGTCAATTACGCGTCTTCGTATTCCGAGATGCGATTCTTCGGTGCGTATGGAGTCACCGCGTCCGCTGTGTGATCGAGGACATACCGCATGACATAGGCGTCTTCCGCCGTGTCTTCATAATGTCCGCGGAGCACATTCGTCGCCGCGAATTCGTGCGACTTGAAGAACAACTGCGCGGGAAGATTCCCTTCACGCACTTCCAGCCGAATTTCGGTCCGGCGCTGTTGCGCCAGCTTGTGAACGAGTTTATCGATCATCTGGCCGCCGATCCCCATCCGCCGAGCCCACGGGGCAACGGCGAAATTCAGGACATGCAACTGCGATTTGAGCAGTTCATAGATCATGAAGCCAACGATGCGTTCCTGGTGCTCGGCGACCATCCCGATGCAGTTCCGTTGACGGAGACAGCAGAGGAAGTCTTCTTCGGTCCAGGCGAACTCAAAGCTCTGCTGTTCGATGTCCAGCACTTCAGGCATATCCCGCCGAATCATCCAGCGGATTTGCACCGCAACCTGCTGTTGGCGTTGGGTTGGGCCGTATGACACGAGGAGGCCTCCTTGCCGACCCGAATGCTCAGGTCCAATAGTCGTCGGTTTTCAAACCGCGTGAGTCACCAAACGAACGGATGACCCAGATCGTGTTTTCTGCCGTCTTCAATGCCGTCAGAAAACACTCGCGATGAGATTGTGATCGGAACAACGCTCGGACAATAACTTCCGCCGTTTTTTTCCTCAATGCCAGTTTATGAGAATGATCGCGAGAAAATTCAGACGTAGTGAAATGCCTCGTGATCATTGTGCATGAAAGGGAAACCGACCGCAGGTTACCCCAATTCTCCCGTTGCTCTGGAACGGGGGTGTCGACTACAGTCCGCCATCGCGTGATGGCGGGGCGAGGGGGTTCCGACCACGAGCGGGTTCTTGCAGAAGTGATGCCCGGCCATGGATCGGCCTCCGACAACGACTTTGTGGCGCGACCAACTGCTCATCATTCTGGCCGCCGGCCTGGTGTTCTTTACGAACCTCGGCGCAGCGGCCCTGTTCGATGAAGACGAGCCCAAAAATGCCGTCTGCGGTCGTGAAATGTTTCTCCGTGGCGACTGGATTGTCCCCACGTTCAACGATGAACTGCGGACTGACAAACCCATCCTCGTCTACTGGCTCATGCTCACTTCGTACACGGTATTCGGCGTCAGCGAGTTCGCTGCCCGGTTTGGCTCATCGCTGTTGGCTGTCGGCACGTCGCTGTGGACGTATCATCTTGGGCGAAAACTCTTCCAGGCCGAAGTGGGCTTGTGGGCCGCGATCGTACTGTGCACTTGTCTGATGTTCGCGGCCGTGGGGCGTTCGGTGACACCGGATTCCACCCTGATCTTCTGTACCACCGCGGCATTCCTCGGTTACGTCTGGGCGACGGCGATACGCCACGGCGGGCGCTTCGGCAACGTAGGTGGAACCTCATTACCGCGCCGACCGTGGCAGGAGTTTGTCCCCGCAACGGGTCTCCAGACAGTGCCGATGTACATCGCCATGGGCTTTGCCGTGTTGGCAAAGGGTCCGATTGGTGTTCTGCTGCCGTGCACGATCATCGGCCTGTTTCTGTTGATCCGACAGCAACTGGATTACCGGCTCGATCAACCCGAATCAGCCCCGCGCGTGTGGTGGCAGCGCTGGATCATCGCCACATGGCAGACGCTCCAACCGATTCGCGTGCTGCGGGGATCGCTGGCGATGCGCGTGCCGATGGGAGCGCTGATCGTTGCCGCAATCGCGCTGCCGTGGTACGTGACAGTAGGAATTCAAACCGACGGCGAATGGTTGGCGGGTTTTCTTGGCGGTCACAATGTCGGTCGGTTCTTGAAGCCCATGGAAAACCACCGTGGCCCGTTCATTTACTACATCCCCGTTGTCTTGATGGGGACGCTGCCGTGGTCAGTCTTTCTGCCACTGGCAATCTGGCGGGCGTCCAAGCGGCTCAGCATGCCGGGAACGGGGCACGCAGCAGACTTGTTCCTGCTGGTGTGGGCTGGGGCGTGGATCGGGTTCTTTTCGATGGCGAAGACGAAGCTGCCGAACTATGTGCTGCCGGCATATCCCGCCTTGGCGTTGCTGGTCGGCGGTTATCTCACGCAGTGGCGTCGGGAAGCGGCGACGTTCGGCGGTAGCGGATTCCGAAACGCTTGCCGAATTCAAGCCGTTGTGGGAGCCGCGATTCTGGTCGGCTTCCCTTTTGCCGCAGTGTATTTTCTTCCCGATGAATGGTGGCTCGCGCTCGTGGGGCTTTGGCCGCTCGTCGGGGCCGGTGTGGCGTATCAGTATGTGTGTCAGCATCAGCGGCTGCGTGCCGTACGGACCTTGGCCATTACAGCGGTGGCCTTGGCGGTGACCGTTGTCGGGATCTGTCCGATGTGGGTCGCACGTCATCAGGATGGGCTTACCTTCGGTCGCTATATCCAAGCCTTACCCAACGGTGCGAACGCGCAACTTGCAACCTACGAATACTTCGCCCCGAATCTCGTGTTCTATGCTGAACGCCATGTGCATCGCTTGAAGAAGCCGCAAATCGCGGAGTTTTTCGCCACGCATCCCGACGGATTGCTGCTCACACGCGATGACCGGCTCGATCAACTGGAAGCCGAGTTGCCGACGGACATCACGGTACTGACAAAGCAGCGCCGGTTCCTTCGCCAACACAATCTCGTGCTTCTCGGCCGGAGTACACAAACCGTTTTGCCGGCGTCACACACGACCATCCGGTGATAGCAACGCCCGCATCCCGGCTGCTTCCTGGCAGCCGGGATGCTCGAATTGACAAGACGTGCGGAGTTGGGGAGCCGCAAAGCGCAAGCGGACGAGGGCGGGTTGCTCGTCTGGCAAATTCCGCTGATTTGGGATTGCCCCATTCTCCCAAGACCGTAAGATGCTCCGCGATCCTCCTGCCATGGATGGTGGGAGGGCATGTTTCTCGGGTGCTTCGCCACGGAACTGGCATGACCAATCTCCCTGTGTCCTGCGCCTTCGGCGTTGATCCCACCCGCCGAGAACGTTTCAGCCTCCGCCAGGCGCGGTACTACGCCATTGCTCAAGACATGGCTCGGCTCATTACACGGGCTGCCGAACAGGGCGAAACCATCAAGCTCCTCGACGTTGGCGTCTGGAATGGCGTCTCGATGCGGTACATCGAAGAGCATAACGATCTTGGTACCGTCGAATTCCACGGCGTCGATCTGAAGTTACGGGACAATCTCTACAAGCGCGATGCGTGGTCGTCACTGACCGAAGGCGATCTGCTCAGCGGACTACCATTTCTGCCGTCCAACCATTTTGATGTCGTGATCTGCGAGCAGGTTCTCGAACATCTGCCGACGATCGATGTGGCGATGGAAACACTGTCGCGAGTGTTAAAACCCGGCGGGACGATGATTCTCGGCGTGCCAATTTTTACGCCACCGGCACAGGTCATCCGTAAACATGTCGTCCCGGTTTGGGATCGCCTCATCGGTACAAAAAAGATCCGCGGACATCTGCAGGCATTCACACGCGGAACATTTCTGCGGGCGATGGAGCAGCACTGTGACGTCACCGTGCAGCAAACCCGTGGCTTCCGCACGATTTCGGGTGGTCCGTTGCGGCCTCTCGAGAATTATCGCTGGTGGTGGCAACTCAACTGCGGCATCGGCCGCATCGCCCCGGCGGTGTGCACCGAAATCCAGGTGGTCGCGACGAAAAACCCACAGCCGGGTTTGCTCAACCACGTTCGAAAAGAGCCAGCCGAAAGCATCTCGGTGCCGAACCGTGCTTCGTCGACAACCGCGGCGTGCAACCGCAAAACAGACGTTCTCGCCACGACGTGACACGCTGGATGTATCGCTTGTGTGCCACTGGCTCCGCCAGTGTCTTCAGATCATCGCGTTCATCGATTGACACGTAGAAGACACTGGCAGAGCCAGTGGCACACGAAGCCTACACGCAAGCTGCCAAATCGATTGGGCAAACTCAGTGTGGGACAACCGGGCTGGCGTGTTACAATGACACCGCCCCGTCCCTTGGAGTTCCGCTCATGTTCCGATTGTTCTGCGGATGCTGCCTTGTTGCGGTTCTGACGTCAACCTCCGTGACCGCGCAATCGCGCGATCCCTTTCGCGACGCGCGCAACAAGATGGTCAGCGAGTACATCGAGCGCGAAGGGGTGAGCAACCCGCGTGTGCTGACATCCATGCGGACGATCCCACGCCATGAGTTCATGCCGCTGAGTCTGCGCAATCTGGCTTATCACGATGCGGCACTCGCCATCGGCTACAAGCAGACGATTTCACCGCCGTTTGTCGTGGCGTACATGACGGAATCCATCGATCCGCAACCCGAGGACGTGGTGCTAGAAATCGGTACCGGCAGCGGGTATCAAGCGGCAATTCTGTCCCCGCTGGTGAAAGAGGTGTATTCGATCGAGATCGTCGAACAACTTGGCAAGCAAGCCGCGGAACGGCTCAAACGTCTGGGTTACGACAACGTCTTCACCAAAGTTGGCGACGGTTATCTCGGCTGGCCCGAGCACGCGCCGTTCGACAAGATCATCGTGACCTGTTCGCCGGAAAACGTGCCGCAACCGCTGGTCGATCAACTCAAAGACGGCGGCAAGATGATCATTCCGCTGGGCGAACGCTACCGGCAGGTATTCCATCTCTTTGAAAAGCAGGATGGCAAGCTGAAAGCGACCAAGCTCATCAACACGCTGTTCGTGCCGATGACGGGGGAATCGGAAGCCAAGCGGCAGGTGCGGCCCGATCCGCTCCATCCGAAAATCGCCAACGGCGGCTTCGACATCGATGAAAATAAGGATGGCTACCCCGACCACTGGCACTATCAACGGATGATGTCCATCGCCGCGGACGCCGGCCCGGATGGTTCCCCGTGTGCGTTGTATGAAACGAACGAACCCGAACGTCCGGCCCAGTCGCTGCAGGGCATGGCGATCGACGGCAACAAGATCGGCAGCGTGCAAATCACCCTGCAATACAAAGCGGACAACATCCGCAACGGGGCAGAAAGCTACGAAAAACCCGCCTTCGTGATTCACTTCTACGACGACCTGCGAAAGGTGATCGCCGAACCGATCATGGGACCTTGGACCGACACCACTGGTTGGGAACGCCCGACGAAAACTTTCGCCGTGCCGCAAAAGGCGCGGGAGATGATTCTGCGTGTGGGCCTCAACGGTGCCACGGGGCGGCTGTGGGTGGATGACGTCACGCTAACGGCGAGTCCGCGGTAAGCCATTCGCGCCAGAGCCGCAGGTGGTCCGGCTTGCGTGCCAGCAGATTCGCCAGACTGTGCGTCACGAACTCGCGGATCGAGGCTTCAATTTCGTGATTCGCCAGTTTTTCCCTGGTTGGCCCCTCGAACATCGCATCGGGGACATCGACCGCGATCGCCACGACGATGCCACGCAGCAATTTTTCGAGCGGCCAGGAGACTTTCTCGGCCGATTCCTGCTTTGCAAGGCGACGCAAGACAACAGCGACCGCATCGCGAGTCGCCACAACGTGTGCTCCACCTTGTCGAGTCTGCGAACCATTCGCAAATGCTGAGTATGAAAAGCAGTCCGCCTGCACGCAGTGAACCGCCAGATCATATCGAAACGGCCCCTGTTGCATTTCCATCCGCAAAGGCTCGGGCCAGACGGTCGCCTTGTCGCGGCATTCTTCAAGCAAGAGCGTGAGCACGCCTTCGGGCGAACGAAAGCGTTCTACCGTTCCCGCGGCTTCATCGATGAAATCGATGCGCAAGCCAGGATGCAGCGCGGCTTGCTCCCACACGGTGTGCCGTAACGTGGCAGCATCAAAATGGGCACCGGGGAAAATGGTTTCGTCATAACGGAAGTGAACGTGGAATCCGTCCTCGCCGTCATCCGGTTCGACGTGCAACGGTTTGACACATTCGCCACATTCAAAACGGATGCGTCCCCGTTGGCCGCCCAGACGGGATTCCGCAAAGAACGATGACGAGAGGGGATTGACGGTCCATAATCCGAGGCTGTAGCTGGAAATCCACACGCCATTCCGGCGTACCGGCCACATGTGATCCGTGAGAAACCGTTCAAAAGCCGTCGCCGGTGATGCGGGAGTCAGGTCGAGTCCTTGGCCATCATCACTCACAGAAAGCGATTGATCGCGATGGAATTGGACTGTAATCCGCGTGGCGTGACCGTGGCGAAATTCTTCGAGGGAGAAATCGAGCGCTTCGCGGAACAGCGCCATCAGTCCACGGTCGTCGATGCTGCCAACATACATGGAAGGACGCAAACGGACGGACGTTCGGAGATCGATCTTTGTGTCGTCACTCATTTTGTGGGATCTCCGCGAATCTGAGGTGGCCACCAAATTCGACGTCGGTGGCACTACAACCGGTGACGCCAATCATCGGTGCCGCGGAAATGGTGGCGAATCGCCACGATGGTCAATAAACCATCATCCGCATGGAAAACGATGTCGTAGGGAAATCCCCAGACGCGCCGCCGTCGAAAAATTTCCAGATAAAGTTCGTGACTCAGTGGGTCAGAAGAGCATTTGATCGAGGCCTCACGAACGGCTGCAATAAATCGCGATCCGAGCCCCAATT
Organism: Planctomycetaceae bacterium; assembly: GCA_041753475.1. Lineage (GTDB taxonomy): Bacteria > Planctomycetota > Planctomycetia > Planctomycetales > Planctomycetaceae > DSVQ01. The sequence goes on along the minus strand of JBGSUN010000203.1, from coordinate 35,838 downwards.
GCTGGGAATCATACCAGTCGTAGGCATCCGACAGGTCCTGTTCCGCTTCCGGCAAAAAGCGGATGGCCGTCACGCTGGCCGTCCTTCGAGGCGAGCAAACACATCTTCAGCACTGCTCGTTACACTTTGGCCGGACTGATACCGCTGCCAGCGACGCTGAATTTCTGCTGCCCATTGCGATTCGACGTCTTCCGTCATCTCTTCCGGAAGACTTGCCAGCAACTGCTCGGCCAACGTCAACCGTTCCTGCGGACTGAGGGGCTTGACTGCCGCTTCCGCGGTGGCGTAGAGGTCTGACATTGTTTTCTCCATGCTGAAGAAACCCAGGGACCGCAGTCCCTGGGCTTCCGCTTGCTCTCAACTCTCAACTCTCAATCGACATCACACGGTGACATCAATCTCGTAGCCCTTGCGTTGCTCGCGGGTGAGCCACTTGTTGGCATCGGCGTCTCCCACAATCTGCTCGGTCTTTGAATCCCAGTTGATCTTGCGACCGATGCGGATGGCGATGTTCGCGAGATGGCAGGTCGTCATCGCGCGGTGGTGCGAATAGACGTCGGAGATCGGGTCGGTCCGATCGGCAACGCACTCGAAGAAGTTGCCCATGTGGTTGCCGGGCTTCTTCCCCTTGTACAACTTCATCAGGTCTTCTTCGGTGATCGGCTTATCCTTCAGGGCTTCGACCGGAGCCCCCTTCATGCCGCCGCGGCTGACGTGGAACCGGCCTTCCGTCCCTTCAAAGAGAATGCCGTTGCCGTCTTTGGAATGGCTGACGATGTGCATTTCGACATCGCCGGGACACATCACCGTCACGTCAAATTTGGTGGCGGCGTTATAACAGTCGTCGCGCTGCGGCACGCCGTCCTTGAATTCGCACGGATGCTCCGCGGTCCCTTCAAGGCTGAGCGGGCCGGTTTCATCGATGCCGAGAGCCCACGAAGCGATGTCGACGTGGTGGGCACCCCAGTCGGTCATCTTGCCGCCGGAGTATTCGTACCACCAGCGGAATTCGTAGTGGACGCGGCTGTGCGGATACTTCCCGCCCGAAGACTTGCTGCGGTATTCCACCATCGGGGCCTGGCCGAGCCACATGTCCCAGTTCAATTCGCTCGGAACCTCGGCGACCGGAATGTCTTTCGCACCCGGTGCCCCGCCGATGTCGACGATCAGTTTCTGCACTTTGCCAATGCGGCCCTGCTTGATCATCGAGACGGCTTTGAGGAAGTTCAGCCCCATTTCACTGCGCTGCTGCGTGCCCACCTGAAAGACGCGCTTCGTCTCTTGCAGCACTTTGCGAATCTGCTTCCCTTCGTTGATGGTGAGGGTCAGCGGCTTTTCGCAGTAAACGTCTTTACCAGCCCGCATGGCATCGATGGAAATTTTGCTGTGCCAGTGATCGGGGGTGACGATCGTCACCACGTCGATATCTTTGCGGTCGAGCAGCTTGCGATAGTCTTCGTACATCTCGACCTGGGCATCTTTGCCCTTCTTGGCCATCGCATCCCGCACCTTGTCACGGCCTTGTTCCATGTGCAGCCGGTCGACATCGCACACGGCGACACCGTCGGAGTGATTCAACGCCCCGCCGACCACCTGATGCCAGCGGTCGCCGGTACCGATGCAACCGAGCACGGGCCGCCCGTTGACGAGGCTGTGGCCGAGCGCGCGGTTCTGCGTGGTGGTAAACCAGTAGGGCATGGACGCCCCGGCGAGAGCCGCGGTCGTCTTCAGAAAGTTGCGACGTGTCGAACGAGTGGTCATCAGGGTGTCCCTCCAGGAATGCGAATGCATGATGTGGTCAGAATGGAACGTGCCGAAAGTATACCGTTGCGGGGTGGCGACGCGAAGCGCACGCGGTTTTCACGAGCTCAAGACACACCGCATCCCGGCTGCTTCCTCGCAGCCGGGATGCTCGAATTGGAAAAACAGGTTGCCAAGATCAGCACCCCGGCTGCCCGGAAGCAGCCGGGGTGCGAGCCGCCATCCCTATCGAAGCCTCGATTGCCCCCATTTCCGCGAAACTGCTACACTCCGATTTCTTCGCGAACATCCATCGACTTTGGACCATTGGAACGCATCGGATGCCTCGACTGACACAGGCGGATCTCGCCCCGCTGAACAAGACTCTGGAAGAGCGGACTCCGCAGGAATTGTTGTCGTGGGCCGCGTCCATCTTCGGCGACCGCCTGGCGGCATTGTCGGCGATGCAGATGGCGGGCAGCATTGTCTGCCACATGATTTCGCAGGCGAGATTGAAGATTCCGGTCCTCTTCGTCGACACCGGCGTCAACTTTCAGGAAACGCTCGACACCCGCGATCGCCTCATGAAAGAACAGGGGCTGGACGTCATCACGCTCTATCCGACCATGACGATGACCGAGCAGATCAAAGCCCACGGCGTGCTCTATCTCACACCGGAAGGACAGAAAGAGTGCTGCAACATGCGGAAGATTCAGCCGCTGCTGACCGTCACCGGGAAGTATGACGGCATCGTCGGCAGTCTGCGTCGTGCCGAAGGGGGCCGTCGCGGCGGTGTGCCGATTCTGGCGCTCGATCAGGACATGAACGCCGTCCGGGTGAACGTGCTCGCCAACATGTCGGACGAAGAGATGCAGGCCTATCTCACATCGAACGATGTGATCATCAACCCGCTGCACGATCAGGGCTTCACCACCATCAGTTGCAATCGCTGCACGACGCCGGTGTTGCCCGGTGAACCGCCCCGCGCCGGTCGCTGGAGACACCTCGGTCCATGGTCAGCATACTGCCACATTAACCCGACGGATCGCGATGGAGGGGACACGCAGGGGATTGATCTCAGTCAGGACGTGCTCGATCGACTCTTCGGCCGTGAGACGGATTTCGCGATTTGATGTCTTCTTTCGCAGCCCGGAGCGCAAGCGACGGCGGTCACTCACTCCGTCGCTTGCGCTCCGGACTGTGACGGACGTCAAACGATGCCGTGCAGCGGTCCGCCCGGCGCACCGAGGGCATCCACCCGCTTCGTCACCGCCGGGTCTTCAATCAATGGCGGAGCGTGGTGCGGTTTGATGCGGGCGTCGATGATCAGACTGCCCCGGCACCCCCAGTGCTTCTGCTGGGTGAATGAGCCCACGCCGTGAATGTCCGCCGCCGGGTTGGACCGCGTGAACGTCACCCACAGCCAGTTGTTGAGCGTCCGCGCGGTGAACTCGGCGTCATCCACGAGCACGATCAACGGAAAGGCATTCAACGGATGCTCTGGCGAAACCGCATCGCAAAACCGCATCACCGCAGATTCAACATCACCACCGGAAGCCCAGGGATTGCCATCCCTGGGAAGTTCAAACCGCGGCGCCGACACCGCCACCCCCCCCGGCAAACACACCCGCACATCGCTGAACCCACTCGGCAGCGACATCCCCGCCGGGACTTCCGTCGGCAGCGTCCGTCGTGAAGCCCCCGCGGCGGCAATCACCACTTTCGATCCCGCGTTCAGTCCATCCCCTGAGTAATCGAGCGTGTCAATTGTGGTCCGCGTATGGAAGTGAAGATCCCGTTCCCAGTCGACGCGCTCCAGCATGTGCCGGAAGAACTCGTCGATGTGGTGAATCTCCAGGTCCGGTGCGTCTTCCTTCGCCGCGATGAACAGATACTTGGCGAGCGACAACTGCCCCTGTCCGAGAATCGCATTCGCAATCGTCAGCAATTCCTGCGGCCGGCGCGTCTTCGCAAACGGCACGTAGCGCTCGCTCCCCATCGCCAAGAGCAGAGGATGCACGCCTGCCGCGTCCACCGCATGGACCGCTTTCACGCCGGGGATGACGGTCGGAATAATCGGCCCGGTGATTTCATGAATGATCGCCCCGAAGGACGTGTCTTCCTGCGGCGGGCGACCGACCACGGTGAACGGCCAGATGGCATCTTTGCGGTGATAAACATGACTCACGTCCATCACCGGAAATGGATGAGCAAGGCTGTAGTATCCGAGATGATCGCCGAACGGGCCTTCGGGTTTGGTTGCCATTGGGTCAATGGACCCGGTGATGCAAAAATCAGCGTCGGTCCACACCGGCAGACTGTCCGGACGCGCCGCCATGCGGATGCCGCGCCGTCCGAGCGCTGCGGCAAACAGCAATTCGGAAAGCCCTTCCGGCAAAGGCATCACCGCGGCGAGTGTCATCGCCGGCGGACCACCAACGAAGATGTTGAGCTTGAGTCGTTCGCCCCGTCGCACCGCCGCCGCGTGATGCACGCCGATGCCGCGATGCAGTTGATAATGCAGCCCGATTTCCTTGTTCGGCACATACTCGTTACCGGTGAGTTGAATACGGTACATCCCGAGGTTCGACCGCGTGAAACCGGGCTGATCGGGGTCTTCCGTATACACCTGCGGCAGCGTGACAAACGCCCCGCCGTCATTCGGCCAACTGTGCAACCGCGGCAATTGGTCGATGGTCGTCTCATTCGCAAAGACGGGACCGCTGCGCACCCGGCGGGTCCACATCGACCACAAGGTCCGCGGGACATCGAGATACCGCCACGGTCGTTTTGCCAGTTCCGCCGGTTCGATTTTTAGTTCCACCAGATGCCGAACCGCGGTGAGAGCATCGCGAAAGAGGAAACGAGTGCGATCCAGCGTGCAGAACAAATTCGACACCATGCGGAACCGGCAGCCCTTTACGTTCTCATAGAGAATCGCGGGACCGCCGGCCTGGTACACCCGCCGCTGAATTTCCGCCGCTTCGAGATACGGATCGATCTCCTGTTTGATGCGGATCAGTTGCTGCGTGCGATCGAGATCGTCGACGCACTGCTGGAGGCTGGAATATCCCATGGGGAGTCAAGTGCCGAGGGTCAAGTGTCAAGTGCCGGAGGGCGTTACGGGGAAGCATCCCGGCTGCTTCTTCGCAGCCGGGATGCTGGCTGTTGTGCTCACATCGTCGGAATTGTAGCCGCGAGGAACACGAATGGCGCGAATGCAACCGGTTAAGCCTGGATTGACTCCGACAGGAGTCACAGACGGTAGCCGGTGGTCGCAGCGCAGCGGAGACCACCGGAAAGTGATGTCGCAAGAATTCGACCCCGGAGGGGTCGCAGAATCGGCCGCGATCTTGCTGCGACACCCTCCGGGGTCGTTTTTAAGAACCGCCGCAATCCGGTGGTGTCGGCTGCGCCTCAACCACCGGCTACCGTCTGTGATCCCTGCCGGGATCGAAATCTCGACACCTCAACACTGGTCACTGCCGTGGGATCGGATACACTATCATCAGTGTGCGTTGATGTTCACCGGGCTGTCGCGCGATGGTCCGCATCGATGTTCGTGAGATGGGTTCGTTGAGGAGTCGTCATATGAAACTGTTCGTCGCAAGTCTGCTGGCGGGCGTGTGTGCCGTGGTGGCGGTGGCTCAAGCTGCGGAGAAGAGTGTGCCCCCGGTCCTGAATTTCAAGATGAATTCGTTGCAGGGTAAGGAAGTCGACCTGTCGAAATACCAGGGCAAAGTCGTCCTGATGGTGAACGTCGCCAGCCGTTGCGGGGCGACGCCGCAGTATGACCAGTTGCAGGATCTGCACGACAAATACAGCGAAAAAGGCCTGTCGGTCTTGGGTTTCCCCTGCAATCAGTTCGGCAAGCAGGAACCGGGTTCCTCGGAAGACATCGCCAAGTTCTGCAAGGATAACTACGCGGTCACCTTCGACATGTTCGACAAGATCGAGGTCAACGACGACGCAGAGAAGGGCGAGGAAGCCGTTCCACTGTACCGCTATCTGACCAGCCCGGAATCCGATCCGAAGTTCGCGGGTAAGATCGGCTGGAACTTTGAGAAATTCCTCATCGGCCGCAGCGGTGAAATCGTTGCTCGCTTCAAAACCGGCGTGAAGCCCGACGCCCCGGAAGTCATCCAAGCGATCGAAGCCGAACTCGCCAAGAAGTAATCTGTTCACCCAGAAGCCCAGGGTTTCCTAACCCTGGGTCTCTTCGTTTTCACAGACATCCCCCATGCAGATTCTGATCTCGAAAGAACAAATCGCCGAGCGAGTCGGTGAACTCGGTCGCACGGTCACCGAGTGGTACCGTGATCGTCCATTGACCGTCATCGGTGTCTTGCACGGGAGCGTAGTTCTCGTCGCCGACCTGATCCGCGAGATCGCGACGCCGCATCAGATCGCTTTCGTCCGCGCGTCCAGCTACCGCGGTGAAACGACCACCGGGGCGGACTTGTCCATCTCCCTCGATCTGCTGCCCGATGTCACAGGGCGCGACGTGTTGCTCGTCGATGACATCTGTGACACCGGCCGCACACTCACCGCGCTTTCCGAAGCCGTGAGGAATCGCGGCGCCCGCAGCCTGAAGACCGCGGTGCTGCTCTGGAAGCCCGAGCGCAGCGCCACACCGATGGTGCCCGATTTATACGCGTTCAATATTCCGGACGTGTTCGTCGTTGGTTACGGCCTCGATTACAACGACAATTATCGGCACCTGCGTGATATCGCGGTGCTGGATGAATCCGAACGGTAAAGAATGATCACGAGCCGGAAGCGTCAGCGACGGACTCTTTTCAGTCGATCGAAGAAGAGGACCGTCGTTGACGCTTCCGGCTCGTAGATGTCGTCTTCGGTCGAACTGGGATTGTCGACCGGGCGGGTCACGCCATATAACCCACGGTTCAGAATCGGCCCCGCCGCGCGGTTGTCGGCCGGTTCCTCGAAAATCACGCAACGCAGGGAGGCACGCGCGTGGACACCATTCTCATCGTCGGCGTCGACAGTATGATCGGCGCGAACATGATCGCCAGCTTGAACGGTCTGCAACCCGTCACCGGGATTGCACTCAAAACCGAGTTGGCCACCCCCGGTTACGTTCACGAAGTCTGTCGCAGCACCAGCTCCGATGCCATTCGCCGCGTCGTCGACCGCATCGGTCCCGATCGCATCGTCTACTGCGGCCCCGGTGCGAACCCCGGTTGGGGAGACCATCGCCCCACGGAAGCCGATGTCACGCAGGCGAAGGCGTGGTTCAACGCTCTGTCCGATCATCCGGCTCCACTGACGGTGATTTCGTCCGATGCCCTGTTTACCGGGCCGTGGATGTTTCACTCGGAGAACAGCGAAAGCCTCTGCCCCAGCGCCGAAGCAGGAATTCTGCGGCAGATTGAAAGTGCCGCCACAACACATCGGGGCGATGCGCTGATCATTCGCACGCACGCTTTCGGCTGGAGTCCGCAGGACAACGGGTGGCTGGAAAATCTGCTGGAGAACCTCGAAAGCCATCGCCCGTTGCAACTGGACTGTGTCCGCCATGCGTCCCCGATTCTGGTGACCGATCTGCTCGCCGTGTTGCAGAAAGCGTGGCAATCGGGACTGACGGGGACCTATCACATTGCCGGGGCCGAGCGCGTGAACCCCGTTCAATTTGCGCGACGGCTGGCCCATGAATTCGCGCTGCCGTTTGCGACCGTCGCCGGGTGTGAATCACTGACCGACCGTGCAACCGGTTACGGCCGGGGTGAAACGTCGCTGCAATCACGGAAAGTTCGGCGGGCGCTGGGCATGGGTCTGCCGCTGTTTTCCGAAGGGATGGAACGGCTGTATCGGCAACATCTCGACGGTTACCGCGACCGCGTCCAGAGCGCCGATTGCACCCCCCGACATCGCGTCGCCTGATCGTTTGCCTTTGCAGCCCGGCGTTTTCCTCAACGCCGGGCTTCTCATTTTGATCGATGTTGATGTCGCGAACGAAATACAGATGCCCGGCATTGAGGAAAATGCCGGGCATCGTCTTATGACAATCGCGACGCGAACTTCTGTCGCAGCTTCGCCAGCTTCGGCGAGATCACCGCGCGGCAGTACGATTGCTCCGGATTCCCGCGGAAATACCCCTGGTGATACGCCTCCGCCGGGTAGAACTCGGCGAGGGGTTCAATGGTCGTGACGATCGGACTCGGCCACACGCCCTCGGCATCCACGGCGGCAATTTTCTCCCGCGCTTGCCGTTCCTGTTCCGCGTTGTGCGGGAAGATGACGGAACGATACTGCGTCCCGGCATCGGCCCCCTGGCGATTGAGCGTGGTCGGGTCATGGATCGCAAAGAAGACGTCGAGCAGATCGTTGAACGTGATTTGTGCCGGGTCATACGTGATCTGAATGACTTCCGCGTGTCCGGTCCGGCCGGTGCAGACGCTTTCGTAATTCGGCTTCGGCATGGTCCCGCCGGTATAACCCGAGACGACTTTCTGCACGCCGCGTAACAACTCGAACGGGGCTTCCAGACACCAGAAGCAACCGCCGCCGAGCGTGGTTTGTTCCGTGTTCGTGGATTCTGTCATACAGGCCTCATTTCATTGGGGACCGCATCGGGAGGGCGAAGCTCCCCCAGAGCCGCGAGTGCTTCCACACGCGGGAACAATTTGCTCAGCGGGAGCTTCGCCCTCCCGTTTGATCACGGCCATTTTGCGTTAATCATCACTCGGCGTCGGCAGTGCCATCTTGCGGGCTTTGCGTTTCGTTTTGAAGCCGCCGTTCGAGGAGACGGACTTCTCGACCTGGGCTGTCCCAAAACCAAAGGCGATGACCCCAGCTTCGACCAGGCCGACGACGATGAGGAACCATGTCCGTTGAGTGAGGATAAACGCAAAGACCTGAAACATCGAGGGAATGTACATCACGGAGTTCGCAACAAAGGCGATGATTCCCGCCACCAAGATCGCAATGGGCGAGGGACGCCGTCGTATGGCGTTCTGATCGGGAACGGGCATGAGCCAACGGTTCCCATGGTCCGCGTCGTACATCGCTGTGGCCACGCCCCACAGCAGGTATGTCACGACGATTCCAATCAGAATCGTCATCGTCAGAATCGACATCCCCTGCGGTTCTTTCGATTTGCCCATGACGCGACTTTCTTCATGGAAAAATAGGGAAAACCGGCATTCATCATGCCCCGTGGCCGGATGTTGTCAACGGCAGCCGGGTCATCGTCGCCGGGAGCTCTTCATCGGGGTATTCTGAGAGGGACTTCGTAAATTGGAAGAAGTATGCCTCCATCTCTGAATGTTGTTGCCCGCCTGGGATTGGCCGCCGCGCGGTTCTGTGTCGCGGCATGGATCGGGGCGGCGGTGCTATTTGTCCTCGTGGGGGTTCGTGAGGTGACGACGCCGGAGTTCACCAGCGAAGTGAAGGACCGGTTGGTCACGCTGCGATTTCCCGTCTACTATGCTGCCGGGATCTCGTTGGTGGGATTGGCATTCTTTGCCACTGTGATGGCTTCAGTAAGCCGACCGACATGGGGGTTGCGGATCGCGCTGCTGATGTTGTTGCTTGCGGCGGGACTAATGGTCGCCGATTACCTGTGGATCTACACGCCTCTTTCCGCGCTGGTGACTCCACCGGGGCAACCGCGCACGATGGCGTTCATCACGCTGCATCACTGGTCGATGTGGATCAATACGGTGCATCTCGCCACGTGCTTGATTGCCGCCTTCGGGCTGTTCACGACGGAAACGAATCCACGATACGGTTCCGATTCTCCGCTTGCCGATTAGCGGACCGACCGACTTGCGGAGTCAAAAGAAGCACCCCGGCTGCTCGGAAGCAGCCGGGGTGCTCAGCTTTCGTGGTTCGACGCACTGTCTACAGCAGCGATTCCAGCAGCATCCGAATCTTGCGCATTTCGAGCGCGCGATCGGACCCGTCGAGCAACTCCGGCAAGATCTCCACCGATAACACACGGCCGGTGTTGTAGCGCTTCAGTTGGGCGATGACCCGGCTGTAGTCGAGTTCCCCCAAGCCCACCGGCACCTGCACGGCGGTCTTGGACGTGTCCCGCAGATGAGTGTGATAGACGTAGGGATAGACCTGCGAGAACGACTGGTTCGCGAACCGGCCGCAGATGTAGTAACTCGGATCGAGTGTCAGCCCCAACCCCGGCACCGCCTGGCAAAGTTCCACGGCCGTCTGCGGGTCTTCCGTGAGGAAGCCGGTCTGTGTCTTGAGAGACAACCGAATCCCTGCCGCGTTGGCGGTGACCAACCGGCTGCGGAGACGGTCAATCTCTTCATTGAACGGCGTGCCGATCTGGCCCGCGGGCAAGGTGATCTGGGTGATCCGCATCAGCTTGGCGAGCCGGCAGATGCCATCGAACACTTCGTGGCCGGGGTCGGTTTGAATGTGGATTGCGACCGCCGTCATCCGGGTGATGTCGCGGTACAACTGGATGAAGCGGTCGGGGTTCGCCGCCACTTCCGAGGGTTTGAGGTGCTGGCTGCCCTCGTCCATCCAGATCTCGACTTTGTCGTATTCGAGATCGCCAAGGTGCCCGATCGCCTCTTCGAAAGTGCGATCGCCGAAACAATGTGTCGATGCTGTCACTAACACGCCTTACACTCCTTCGCGTCGGCGTCTGCACGAAACGGTTACAGCGACGGAAGTTACGTCGAGCTAACCGTCGCCCTGCCAGAGATTCCGCTCTGGGCAATTTATACCGATTGGAGAAATTCTGCAACGCCTGCCGATGAATCCCGTCAGCAGGAAAATTCGTTCTGGAACGATTCTCCGTACTTTGACGGCCAGAACGCCGATAACGAACAGCGGAACCGGCGAGCGCCGGGAGTTTTTGATCAGTCCCCTCCGGCGGACCGAATGAGGAAGGATTCCTTATGAATGGCAGAATGGGTTGGGGAATGGTGGCCTTGCTGGCCCTGATCACCATGGGAATGGGTTGCGCCCAGACCGGACCGATGGTCCGCGGACAGAATCCGGATGCGCCAGTTATGGCCGCACAACCCGGACCGGAGATGTTCGGGCCGATCATCGGCTCGGCTCCCGGCTATGGCGAGTTCAAGAACAAGCCCAAGGGTGACTTCAAGACTTACACGGGCTTCCGGAACAACCACTTCGGCTACGAAGGGGGTTACTATTCCGGTCCGGAAGGCTACCACGCGGACAACAGCAAGCATGCCTACCGCATGGGTGGTGCGATGGGGGGCGGCTGCCCACATTGCCAGAACGGCAACGCCTGCCCGCCGTCCGGTTGTCAGCATTGCGGGCACGGGTGTCCGAAGAACATCGCTACCTACCAGTACAAGTGGCCCGAGAACCAGGTCTATCCGCCAGCCGTGATGCCCCCGGCGATGGTCCAGTACCCGTACTACACCTTCCGCGGTCCGACCGACTTCTTCATGAAGTAAATGTGCGTGACCATCGGCAACATTTAGCCCCCGGTTGTCTTCAACCGGGGGTTTTTCGTTTTTGTATCCACGAACGTCCCCCTTGCAGACAACGGAGGGGCTCGGAATGGGTTATTGATTCAACACCGCGGTCGCATCCGCCGGGGTGTCGAGCCAACCGGGGTGTTCGGCTTCCCACTTCATCCAGAAATCCGCGGGATGTTTCTTCCGCCAGAGTGACAGCGCGTTGCCGACGTGGCTGAAGAAGGTGTACCGCTGGCCGATGTCGGTTGGTGTTTGCGCAACGGTTGTCTTGATGACCCACCGTGCGGCCTTCAGAATGCGGTCGCGCGGCGGATGGAGTTCCGTTGGAGCGATCGCCAGCCATTCCAGATGATGTCCGGTGGCGATGACTTTCTTGAAGAGTTCGTCGTCGACGGGTTTCGTCACGGCTTCGGCTCCGTCCGGCCAGTTGGAAGGCCAATGACCGTCCGGAAATTGGCTGACGGCAATCAGGTCGCGCACCTTTTCCAGATGATTCCACGCGGCCTGACGGCCTTCCGTGGAGAGAATGCGGTACTCGTCATCGAGACGAACGAGCGCCATCAGGGAGTAGACGCGATGCGTTCCCGCACAGACACCAAGTTTCTTATCGCCACGGATCAAGCGGTCGACCATCAAGTCGAATGATAATTCCCGGCCCGAACGGTTCCGCCACGATTTCTGTGGGGCGATCCACAATCCAAAGGCGAGGGCCGACCATTCCGTTTCGACTTCATCCAGGCGGAAGTCACGAATCGATTCCTGTAGCACATCGTTTGCAGTCCAGTTTCGTCGACTGGGAGTGAAGACCGGCTCCTCAAGCGACATCCCGGCTTCGGTCAGGCAGGCCAGCCAGTGATCGTGATGGACCGACGCGCACGTTTCCTTGCCCCAACGGATTGCCACCCCCGCGGACCGCTCTTGCAGCAAGGGCTCGACTTCATCACCCCACGACGCGAGATACCGGCCATGGTCGACGAGGTAATCTTTCATGTCTTCGCCCGACATCACCGTCGGGTCGGAGAATTTTGCCTTCAACCACCACGTCCGCAGTGCGTGTTCAACATAGTTCGGTTTGAGCTGCTTTTTGGGAAACCGCGGCACGATCTGCGCGAGGACTTGCGCGAGTTCTTCATCGCTGACGACTTCGGGATCGTCATAGAGCGGTTCGATCATGAGCGGTTTGTCGCGCGGCACAGTCACGGTTTCGGCCGCACTTCGGCCGGTGACTTCGTACAACAGAATCTTCTGCTCGGCCGGTGTTGCCAAGGCGTAGGAGGCCGCAAACGCACCGATGACGAAGAGTTGTATGCCCCAGATGGCGGCGGTGGGAATCGTGCGGATAGACATCGGTGATCCGTGGTCGGAGGAGACCCAGCCATAAGAATGGCTGGGCTTCAGCTGATGTTGTTTAAATGGGTTTGCGGCGGACGAAGACGATCGCTTGCTGGTCGTCGTAGGCGATCTTCCACTTGACGTCGTCTTTCAGCCGTTTGATGAGGCTGTTGCGGTTGAGGTGATCGAGCAGAATCGCATTCACGCCATAGCGGTCAAGGATATCCGCCCAGCCGTCGGCTTCCTCGATGACCTGCATGTAGTGCAGCCAGACATCCCGCGGTACCAGGTGCGCATGCGAATTCACGAAGACCTGCACGCCCTCCGGTCCGGCCCATTGCAGGTAGTCGCCCCATTCATACGTATTGAAGACTTGCCCCTGCGGCGGGTGTTCATGGAGATATTTCACCGCGGCGATCGGAGTGAAACTCGACAACGCGCGTTCGGCTGCTGGTTCGCGATGATGCATCACACGCATGCCGAGCGAACTGTACGCAAAGAAAATCCACACCATCCCCACACTGACCAGCGACCATTTTCCGGTCCGTGGTGAGGGAGCCAGATCGGCCTGCCACGGGAACCAGCGTTGAATCGATGCCCGAGCATGGGTCACCAGCAGAAGTGCCGCCACGGGAGCCCACCAGACCATGAACCGGGCACTCCACAAACTCCCCACGGACAACCCGATCAGCGTCAACACTTCCCAACTCGCCACGCGGCGGGGAGTAATGCGATACAGCCAGACGAGCAGCACAAGCGTCGCAATGAAGACGGTGCCATGCAGGCTGCGAACATCAAGGACCTGCCATTCCGTAAGCGACGCCAGATTGCTGTTCTGTCCGAAGGACAACACTTCGCCATAGAGACCGATGCCATACGGATTGACGAGCGCCGCCACTGCAGCGAGTTCAAACCACAGGAATTGCCGGCGCAGCGTCAGATCATGTGTGAGACTGCGCAGCGTTCCCGTGCGGCGAATGAGATCGATCGCCCGGCCGAAGGCCATGGCCCCCAGCCAGCAGACGCCGATGAAGAACGAACCGTGCAGATTCGCCCACAGCGTATGGAGCAGCGGAATCAACAGCCAATCGGAAGCTCGCGGATGCCGGCTCGTCGTCCGATGAAGCAACACGAGGAAGCAGACCAGTCCCGTGAGTTGCGGTCGGACGACGACTAATGGTGCCCAATCGAGCCATAGAAACACGACCATCGCCGTCATGGCGAAGAACAGACTGCGCGTACGGACCAGCGCCCGGTGCAACAACAGCGCCGAAGCCGCGGTGATGCACAATGCCGCGAATCCCTGCACCCCGGCATAACCCAGCGCGGTGATTGTGAAATAACCCAGCACTTGGCTGAGCCACGCAGAATCGACCATCGGCACCCCTTTTGCCAGGGGCATCAGCGGTTCCGTTGTGGGAAGTGTGTGTGATGTGGCAATCATCTTGCCGTATGACAGATGGCCCCACAGGTCAGTGTGCCAGAGGGGCTTCAGGCAGAAGTAGAAGTAGATCACGCCGAGCACGACGACGCACGCGGTCAGCCGTCGGCTCGACTTCCATTGATCGGGGACACGATCCTCGAGCAGCGAAAGGTCCATCTGCTGACCCGCGGGACTCGGTTCCGGATGCGTTTCCACCGGCGGCTCTTCCAACAGCGTGCCGCTCATGCAGCGTCCTTTGTCTCTGCGCGATCGATCGCCCTCAATACGTTGTAGCCTAGGACGTGTTGCGGAAAGGCAGCAGACCACATCACGATTTCCCGCGACAACCGGCGCGTCTTAGGACAATCGTAACGATTCTACGGCGTTTGCAGCGTAGCTCTGTCGCAGAGGGACAGGGCTACGTGAAATCAGTCGACGTAAAGAAAACCGTTCGCGCTCACCAGCGCGTGGCACAGGTTGGCCAAAGCCAGGCGGGTGGCGTCCGGTTTTTTCTTCTCGTTTGCCGTCGCGGTCGTCAACGTCGCGGCTTGATCAGTGAGGAACGCGGTGCCGGAGTTTCGTTCGGTGTCCGTGGGGAGCCGTCCGAACGCCAGTCGCCACGCGAGGGTGAATTGTGATGCGGGATCATCGCCGGCTTCAGAACGGACACGGTCGGCCATCGCCAATGTCTGATCAACGACGAACGGGCTGTTCATCAGCAACAGCGATTGCGGCGCGACAGTGGACGACGCGCGCTGCTCGCAATTCGGCGTCATCACCGGGGCGTCGAACGGTTCCAGCATGCTGAGCGGCATCGACCGGCGGAACTGCACATAGAGACTGCGGCGGTATTCTTCCTCGCCAATGCCGATGCTCTTACCCGTCGGTCGCCCGGCGGAATCGCGGGTGTCGACACCGACGATGATCTGTCCCACTTCATCCGGCGTGACGGCGACCGGCGATCCATACATCTTGTCGGAGAGTTTTCCGGTCAGTGCGAGCAACGAATCCCGTAGCGATTCCGCTTCGAGACGCCGCACCGACATGCGACCCAGCAGGCGGTTCTCAGGATCGATGGCATCGAGCTCTTCGCGATGGGTCGACGCTTGTCGATACGCCGTCGACAGGAGCACCTGCCGATGCAATCGTTTCACCTGCCAGCCGTGGTCCATGAAGTCCGCGGCGAGCCAGTCGAGCAATTCCGGATGCGATGGCTTCTCACCGAGGGTCCCAAACTCACCCGGCGTGCCCACCAGACCGCGGCCGAAGTGGTGCATCCAGATGCGGTTGACGATGACCCGTGCCGTGAGCGGATGCGTTCCATCGGTCAGGTGACGAATATACGCCAATCGCCGTCCGGTCGTGGGCAGTGCGGGATCATCGGCGGGGATCTCGAAGCCGCTGCGATTCAGAATCGCGAGTTCGCCGGGGCCGACGTCCTGCCGTGGTTGATTGAAATCGCCTCGCGCAAACAATTTCGTCGCTGGGACTTTGTCCGGGATTTCAGTCAGGCATTGCACGAGGTCATCCGCCGGACGTTTCTTCTTCACGGCGTCCTGTTTCTCGTCCCATTCCTTGTTGAACTTTTTTAACCGATCCGGCAGATACAGGTAGACCGACCCCCGGTCGACGTTGAGGAACGGGTATTCCTTGATGAGTTGCTTCTGTTCGTCGGTGCGGTCTTTCGCCGGGGTTTCCCGCGCGGCTTTGGCCAGCGGTTGCGTCTCCGCGGGGAGCTTCGCCAGTTCGCGATCGAAGGTTTCCTGCACAATCACATCGAGCGCCGCCGTCCGATCATTCGAGACTTGTTTGTATTCCGTATCGAAGGCGGTGAACTCCGCCTTCGTGGCATCGGACCAGAGCGAAATCAACCGACCGTTCGGATCCCGCCACCGCGTGGTGTCATACGCCGGTTCGATCAGGGCGCGAAGGCGGTAGTAATCCGCATGGGCAATCGGGTCATACCGGTGGGCATGACACTGCGCACACCCGACGGTGAGACCGAGCACGGATGTCGTAAAAATCTTGATCGTTTCCGCGAGCACTTCCTGCCGTGCGACGGGAATGTCGACGTCGCCGGAACCGGAGCCATCGGGACCCATTCGCAGGAACCCGGTGGCGATCAGGCAGTCCGCCTGTTCCGGGGAAAGATTCGCATACGGCGGCGTGAGGAGTTCATCCCCGGCGAACTGCTCGATCAGAAACTCGTTCCACGGCTTGTCGGTGTTGAAGGCCCGCACTACATAATCGCGGTAACGGTAAGCCCACTTCCGTTCGAGATCGCGCTGGCTGTAACCATCGCTGTCGGCATACCCCGCGACATCGAGCCAGTGCCGACCCCAGCGCTCCCCATACTGCGGTGAGGCAAGCAGTTCATCCACGAGACGTTCATACGCACCGGGATGGTCATCACTGAGAAAACGATCCACCGCCGCGGGTGTCGGTGGCAGTCCGGTGAGATCGAACGACAGACGCCGAAGCAGCGTCACCCGATCGGCTTCCGGACCGTAGCACACATTGTGCGATTCGAGTTTTTCCAGCAGGAACGCATCGATTGGCGTGCGGACTTGCTCCGCTTGTTTCACAGTGGGCAACGCCGGTCGTTGAATTGGCTGGAATGACCAGTGGGCGCGTTCTTCATCGGTGAACGTGTCCCCGTCAGCCAGCATCTCGGGTTCCGGCCGCGCGGTTTTCGCTCCGGCTTCAATCCATTTAGAGATTGTGTCCTGTTCGGTCGGTGACAGCTTTTTCTTCCCTGGCGGCATCTCTCCGGAGGCGATGCGTTGCAGCAGCACACTCTCCTTCGGATTGCCGGGAACCACCGCCGGGCCGGTCTCGCCTCCTTTCAGCAGGAAGCGGGCTAACCGGGTGTCGAGCTTGCCTTCGTGCTGATCTTCTTCGCCGTGACAATGCCAGCAGTGGGCCTTGAGAATCGGCCGGACGTCTTTTTCAAAGACCGGCGACTCCGCGCCCGACGAAATGGTCGCCATCAGAAAAAAGACGATCACCAGTGTTGGCAGGCAGGCGAGTTTCATCGGCGGGACTCGGCAGGCGGGATGTCGGTGCGTCGATGAATTCCTCATCGACCACGCATCAACATTCTCGCATTCAAACCGCCGGGAGTCCAGTCGAAACACAGACGAGGCGGGTTACCAACGTTTCCACCGGCCCACCCATCTCGCCTGCGGTTTCGCGCCCCGCGCAAGGTGTGTCTCAGTGTCCTCAATGACACTGGGAAGCGATCAGTGCGGGGCGCGAAACCGCAAGCGTGGAATGGTTACAACCCGTTTTTCCGCGAGTGCCGGGCGATGCGCGCCGTTTTGCTGAGAATGCTGCGGATCAATGGTTTGTCACCGTCCGATAGAGGTCGCCCATTGTACGCCTGCCAGAACCGCAACCGGTCCGTGGCCCGCGCGGACTTCGCTGAGAAGTTGAGCTGCGCGAGATCTTTCACGATCCATCGTCGCGCAAACCACGGGCTGTGTTTCTGCACGCGGCCGAGATCGATGATGTGAATCGGGCCTTCGTGATCATTCGGTCGCAGCAGATGCCCGAGATAAAAATCCTGATGATGCAAGCCCGCGCGGTGCATACGACTCGCCACTTCCGCCACGGGAACCACCCATTCTTTCTGCTCTTCGCTGGGACATTCCGAGAGCTTCGTGCAACCCTGTAACTCGGCGGTGATGAGGAATGATTCGCTGCCCCCTTGTCCGAGCGCGACTGGCAACATGGTCGCCAACCCCGCCGCATGAAACGCCAGCAAGCCATCCCATTCGACCTTGGCCCCGAGGCACGGACTGCGGCCCTGTAGCAGCGGTTTGATCGTTTCGTACAACGACGCCGCGCAGTGCCGTTTGATGTAAAACGCCTGCGGTCCATGCGGTCCTGGCAATTCAAAGCGACAGGTGACGCGCTCGGTCCCGGCGTCCTTCGCCACGGCGGCTTGTGCGGTCGCCTCCCACACGGCGACGAACGTGGTCCACTTCGCCGACTGGAAGAGGCCCGCAAAGTCGTGATTCACGAGCAGTCGCCCGTGGTCCCAACGGTCAAACGCGAAACTTTTCACGCCACGCCTCCTCGAGGACTGCGACCGTTTCCCGGGCATTCCGTTCGACGGGGAACTGCAACGCCGTCGCGCGACACGCCGCGGACATCGTTTGCCGTTGTGTCGACGACAGCGCGAGCAAGGTATCGATGCGTGTGGCGAGATCGGGGATCGACCACGCATCCGGCACAACGTACCCGTTGACGCCGTCCTGCACGATGTCCGCGCCGCCCGCCGTGGCCGTGGTGACGACCGGTGTGCCGCACGCCATCGCTTCGAGATTCACGTTCGGAAACGGTTCGTAAATCGTCGGCAGCACAAAGACATCCCCGGCCCGATAGAACCGCGCCATGCCCGATTGCCGACCGAGAAAATGCACCCGTTTTTCGACACCTTGCTGCTTCGCGATCTGTTCATAACGACGAATGTCACCGTTGCCAAGGACCACAAGCGCGGCGTCCTGACACTTCATCTGCCGCATCGCGGCGAAGAGCGAACCGAGTCCTTTGCGGCGGAAATCCATCGACGCAAAGATCAGCAACGGACGCTCGGCATCCAAGCCTAATTCTTCGCGCACGGCGTGGCGATCCGAACCATCGCCGGGATGAAAGAGATTGGTATCAACGCCGTTACACACGCGCCGCAACCGTTCTTCCGGCACGCCGAAGTAATCCCGCAGCAGCCGGGAATCGAGTTGCGACTGCACGATGATCCGACGCGGGCCGGTGGAGCCGAAGAGCCGTTTTTCGATGGCGAAAATGGCCCGGTGGCGTGGATTCCACGTTTGCAGCCAACGATTCCACGGCTGCCGGTAATAGACGTTGACCCAGTGCGTCTGCAACGGATCGGTGAGGCGATAAGTGTCGAGGCCATCGACGCGCGACAGACCGTGGACGACATCGAAGCCGTGCTGCCGGACGAGCGTCGCGCAGTTCTCGGCGAACGATTGGTTCTTCGTCCACGACGTCATGTGATTCACGGAGACCGGCAGGAACGCGACTTCTTCACGCAGTTCCTCGTCGATGGCTTCACCGACGATTGTGACGTCATGTCCCAGTTTCTGGAGTTGCCGGAACAGATTGACGCAATATCGCTCGGCCCCGGCCTTCTTCAGCGAACATTCGCGACGAACAACGGCGATCCGCATGATGGTTTTCACTTTCCTCGTTCCCACGCTCTGCGTGGGAATGCCGGGCCGCGACGCTCTGCGTCGCCTGTTTCCTTGTGGGAACGCTGGTGATTCATCCGCTCATCACGCGGAGCGTGATGGCTACAATGTGGCCATCACGCTCCGCGTGATGAGCGGATCCCACACTGCGTGCTCAATCTTTCATTTCATGCGGCCCGTCGTGCTTGTTCCCGTGTCAATTGCTGCATCACTGCGGCGAACACGCGATCCACGCTTAGTTCATTCATACAGCGATGATGTCCCAAAGGACACGTTCGTTTCTGGCACGGGCCACAATCGACCACCTGTTGTAAATGAATCGATTGCGGGGCGTACGTTTCACTCCACGCGATGTGTGTCGGGCCGAAAAGCGTGACAACCGGCACGCCGAACGCGGAGGCGAAGTGCCGCGGGCCGGAGTCAGTGGTGATCATCAACTCCGCGTGTTTCACCACAGCTTTGGTGAGCCCGATGGTGAGCGGTTCGTCAGCCACGGTCACCACGCGCGGGGAATTTGCGGCGGCAACGATGGCCAATGCGTCTTCGCGTTCCCCCGGACCACAGGCAATCAGCACGGTTCGATCAGTCTGTTTCACGATCCGTTGGGCCAACTCGGCGAACGACGCTCGGGGCCAGTTCTTCGCCGGTCCGAAGGCTCCGCCGGTGTTGAAGACGACGACGCGCTGCCGGTTCAAACGGGGATGTTTCGCCCAGAATGTATCGAGTGCCGCGACATCGCGAGGTGAGACCGCCAGTTCCATCGTGCGGTTGAGTGTGCGACACCCCGCCGCTTCAACCAGACGGTTGTATTCCTCAATCACCGGATTCGGCACACTCTTCGATTTCGGCGTCAATCGTGTCGTCAATAACCAGCCGCGCAGATCGCGCGCGAAACCAATGCGTTCTTTCGCGCCGGAACGCCACGCCAGCCAGCCGGTTCGCAATGAGTTCGTGAAGAGAATTGCGGCTTCACAATTCTCGGCCCGCAGTGATTTCAAGAATGACCAGCCGCGCTGTGAAGGATTCTTGCCACGCGGATTGTAGAGCAGCGAATGATCGATCAAGCCGGTGCCATCGAGAACATCGGCGATCACCGGTCGCATCACGCCGACGATTTCCGCGTGCGGGAACTCCGTGCGCAATGACCGCAATGCCGGAGTCGCCATGACGGCGTCTCCCACCCAGTTCGGCAGGAACACGGCCAGTTTCATCCGGCTTTCCGTAGTTCGGTGACCGGTTCGGGCAGACGAATAATCTCCGCATCTTCACTGTCGCGCAGTCGCCGCACAATCTCGGTGGTCGACACGCCATTGGTGATACTCAACGGTTTCACGCGGCCGCCGTAGGACAGGACGACTTCGCGGCCGACGATTTCGTCTTCGCGGTAGGTGCCCCCTTTGACGAGGACGTCCGGTTGCAGTTGCCGCAGGATTTCGTGCGGCGTGTCCTCATCGAAGACGACGACATAATCGACCGCTTCCAAGCCGGCGAGCATGCGGGCGCGGTATTCCTGATCGAACAACGGCCGATCGGGGGCCTTGTCCAACCGCCGCACGCTGTCATCACTGTTGACCGCGACGATGAGGCAATCCCCTTCGTGAGCCGCTTCCTGCAGGTAGCTGACATGGCCCACGAGGCGCAGGTCGAAGCAGCCGTTGGTCAGCACGACTTTGTGCCCGGCCTTGCGGCGGGTGTTCACATGCCGGACGAGATCGGGCAGCGAGCAGACTTTGCTTTCCGCCGTGCGCGAGTTGCGGAGCAGGTCGCCGAGGATGTCTTTGCGGCTGATCGGTACGACGCCGACCTGTTCGACTTCCAGCCCCCCCGCGATGTTGGCGAGCCGGCAGAGATCAACGGGATCAACATTCGCCGCGAGACCGACGCCGATCATCGCGAGGACCATATCCCCGGCCCCGGTGATGTCACAGACTTCGCGCGGCCGAGTGGGCAAATGGACCGGCTCGGCGTCCTTCCGCGCGAGGACAATGCCATCGCGGTCCAGCGTCACGAACGCCATGTCGAGATCGAACTGCTTTACTAACTGGTTACCCGCGGCGTAACCATCTTCTATCGTCTTGATCTCACGCCCGGTGGCTTTGAACGTTTCCGAACGGTTCGGCGTGACCCCGGTGGCCCCGATATACAGACTGTAATCGCCCCCGGCAGCGGGATCGACCACGACCGGTAACCCCTGTTTGCGGGCGGCTTCGATCAGCGGTCGCAACAGCCCCGCGGTGCAGACGCCCTTGGCGTAATCGGAAATGAGCACGGCCGAGTATTCACCCAGCTTCGGCAGAATCGCGGACAGCAGTTGCTGCACCGTTCCGCCGGAAATCGCATGGCGGACTTCGCGATCCACCCGCAACATCTGGTGCGGATGTCGATACTGCGCCCGCCCCATAAACCGGACTTTCGCCGTGGTCGGTCGACTCGGATCGGCGACAACAGTCGCGCTGCCGATGCCCGCGCGGTGCAGATCCATCTCGAGCGCCCGGCCATCGACATCGGCACCGATGACGCCCGCGAGATCGACTTCCGCGTCGAGACCCCGCAGCATCTGGGCGACGTTTGCCGCGCCGCCGAGGCGGGTTTCCTGACGTTCTTCCCGCAGCAGAATGACGGGCGCTTCCTGGCTGATGCGCTCGGCGTCGCCCCAGACATACCGGTCGAGAATGAGATCGCCCACGACCAGCACGCGCGGGCGTCCCAGCCGTTCCATGACTTCGAGCAGATGGTATGACATCGTGTGGCCATCCGTGGCAAGTGGCGCACCGTCCCTCCCTGGTCGGATCACGCCGTGGAAATCATCGCCCGAAGGGGAAAGCGAGTCAATCCCGGTCCGGGGGGAGAGAGTGGATGGTGGGTGGTGGATAGTGGACAGGAAAGATCATGAACTTATTCCCACGGCCACCGGCACCGCTGTGCGGTTTCGCGTCCCGTACCGAATCGACACAGTGCTCCCATTCTTTGCGTCCGTTCGGTTGTTCGCGCCTCAATCCGCTTTATAATCGAAGGCGGGTCGCGAGTTCCCGAGTGTGTCTCACTGGGTCGTTCATGTCCGTTCGCTTTGCCCGTCCCGATGTTTCGACGCTGATGCTGCGGCTGTTTCCGCGCCCGCTGCATCCGGAGTTGTTCGAGTCACCGGCGGGGCTGGTGGTCCAGACCGGTCCGATCCGTGTCGCCGTGCAACTCTGTCCGTCGGGTCATCACTGGACGTGGCAATGGGACCGACGATTCATTACGGAGACGCTCGCTGAGAAGGAACGGGTGCTGCCGCAGCAGAGTTGTATCCTCGACCACAAAGTTCGTGGCTGCCGGATGCGGAGCCTGAATTTCTCGCCCACGTTGCGGTACGACGTCGGCTGCCAGGTCGAGACGCTGGAGCAAGACCTCTTCTTACGGATGCACGACGAACTGCGGGACGACTGCGAGAAAGCCGATATTTCCCACGAATTCCCGACGCAGAGCCGATTCGCTCCGGGAGCCATCAGCCTGGTGCGACTGGAAATCACCCGCAGTTCGACGGTGATTCACGCCTATCATACGTTTCCCGACCACTGCGCGATCGTGAAAACGCAGTCGCTGATTGAGTGGGAATAAAACGTTGCCGTTCGCTTGCGCTTCGCAGGCCGCGCGATTCGCGTAGGGTCTTTCTCTCGATCCAAAGCGAAAGCCCCGCGGTCTGGCGACCGCAGCTACGTTAGGTGCCAGAGCGTGCTTGCCCAAAGTGGCAAGCATGGCACCCGTTTAATTTAGGTCACTGACGGTGGTGACGGAGGCATGGGAACCGCGGCGTGGGTGTCCCCGGCGGGTTTCGGGGCATGCGGGGCGACGTGCGGCGTGTTCTTTGCCACGATGATGATGCAGACTGCCATGCCGACGATGCCGAGATACATCCACGGATTGACGACCACTTTGTGGTCACGGACATAGATCATGATCACAGACGTCAATGCGGAAACGGAAACCGCTGTGCCGAACACAATTGGCATCACGAGATCGGCCCGCGGCTTCATCCCTTGAAACGAGAACATCGCCAGCGTCAGCGTCAATGCACCGAAGGCACCGAGTGACCCCGCGATAAATCCCCAGGTTACGCCGTCCGCGGTAAATTTCGCATCGACGCCGGTGTAACGGATGCCGCCGAAACCGCCGATGACCGCCCAGATGAGGTACGCTACGCCGATCATCAGGTACGGCTTGAACGGGTTGTTTCCCTCCGCCGCCCGGGCCACGCCGAGCGCGGGGCCGTAGGTGCCCCAGAACAATCCGGTCAACAACGCGAAAATGATCGGCCACTTCATCGAACAGTCCTTACGAATCCGGTCACGGGTCGACAGTGCAAGACGATCCCGATCGTACCGTTCTTCGGCTCGGATTTCGATGATTCGGCGAGACCTGCGACGGCTGCCATGACGATCACGTCACCATTCACGGCTGAGCAGGCTCGGTCGGGGCGACGCCGCGGAAATTCTACGCTTCCATGCCTTGCGACCGCTGGTCAGCGCCCGGCTTTTTGGGGAAGGTGTGGATGCCGCCCACGCCCCAGTTCACATCGGCCTCCAGCCGAGTCAGACGTTGTCCCCCTTTGAAGGAGCCCTCCACGAGAAACTGCACATAACCGATGAACGGCCGGTTGTTCGCGAAGAATTGTGGATCATCTTTGACGAGCCATTCACAGAATTCGTGCTCATCGCTCCCCCAGGCAATGTCGTCCCGCCGCGACCATTGCAGCAATTTCGCGTGATAGGCCACGCTCGATCGGGACGGGACGCCGACGGTGGTGGAGTACACGACTGATCCCGGATGGCGGGGGTCCTCTTCCATTTTGAGCGGCTGCCAACCCGACCAGTGGACGCGGTCACAACTGTGTTGCACAAAAATTCTCGGCGAGTAGAACGCCTTCGAGGACGGCCCGGTGGCCACAACGACCGGATAGTTCGTCGGGAGCTTCACGGTCACCGTGGCGGACTGCGGCGGTCGCCAGGCGGTGCCGATCGCCAATGGTTCCGTTTCGACCCAGCCATCGCGCGACGACTTCGAGTCGCCGCTCCAGCCGAAACCCTCCGGCGTGCAACCCAGGTGCTCGGGGTCAGACCACCGTGCCAGTTTGGCGGCCAGCGCGGGTTTGGTGAAATCGACAACCTGCTGCTGATTTCCCTCGATCGTCGCCAAGGTCGAAGCTGTCACGAAATTCCAGACGACAAAACAACGGCAGAGTCCGAGCATGAAAGACTCCTGAAAAAGCACGGAACCATCGACGTGCGGTGACACGTCAAAAGTGACGGAGATCCCGCTCCGTAAGTTCCCCAGACCAGCGAAATCGACACGGATTGACCAGAATGACGGCTTCCCGGCTGCCCAATTTCGAGGCGGGAATGCAGTCGAATTCAACAAGCTGCGAAGGCAAGTTGGTCTTGCCTCGCATTTTTTTCATGTGATAATGGAATTTGGATCGTCGCAAGCCTCCGACGACTGTGTCCGCAGGGAAGTGGCACGAAATTTGACAGCGACGGGAAACAGGACGTTTCGCGATTCGTGGATGAAGCCCGGATCGACTTGAAGAGCAAGTTCCCGGGGCGTGGAAAGTGTCGCCTGATGGCGATCACTGCCAACTGATCTTTCCCACCCTTTTCGTGTGCCGCCAAGGACAGGCGGTGATTCTCGTTGGGAAGTCCCACCGCGCTCGCCATCGATTCGGGCTGCGCCGCGACCTCTCTACGAGTGTCAACAGACAGTATCGTCGCGCACATCGACGAATATCCCCCAACGACATTCAGAAGGAGCGGTCACATGGGCAACGGACAATCTCTGCTGAAGCGGTTTGCCGAACAACAGAACGCCGAGCAGTATCGACTCGATTACTGGCAGGGAACCTTTGCCGAGTATCTCGATCTGGTCCGCGACAATCCGGACCTGGCTCGATCCGCCCACCGGCGGATGTACGACATGATCACCGCGTACGGGTCCTACACGGTCGATGAAGGCCGGCGGGAAGGCCTCATCCGCTACAAGTTCTTCGACGACCCTGACAACGACGGCGAGGACGCGATCTTCGGTCTTACTGAACCGTTGATGCAGCTCGTCAACTTCCTTCGCTCGGCGGCGCTCAAGTACGGTGC
The DNA here is from genome assembly GCA_041753475.1 of Planctomycetaceae bacterium. GTDB lineage: Bacteria > Planctomycetota > Planctomycetia > Planctomycetales > Planctomycetaceae > DSVQ01. The sequence continues at coordinate 10,559 of JBGSUN010000203.1, read as the reverse complement.
GGAAAAGCGTGTGCTGCTGCTGCACGGTCCGGTCGGCAGCTCGAAGAGCACGATCGCCCGGTTGCTGAAACGGGGCTTGCAGCGCTACAGCCGCAAGCCGGAGGGGGCGGTCTACACCTTCGGCTGGAAGGAAGAGGACGGCAGCATCACATGGGATCCGATGCACAGCGAGCCGCTGCAATTGATTCCGGTGGCGGCCCGCGAAGAAGTCTGCGCTTCGCTCAACGAAGGCCGCGATCCGCAGAAAGATCATCTCGTCGAAATCACCGGCGATGTCTGTCCGTTGTCCCGGTTCTACTTCCAGGAGCGTCTGGAAAAATGCGCGGGTGACTGGGTCAAGGTGCTCGAAGGAATCGTCTGCAAGCGGTTCTTCCTCTCGGAACAGGACCGCATCGGGATCGGCACATTCCAGCCGAAAGACGAAAAGAACCAGGACAGCACGGAACTCACCGGTGATATCAACTACCGCAAAATCGCCGAGTATGGTAGCGAGTCCGATCCGCGGGCGTTCAACTTCGACGGGGAATTCAACGTCGCTAACCGAGGGATGATCGAGTTCATCGAAGTCCTGAAGCTCGATGTCGCGTTCCTCTACGATCTTCTCGGAGCGTCGCAGGAACACAAGATCAAGCCGAAGAAGTTCGCGCAGACGGACATCGATACGGTGATCATCGGCCACACCAACGAGCCGGAGTATCGCAAGCTGCAATCCAACGAGTTCATGGAGGCGTTGCGCGACCGGACGGTGAAGATCGACGTGCCTTATGTCACCAAGCTCGGTCACGAGCTGCGGATTTACGAGAAGGATTACAACCCCAAGCGCGTCCGCGGCAAACACATCGCCCCGCACACGCTGGAGGTCGCCGCGATGTGGGCGGTCCTCACACGGTTGGAAGAACCGAAGCATCACGGGCTGACGGTGCTGCAGAAGCTGAAACTCTACAACGGCAAGAGCCTCCCCGGCTTCACGCTGGAGAACGTCGAGCAGTTACGGAAGGAAGCCAAGCACGAAGGGTTGCAGGGGATCTCGCCGCGGTACGTGCAGGACAAGATCAGCAACGCGCTGGTCAACAACCCCGAAGCGACCTGCCTGAACCCGTTTATGGTGCTGAACGAACTCGAAGGGGGCCTCCGGCATCACTCGCTGATTGCCAACGAGGAAATGCGCGAGGTCTTCCGCCGGTTGATTTCCGTGGTGAAGGACGAGTACACCGACGTCGTCAAAAACGAAGTGCAGCGGGCCATCGCCGCGGATGAGGAAGCGTTGTCGCGGCTGTGTGCCAACTACATCGACAACGTGAAGGCGTACACGCAGCGGGAACGGGTCCGCAACAAGTTCACCGGTCAGGACGAACAACCGGACGAACGCCTGATGCGGTCGATCGAAGAACGGATCGACATCCCCGAAACCCGCAAGGACGATTTCCGCCGGGAAATCATGAACTACATCGGTGCCCTGTCCCTCGACGGCAAAAAGTTCGATTACAAAACGAACGAACGGCTGCACAAGGCCCTCGAAATGAAGCTCTTCGAGGACCAGAAGGACACGATCAAGCTGACCAGCCTGGTGTCGAACGTCATCGACAAAGACACGCAGGAAAAGATCGACGTGGTGAAGGGGCGACTGATCCGCACCTTCGGCTACAATGACGAATCCGCCACCGACGTCCTGCAATACGTCGCGAGCATCTTCGCCCGCGGTGATGCGAAAGCGGGGAATTGATAAAACCATCTCAGTCCCCGGTCAATGACCGGGGTCTGAGATGGGCAACAGCTCGCCAACAGTCCCCAATTATTGAATGATAGAGCCGATGTCGATCGAAACTCCCTCTGCCGTTTCGTCCGATGCATCATTTTCGACTTCACCCATTCCCCGTTCCAAGCGTGGCGACTGGACGTGGGAACTGGTGACTGAGTTCCCACAACAAGGAGCTTGGACAGCAGAGGATTATCTCGCACGGTCATTTGAAGGCCTGGTGGAATTTGTCGATGGCACGCTGGAGTTCCTGCCTATGGTGACGCCGATTCATCAGGACATTCAAATGTTTCTGTACCATCGGTTACTCGCTGTCATCGCAGGAAAGTTGAATTGGAAAGTTTATCCTGCGCCTTTGCGGCTCATCATCGGACCCACTCGACACCGTGAGCCAGATCTGATGCTGGTCCGTCCGGAGCATATCCCCAATCGCAGCCGTCCTGCGATTGGTGCCGATTTGGTCGTCGAAGTTGTTAGCGGTGATCGCCAGGATCGACTTCGCGACTTCGTCGAAAAGCGGCGAGACTATGCATCCCTTGCAATCCCCGAATACTGGATCGTCGACCCCGAAACCGAAACGATCACCGTGTTGACGTTGCCCGCCGCCGCGAACGAATACACGGAGCACAGCGTCTTCCGTATCGGCGAGATTGCGACCTCGGTGTTGCTGCCGGAGTTCGTTGTAGACGTTTCGGCATGTTTTGCGGCGGGGAAAGGGACTCCATGAGGACCGAAGCGACTTCCATTCTGAAGAATCGGTCGAATGACGCTGATGTGGCGGAATTTGCGGCAGACGTCGAGTTCCGATCCAAGCTGCCCATCGATTCCCCTCCTCAAGGGGAATGGACGGAAGCGACGTATCTTAAACTTCCTTCCGATGTTCGCGCGGAATTGGTCGACGGTTGCCTGGAGTTTCTGCCGATGCCAACGTGGGTGCACGGTTGGATTGTGGATTGGCTGCATGACGGGCTGAAACTGATCATCCGCGCGCGTCGGCTGGGATATACTGGCTCGAACAATATGTGGGTGCGGACCACGCCGGGACAGGTGCGAGAGCCCGACGTCGTTTGGGTCCTAACGAGCCAGCTTCCCGATCCCGCAAAGCCATCCAACGGTGCTCAACTTGTCGTGGAAGTTGTCAGCCAGGGGTACGGCAATCAGAAGCGCGATTGGGAAGACAAGCGAACTGAGTACGCTGCCGCAAAGATCCCCGAATACTGGATCGTCGACCCGGATACGGAAACAATCACCGTACTGACGTTGCCCGCCAGTGCGAACGAATACATGGAGCACGGCGTCTTCCGTATCGGCGAGATCGCAACCTCGGTGGTGCTACCGGAGTTCACTGTCGATGTGACGGCGTGCTTTGCGGCGGGGAAGGGAAACGGATGAGTACGACTGACACCACTCTGGAATTCGCTACGGCCAACTCCCCAACGAGCGAGGTGCAGCCCCGCACACCCTCACTGCGCGGTGAGCCGACATGGGAATTGGCGGAGCGGTATCCGCGGCAAGGGGAATGGACAGAAGAGGAATACCTGGCACTCGACAGTAACCGGCTGATTGAATTCACTGACGGAGTTCTGGAGTTCCTGCCGATGCCCAAACCGTCACACGGACTGATCTCGCGATTTCTCGCCGATCACCTGCGCGCACACGTGAATTCTCGACGGCTCGGCGATGTGTTCTGGGCACCGATCAGCGTGCGATTGCGGCCGGGAATAATGAGGGAGCCGGACGTCTTCTTTGTCACACCCAATCGAATCGTCAATTTAGACGATGCTGTCGATGGTGCCGATCTCGTCGTGGAAATCGTCAGTGCCGGGGGAGCGAATCGAGCCCGTGACTACCGGCAAAAGCGATCCGAGTACGCCGAAGCGGGTATCGCCGAATACTGGATCGTCGACCCCGAAACGGAAACGATCACCGTGCTGACGTTGCCCGCCGCCGCGAACGAATACACGGAGCACGGCATCTTCCGCGCGGGTGAGAGTGCGACCTCGGTGTTGCTACCTGAGTTCACCGTGGGTGTCGCAGCCTGTTTTGCAGCAGGGAAAGGGCAGGCATGACCGCGGTCGTCACAACACCACCGACGCAAACTTTCATCGCTCCCAGGACGGGCTCGGTAACTCCACCGCCGTCTCGCCGGGGTGAACCCGTATGGGAACTCAGCCGCTTCTATCCGAAGCAGGGAGAATGGACCGAGGCGGACTATTTCGCATTGCCCGACACGCGGTTCGTGGAACTCAAAGACGGTTGCCTGGAGTTCAAGTCGATGCCCCGTCGAATCCACCAGCTTTTCGCGCGGTTCATGTTTCTGGCACTGCACAACTTCGTGGAAGCCAAAAAACTCGGCGAAGTCCATTTCACGGGGTTAAATGTCCGACTGGAGGCTGGCCACATCCGCGTGCCGGACATCTGCTATCTGTCACCGGCGAAACTCGGCGACCCGCGCGAGGTGCAGGATCTTGCCGACCTGATGGTGGAAGTGGTCAGCCCCGGTTACGAAGACCGGCAACGCGATCTTGTCGAGAAACGAGCCGATTACGCCCGCACTGGCGTCGCTGAATACTGGATCGTTGATCCGGAAACGGAAACGATCACCGTACTGACGTTGCCCGCCGGTGCGAACGAATACAGCGAGCATGGAGTCTTCAGAGCGGGAGAGACCGCGACATCCGTGTTATTAGTGGGTTTCAATGTTGATGTGACAGCGTGCTTCGCCGCGGGGAAGAATGGCGCACAATAAGGATGATTCGGGAGCAGGGAAATGGCTCGGTTCAAAAACCGATTTTGTTGGCTGTGGATCGCCGCGGGAATCGCGTCGTGCATCTCGCCCTTGGCGTATGCTGACGATTCCACGGCGCGGGCTGTTCTTCAGCGCTGGGAACAAACGCTGCGGAACAGCGGACGACTCGCCGTGCGTTTTCGTTCCGAGCGGATTGATCATGTCTTTCTCACGAAAGAAGAGCGGCTCGGAGTCTTCTATCGTGACGAGCAGGGGAATGCGGCCTTTCGGCTCGGCGAATGCCTAGACCGCCCGCTATCGGCGATCGACGACATCAATCCAAAGTTCTCGCGAGTGTCTAATTCTCGCGATCCCGGCCTGATCTGTGTGTGGAGCGATTCGTCTATAGGACTCGGCTTTGGAACGTACATCGAAACGACACCGATCCAACCCGCCTCGGCGAAGTATCCGGACAACTCCGGAAACCATTCCAACTGGTTCTTCAATTCAGAAATCCGACTACGGCAATGGCAAATCCATTACTCAGCACCGCATGTGTTTCCCTTTGTGTTTTGTGAATCTCCCGAGGTTGGCTGGTATGACGCGAAGTTGCTGACGAATCCAAATTCGTCCGATGTGTGCTTGCGGCTCTCGCTTCCACCAGAATCTCCATCGGATCAGACGCCATCGGTTGACGCCCTTTTTCGTCCCGGTGAAAGCCTTCCTTTTGCTGTTCGCCGATTTGATCCGCCCAGAACCACCGAGTTTCGATTTTTTATCGAATCGATTCAGACCGGTGAGAAAGCAACCATTCCGGATGACGCCTTTCAACTGACCACGGACCACTGACAACTATCACGGACCACCCCTATGACCCGGGCCATTGATCGCGATAACCAGCGCTTCAAACAGATTGTGCGCGGGAAGGTCCGCGAGAATCTGAAGAAGTACATTACGCACGGCGAAATCCTCGGCAAGCAGGGCCGCGAGGTCGTCAGCATCCCGGTGCCGAATATTGAGATTCCCCATTTCCGTCACGGCAAAAAGGGGAACGGCGGCGTCGGACAGGGAGAGGGCGAGGTCGGTCAGCCGATCGGTTCGAGCGAGGAAGAGGGGGATGGCGAAGGCCAGGCGGGCGATCAACCCGGCCAGCACATCCGTGAAGCCGAGATGACGATCGACGAACTGGCGGAGATGCTCGCGCAGGAACTCCATCTGCCGCACATCGTGCCCAAGGGGCAGAACACGATCAAGTCGATCAAGACGAAGTACGACAGCATCCGGCAGACCGGTCCCGATTCGCTCCGCCATTTCAAACGGACCTACAAACGGGCGCTGCGACGGTTGATGGCGTCCGATCAATACGATCCGAAACGTCCGATCATCATCCCCACGCGCGAAGACGAACGCTTCCGCGCATGGACCGAAAATCCACTGCCCCAAGCCAACGCGGCAGTGATTTATGTCATGGATGTTTCCGGTTCGATGACGGACGAACAGAAGTCGATCGTCCGGACCGAAGCCTTCTGGATCGACACGTGGCTGAAGAGCCAGTACGACGGCGTCGAACGGCGGTATGTGGTGCACGACGCCGTGGCCCACGAAGTCGATGAAGACACGTTTTTCCGCACGCGCGAATCGGGCGGCACACGCATCTCGTCGGCCTATGTGAAAGCCAAAGCGATCATCGAACGGGACTTCCCGCCGAGCGACTGGAACATTTATCTCTTCCAGTTTTCGGACGGCGACAACTGGGGTGAAGACAACACGTCGTGTATCAAACACCTGCAGGAATTCTTTCTGCCGACGTGCAACCTCGTCTGCTACGGCCAGGTGGAAAGCCCCTACGGCAGCGGCGACTACATCCGCGAGTTGCGGCGGATCACCGGCACATGGGAGAATCTGATTCTCAGTGAAATCAAAAGCAAAGAAGGCATCTACGAATCGATCCGCACGTTTCTGGGGAAAGGGAAGTGACAGCCATGAGCACGGCCACGCTGACCGCGCCGCTGGAGTCTCGGCTCTCCACGCCGCGTAAGTTCACCGCTGATGAATTGCTGACCATGCCCGATGGCGATCAATACGAACTCGTGGACGGCGAACTGCGGGAGACGGCCATGAGCCTGGAATCCAGCCATATCGCGATCGTGGTCGCCTATCGTCTGTGCTCATTCCTCGAAGCGCATCCGTTAGGGCGGGTTTTCGGGGAAGCCGCCACTTATCGCTGTTTTCCAGACGATGCGGATCAAGTTCGCAAGCCGGACGTCAGTTTCATCCGTCATGGACGGATCACTCCCGACCAATTTGAACATGGACATTGTACGATCGCGCCCGATCTCGCTGTCGAGGTCATGTCGCCGAACGATCTCTATCAAGAACTGATGCGGAAGCTGGAAGATTATTTCTCCGCGGGCATTCCATTGATTTGGGTAGTGGAGCCGAGCGCCCGGATGGTCACCGTGTATGAGGACGCCGGGCGGCGCACACAACTGCTGCGGATGGGGCAGGAATTGACAGGCGGCGACGTCCTGCCCGGTTTCGTCCTCCCGCTCGCGCAACTCTTCCCCGAGACACCCGTCACCGCAGCATCGAGCGTCTAACCGGTAGAATCATGCCCATTCACGATTGGACCGCCGTCTATTCCGGATTGTTTCACCATTTTCATGTGCAGTGGATCAGCAATCTTTCCACGGCCTTGAATGCGGGGGTGTTGCCGGAAGGGTATTACGCTTTGGCAGAACAGCATGCAGGTCCGCCGGTTCCCGATGTCCTGACGTTGCATCAGCCGGGGCTTGCGGACATTGGGCATGAGAACGGTGAAGGTGCCGTCGCCGTCGCGGTGGCTCCACCGAAAACGAAGTATGTGATCCAGATGGACACGGACGCGGACAGCTATGCCCGGAGGGCGAATCGGATTGCCGTGCATCATCCGCTCGGAGACGTCGTGGCGGTCATAGAAATCGTTTCACCAGGGAACAAGCATAGCCGGGTGGCGATTGATCAGTTTGTCAAAAAGGCCGTCAATCTGCTGCAGCGTGGCGTCCATCTGCTGATTGTTGATTTGTTTCCCCCCACGGTGCGAGATCCGCAAGGGCTGCCCCCTTTGATTTGGAACGCTTTCGATGAGACCCCGTTTGTGCTGCCGGTCGAGAAGCCGCTGACTCTGGCCGCCTACGTCAGCGGAGCGGCCAGGACAGCCTATATCGAACCGGTCGCCGTTGGTGAAGAGTTGCCGTCCATGCCGATTTTCCTATCATCGGAATACTATGTCCGTGCACCGCTGGCTGCAACATATGAATCCACGTGGAAGGCCTGTCCGCGGCCATTGCAGAATGCCGTGTTGAATCCAAAACGCCTTTGAGAATCAGATGTCGACTGTTGCCGTTAAGCCTGAGCCGCCGCAGTTTGCTTTTGGGAGCAACGGGTGGCATTTTCTGCGATCGGTTACGCCGGAGCACATCGCGACGAATTTGCCTTCTGCCGGGGTAAATTTGCGTAGAATGAAACCAGTCGGACGCATAGTCATTCGGTGAACTCGATCGATGTGACTTAGAAGCAGGGACGCCATGTCGATTTCCACGCATCGCACGCTGCCGCCGGAACTGCGGGACATCCAGCTTGAGACCGAAGAGCGGATCAAGCACTACGGGCTCGATTGCTTCGAGACCATCTTCGAGGTGCTCGATCTCGAAGAGTTGTGCATGTTCGCCGCGTACGGCGGGTTCCCGGTGCGTTATCCGCACTGGCGGTTCGGGGCCGAGTATGACGAACTGGTGAAGACCCACATGTACGGTCTCCAGCGTATTTACGAAATGGTCATCAACAACAATCCGTGTTATGCGTACCTGCTCAACACGAACCTGATGGTCGACCAGAAGCTCGTGATCAACCACGTCTACGGACACTGCGATTTCTTTAAATGCAACGCCTGGTTCGCCCCGACGAATCGCAACATGCTCGATGCGATGGCGAACCATGCCACACGCATCAACCGGTATGTGGACCGTCACGGCTATGACAAAGTCGAAGAGTTCATTGACGCCTGTCTGTCTTTGGAAGACCTGATTGACCCGCATTCGGTGCATTTCACGCGGCCAAATGAAGTGGATCCGATGCCGCATGCGGCTTTGCTGCGCGATGACGATTTTGAGTTCATGCGGCAGACGCGGTTGCCGTCCAAAGGATACATGGACCCGTTCATCAATCCGCCCGACGTCCTCAAAAAAGAGGCGGAACAACGCCATAAGGACGAGGAAGAACGGGACGCCAAACGGTCTTTTCCCGATGAACCGCAGCGCGACGTATTATTGTTCCTGCTGCAACATGCGCCATTGAAGGATTGGCAGCACGACATTCTGTCGATCATCCGCGACGAGGCATACTACTTCGCTCCGCAGGGACAGACGAAGATCATGAACGAAGGCTGGGCCAGTTACTGGCACACCACGCTCATGACGAAACACAGTCTCACCGACGCGGAGGTGATCGACTACGCCGACCACCACTCCGGCACGGTGGCGATGAGTCCGCAGCGGATCAATCCGTACAAAATCGGCATCGAACTCTTTCGCGAAATCGAAGAGCGCTGGGACCGCGGCCAGTTCGGCCCGGAATACGACGAATGCGACAACTGGGAAGCCCGTCGCAAGTGGGACAAGGGCGTCGGTCTCGGCCGCCAGAAAATCTTTGAAGTCCGCCGGATTCACAACGACATCACGTTCATCGACACGTTCTTAACGCCGGAGTTCTGCGCGAAGCACAAGCTTTTCAGCTTTGCGTACAATGAAGGGCAATCGACGTACGACATCGCCTCGCGCGAGTTCCCGGAGATCAAGCAGCAACTCCTCAACAGCCTGACCAATCACGGACGGCCATTCATCGACGTGATCGACGCCAACGCCCGCAACCGCGGCGAGCTCTACCTGCGGCATCGCTTCCAGGGGATCGAACTCCGCCAGGATTATGCCCAGGCGACACTGGCGAATGTGCATCGCCTCTGGGCCCGGCCGGTCCATCTGGAAAGCATCATCGACGACAAGCCGACGGTGTTCTCATTTGATGGCCACACGCATAGTCTCAAGCCGAAGTAGTCAAGAGTCCAGAGCGGAGAGTCAAGAGCCAGAGAGCAGAGTTCGTCTCTTGACTGCATCACGCGGACTTCGGTTGCCGCAACGTTAACACGAGGTGCCCGGCGATCCAGCCGATGGCGGCACCGGCGCAGACATCGCTGGGATAGTGGGCCGACGTTTCAATCCGTTGCAGGCCGACGAGCAGTGCCAGCACTCCGAACCAGAGGCGGCCACGGGGATAAAATGCGGCCAGCGCGACCGCCAGGCCGACGGCGGTCCCGGTGTGCGCCGAGGGAAAACTCTGCTGCCCCGATCCGCCGGTTCCGAACGGAAACAGACCGATGAACGTCGCCGACAGATCGGTGGCTTGCAGGTCGATGCTCCCGGGGCGATAACGGCCGACGCAGAGCTTCAGCACGTTCGTTCCCAACCCGCCGGCCAGAGCACACAGCGCGGCCGTGGCTGCACGCGGACGCCCTTGCGGATCAAGGACGAGGACCGTCAGCACGATCAGAGCCACACCGGCGGAGTGTCCGAAGGTCTCCGCATTTTTCAGCAGGTCCACGAGAAACTTCGGCGTGTGGCGGGCTTCAAAAAACCGCGCCACCGGCATGTCGATGGCCAGGCACAACACGGCGAGCAGACAGAAAACCGCCGGCATCACGAGTGCACGTCGTCGTTCCTGCGCCAGCATCAGCGTCGGTTCTATTGCATCCGGCACAGGCCCTGTCGTCACTGTCGACATCCGTTCCGACCCCTCGGGGAATTGTCTCATCCTGTCCTTGAATATATGCGAGACGTTGCCCCGCACCAACCGCAGATTCAGGACTCGCTTCCGCCCGATGTGCGCTGGCATTCCCATTTTTTCGGCTCTTCCGTTTCTAGGTGTAGAAACCGAGGAAAAGCGTGCGGATCGTGTTCGCCATGTCGTGGATCTGAGAAACGGTGAACGAGACGGCCATTCCGGCCAGGTTGATGTCGAGGCTCAGCCGGTTCCACAGCGTCG
>JBGSUN010000202.1:0-95443 GCA_041753475.1 Planctomycetaceae bacterium | reverse complement strand
TGAAACTACACAGTGTGAACCGACATCACTCGGTGGAATCAGCGCGGGGCGCGAAACCGCAAGCGGGAAGCGATACCATTCGACAGGGGTCGAGAGGGTTCTACTTTTCCACCACCCAAATATTACGGAATCGCACCGGGTCGCCGTGATCCTGGAGGAACAACGCGCCGGGTTTCTGATCCGCTTGCCCGCCGCCGGGGGTGGTTTTCAGTTCCAACTCATCGTGAACCACGACGCCGTTGTGCTTGATGGTGCATTTGCCGGGTGTCACGACTTTGCCGTCCGCATCGAACTTTGTGCCTGTGAATTCGACGTCATAGGTTTGCCAAGTCAACGGCGGCAGGCACATGTTCGTCGACGGACGGGAGTTCTTGTAGATCCCGCCACATTCGTTGTCTTCGCCGGTGAGGCCGAACGAATCGAGGATCTGGCATTCATACTGATCCTGCAGATACATGCCGCTGTTGCCCCGGGCCTGACCGGTCGCATAGGGCATGAACGGCGTGCGGAATTCGAGGTGCAGCGTGAAGCTATCGAACTTGGCTTTCGTCCGTGTTCCCACACCCATCAGGCCCTCTTTCTCCATTTTGCCGGGATTCCATGCGTCGATGTTGCTGCCATCGAAGAGCACTTTGGCACCGGCGGGCGGTTTCAAACCGACCGTTGGTGATGTCCGGGTCACTTTCTTGAGGTCGGCTTTCTTCTCGCCCCAGGTCAGCGCGAGCGTATCGCCGCTGATCACGGCGCTACCGCCATCGCCCTTCAGATGCGTCTTGCTCTCTTCGGTCGCACCCGACAACGCATGCCGACCTTTGCCATCCCAACCCGCACCGGGCAATCCGCCGGGCAGCACAACGGCATCAAACTTGCCGTTACCATGCGCGATCACCTGCACCGCGATGCCAGCGTCTCCGAGTTTGCCCGCGTACTCCCCCTGTACGGCAAAGTCCCGCCCGGCTTCCTCGGCGTTGAGAAACGCCTTCTTCGTCGGATTCTTCGGATCATCCGCGGCCATCAACAACGTGGCCATCATCAACCCCGTAAAACACGTGGCATACCAGAAGTTCTGCATCGGTGCGGGCTCCCTGTGACTGTGTGAATCATGTCCTTCGGCCGATCCGGGTTTTCATTTGACACCCTACCAAGCAGCCATGACTGTCAGCAACCAAGCCAAAAAAGGGTGATCATTCGCAAGTGGCCGTGTGCCGCCCACTTCCTCGACGCCGCCGAGGCGTCTCACTGAATGCCCAACTTCTGAACGCTGCGGATCGGTGAATCGATTTAAACACGAGAAAGGCGCCCGCCAGCGACTGCGAAGCAATCAACCGCAACCTAATACTGCACAAAGTGTTGCGTCACAATCCGATTTTTCCAGGCTGCCAAACCGCTCGTCAGGCTAGATTTCATGAACCCCAGCCGGTAAAAATCCGATTATCTTGTGGACGCGGAATAAAGCGAACACTCTCCCCAAGCGGAGTGTCGTTTCCCGGTCGCACAACATCGGGGGGTTAGCTCAGCTGGGAGAGCGCTTGCATGGCATGCAAGAGGTCAGGGGTTCAATTCCCCTACCCTCCATTAGACTTAGGGCAAGGACGCCGACCCCGTGGCAGCTAAATGGCAGCTACGGGGTCAAGTTCCAAAAATCCGGCCGATGGCATCGGTCGATTGGCTTTGCTGACCCTTCAGCACATGGCCATACGTGTTGAGGGTCGTCGAGGGCTTGCTGTGGCCCATCACTTTCGCGACGACGTGCACCGGCACTCCGGCCATCAACGCCAACGTTGCGTAGGTGTGCCGCGTGTGGTGGAACCCTCGCGCCTCGAATTTCAAACGTGCGATCAGCTTGTTCCACACGCGGGCGGCAAAGTTGGTTCGCTGAATCATCCCGCCTTCCGGGGCCGGGAATACCAGTTCGTGCCCGGCGTGCCCCTCCTTCATCATGATGGCTTGATGATCTCGAAGGGCCTGGTAGGCGATCTGAGGAAGATCAATCGTCCGCACACTGGTTTTTGTCTTCGGCTTTCGGATGTTGACGGCTCCCCGCGTCTGCGATGCCTGTTGACTCACTCGGATCTGCCGTTCTGTGAAGTCCACGCTGGACCACGGCAGACCGAGCAGTTCCCCGATGCGCATGCCGCACGTCAAGGCCAGCACATAGAGCGCGTGCCATCGCGTGCCCTTCGTCTCTTTGATGATCGTCGCGGCCTGAGCGGCGTCAAACGGATAGATTTCGTCCGCGTCATGGGAGGGCTTCTCGACGGCGGTCGTGGGGTCGGCCCCGATCTTGTTGAGTTTCATCGCGTACCGCAGCGTGCGCTGGGCGACGGCGTACGAAACCTGACGCATCCGCGGCGGCACTTTGTCGGTGATCATCCTGTCCACGAACGCCTGCAGGATCGAGGCGGTAATCTTCGGAATCGGATGACCGCCCAATCGGGGAATGACATAGAGTGTCGCGGCCGTCCGGTAGAGGGCTTCCGTGTTCGGCGACCGATGGGCCTTCACGTGTTCCAGCCACGAGTTCATAAGGAAGTCGCCGAACGACTCCACCCCGATGATTCTTCCGGACAGGCCGAGCTTCAATTCATCGCGCAGCTTGTCGAGTTTCGCCATCACGGAAGCGCGTGTCTTGCCCGTGCGGTAGATTCGTTCCTGCTTTCCGGCAGCCATGCCAACGGTGACAGAACCCTTCCAACGACCAGGGAGAACTTTACCGTTCTTCCCGATGCGGTCTTTGGTTTTGTAAATCGAGCCTTCACCGTTGGCACGTTTGCCCATTATCGTCGTTCCTTAAGTGGCTTTCTTGATTCGCTTGCCACCGTGGCGAGCGTTATCCGGGTCTTGGTCTTTGGTCACTTTGTGAGACGCTGCATTGATGTCGATTGCATCGTAATACCGGTCGCCGAAACGTCGGGTGTATGGGACATTTCGATCGTCGAGCCACGCGCGAACGGTGTCCTCCGACTTTTTGCTGAGACGAGCCCAGACAGCGAGCGTGAACTCGCCAGTCGGCGGAAAGATACCCCCGCCGATAAGGGATGCGACGTAGACCGAGAACGAACTGTCATGTGGCGAAGTGGTTTCGGGTTGACGGGGGCGCGCAGCGCCCTTAGCATTGTCTTTCGACATGCGAAAACTCCTGGGCATGGGAGTGTCAATCTGATCCATCAAGAGGCCCGTGAGGTGTACCACCACCTCACGGGTTTTCTTGTTGCGCGGGAACAAGCGGCAACGCTGCCGGATGGAATGCGCGGAAGCATTCATCAGGGCGGGGGACGCGACAGCAGAGGATGCTCACACTTGGTCGCTTGACCAGCGAGCGCAACGCCGATAAAACGCCGGCGGGCGAAAAGCATGTGATTCCGTTCGTGATAGTCCGGGGTCCGTGGGCCGCGAGTCCTGAGAAAACGTCGCAGCCGCCCGTCTGCGTGATTTCCACGCAAGAGTCTGGAAACTCTGACGCGCACGTCTTCTTTCGTCAAGCGATGTCCATCAAACGCTGCGCGGACCATAGGTCAAGCCCCCCATCTTGGGAACGATTCGGAGTTGCCGAATAGTTGAACTGTTAAGCAATGCTTTACAGTTCGGCGCTATGAAATGTCGCCCCGGAACGGGATTTGATGGCCATCGGGTCGCCCGCTTGATCGCACACATTTGGCGATCGGTTGATGGGGACGGTGGTCAATCAGACGGAGAGAGGGTGGGCCGTTGTACGGCTCGCGTTGGACAGGGCTTGATGGGGACGGAGAGGGAAAGAGGATCGAGATCGTGCGGATGAGACCCACGGTGAAAACTCAGCGACTCGGATGCTTCCGAGTCACAAGGTCGCCCATAACGCCGGGTCGAACGCGGTAGCGGAAACTGCTACACGGACGGGTTTGGCCACTTCCTTGGCTGATCACTCTGTTGTGGTGGACATGATACACCTAGATGAACGGAATGCAACCAAGAATCTTTCCGCTAAATGTTGTGGTCGCAAACCCCGTTCACATCCACCCACGGGTTTCGATCCGCGAACGTTCTTCGTCATTGGTCGGCACCCGCGTTTGCCCACTTGTCGATGACTTCCGGAGTGGCCTGATGACCACTCGACCAAGCAGCAAACTTCGAGAACACTCGGTCGTATTGTTTTCGAGTCAGTCCATGCTTGGCAGCAATTGCGTCTTCAAAGTCTTTCATCATTTGCATTCGGCCCTGCTCTGCTTTGATGAGTTGTTCTCGGTCCAACGAAGGCTTCATGTTTCCTTTTTCATCCCGGAACGGCCGATCCGCGATCTCGTGGGCACGTGTGTATTGCTGCTTGTATTCAAGGATGATGGACACTTCATCCGCTGAAAGCCGAGTGGCTTCGTCTCGCTGCTGGATCGCCACTTCCTTTGGCGGCCAGGGGGGAAGATTCGCCACGAGACCGGTGTTGACGACAACAAAATGATCGCTCATCGCCTCACTGGCCTCGTCCGCAGCCAGAAAGATGCTGATGAAGCGGTCTTGGGCCATGGGAAAATCCCGATCAATTTCCGTTCGATAGGCTTCGTAGAGATCCCGAACGGTTGCCTCAACATCATCGCGGAGAAGTGGCCCACGCCATACACCCCTGATGCCGCGCTCCACTCGCTTGCCGTTGGGGCTTTCGTAGTGCAGATCCTCAGCGACTCGAATGTTCGCAGGTGCCTTCACGGTCTCACGCACAGGGCTCGGCAGCGTCTGCACAACCGGGCTCGCCTTTGTTCCACAGCCAACCACGAAAACCAATAGCACTACGATGCGCAACATAGAAGGAATCTCCAGGCACGGTACGGAAATAAACCACCCCGCAATCATTCCCCGAAGAACGGCTCGCTTCAAGCCCCTACCCGCTTTCGGCAATTTCCAGAATTCCGCCCATAATCCTATATGCCATTGTTGACTACAGCCGATATTCCATATAGAATAAACCCGTCGACGCAAACGACACTGCTCTTTGACAACTCGAAACCGATCGCAACCTGAGAACCTCCCGGAACGGGAGAGACGGCAAAGCCGCGGCGAACCGGGAACTGGAAATGAAAGTGGCCGGACGTGTGTCAGCACGACCGGCCGTGGCCAACAGTCCAACCTTGGGAGCGAGACGATGACCGAGATCGAAACTACTCTGGCCCAGCAGGCAATGCAAGTCGCTGAGAAGTTCGCCAAACTGCGACGGCTCAACGATGACCAGACCTGCGACGCTGTGAGCTACGCCTGGCAGTTTGCTCAAGTGGGGAACGGGACGCCCAGTACGATCGCCTGGTATGCGATCAAACGGGCGATCACTGACCCCGGAGCCAGCCGCTCCAAGCGGTCTGTCGACAGCCGCGAGTTTGTCCTCAACGCGGTCGACTTCGACGTCAATCACTATGCGGTTGACGGGAACCCGGCGACGATCGCCGGGTTCCGAATCGACTTCGCCGAATGGCGGGCAACTCTGCCCAACCGCCTGCAAGCGATTGCCGATGCTCTGGCGAACGGCGAAACGACGATGGATGTCGCGACGCGGTTCGGAGTCTCTGAGGGGCGAATCAGCCAGATTCGCCGGGAACTGGAAACCTGCTACTGCGAAATGATGTCGCGGTAATCACTCGACCGGGGGCCAAGGATGGCCCCCGGTTTTTCTTCCTAAACTTTCGTCGCTCTTGCGTCATAACACAGCAGACGTTCTTCCCCACCCGGAGCAACCCATGCGCGATAACTGTTTCCGCCACGACGGCACCCCGCGTGCCATCACCGCCGCCCGCTTCACCGTTCTCGGCCCCGGCCGCATTCGCTGGGAGCTGCTCGCCGACGTCGACGTACTGAACCATTCCGAGATCATTGGCCCGGCGGAGTTGCCTGGCGTGTTCGAGATCACCCAGTCCCTATTGATGGAGAGTGCCCATGCCCAAGAAGAAACCACAACCAGCGCCCCCGCCCCTTGTGAACAAGCTGCTTTCGTTCCCGCCGGATTGGATCGAGCGGATTGACGCGCGACGCGGCGGACAGAGCTTCACCGAATTCGTTCGCGACGCCGTCGCCGACAAGATCGGCCGGAAGGGTCTTTCGGAGCCGGGGAGCGTGGGACGCCCGAAGAAGACGGGTGAGTGATTTCCGCGTGATCGCAGACAGTCACTCCGGGAGCGGCTCCGTCGGGGCGAGCGAACCGGGAATCACGTCATGAACGACGTAGACCCGGCCATCGTGCACCACGATGTCATTGGGCGTGAACACCTCAGGCACGTCGCCCTCCCGGTAGCACCGATTCCACCAGCGGAACGTGCCATCGAGATCGTAGGCCATCACGATACCGTTGAAGAACGCGGCATACGCGCCGCTGGAATCCACGAACGCGCATCGCACGCCAGAGCCAAAGCCCCCCGTTGGCGTGGGGATCTCATACGTCTCAATTTCGGGTTGCAGGTCCAGCGAAAGAAACTGAGCCAGGTCGGTGTCCCCAGCGAATAGCAAGGGGAAAAAGATTGAGGTGCCCCACACGTAATCGCCAGAACGTTTCGCCCCGTAGTGGTTGGTGGTGCCAACCACGCCTGTGCCGACGCGGGCGCCGGCGGAGTTGTATCGCCAGATGTTGCCACCCGTCACATTGCCGATGACCAGCACATCGCCGTCGACCGCGCCGATCGTGTCGGTGCCCCCATTCTCGACAAGGCCCATCCGTGTGCGCCAGAGTTCCGTGCCATCGTCACCAGCAAAGGCAATCGCATATTTGACATCTCCGGCGGGCTGGTAAGTGCCAAACACGTCGGTGCCGTCCGTGGCGATCGTGCTGGAGAGAGCGCCGCCAACCGGCGGCGGAACACTCCACAACTCGACACCATCGGCATCGTAGCAGTGCAGGGTGTTGTCGCTGAACGCGTCAGCGAACGCCGTGCGGTCACCCGAGAGCAGGGCCATCGTGTTATTGAGGGATCTGTTCACAGAACTCGCTGCGTAGGTCGGAGCCGCCCACACAATGCGCGACCCTCTCACCTGTGCCGGCTGCGGTTTCCAGGAGCCACTTGGGAAATTCTGGTTGATGGCCACCTGCCACGTATCATCCGAGCGCGGGAAGATCTGGGCGATCATTTCACGGCGGGGGCCGTCCGGGTCGGATGTCGTCGCGCCCCGAAAAAAACGGCGGCCCCGTGATCGGCCATCGTCTGCCTGACAAATCGAAACGTTGTAATCGCAGGCCCCCGAGCCGAGCGTGAACTTCGCAAAACACATCACACGCACTCCGCCAGGAGCAACACGGGGCGGCCGTAGTAATCGTCCAGGATCCAGCCGATCGAGCCCGCGTCGAAGGTTTCGTCGCTCGGTAGCCCGTACCGCACGCCTTTAATGATCGTGTCGGTTTCCCGCCAGAGGTCGGCGTCTTCGCTCTCCGAGTCTTCCGGATCCCAGCCCGGCGGTGGTTCTTTGGGTACCGTCAGACGCACGTCAAACTTCTTCAGCGGCTCGGCCGTGTCGATGATGACCACCCGCTTCCACGCTGGCCCGCCGGGCGTGAACGATTTCGGATCCGTGACGTTTCGTGGTTCGTTCACAGGACCGGCCTTTCTTGCTTGAACGTCTCCAGCAGCAGTTCGGTCGTCTGCCCCCCGACGAGTTGATAGTTGAGACCGACGATCTGGAGCGCCCGCGGCGTCTGTGCCTCCGGGTTGTTCGCGGTCAGTGTGATGTTGCGGCCGTTGATTTTGTCGACCAGCTTCCCGATCTCCCATTCGGCGTGATCGGTGCCGGACAGAGTGATCGAGCAACTCACATCCCCGGCATCTTCGAGGTCGCGGACCTGTTCGGCATAATCTTCCAGCCGCTCGGTATCGTCGATCTCGTCGGCATTCGGCTTGCTCTTCAGAATCGAATCGTTCATCACCTTCCGGAAATGAAACTTGCTGTCGAGGGTCAGCGTGATGGCGATCTCTTCCCCCTGCGGACTGCTGTCACGCTTCGAGGCAATCGCTTCGAGGCAGTCGTCACCGTCGATGCTGGCGGTAATCCGCAGGAACAAGCCCAGCTTGTCGGCCCCCACGCCATCGGGAGTATCACCGTCGACCGCGTAGCGAAACCGCTCCATCCACCGTTCCCACAGATACCCCGGTGGTTCTTCGAAGGAGATGCCGCATTGATGTTCCAGGAGGCGGTAAGTCCCTTTCACCTTCGTCCAGCCGGGATCGTCTTTTTCCTCGTACGTGTCGGCGTCCTCGGCATCGCGGTCCCACCACTCGACGATGGTGCCGTACGACTGTTTGTCGTCGCCGTTGACCTGACGGGAAATGCACGGCCAGAACCGGCGACGCACCACGGCCCACTGGCCCGGCAGCGGATCTTCAAAGTCGACGCTCTCGTTCCACCAGATGTTGTACAACTCGTCGTTGAGCGGATATGGCACTGCGCGGCGGTACGATTCGGCACTGTCGTCGCAAAAATCCCCCGCTTCATTGAGCACGAATTGGCGGCCGACTTCCGGGTGATCCTTGCCGAAAGCATGATCGCGGGCGAGGGTCTCAATCCCCCGCTCGGTCTCGGGATCGGAGTCGGAGTGGTCGTACTCCGCGACCCAGCCCACGAACAGGGGCAAGGTCGATTCCCGACGTTTCTTCCCGGAGCGGGCAATGATCTTGTTCGCCAGCTCGACCAGGTTCACGGAGTGCCGGAAGGAAGCGACATTGGTGGTCTTGAACGAAAACGGGATCCCCGGCCGATTCATCAGCAGTTGCGCCTTCACGCCCTCGCCGCGGCGATAGAACGCCAGTTTGGTGATCCGGCTTTCGTCCTCATCGGTCCCATCGAGTTCGTGGGTGAGGTACCAACCGAAGCCGTGTTTGCGGAGCAGGTCGTCGAGCAACTGCGGCAGGTATTGACCGAAGGGGCAATGATGATTCTTGACCTCGTCATCGTGCGATCCGAAGGCGTCACGCAGCTCGTCGAGCGTGGGATTGGTGATCCAGGTCTCATCCGGGTTGCAGGACACACACAGACGCTGCACGGCTTCAGAGAGCTTCCAAGGCCCCACAACTTCATTGTCCTGCGCGAGGATCGCCGCGCCGGTGCGAATGGATTCCGGAGACACGAACACGTGCGGACCGGTCGGTGAGCCTTCCTCGTCACCGGCAGCCGTCTCCCGTCGTTTCGACCGATTGGGTTCGACGATCCGGTCGATTTCCGGATTGAAGACAAATGGCCAGTGGACTTCTTTGATCGGGTCTGCGAGGGGGTCCGCATCCTCGGGCGGGTGATAGTCCCAAATCACGGTATGGAGCAGCGGCTGGCCGAACATAAATGGATCGATCCGGAAGTCGAGCGTCAGCGATTCTGTTCCCCCCGATTCGCCGCCCGTGATTTCCTGCGCGATGATCGCCAGAAACCCGCACGACTCCACGATCGTCGGCTCGCCGTCCTCGTCCAGCCGGCGGATCTCGATCTGCCGGTGGAACTTCAAGGGCGAGGCGATGTCCATCAGCCGCTGGTTGGTCAGATCGAGTCGATACTGCAGCTTGCCGGCATCCAGCCGCGTGCCGCCCGCCGATCGGCTGTAGGACAGGAGCTGCAGGAAGTAAGCTTCGTTGTCCCGCGTGGGCGCGGAGCCATCTTCCGGGCCGAGCAAGACCACGTAGCGCACCCCGTCGAGGTTCACTTCGGCGAGCGTGGATTGCGGGGAACTGATGCTCGGCATGGTTACCACTCCTCGACGGTCACAGTGACGGCGGGCGGCCCGGCGGCGTCGGCCGTGAAGGCGATGCCGGTGACGAGGTCCGTCGAACCGGTCTCCGTCTCCGCACTCAGCGTGAAGGTGTAAGCCACGGCGTTGGTCAGGCCGGTGATCTCGATTTCGTAGATCCGCTCCGTGGCGTCATAGTCCACCGTGCCGGGCGTGATCGTGCCCGTGCCGGTGACTTTGGTGAGCACGAACTGAGTCGGCGTGGCGCTGTCGCGGCTGGCGTTGTAGGAGAACCGCAGCAGCAGTCCCCCGCCGTCGCGCTTCTCGATCGCGATCACGGTCGCCGTCGCCAGCACGGGCGTCACATCTTCCCCGTCCGCGTCGAGGTGGATCCGCCGCGGGCGGTAGATCGTTTCATTCTCATGATCGGCCGCATACGTGCGGAGCTGAGCCCAGACGGCCTGTTCGGCCCACTCCTCGGGAATCAGGTAACGGATCTCGGCCGTGGGATTCGTCACAGAGGCCAACCGCGGCGATTTCGTCACCGACGCCGCGCCGAGTGCATACACCCCGTCGAGTCCGGCCAGCACTGTGTCGGATCCATCGAGGATCCGGCAGCGGCGATACTCAATGGACCGCGGGCCGGGGTCGGCGAGCGGATCCACGGCGGCGGCGTACAGAGACACCCCCAGCGGCCCCGCATAGGGGCGGTGGGAGAGTGCGAAGGCATGGAACTCGTCATCGATCAGGCAGCGCATCAGGGGACCACCGTGATGGTGTGATCGCGGACGTAGGTTTCCCCGTCCGCGGTGATGGTAAACGTGGCGACATACAACCGGTCCGCCGTGAAGCCGGGATTGTTGTACTCCGCGGCGAACCGATGCGACGTATTGACCGCGCCGACGGCGGCGGCGTTCATCGCGAACAGGGGGGCGTCGGGATGCTGTTTAACATCCACGGTGCACGTGGCGGCCGGATCGATGTCGTACAACGGCACGGGTTCCCCGTCGGCGAGCAGCTCGGCGAAGAGCTGGATTGTGGTCCCCGCCGTCGTCTTGGTGCAGACGGCCGTTTTCACTTCGATCTGGCGGAGACCGATCTCGCCAAGTTGGGCTTCGAGCACGGTCGGCAGCCCGATGCGGGTATCGGTCACCGGCGCGGGAGCGCCCCCCGCCTGCACGTAGACGCCGATAATGGCGGTCACCGGCGCGAGACCCGGAGCCAGGTCCGCCAGGTCTAACGAGCCTTCATACTTGGAGACCCCCGCGCCAACCACGGTTTCGCCCATCGCGACGCCAGGCGTCACGGCCGAGCCCGGCAGCGTGAACGTGTTGTCGTCGAAGTCGAACACGTTCGCGCCGCTCCAGAGCGCGAAATAGATCGTGGCTCCGGCGGAGTACTCCGTGACGATCGTGTGTGTGGCCATCTCAAATCACCTCGAAAGCAGAAGAGTCGTTTTGCACCGTGGCCACCAGGCCGTGACAGCGGCCGCGGGCTCCGTCGTCCACAATCAGCGTGTTGATGTGCCCATCGAGCAGCAGCCCGTCGACGTCGCTGCCGACGCGGACCGTGTGCATGAACCCGGACAGGTTGGCATAGCGGGCCGTCCCTTCGACGATCACATCGCCGTTGACCACGAGCTTGTCCAGAAAAATGTTCTGGCCGCCGATGATCCGCAACCGCGCCCGCTTCCCCTCGTCCATGCGGCCGGGGTCGACCTGGATGTGTGCGCCGGTCAGATGCGTGCAGTTGTGGAACCGGATGAAATCGCCGTCGCCGACACAGCTCGACACCCGCAGGCCCACAATGTCGATGAACCGCACGCCGGCCGCTCCCGGCGTCGTCAATAGGCTGCCGTCGATCACCAGGCCCTCGGCCCACCGCGCGAGTTCGAGCGATGAGACCAGGTCGCGGTAGCCGAGGATCCGCAGATCCGTAATCCTCACTTCGCCCGGCCGCTCACCGCCGTTCAAGGCGGCGATCAAGAGCCCGATGCCGCCGTCGATGTTGCCACCCCTGGCGATCCGAAAGCCGGAGAACTCCCCGCCCGTCGCCCGGTACGGCACGCCGCGGCCATCGTAAATGATCCCCGCTTCCTCGCCGTTGAATTTGAGGATCCCCTTCCGATCATCATTGCCGTTGGGGCGCGTGCCGAGGAACACCGGACACGGGTCAATCAATTGCCCCGTGTAGTTGAATGTGCGGTCGATCATCATCAGTGACATTTCCGTTCCTATGCCACTGGTAAGAGTTCGGCGACGAAGTCGGTCGCCACGATGTCATTGTTGGACGTCGCTTCGCCGGTCAGCTTCGCGGTCACCGCTCCCGAGAGCGTCGCCGCGCCGGTCGAGTGCACGCTGGTCGTGCCCAGGGTGGCGTTCCCGCTGACGACGCGCACCCGCACGTTCTGCGTGGCTGCGCCCGTGCGGGAGATCACCATTTCCACCGTGCAGCCGCCCCCGTTCAACGCCAGGGCGGTCGAGTTGTAAATCGCTACGCCGTTCCAATAACACTTCAGCGTTTTGTTGTTGGAGTTGGCGGCGAACGTCACTTCCCACGTGAGGCGGATCCGGTCCCCATTGGTCTGAAGCGTGTTCGCGGCGATCGACTGGGAGATCAAATCATCTTCGCCGGTACCGACGTTGCCGACGGCGGTGACCGATTGATAGATCACCCCCATCACGCGCGCGATCGGGGCGAGATGGTTGCGGAAACTCAGACGGCCGGCGTTGTCCCAGATTGGTATCGTGTTGAGACCGGCCACCGGGTCCGCCGCATTATCGGCCAACGTGAAGACCGCGGTGACCGTGCCTGATGGTTCGTTCGTGGCGACGGGGCCCACGATCAACGGCGCGGAGATGATGAACCCGGTCGGAATGATGCCGTTGCGCCGGACTGTCCAGATCGTTGTGGCAGCGCTCACGGCATCGTTGACCATCCGCCAGGACCAAACCCCGTTGGCGAAACTCATGTCCCAGGCTTTTTTGTCGGGGTCGGCGTCCGATTCGTACCAACCCATGCCCGGCGTCGCATCTTCGATCACGAGCTGGCGGCCGATACCATTGAGCACCGAACCGCCGAACGACAGCCGATCACTCGACAGTCGCCGCCAGCCGGTCGACTCGACCACCCCAGCGG
Source organism: Planctomycetaceae bacterium (assembly GCA_041753475.1). Lineage (GTDB taxonomy): Bacteria > Planctomycetota > Planctomycetia > Planctomycetales > Planctomycetaceae > DSVQ01. The sequence goes on along the minus strand of JBGSUN010000202.1, from coordinate 82,656 downwards.
CCGACAGGGCCAGGAAGCGCGAAGCGGTTTGCCCGGAGAGGGTCGCTCCCGTGAAGCTGGGAGAGTCACCAGTGCCGACGCCGAGCGTGGTCCGTTGCGCGGCGGCGTCCGCGTCATCGAGCAGATTCCGACCCGCCGCCGTGAGATCCGCCAGGGCGGCCGTACCGCTGCCCGTGAAGTACGGCAACTTGTTCGCTGCGGACGTCAGCCCCATGAGCGCGACCAGCTCGGCGTCCGTGATCGTCAGATGCGTGCCGGTGATCGTCAGCCCGGCCCCGGCGGTGAAGACGCCGGCGCGGGGAACGATGGTGGTATTGGGCATGGTTTATTCCGGATAACTGAATGCGGCAACCAGTTCGCCATCGTCCACAGTGAGCGTGAACCGGTTGCCGTCGCTGTCGATCGCCAGATCGGGCGGCGGAGTCTCGGCGGTGATCGTGATGTCGGTCGGCGTCCCCGCGTTTCCGAGCGGCAAGGCGTTGTCGCGAGGCACGATGCGAAAGTCCCAGTCCCCTGCGGTGGGGAAGGGATTGAGCGAGTGCGAGTAATCCCCGTCACCACGGAACGGCACGCGCGCGACCGGTTCGGTCTCGTCGACCGCCTCGCCGGCGGCAGGGCTGGCGAGAATGTCAAAGTGGGCCGTGTCACCGGGGTAGCTTTCGACCGACCAGTTGAGCCGGTAGCGATTCCAGGGGACCGCAGGCAGCAGCGCTCCGAAGTCAGTGGTGCGGTTCGCCGCATCGACCCGAATGAGGGTCAACGGCGCGGGGACGGCATCGACGATGAGCTGGCCGACGACCTGGCGGGATGCGCTCGAGAGCGTGACGCCGATTAAAGTCCGGCCCGCGTACAACTGCCAGTGCCAGCCGCTCGTGTACTCGGACACGAAATCGACGACGACGGCTCTGGGTCCCACCCAGCCCGCGCCGACGATCGTTTGTCCGCCAAGAAACCAGCTCATGGTCGCAGTTGCCGAAAGGTCAGGGTGAGGTGATGGGTCCAGCCGATGTGGCTGTTGGGAGGGAGCGGACCGGCTTTGTCGAGGGCGACGGCCTTCAGCTTGCACCACCGATAGGTCGCCGCGATCCCGCTGGCTTCCACCAGCGTTCCCGTCTGTCCGATCTTCGCTTCAATGGCCTCGATCATGGACGTCAGCGCGGCGTAACTTCCGTACGGGGTGGTCCCGATCAGATGCATGGGAATCACCAGCGACCGCCCCGTGCGGCCGCCATCGAGTTCCCCGGAGCCGGGCTGACCAAATTGGGAATAGACCTGCGACTGCAGGTCCCACGGATCCGGGGCCCACGGCTTGACGACGCCGGGGATTTCTAAACTGTTCCATGTGAGGCCCATGCTCAGCCTCCCGGAACATCATTGTTCGACGCGCTGCGGACAGGCGCGGCCGGCGTCGTGTTGGGCTTCAGGGCTCCACCACGGTTGGCCTGGTCTGTGACGACCGTGTTTTTATTCAGCGCCTCCACCAGTGGCTTCTGAGCCTCTTCGGTCGCCTGCTTGATCGATGACGCAAGTCGCTGGTCAACGGCAGCGCGGCTCGTCTCCCCAGCGCTGGCCGCGTCAAGACTGATGCCGAGACTGCCGCTGGTAATTTGCCCCGTTCCATCGGGGATTAGCGGGGCAACAGAGGGGACAAGGCCACGCAGCGCCTGTTTCCCGAGACCTGCGGCCACGCCGAGGCCTTTCTGGTTCGTGGCAATGCTGGCCGCGGACGCAGCCAGGCTGTTATCGTCCGCTCCAACATATCCACCGAGACCGAGAAATCGTGTCGCATCGAAGACTCCGCCGGCAACCGACTGCATCAGCGGAGACTGACCATCTTCGAGTGACTTCTGCACCATCTCGGCCCGCACCAGGTCCCCCTGCGTGTCCCGCTCTGCCAGCAACCGATTCCGCCGGAGCTTCTGCCGTTCTGCCGCCGCCCCCCTACCGCTACTGCCTACGGCGACGTCATTGGCGTAGAGGGCTTGTGCATCGGCACCATCCATCGTCTGGGCCGTCTTCAGGATCTTGTCGAGATTGTTCTGCATGACGTTGAAGGCGCTGACATTGCCTCCTTCAATCACCTTCGACAGGACCTGCGTCCGTAGTTCTTCCGGAGCCTTATCGAGGGCGGTCTTCAACGTGGTCATCACTGTGCCGAAGTCCTCTCCCACGAAGTCGACTTGCTCCGGCTTGAGGCCGACCTTTTTCAAGTACTCGACTGCGTCCGGCTTCGAGGCCGCCACACGCAGGTTCTTCGTGATGTCGGCCATGCTGGTGGCCATCTTGTCGAACGAGCCCATCGCACTGCCGCCGACGGCAAACGTTGCGAGCTGCTCTTGCTGCGTCATTGCACCGGACAGACCGGCGCTGATAGAAGCCAGTTGAGGCAGGCTGGTGAGTTTGAGTTTCGTATCCTTGATGGGGGCGCTTTGGAGTTGCACGCCCAGCTTCGTCATATTCTCTTCGTTGACTTCCATCCCGTTGGACTGCAACACCGCCGTCATTGCGTCGGCGTATTGCGATGGGTCGGAATCACGCAGACCCTGCGCGTTTAGGGTGGCCAGAAACCCCGCCAGTGCTCCGCCGCTGGCCAGTTCAGGCTTAACCCCGGCCGACACCAGCGCCGTTGCCGCCGCTCCGGCACGATCCTCGTTGAATCCAGCGACTTCGGCTTGCTTCAGAATGTTCTGTTTCGCCTTCTCGCCGCCGATCTCGCTGAGCCCGGCTTGAATCCGATACTGCCGGAAGATCTTGTCGTAAGCCGCGCCGGCCTTTTCGGCATCCTCAATAAACTTCTGATTCGACTCCCTGACGGCCGACAACGCTGTGCGGATGCCGCCGACGGCCGTGGAAACGGTAAAGAATCCGGCCGCGGCTACACCGAGCTTCGTGCCGATGGAGTCGAGCCAGCTCGATGATTGTTGCGTGGCATCCAGGGCGATCTGACTCTTCCGCGCCGCCGCCGCGAACTGCTCTTGATTGAGCTTGCCGCGGTTGAGCAGTTCGTTGAGATCCTTCATCCGCATGTTATGCCGCTGCTGCGGGGTCTCCAGATCCTTCAGCGTTTTCTGCGCGATCCGATCCCAGTCGGCCGCCGATTTCGCATTCTTCGCCTGCGCGTCGTCAATCTTGCCCAGCGATGCGGCGACGGAATCCTGAGCGCGCTGGACCGCCAGCCAGGCACGCACGGCCCCGGCGTCTTTTCCATCCAACACAAACTCGACTTTCTGCGACACAACAGACTCCGACTACCATTTTTCGCGGCCGACGAATTGGGCGAGGTACTGATCCGCGTGAGTGGGTAAGTAATCCGCCGGCATCAGACCCCGCGCCCACCGGACCGCTGTCAGCCAGAGGGGATCGCTGCAGGCACCCCGTTTTTTAGTGACTCTTCAATCCGTAGTATTCCCCGCACGTCCGTGGAGAGCACCAGCAGTTCAAACAACTCTGTTGGTCTGAAGAGACCCAGATGCGACACCAATTCCGGGGTGATCCGGTAGTTCCAGTTCAACACCTCGAGCGCATACTCCACCGCACTCACCGGCACGACAAAAGTGTCGTCCGGACGCATCGCATTCTTCGCGACGTCGAATGCCCAGACTGACCGCTCGACGAAACGCGCGAAGCGAGACTGCGGAGCCCACGACCACTGCCCTTCGACGAGTTGGGCCTGTCGCGGTAGGCCGGCTGAGGAGATGATCTGCCACTCCCGCCCGTCGGCCAGCGTGATCAGCGGGCCATCGATCATTTCGGACCGCTGCAAAGATTCCGGGCTGGGCGGATTGCTGTTGCTCCACCCGACCCAGTACCGACCATCGGCCGCGGCGATCCATGTCTGTTGCCCCGGCTGATAGGTCAGCGGCTCCGGCTGCACCTTGGCTGCGTCGTCGATCCAGCCCCAGATTTGCCCCGGCAGCTTGCCCGGCCCGAGTTCCGGGAGATCCACGCAGACCGGCACGGTGTCACCCTGACGCATCAGATCCGTGAGTCCCGCAGCGGCGAGGTTCTTCGAGTTGGCCCCGCTCTTGCCGGGAATGAAAATCAACATGGTTCGACGCTCGGAAGGAATGAGGATGTGATTCCGCGGGAATCAGGCGATCGTGGCGGTGGTCGACACGGCGATCGTGCTGCGTCGCGTCGCCCGGAAGATCACCGCTGGCCGCGGGTCGTCATTGGCATTCGCGGCGATGTTGCCGATGCGGCCGGTGGGCTGGGTCAGCGTGACAGAGATGTGCTCCGCCACGTTGTTCGCCACTCCTTCTTTCTTGAAGTAACAGACGACATTGCCAGCCAGGCGGACCATGCTCCCGCCGGTGATCGCCAGGAACCCCTGCAGGTTCTTCGGTTCGATGGTGATCACCGGCCGGCGGTTGTAGATGCCGCCCACCCGACCCACGAGCTCGCCGTTCGCCCGGGTGACCCGGTAATCGATGCCGAAGTCGATCTTGGTCGACTGGTTGCCGCCGACCGAGATGCCGTTCACGGTGGTTTTCGCCAGGCGAAACATCGTGCTGATCAGCGGACCGTCTTCTGACGTGAGGGTGTCAGTCAAAATCTCCAGGAAGAGGTCGGTGCCGTTGTCCTCCACCCAGAACTTGAGATTCATCCGGGCGGCTTGGTTGCTGTCCTGTGACGCTTCGATCGAGACCGGGCACAGGAAGCCCTGCATGGCCTTAATCAGCAGGTGGCCCGATCCGGACCACGTGCCCCCGTCGGCCCGCCGCTGGTGTTGAATCAGCGATTGGCCATCCACATGCAGACCCACCGTCGGCGAGATTGTGGCGAGATGTGCCAGGTTGAGGCAGTTCAACATGAACGCCGGCTCAAGATTGGCGACCGCGGCCTCGTCGAGATCGAGGTTCCCCGCGGCCATCTCTTCGATTTCGTTGATGCCGAACTGCGTGTCGGTGTCGATGATGTCGGGGATTTCGAGAGCATCGAAAACCGCCGGATAAGCCGAGTACCGTTCGAGCGTGCCGACGCCACCCAATGGCATGATCTCTACTCCTTACGCCGCGGCGAACCGCGGACCCGTTCATGATTTGACGAACCGACCTTGTGAGTCCCGATTCCGACTCCGGAAGGGGGTCCCTGGCAGGTTGACCCGCTTGACGTACTGATTCCGGAAAAACTCCGCCAGATGCTGGACTTCGTCGGATGCGATCGCACGGATTTCCTCAATGCGGGCGATCACCTGTTTCTGCTGGCTCGTGAGGCCGTTCCCGTAATTCTTGAAGCGTCCCGTTCCCCCTTCGAAGGGCAACCGCATCACCAGTCGGCCGCGGCTTTGGGTCGCCGTGATCGTGCGCGAGGTGGTGACGGCATCACGGGTCCGGCCGGTGAAGACGTTGTCGACGTTCCCCAGTCCCATCCGCACTTTGCGTGCGACGTACATCGGCGACCGTTTGAGGTAGCCGTATTTCGCCGACGCAAAGGGCAGGAAGTGCCAGGGGATGTGCCGTTCGTGATGCTCCCGCATCGTTTCCCGGAAACTCTCCCGCATGAAGGTGGCGTGATCGCGCAGGTACAGCCGCGGGTCGCGTGGGAACGACCAGGTTGACACCAGGTGCGGCGTGTACTGAGCCATCACACCCACTTCACCAGGAAGGTTCCCACCCGGCAGTCTTCAATGCCGGTCTCATCCGCTTTCAGCCACCCGACATCGCCCCGCATGCAGACTTCCGTCAGGTGGAAAAAGTGCTCACCGGTGGCTGGGTTGATCGTGCGCGACAACCCCTTGATCTCTTTGATGATCGTCAGCACGCTGTCTTCGAAGTTCTCGAAGTCCGCATGTGACAGGGCAACAAACTCCTCAGGGATCGCGGAGTACAACGTGACTCCGAGTTCCCCCTGTTCATCTCCGAGCCGCTCGGTCTGATACTCGACGTTGCTGATCACCGCCACGGGCAGGGCCTGACCGCCGGCGAAATCGGCATACGGCCAGGTGATCCGGGCCCGCGCCGCCGTGGCATCGGCCGCCCCAAACAAGGCCTGGAACGCAGGGGACGCACTGAGCAGCTCCGCGAGTCCCAGCCGGGCCAGTGGAATCGCACCTTGGATTGTCATCGCGGCTGGGCTCCGCTGCGGACGCCTTGGCGACCGGTATGCAGCGTGCCGAGCTTCACACGCACTTCCTGCAGATCACCCGCGATGCTGACGGAAGTCGCGTACCAGGTTTCGTCACCACGCACGAAACGACTTTGTCTCTGCTCGACCACGCTCACGGTGACAGTGTCCGGAATGAACAGTGTTCCCGTCCGCACCGTGCGATCCCCCGCGTCCCCATGCAGCGGTGGGGACGAGGGATCTTCATCGAGCACGCCGGTGATGTCGTCCGGATCACCGTCGACGGTCGGATTGGTGTGCGCGAACGTCTCCGCGAAGTGCTCCGTGTTGAGGAACACTCCCGAAACGTGCGACGCCATCAGATCCTTGAGCGACAAAGCTGCCCCTTGGGATTATTCGCGGAAGGTGAGTTCCACGCTTTCGAGGGTGACACCGTCGGTGGCCGTCGTCGCCGTTTTCTGCAACTGGATGAACGGTTGCAGACCCGCCGAATAGGCCGACATGTCAAACGTCGTCGATTGCGCCACGGGCTGGCCGTCAATGAGGAAACGCACATCACTCTTGCCGTTGGCGAGACTGATCACGAAGTCCTTCGACACGTTGCTCAGGGTCTGCCCGGTGGCAATGTCATCCTTGTCGGTGGTGCCGTCATCCGACTCCACGACGACCGCCGTCGTGTTGTCCGCGGCGATCACCCGGAACGACGCATGCGCCGCGATCGAGTCGATGGCATCGTTGCGCGCGGATTGCAGGCCGAAAGCGAGCGACGAACCGGACACCAGCGCCGCCTGGTTCATCTTCACCTTGAAGCGGGCTTCGATGAGATCGTCGATATCGATCCCCAGCAAATCCCCCCAATTCGCGCAAACGTTCTGAGCTTCGTTCTGCGCATCAAAGTCGATCTTCAGACCACGCGCCCCGGCCACCGGAGCATACGTCGGCGTGCCAGCGCTCGAGGTATCGGTGATCTTCCAGTTGTGGCCAATATTGCTCCCCGCCGTCGCCGAGTAGACACGGTGACCGAGGAACCAGTCCCACCATTTGCGGACGCATTTCATTTGAGGAACCCTTTCCCGGCCGCGGCCGGATCAGTGATGAGAGAGAATCAGTCCGGCTGAGACGATCAGCCTTCCGTCGGTTTGCGGGACCGGCCCGCCTTCACCTTCGGCTTTTCCGGTTTCGGCTCCGCGGGAGTACCCTGATCCGGCGGCAAAGCAGGCGACTCGGCGTTCGCTTCCTGCGAATCCCTTTCCGCCCGTTCCCGCGCTCGCCGAGCGACCGTCTCCGCGCGGGCTTTCTCCTGCCTTTGGCGCTGTTTGCGGTCCTCGATCGGTTGCAGGATTTCGTTGATGCCGTCAATGAAGCCGGCAACGAACGCCTGCGGTCCGGTGTTGAACTGCTCGGCGGCATGCAGGATTTCAGGAACCGAGGCCAGCTCGAGAACCCAACGCCGCCCGGCGCTCCGACCAACGTCCACGGCCTCTTCCACGGACGCCACCGGTTGATAAGCACCGGCTTCCGGACCGGTGAGCCGGTCGAACAACTCCTTGATGGTGGATTCCGGGACGAGCATGGAACGGGCCTTTGACTTTGACAATGGGAACGAAGCGGGAACGCCAACCAGCCGGGATTACGCCCCGGCGTGTTTCTGGAGACCGCGGTAGTCGATCGCCTTGACCGCGAACGCCTGGTAGATCCGCTTGCGGATCGCCAGGCGGTCAAAGCTGACCGCCTGTTCGAGCCGCGGCGATTCGAGGCCCTGCAGATAGGCGTATTCGAGGGTGTCGACATCGCCGCTGTTGGCGGCCAGGTAGAACGCGGTGTCCGATCCGCCGCTGCCCGCCCCGATTTCTTCCTCTTCAATCGGCGTGAACGCCCGCTGATAGATGTTCGTGACGCCGGAATGTCCCGCCGACGGCTCCGCATCCGACCCCAACTGGTACAGCATTTCGTCGCGAATCGCCGACGGGAAGATCACAAACTCGGGCGCGATGTTCAGCGCACTGGACGCCACCGGATCCAGCCCCCGTTGTTGACGCATCTTCTTCGTCATCGTGGAGAACTGGGCACCATACTGACGGGTCGTGATCGCCCCCGTCGCCAAGTTGTTGTGCCCGCCGGCCGTGGTAATCGCCGTGCTGTTGAACAGCGCCCCCGTATCCGCCATGGTCGGATTGTCCCGCAGCGGACCGTACGCCAGACGATTCTGCTTACGCTTCATCGCCCGGCCCATCTTCTGATCCACTTCCATGAACGACCCGAGGTCGTCATTGGCGATGAGCTGCCACGAGCAGGAGAACATTTCCCCCCACACGACGAGCTGGTATTTCTCCTTCCCGTCCGCCATCGTCACTTCTTCGAAGGCCCCGTTTTCGGGAATCGCGCGGGGATCGCCCAGCTCGCCGGCAATCACCTTATGCACCGGTTTGAAGTTTGGAATCGACTCCGCACGCCGCATCCAGATCTGGAACGTGGTTCTGGCATCCATGTAGGACCGCCGCAACAGCACGTTCGAAGCGTCAAAGAGGATGTTGGAGAACATGCCGGACACGTTGTAGGCCGGTCCGTCTGATGCCAGGAAGCCCATCTGGGCGGCATCAACGCCGGTCATCAGTTGGGCCAGTTCCATCGGGGCCAACTGATCCACACGCGATTGCGGAATCCCCGCTTGCACCAGCACGCGCGCCGCGATCCGGAGCGGGCTTTGCAGGCTGTAATCCCGCGCGGCGGCGGCTCCATTGAACGCCACCATTTGTCCGGTGCGAGAATCGAAGATCTGCGCCGGAGCATCTCCACCCCACCGCCGCATCAAGATGGCATCGCGGGCGGCCGCATGGAACTTGTCCTGCTCGGCCGCGCCATTCCGCACCGTGCCCGAGCCCACCGACGGAGAATTCGCGACGACGGCCTGATTGATGCGATCGAGCACCTGCGCCGTGGTCAGCGTGCTGATCTGCGGCAGGAGCGATCCCTGCAGGTCGAGCCGCTGCTGCGGATTCAACGACGTGAGGTTGATGGAGGCGATCACATCCGCCATCCCCATGCGGTCGCTGGCCACCGGCAGGGTGGTGGTTTGCGTGGTCGTGCCAGTGCCCGCGGTCGTGGGGGTGGCCGTCCCCGCGCCGGCCGTCCCGGCCTGGCGGCCTTCCATCGCAATCGCAGTATCGATCGCGCCGATGATGGCCTCGTCACCCGTGGGAGCGGTGAGCTTGCGATCGGCGAAGAACTGACCGAGCGCCGCGTTGTATTGCTCGGCCGTACATTCGGCATCGACCAATCCAGCCCGGATCAAACGAGTGAGAATCTTCTTGTTCATGGTCGACGCATCCTTCGAAATGCCGGGCGGAGTTGCCGCGGTTTGGTGAACGCCGGTTGTTCCGCCGGCAGACGGTTCCGAGCTGACGCCCAACTCGGCGAGCACCTCGTCGAGCGTGGCGATGCGGTGCACAATGCCCGCCGCCATGGCCTGAGCCGCATTCATCGTGCGACCCCGGCCGAAATTGGTTTCCACGTGCGCAACGGACACACCGCAGTTGCGGGCCAAAGCATCCACGAACTGCTTGTGAATCTCGTCACATTGAGCCCGCAGATGGGCCTTGGCCGAATCCGTGAGCGTTTGCCACAGTTCCCCCTTGAACTCGGATGTCGCAATGATGGTCCGGTCGATGCCGGCGTCGGCAAGGGCTTCGGTGTCGTCGTCGTGGATCAGCAAGCAACCGACTGACCCGATCTGATTGGCTGATGGCGACGCCACCACTTCGCTTGCCGCGGTGCCGATCCAGAGCCCGGCCGAGGCCATCATCGGATCAATGACGGTGATGATCCTCTTCTTGGCCCGTGCCGCGTAGATTTTGTTGGAGAGTTCCATTACGCCCGGCACGCTGCCACCCGGTGTGTCAGCAAGAATCACGATGGCGATTACGTCGGGGTCTGCGACCGCCTCGTCAAAGAACTTGCCGAACACCTCGGTCGATGTGCCGCCGCTGAACTCCGACAAGAAGTTCGCGCGGTGCGAAATCGTTCCGAATAGGTTGAGGACGGTGACTTGCTTGCGACTTTCGACCGTCTGCGGAGCATTTGTCGCCCCGATGCGGGCTCGGATCTGGTCGCTCGTGAGTCGAATCCCCTGCGCCCGCAGCGCGAGCAGATGGCGGATCTGTTGCAACTTCTCCGGCAAAATGAGCCAGGGCGTGTTGCAGACCGCGGAAATCACATTCTGAAGGCGACGCCGCTTCATGCCGCAACCCCTTTCTGCTGTTCCGCCGAATCCCTGTCGGATTCGGTGGGGTTGCTCTGATCAGTGGAACCGCTCGATTTTCTCTTGATCCCGTACTTTTCGCGCAGGACGTTCTCCCGTGCGATTTGGGCGAAGTGTTCCTCGACGTCGCCGCGACCTCGGCGTTCGAGGATCTGCTGCATGGTGACGGTGTCGTTCTCGAGTTCGAGATCGTCGGCCTGTGCATCCTCACGCGGGTTGACCGACTCCCAGCCGGGAAAGCCCCAACCCACATCGAGCCAGTTTTCGATGTCGGACTGAAACTCCGCCGGAGATGGAAAGCCTTCCAGCCCCGCCCGCACGCCGTGAATGCCAAACCGCAGCCAGGTCTGATTGCAGAACCGTCGGCCGGCGAATTTCTGCACGCGCCGATACCGTTTCCGGTCTCCCTGCGAGGACGCACGGACGGACGAAAAACTGCCTTTGGTGTAATCCCGGAGCAATTCCTCGTACGACATCCCCATGCCGATCGAGATGATCCGCTGAATCATCATCAGCCACGGCAAGGAATCGCCACCGGGGACGTTCGGTCCCACCGGTTTGATGTCATCACCAGGAGCCCCGCGGAAGATCTGGCCCGATTCATGCCGCGAAATCGGGTTGCCATAAATGTCGGTCGTGCCCGAGGTCGGATGCTCGCCGAGCAGCTCATTCCAGTTGAACCCGTCATAGTTCTCCGGGTTCGTGGTGATCATGTACGCCCACGAACTCTTGATATCCGAGTTGTGGAGTTCGTTGTCGGTGTAATAACCCAGCGCCCAGAGCCACACGATCACCGCGTGCAGGCCCGTGTAGCCCCGCTTCTGACCCGGCAATTTGAGAAACGCAGAGTATTCGCACTCTTCGGCGGGCAACCGAACAACCTTGTCGCCCGAATAGGTCAGGTCATTCGGGTCGGTGGCCATCACGTGATACGCGACGGTGCGTCCCGTGGCGGCGTCAATTTCACAGCCGTTGATCACCTGGTTGCCGTTCGCGGCGACTTCGATGTGGTCGGCAAACCGTTCTTCGGAGATCAGTTGCAGGGCCAATGGGAGCATCCGCCCGCGGCGTGGCAATTCGCGATAATGAATGAGGCAGCCGCCGGCGACGATGATTTCCGTCAGCCACATTTCCATCACTTCGTTGATGGTTTTCTCGCCGGCAATGTCGCACTCGGAATGCGCGGGATAAGCGGCTTCCCCTCCCCAGCGGTTCCAGTACTTCACCCACAATTTGCGGCGTTCGTTGTCCGCAAAGAGGGGTTTGGGCAGGACGCCGCAATCGAGGACGTTGGTCACCCACCCTTCGACCGCGCTTTTGGCCAGTGGATTGTTCTGGACGAGATCACGGGCCCGTTCCCGCATCCGCTTGACGCCCATCCGGTACATCTGATTGGGGCCGGTCGTTCCCGGATCCCAGTCTTCCGTGAGACGATCGAGGCGGCCGCCGGCAAATCCGCCTTTGCTCCCGCCGTTCCAGTCCTGGAAGAAGTTTTCCGCGGCGGAGCGAGTGCGGGGTCGGGGCGGCGGCGACGGTTGTCCGTACGTCGACAGAAAGGACATCGCTTCCGCGTCCCGCGCGGGGGTGATGAATTTGCTCATCAATAGACCCCCGGCGGACGGCGCACACTGCCAACAGAGATTGTCGGTCCGGATGGACGGCTGCCGCGCTTCAGCAAGGTCTCTTCCCGACGATAGAGCACGTCGAGTTCTTTGCTGATCTCGCCTCGACGCCACTTGCGGCCGCCGATGAAATACTCTTCGGTAGCATCCCCGCCAGCGGCAAGGGCACTTTCGAGGTTCGAGATCGCGGCCCGCACCGAAGCGAGCTGTCCAGACACATCACTGCTCATGCGGACCATCATTCCTGATCGTCCGCAGAACGCTACGGGGTACTTACCATTTTACCATTTGACGAAATCCGAACTGACCGATGTGGTCAGGACGCAATCGGCGGTTCACGGCGCGGAAGCCGTGGTCGTGGACTGATCGGCTGCGGGATCGGGGCTTGCTGTCGGCCGCAGTAACGACAGCGTCCGAGATACACATCACAAGCCCCGCAGCCAGGGCATTGTTGACCATGAAACGCCGCCCCGTTCTCTGGTGCGGACCGAGGCGGCGGGCCGTTGTAACCCATGATGTCACTCGCCCGAGAGACGACGCAGCTGCGCCGCGATGTCTTTGAGCGCCGCATCTTCGAAGACAACGAACTTCTGGCCATCTTCGTCGACCCGCTCGGCCTGATCGAACGATTCGGCCAGGCGGATGGCAAACTCGTTGAGGGCGTCGGCCGGCTCGGCGTCCTGTTTCCAGTTCTCCCCGCAGTCATCACAGACGCAATACCGGACCCGCCCCTTCACGCTATAGATCCGCGTGTTGACATGGTTTTGATTCTTCGGGCACGGACCCGCCGAGGCCCGCTTCGGGTTGTACGAAGCCCGCTTCCCGGCTTCCGCCGGCGGGGTGGCAAGGGCCGCGGCGGCTTGGTCCGCGGTGACGGAAACGATGCGTTGTTTGGCCATATGAACTTACTTTCCAGGAGTGACCCGCGCGGCTCGTGTCGAGCCACGCAAGAGGGAGAACTTCGGGGCTGACGCCAGCCCTTTCTTGATTGGCTTGGAGACCGACTTCGGGATGTTCGTGGGTGCCGTCGTGGGGATCAGGCCCCCGCGGGTTTTCAGGAGCATGGCGACGAACGAATACCGCCGGGCATCGCGGGCGTCGTTGGGGATCTCTTCATCAATCCGCTGCCATGCTTCCGCGACGTTGTTCGATCCGTCGATCTTGGAGACCGGGGCATCGTTGAGGAGCTGCTCGCACAGGTCCTGATGATCGGCGACGGTGCCCTCGAACACCGTCATTGCTCCGGCGTCGCCCACCTTCAGCACATGCAACTGCCGGTCAATGAAGTCCTGTGTCATCTGCGTATCGACCCACACGACCCACTTGCCGGGGTTCGATGACTTTTTCGAGTTTCGGCGACGCAGGTAATAAACGTTGAGGGGTTTATTCGATCCGCGGCAGGCATGAATCGGAATCTGAAGCTGCTGCATTTCGGCAACGAAGTCGTGAACTTCACCAGGCCGGTACCCGCTATCGATCAGCGTCATTCCGGCTTCAAGCGTTCCTCCGGCTTCGCAGATCCATTTCGTCTGAATGACGGCCTTCAGTTCCGCGACCGAAGCTGCAACGCCGTAGGCGATCGTGTGCGACCGGCGACCGTTGGCCCACGCGTCGACCACGTACGGATAACTGTCCTGCTGCTTGTCGACGCCGATGGTGACGAGACCAAACCCCACCGGCACGACACCGCGGGGCACTTTGCTGGCGATCCGCTCGGCAAGCTGCTGCCACGTGGTCTTTCGCTCGGTAACCTCGAAGGTCTCAGCGAACCACTGGTTGACGAAGGTTTGCAGCGATCGCTGTTTGGTACAGACCCGGAGAAAACGCTTGGCAAAGTCCCCCCACAGAGGGAGTTTCAAGGCACACAGGGTCGAGAGGTGATAACTGGCGTCTTCCCCGTCCCGGAGGGGCGTACCATCCACCCACGGGGCGTTCTTCCAGCCTTTCCAAGGCGGTCGCTCGCTGTTCGACGTAATGGCCAGCGCGACGTCATCGCGAACCGTGCAGCCCTCGGGACACCAGACCCCGCGCCGCATCATCCAATTGCGGGCGTCGCTCTTGATCGCCTCTGCGCAGTGGCGGCAGGCGTAGACCGCCGTCTGTCGCGCCACATCCAGATCGCTGCGTCCGTCCTCGGTCTTGTCCCACTTCACCCCCCACTTCACATCGGATCCACCAAAGGCGAGCACCTGGTACCGTTTACAGTGCGGGCAGGGGACTTCGTAGCGACAATTCCAGCCGAGCAGCCGCAACCGTTCGATGCGGGAGCGGCCTTTCTCTGAAGGGGTGCTCTCATACAGAACTTTGCGATGGACGTGGTAATCATTGAACCGGTCCTCGAACAGTTCCAGCGGATCCCCTTCGGTCGACGTGGAGTGACGCTTCCATTTGTCGATCTCGTTGGCGTGGCCCACCTTGATATTTTTGTCCGCGAGCGTCGACGCCGACTTCGCCCAGCCGACGTACAACTTGCAGCCGCGGAACTCGATCAAGTCGTTCCTCTGAAATCGCTCCGGTTGAACCAGCAGAGAAGACAATGACCGCCGATGCCCGATCATCACATACAGACGATCGGTGATTTCCCGCGCCAGCTTTTGACTGCTGGACACCAACATCATGGGGGCCGGGTTCTCCCGGGCGGTCTTCAACTGCAGGCAATGACCGACGAAACTTTTGCCGAGGCGCACGCCCCACTGCAGCGAGATGGTCCGGACCCACGCATCATCGATTGCGTCGAGCGGCCCACCCGGCGCGCCGATGTGGGGGTAAGCCGAATCGTCGTACGGCTTCCCCGCATCGTTGACGACGTGCTCTTCAGACCACTCCAGACTCCGCACCACGGGGCGCGGGGTGAAGACCCGAAATGCCTGACGAAAACCGCCGGCGTTCTGCACGCTGTCAAGGACATCGTCGACGGACGGAATCAAAATCACAGATCAGTCTCTTCAGCGATCGCCGCCAGTTCGCGCATGGCAAGGGCAATCTTCTTCTTGGCGACTTCCACCAGGTCAACGCGGTGTTCGGCCGGAACACCCGTGCTCAGATCTTCAGGCAACAGTTCCAGCCGAGAGCGGACGATGTTGAATCCCGTCTCCCACATCGCCATCGCGACGCCGCGGTCGACGAGCTCACCCGCTTCGCGCTGCAGCTTCAGCATCTCCCTGGCGTTGCCGATCCGCAGTTTCTCTTGTTCGAGTTCCTCGCGGTTTGATTCCGCCGCGGGCTTCGTCGCATTGCGGGCGGGATAGATTTCCCGTCGCAGCCACTGCGCGATTTCGTCCAGCGGGAACTTGCCGGCGATGCCGGGCATGCCTTTGTTGCGCCAGTCCGTGACGGTTGTCCGATCGACACCGAAGAACTGCGACACTTCGACCAGTGTTTTTGCTGTCCACGACGTCGCTACTTTCTTCGGCGGTGGCTTCTTCTTCGGCACGGAGTAATTGACTCATGCTTCAGCACTGCTGAGGACGTGGTATCACCCCGAAAATGTTGTTACAGACAAAAAAAGTGCGATGCAAAGCCCCGCGTGACGGGGGGGTGGCCGGGGGAGGACCCGAGCCGCCGAGGGGGCGAAGCATAAGGACTTACGTCGCGTCCTCATGTCGTCTCCGGAGCGGCTGGAGGGGTGACCGGCACGGCCGGCACGACGACCGCCGTCGGCACGGTCGCCTCAACCTTGGCGATCGTGACGTTCATCAGCGAGTTCGGCCGATCAGGCTTGTCTGCCTCTGATCCATTGATCTTGGACAGCCGCCGGACGAACTCCTGCGGCATGGGCACGCCGGCCTTCTGGCACTTCTCGATGATGGACATCACCTCCACCCCGCAATACCAGAGCGCCATCGCTGTGCCGCTCCACATGGGCGGGTAGACGAACTGCATCAGCACAGCCACGAAGACGATGACGAACTCCAGCAGCTTGCGCATGAGTCCATCCTTCATCCGAGTGGATGAGGCCTCGGCATTGATGCCGGCCGCCACGACGCCGCACAACACATCGAGCGCCATGAGCATGGCCAAGACCGTGCACATCGCCCCGAGTTGAGAGTTGTCGGCGAATTTCTGGAGAGCATCCATGTCGAAATCCATTCAGACATCCTTGCAGCGCGAACGTTGGACCTGAGGACAAACCAGCTCGGCTCAGAACGGCACCCACTCACGGGTGCAGTAGTTGCCGTGACAGACCGTTTTCCAATAGCCACCACTGACCCGCGCGGCTTGGCGAGGCGGTGGCGATGCGGGCCGTACAGTGGCATCGTGCATCAAGCCATTGCTGTAGGTGAAGCGGCCGCCATACACCTGGCCTTCCTGTGCGCCAGATCCTTGGTTGTCCCACTGCACACCGTCCGCAACCCAGTAGAGCCACGCCCCACGTTGGGTGACGGGATAACCATTCCCGGCCGGCACACTCACCGGGGTGCTCGGCGGGCTGGCAGGTGGCGAAGCGGTCACAGGCTGGCCAGTGCTCACATTGGCCTTCATCGTGGTCTTCTGCCAGATGCTGCCGACCTCCTTGGTGCAGTGGCACTTCACACCGGCTTTCAGGCAGAGGCAGCCGTTCTTATCGTTCCCGCGGCACGGGCAGATCGTCTGCGGCGGTGGAGTCGAGGCCGCCTGCAGCTTGGCAAGCTGCTCTTGCTCACCATATTTGTTGAGCAGGTCAATCATGGTCTTGAGCTTCTTCGCGTCGACCGCTTCGAGTTTTTCGACGAGGGTCTGTAACGAAGCCAGATCGAGCTTGCCGAGGATCACATCCAGTTTGTCGAGCAACACAGTATCGGGGCGGGGCGTCGGAGTGGGCACCGGCGCGGGGGCAGGCGTCGGGTCGACAACGACAACCGGCTTCGGCTGCGTATCCTCCACCGGTTTGGGGGTCGCTTCTTTATTGTTGAACAACATCGCCACGGCGACGATCGTCGCCAGCCAGCCGATCCGATTCATGATTCAACTCCTGAGAACGTGAAAAAGGACAATGAGTGACTTCGACAAAAGCCAGAGGGCTTATTTTCCGCTCGGGCGCTTATCAAGGCCCTTTTCTTTGAGCATCTCAGCCACGTCGTCCATGTGCAGACAGTCGCACATGCAGGCCCCCGTGAGGCTCGGGCTGGTTGGCGCGATGCTGCCGTTGCAGTAGTCGTTGCCGGGCGTCGCATCGAACAACACACCGACGTTCACAATCTTTCCGTCACTGCCGATCTGCACAACCTTGTCACCGTTCTTCGCTTCACGTCCGTTGCGATAATGCATCACAATTCCCTTTCAGTGGTTAAGTGAGACCTGCCTTTAAACGCCCAGTGACGCCGTCACCGACCGAGGGCACAGACATTCGTCCGGAGCCCCTTTGGCTTCGGTGAGCGTGGTAAACCCGCGCCTGTCCCGGCCATAGCCGGAGTTGTGGCAGAAGACGCCGTAGCCGCCGTTGGGCAGCACGACGAGATCAAGCGGCGTCACGAGATGACGCATCCAATTGAACGCCCCGCTGCAGGGATACCCCAGCAGCAGCATCGTCGCCTGGCGGTCGAACCGTTCGCGGGCATCCATGCCGTTAGTCGTCACGACATCGTACCACTCGTCAATACGAAACTGACGGCGGCTCAGCTCCACCGCGGTGGTGTTGTGCTGACGCGCTGTAACGGCCGTGTTGGGCCAGAGCGACTCCGGCGCCGCCCCATGCTTCACAAGGTACTCGACCGCCTGCGCGCCCCAGCCGCCGACGTCGCGATAATTTGTGATCGGACCGGAGATGGACGCCGCAGAGAGTCGCACCAACGGCTGGTTCTGGATGAGCCGCCAGATTTCGACCGTGTGCAGCGCCCCGTTTGCCCAACAGGAATTCGTCTGGCCTTGATCCTTCGGCGTAAGCCCCGCGTCCGCACACAGCATCCGCAAGGCCGCCCGATCCTTTTCCCGTTGGCGGATGCGGTCTTTCCATTCTGTGCGGGGAATGATCTCCACGTCCATCGGCGCTGCATAGGGGAGCGCCCCGTGCGGAATGTCATCATAGTTGCGGGGGATCAGCCCGCGGCCAAGCCCGCCGGGGACGTCCGTCTCATCGTCGATAATCAAGCCGAGATCGTCGCTCATTTGTACTGATCCACCAGGGCAATGAAGTCGTCGACGCTCGCCGGCAGCGGACCACTAAATCCGCGTTTGCCATGGGCGATCACAATCCACGGCAGCGAGTCCCGTTTGACCTTGGCCGCGTCCTGAAACACTGGCTTGTCCATCGCCCCGTCTGTGTTCACGTTCCAGAAACGGAACTCTGCCTTCAGGTCGTTCGTCAGATGCGAACGGATTGCCGCGCTGGTGAAAATGTTGACCTGAGACTGGGGGAGTGATCGCCGCTGCGACGAATCCTCGACCACCAGAATGGTCAGTCCCTTTGACCGGAACGGCGACGTGTCCGGCTCGATGACAACGACCGGCGGTGGAGGAACGACCGGCTGCGGAACGATCGATGGGACGTCGATCTTTCCGAACGCGACCAGCAGCAACAGGACACCGAGAATCAGCTTCCAGGCGTCGTTCATGATCGCGTCTCCGGTGCGGGCGGAGAGGCTTTGAGCCGGGCTTCCATCGCGTCCGCACAGGCACGGACGGACGCGATCTCGTCACGAATCGCGGCTTCGGTCTGTTGCAGCCAGATGCGTGTGGTGGCCAGTTCATCGACCTTGGCCGCAACGACCGCCAAACGATCATGCGCGAGCTTCACATCGTTCGTGGTCGCTGGTGTCAGCGCGGGCTTCACGACCGTGGGGGTGACCGGCTGCGGGAACTTTGCCGCGAGCGCGGCCAGCAAGGCTTTGAGGTCAATCTTGCCGCTGATCCACGACGCGACCAGGCCGACACCAGCCGCCAATGCTGCCAGCGTCGTGGGATCGAAGGACGAGAGCAGCTTGTTGAGATCCATCGAACGCCCCAAACAAAAACGGCCTGACGTGCAGTGAGTTCACTGAACATGCCAGGCCGCATTGATTGCGACGTTCGGGCTTCATCTCCCCTACGGCGTGATGCCGATCACTGGGGAGCGGTGATGAATTCATATTACGCGCGAATCACGCACGTTCACAAGTGCAACCGTTCGTCACGGTCTCCCGTGTCCAGTCCGCACCACGTGGAGGTGGTCGCATGCGGTCCGGTCCAGCCCCGAAAGGCTGGACTCCCTGCTCGACGCATCGGTGATCGACCTTTCAACAAGAAAGGGCGGAGCGCCGAGCCGAGACTTCATTCATACAGCGCGCTCAACTGGGCGGACAACTTGGCGACGACCAGTTGATTGATGGACGTCTTTTCCCGATCGGATTCTTCAATCAAGGCGGCATGCAGTGAGACCGGCAACCGCAGCAGCAGTTTGCCGGACGCCGCGGTGTCTCCCCGTTCCTGCTTGAGCAGGTCCGAGAGAAGCTGATTGATCTGTTTGAATTCTTCCGTCCCCGCGAAACGCGAACGATCCGCAGGCGTGGGAAACAGCGTGGTAAACTGGCCCTGTGGTCCATAGGTCGCGTTATTCACTTCTGACCAGGTGGAACCGGCATCGATCTGCTGTTTCACGAACGCGAGCGCCTGCGACGCGGTCGAGGGCTTGCCCTTCTTGGTGGCCGTTGCCATGTCGTGTGCCTTTGTGCTGAAGCGTGTTGCGGTGGAGAAGAGAGGCCGGGGGGAGTGCATCCCCCCGGCTGAGCGTTGCGGTTATTCAATCTTCACGATCGTCACATCGACGTTGCGGTCGATCTCGACGTACATGGCAAGCTGACCGAGTTGCTTGCCGATCTCCGTCACGATGGCGATGAACTCGGCCGTGACATCACTCTGGGTGGACACAAACAACTTGATGCACACGTCGAGATACAGCGTGCCGTCATTTGACCAGTAGCCATTGATCGGCCCTTCTGTGGAACACGCCCCGAAGGCCTGCCAGAAGCGGCTCACAATCCCCTGAATTTCTTCCTCGCTGACGGGGGTGCCATCGTTGCGACTGGTCGGAATCAGTGTCGTGAATTTCATCTTGTCCCTTTCCTGTTGGAGTCGTCGATCACCGATGGCTTTATGATATCGCCCGTGATATCGCGTGGCAATAGGAAAACGGGGCGAAAAGTGAGCCGCAGGCAAAGTATTCTGCGGGGCCGTCTATTCCGTCGGCGTGGGCGAGTCTTCGGGATCGTCCATCGTCACCCGCTGATCGGCGGGACATTCGATCGTGACACGTCGGCCCGCGCGGAACCGGATCACAACGTCTCCGACCTTCACGACATCACCAGGCTTGCTGGTGAGCGACATCTTTGCACGACGCTTTCTCTTCGGTTCTTCATTCACCAGCGCACCCCGCGAACAAACCGACCGGTTTGTGATTTACGAGCGAGGGGCCGTTAATCAACAATACTTCCGGCGCATCGACCGCACCGGATTTGTCGCGCATGCCCTGATTCACCAACGCCTTCGTTGCTTTGAGCTTGCGAACGGTCCAACCCGGATAGAGCGTTTTCAGCCGAGGATCGTCGTAATAACTCACCACAACCCGCGTTCGACGAAACCGTCGCAGCGATTCTGCCAGGTGATGGTGGTCCGCTTCGCTGAAGTCGTGAACGTATTTTGCACCCTTCACGAGATAGGGTGGGTCCGCATAGATCACGACGCCGTCGGCATCTTCAATGCGTTCGATGAGACCAAGGCTGTCTTCGTTCAGGATCGTGACAGCGCGGAGCCGATCCCACCATGCGGGGATCGATTCCACCGCGGAAATGAATCGCGTGGCTGCATGACCTCCGTTCTTCGTAAACCGGCGACAGAAGCCTTGGTTGTATGAACTCGTCCCCGCGACGCCGTTGCGACCAAGCCAGGAGCACAAAAAGTAATCTGCCGCGCGTTCGACATCGGGCACATCCCCACAGGGACTATTTCCGCGAGCGCGGTGCCGTTCGGCGGCTTCGCGATGCAGCGGTTCACAACACAGCTCTCGATTCAATCGTGAGAACAGGATGACTGACAGCCGATCATCCTGCACAACCCGAGCCAGATTGATGATGTCTCCATGCAGGTCATTCACGGTTTCCATTGATGTGGTCTGCTTGGCAAACAGAACGGCCATCGACGCGCAGAACAGTTCCCAATAGGCAGAATGCTCCCCGAGTTCCAGAACGATTTCCGGTGCGAGCGTGCGCTTGCAGCCGAACCACGGAGCCAAAGCACTGATTTTCATGGCTTCGTTATTCATAGAGAGTCGCCCTCCGGCGGATTGGCCAATTCACACAACACGTCGGCATGACAGGGGCGATCGAGTGGACACCAGCAGGCAAGCTTCTTGCCGCGGAGTTCCGGCAGCATTGCGCGGAGCACGGACGCCTTCAGCGATCCCAGCCAGACGCATTCGACGGCCTGCCCATCCGGAGCGACGCCAACGCGATGTCGCCAACCGGTCGTAATCCACGACCGATACGCCGAGACCGCGCCGGGGCCGCGGAAGGGATTGCCCCACTTCGACGGACGTGACACACAGATCGCCCCCTTCGGCAGTCGGTAGCCTTTGGTCCGCTTGCGCTGGATCCGGAGCGGATGCGGTTTGTAGTCAGACATGGGCGGACTCCGCGCTGGGGAATTCATCCCACGTGCGGCCGTGCAGTTCCCGCCCTGCGGCTTTCTTTCCCACGCGATGGTAGCTGTGTTCACCGACGCTTCGCGTTGGCAAGCGATCAAGGTCGACCGTGTCGAGCGTCGATTGTGGAAGGTGAGAGAAGGGGCACCATTCACCCCATTGCTTGAAGAAATATGCGATGCCTGCCGATTGGCAAAAGTCGCGTGTTTCAATGTGTGATTCGGGAGTGGATGGGCGGGCGTGAGGGCCACTCTCGCCGCCGCTGATGACCTGGTCGACGAATTCCCAGCCGGTCCAATCGACCGGACCGAGGGCCGGTTCATAGCTCACAAACTTGACAGCCGCCGGCGTGGCCTCGAATGCCTCGCGACGCTTGTCGGCCCATTCCTGATTTTCGACGGAGACACCGAGCCAGACATTCGGCGGTGGCCACTGCAGCACGGCTCCGGCGTTCATGACCTCAACACCATGGCCGCGGAGGACTCCACTCTCTCCACGACCGGCGGCAAACAGGGGATGCATCCCCTGACCGAAGCGGCTGGCCCGGCGGGATTCCATGTAGTCCCGCATCCGCTCCGGTTGTTTCGTCAGCACTTGATACGTGTGCCAGCGATCCGATGTCTGACGTATGGGCAGGGTCAACGCCGTCGCGTTCATCACGGCGAAGACGCGATCGATAAAGTCGAAGGGGATCTGCTCGTGAAACAAGTCGCTCATGGAATTGACGAAGATCCTCCGCGGGCGTTTCCATTTGATCGGATCGCCCAGAGCATCAGGAATCGTGTTGACGACCCCAGTCCACTTTCCCGCCTGGTTGACCGTGCCGAGATACGCCGCCTTGCGTCCTGGTTCCCGCGACCGGGACAGGTCCGCATCGGCCATGGCCGCCAGGCGGCGGGCCATCACCGCGGCGTAGCAATGCGCACAACCGGGGCTGACCGGGTTGCAGCCTGCCACGGGATTCCAAGTTTCATCCGTCCATTCAATCGCGGTGGACATGGTTTATTCCTGCGCGCTCTGGAGCGCTTCCAATTCGTAGAGCACGGCGGCATGACCGTCCGGAATCTGATGCAACGAATTCCACCGCTGAGGAAACAGAATCGCGTGCCCACCGGCGGCGGCGAACGCTTCACAGTTCGCGTCGCTGTCGTCGATCAGAATCCGCCCGGGCTGGGCGAGCAGATGTTTTTGCTTTCCGAGGAAGTACTCCAGCCGACCGCGGCCGAAGTGCGACTGCAGCCACTGCGTTTTTTGCGCAGCGCACACCGGGTCATCGGTGGGGGCCGTGCAGATGATCGGCCGGTACCCGAAGGACTCGACCGCCTCGACGAGGGCGTGGGCCCACGTGAAACATTTGAGATGCAGCCAAAATGACGGACGACTTTCGATCCGTCGCCAGAACTCCTCCTCCGAGACACCGAGGGCGACCGCGCAACGGTATTCACCCGCGGGCCAGTTGACCGCCAGTTCGGGCCGCTCAAAGACATGACAGGCCCCCAGCACGAAATCGGCGAGCACGCCGTCCATGTCGATAAACACGATACGTTCACTCACGAGCGGGACTCCTGGCGTTGACGGAGGGCTTCGCTCTGGCGGAACAACGCCAGCAGCAGGTCAGGGCGGTACATGGGCGACTGCGCCACCTGGCGGCCGAGGCGGCGGGCCATCGCCTGGCTGTTGGGCTTCCCTTCGAGCAGCTCCAGCAGCTTGGCGAGCGGCAGAGCGTCGAGTTGCTGACCGAGCTGCGACTCCAGCCAGCGGGTGTTCGGATCGTCTTCGAGCCTTTTGACGGATTGAGCGGCGCCCATGCGGGCCTCGTACTCGGCGAGGCGTTCTGCGAACTCGGTGCGGAGGCTCATGAGGGCACCTCTTCAGATGGCGATTCAATGGCGTCCAACGCTTCCAGCAGAGCCTGCGCAATTGCCGCAACGTGATCCTTCTTCGACGATCGCAATGCGGACAACACCTTGTCTCCCCGGAGAAAGGCCACGCCCCACTCACCTTTCGGCAGTGACTCCGTTTGCATGGTGATGTCGTGCTTGGCCTGCACCGCCTCAACGGCCTGCATCGTGTCGCCGTAGTCCCCGCCGTAGTCCGGAACTTCATCAGGTCCATTCGACGAGCAATAGCAATACGCCAGCGGCTCATCACCTTTTGCCGGTTCGTGAGGCACTTCAGCGAAATACCCTTCCCACGCCTTCTTTGTTTTTTGTGAGCGGCTGGACAACGGCGGGTAGAATCGGCGAACCCGACACTTATTCGGATAGCCAGGTGTTCTCCTGACAGGCGTGTCGACGAAGGCCATCCACTGCCACCCAAAAATCCGCTTGGCAACCTCTTCACGGAGACCACTCGGGACAACGCTGATGATTCGGCCAGTGATTTCGATCGGATACATTGCCACTGATCTCCTTTTTGTCCGCTGTCGATCACGCCGCAGGATCGAGCGCATCCAGCAGCTTGCGGTATTGCCCCCGCGTCGGGTTCTGAATCAGTTCGTGCTCGTCGGACCGATGCAGAATCGACAACCAGCCATCACGAAATGTCAGGTTTGATTCGCTCGGCAGAACGATCACCTTACGACCCCAGTACAGCTCAACATCCGGTTGAGCCTCCCACCATTCGTTCGTGATCAACTCGCCATCGTCGTCCGCCGGTTCCAGATCCGGTTCGTACAATTTGCGGTAGTGCTCATCAGCGGCGGTCATCACATATTCCGCCATGGTGGTGACCTTGCTGAACTGGTTCCCCGACACGTGCATGTAGACTTTCGGGACTTCCCCCATCACACGATGGAAGTCGAACAGTTCTTTTTTCACCTGCTCAATTTCGAGAGCTCCGTTTGGAGCGACGATCGGTAACCAGAATTCCTTCCAGACTTCTTCGACCTCTTCGTCTGTGGCTTGCCGTCCCATGAGTGCCTCTCAAACTGCCTGTGGTTGGGTGAAGTTTCGTAGCGTGGCCAGCAGCGACTGAGCGTCCACCGCCTCCTTGTCCTGTTCGGACTCGCCGATCAGTTCCAGGCAGCTTTGCTCCAGCCGTTCCCGCTCGACGGAGATCTCCCGGATGCGGGTCTGCAGGTCGGCAATCTGGGAGTCACGCTGCTCTTTGCGCTGCAGGGCGTTGTGCAGCCGCTGGAAGAGGTTCCCCAGTTCCTGCGTCGGACTGGGGGGGGGCGACGCAGGAACTGCCGCTGACGCAACGGGCGGTTGTTCATCACCCACCGGCCGATCGGGCTGACCCGCCTGCGTCTTCTCGATGAATGCGACGAGCTGCGATTGCAGATCCTTCGCCGACATGTCTTCCGGCACACTCAGCACGTAATCCCACGTCGTCCCGTTGTCGCCCGGCTTCAGGCGGATGTAGAACGAGCGATCGCGGTTGTGGGGCTCTTCGCCGCGAACAAGGATTCGCGCCTGCGATTTCCACGTCTTCTGCTCGATCGGCCGGAGCGTGAAGTGCCCACGGGTGCAACGCATCTCCTGCAGCAGCCCCCGCAATTGCGTCGCCGCATCCCGGAAGTTCCGTAGGGCCATCTTGTCGAAGTTCATCCGCAGTGAAGCGGGATCAATCACGACGTCGAAAGTCACAGCAGGGGCGGTCAAGGTGGACATGCTCTCTCCAGTCAGGTAGCAGGCACGGCGGTCAATTCACGCAGCACACGCCGCGCGAAACGCTCTCAATGGGCTCCCGCTGGCATGGAAGACCGCCGGTAACGACTCAACCGCTGAAAGGCGGCTTCAATGGCCTCTGGCGATTTCCAGCGGAGAGACTTGTCCCGCAGCAGCTTCCAGAGCAGCCCGCCGGGGTTCTCACCCTTCAGAGCCACGAACGCCGCCGCCAGCACAATCAGTTCCCCGTTCCGTCCGGCCGGAACAACCTGCTGTTGCTGGGCTCGCGGTGTGAATGTGTCGATCAAAAAGCCGATGTTGCGGAGCTGGTCGGGTTCGATGTGGCAGTGCCACTGAGTTCCTTCCCCTTCCAGGTCTCCGAAGCCTTTGGCCTTTGCCTTTTCCGGTTCACCATCATGTTTGAATTCATTTGAATTCAATGATGTTGAATTCTGGCGGACAAATTGTCCGGGGGGGGTGGGGACAAATTGTCCGCCCTGACCGGACAAATTGTCCGTCACGGGGTTGGCATTTTGTCCGCCCGCGGGGGGGCAAATTGTCCGCCCCTCTTCGACCGTGTTCCAGATCGCCAGCCAGTCGATCCGATAGTGCGAAGTGTTGTTGCGATGCTGGTCCGTCCTGATGAATCCGAGCCGTTCCCCCAGACGAATCAACCGTCGCGCATTACGCGGCGTGCAACCCACCCTGGCGGCGATCGATTCGACCGAAGGCCAGCAAAACACGTTCTTCTGCTGAAACGTGTCCAGCGCTCGCAGGATGGCCCGCAGCCGCTTCGCACAGGCGCAGCCGCGTCCCGGCTTGCCGGTCGTGGCGTTGACCTTGCGCACGCATCCACAGCACGGGGCGAGCGCATCAAGGATCTTCTGTTTTTTGGGCTGCGCGGCGGGCTTCGTCCAGTCAATCGATAACTGAACTTCCCCCGTGGATGCTGTGCGTGACGAACCCATTAGGCGGGTACTCCTGCATCGGATTGAGTGGCTTCCCGCTGGCGGATGGCCTGGACAACCTCGCCGCGATGAATCCGGGCCGCTGGTGGAGCGTCGACCCCCAGCCGCACACGATTACCGACAAGGCCGATGACGACCACTTCGATATGCACCTTGCCGTCGACGATCTCACACTCATCCACGTCGATCTCGATCGTTTCGTTCTTCTTTCGGGAAAGCACAAGCATTGGTCTGGTTCCATCCAGAGAGGGGAAAAACGGGAAATGTGAATCAGACGGCCGCGGCTTGCAGGAGCGGCAGACAGTTCGCTGCGACGATCGCCGCAGCGACTTGCGGACAAACCGAATTGCCGATCCGTCCGACCTGCTCGGTTTTGTTGCCGGTCAGGACGTACTGTTCCGGAAAACCTTGTGCCCGGGCGAGTTCACGCGGACGGAGCATCCGCATGCCAATGTCGACGACGACATACGGTTCCCCGCGAATCTCGACGACGATCAGGCCGAAGCGATCCTTGCCCGTCACAGTGAACAGCGGCTCGGTGCAATGCTGGCCGATGGCCGTGCCGAAGTAGCGGACCAGAAACGCGTACACGAGCGCGGCATGATTCGCGGTTGTCTGCGTCCGCAGCGGTTCATCACAACCCGACCACTGCTTTGCGCCGTGGTTCAGATGCACCAGGTTGGCAGCGACAATCTGATTCTGTGTGGCAATGGCGGTGGTCGTCGGCAATGGCGTGTCGATATTCACGCCGACGACTCCGCCGAAATGCTTCGCCATGAACGCGGCGACGAGGGCCGACTTTCCGCCGCCGCCGGCGGTGGTCGTCGGCAGCGGGCATTCCAGATCAGAGCCGACCGAGCCACCAAACTGGCGACTGACGTGGGCGGTGACAACCATCTGTTCGCCGCGCTTCGCCGTTGTGATGGTCGCGAGCGGTTCCTCAACCGAAGGGCAGCGACGTTCCCCTTTGTGCGTCACGGGGGCAACGGTCACACCGACGACTGCACAGTCGTTCGAGCCGGTGATCGTGGGCAGGGGGACATCGGGGTTCTGTGTTCCGTCTCCCCAGCGGCCATTCGCCCCGTGGGCACAACGGACGATGTACGGTCGGGGATTCTCCAGCACGTACCGCTTGAATCCCAGTGCGATCCGACGAAGCGTGGCCGGTGCCAGTTCTTTCTTGCGCTCGAAGATCGACGGGCAGGGAATCGACCAGTCGATGCACTCGGCCGCGGTTCGCCAGGGCTTGGTTTCGCCGAACAGATCCGCACCGGCTTTCTCCGGGCTGGTATGGGTCGCATCGGGCCAGGTGATCGGCAGACCGTCGCAACGGGCCACGAGGAATAACCGGCGACGATGTGTCGGTGCCCCGTAGTCGGCCGCATTGAGCGTCTTCCATTGAACGTTGTAGCCCAGTGCCCGCAACCGGCCCACGAAGCGGCGGAATGTCCAGCCTTTCTTGCCGGGATCCGGGACGCTCCGCATGGTCGGGTCGATGCGCACGGAATCACAGGCGGGACAGCGTCGGCGAGACCGGGCCAGCGTCGTCTGGCCTTCCGTCCCGCGCCATTCACACGACTTGCATTCCCACTGCGGCAACAGGGGGCCCCAATCTTCAAACTCCCGCACGTTCTCCAGAATGATGACCGCAGGGCGGACTTGTTTCGCCCATCGGCAGGCGACCCATGCCAGCGAACGAATGTGTTTGCTGACTGGCTTGGCCCCCTTGGCACGGGAGAAGTGTTTGCAGTCGGGGGAAAGCCACAGCAGCCCCACGGGACGGCCGCCAACGAGTTCCCGCAACCGGGCTTTCCAGATGTCTTCGAGGACGTGCAGCGTTTCAGGATGATTCGCTTCGTGCATCCGGATTGACGCCGCGTCGTGATTCACGGCGATGTCCGGGCTGCGACCGGTCGCCAGTTTGATGCCGAGCGAGGCCCCGCCGCCGCCGGCGAACCCGTCGACGATCAGCGATCGGCCCTTCCATGCGGTGATGGGGCGTTTCTTCATGGTTAAACCTCGATCGACAATGCGGACGCGGCGGCGGTCCAGAGCTTCCAGCGGGTGTCATCACCGCCGTTTCGGTCGGGATGACAGACCGGCCGAACCAGCTTGCGAAACGTGGCCTTTTGGTCGGCAGTGTCGGGAACGCACAACACAATCCCGAGGGCCTTCCGGAGCGCTTCGACCGCCTTCGCGGCATCGGCCGAAGGCGGGGCAGGCAACTTGGCCCATCCGCGGTATTGCTCCGCCTGGCGAGTCACGCCGTACCGATCCACGGCCCGCAGGGCTTCGAGGGCCGGCGCGATGGCCCGGACGTTGTCCTGCCAGTCGTTGTAGGTATCACAGGGATACGACAACGAACCGTGTTTCGACTCGAAGGCCAGCACGACGCCGGGACCGCGGAGTTTCGCATTCGCACGGAACAGCCCGTCGAGGGCTACGAATTGCATCAGCATGATCAGTTCTTCTCCCGCTGGCGCTGCTGATAGAACGCCAGCCGTCTCCGCAGCAGCAGGTGCAATTCCTGGACGATTAAACCGCTCTCCTCGTCCGTCATTCCCAGTTCATACTGCACAGGCACCACACAGGTGGTGAGAAAGTGCATGGATGCCAGGAGGTATCCTCCTTCTTCGATCGCGCGTCTCATGCAGTCGTTTATCGCTTTGACAACTTCGTTGCTGATCGGATCAGCGGCATTGGCAGACATCGGTTCTCTCCCGTCATTCGGAAAGTTGTTTGAGCAGCGCGCAGAAATCGGAGTCGGCCGCCAGTCCGCCGATCAGTTTGCACAAGGCCTGATGTTCGTAGCGGCGGACGCATGGTTGCGTCAGTCCGGTCAACTCCGCCACTTCGCGGATCGTGCGGCCGACCAGGTGCAAGCGTTTCATGGGCTCGGCGACCTCGTTGTCTCCTGGCCGTTTCACCACCCGGTATCGCCGCATGTGCGTTACATCCCCAATTCATCAATGCGTACCAGGCGACGATGCGGACTCGAACCGCACAGAGAGCAAGCCTTTGCCCCCACCGAGCCCCGCCAGTTTCCGATACGAATCGGCGGCGCTCCGTCGCTCCCTGTCACGGCGTGCCGAAGAACACCGGCACATCCCCCAGAGACTGTTTCAACACGTTGCCGATCGACGTCAGTTCGTCGTCGACGGCTTTCACCAGGTCCGATTCGATCGGAGTCAATTGCACTTCGAGCGTGCGGGGGTTGATCTCCAGCGCACACCGCACGGTCACCCGGCGCTGGATACTGGGATCCGAGAACACGCGCGGAGTGAAGATCAGATAATCGGGCAGCTCACCGATGTCGGACATAATCTCGGCATCGACTTCCATGCCGAGGCTTTCGCGACCGCGGCCGGTTTGCAGGCGGGTATTCTCCTGCGAGCTGCCCTTCAACGAACGCAGCATCGGCAACAATTCTTCCGCGTCACGGAGCACGTCGAGCAGCTTCGTCCGCAGCCATTGCACGAACGGCTTGGCATCCCGCGTCGCGGGCGTTTTGGCTTCGCCCAGCAGCGTCGCAAACTCCGGGGAATACTTGAGCGGCACATTCACCCGCGACCGCAGGTCCGATGTCAGTCCTTCGTCTTTTAACAAGACGACGATGCCCGCCGCGGCATACCAGACGGTGCATTGGCCCTGCTGTCGTTGCTGCACGTCCTCCACCAACGGCACAATCTGGTCGAGACTGTGCAGAGTGTGCACCCGCGGCCCGGTGACCGCGACAATCCGCTCAAAGCTGTTGTCCGGCTTCACCAGGCCATAGACACCCGCCGGTTCCTTCGGCAATTCAATCACGGCGACTTTGTTCTTCGCCCCGGCGTTGCCGATCGCCAGTTCTTCGATTTTGGAAATCGCATCGGTCAGGTCCATTATTCGTCCTCGTCCTCTTCATCATCGTCGTCATCCTCTTCCGGGCTGGCGGTGCTTTGGGCCGCAGCGGGGAACAGGGACGGCTGCTCAATCGCGTCGGGGAAGTCCCGGTTGAACAACAACCCGTTGTTCGTGACACGCATTTCGTAGGCTTTGGTGCGATACAACGGCACCTTGCCCTTGGCTTCGATTTCGACCATCGCGGTTTCGCACTCCCCCTCGTCGTTGCACACCGGGACAATGCTGAATTCGAGAGTGACCTTCCGCTTCCCCTTCTCTCGGGGCCGGCTGAGGAGATCCGCACTCATGCGCTGTAAATGAAACCGCAGCAGTCGGTCGACTCGACCATTGTCGAGTTCGGAGAGATTCGAGAAGTCCAACTGGACCTCCTGGATTCTCGCCATGACACTCCTTTCAAAAGAGGACGGAGACTCGACACACAGACTTCAGGCCTGCGGTTCTTCACCGCTGACGCTTTGCAGAATTTCGGCTTCTTCCCGCCAGCCCTCGTCATCGGGCCAGCCTTTAGGCGGGGGCACCCGCCGCTCCGGGATGTTCACCGGGGCGACCGGCTCAGTGAGCCATGGTGTGACGGGTTCCGGCTCCGGCAGTTGCCGCAGTTGCTTGCGGAGTTTGGAAAGGGTTTGTTTCTTGTTCATGACTCTTCGTCCCACCGGATGGCGACGATGCCGCCGAGCCAATAAATCCCGGCCAGAAACACCAGGCCGCACAGCAGAAAGAACAGCGCGACGAAAAACGGCAGCCAGAGCGGCGACAGAATCCACAACCATTCCGTGTCGATCACGCCGCCGATTCGCAGGCTGCTGAGGATCGGCATCACGACAATCAAGGCCAGCAGCCAGGCGATTGCCAGGTACCCCAGAACTCTGTTGCTCGAACTGTGACGGGCTTGGTTCTTCATCAGTCGTTCTCCCGTGGCCGTCGCCGCCGTGGTTTGTTGTCGCGCTCCCGGCACTGGCGGAAGTTCCGGAGCGGACCTTCGGTCAAACTCAAAATCCATTCCGCCGTCGGCAGGCCGACCAGTTTCGCCGCGGCCTCCATATCGCGGGCGTCTTCCTCAGAAACCTCCAACGTGATGACGCTCATCGGCAGCCCCTCCGCCGCGCATCAATCGCCACATCCCCCTCACAGCGGGCCCGCAGTTTGGTCACCCGTTCGCCGACATAGTTCCGTAAAAAGTCCACGTCGGAGGTGGCGGGCATGGGCACGCCTGCAATGCCAGTGGCGATGATGTCGGCGGACTCATCGCGCGTCCCGCATGACAGGCCGAGCAGGGTGATGGCCGCGGTGTAGCCGTGCACCCAGGCAGCCAGTTCGTCGGCCGTCATCACGTCCACGACGAGATTGCGGCAGAGCGGTTGATAACGGCCGTTCGCACAGGACATGGTCTATTCCGTGAATTCATCGAGTTCGGCGAGCAGACGTTCGCGGGTATCCGTCGTGCGGTTGATCGCATTCCACACGAACAACGGACAGAGCCGCGGCCGCGCTTCGACGATGTTCGCCATCGCCTCATGCGCTTCGGTGCGGATCAGCTTTTCCATCACTTCGCGGCCGGTGAGTCGCTTAGCCATCGTTGCTGAGCCATCCCAAGAGCACGTGATACGTCAGGCACACAGCGTCGATCGTCCATTCCCAGCAGTCGCGCAGCCGTTGCATCATTCCCTCCCATGTCCCGGCCGCTCAGTGGGAGAAGACACCGAGCGGCCGGGGACACCCCCACGCCAACCGCGGTCAGTCGTCGCCGATCTCGTAGCGCATCGGGGCCGTCATGATCGGCCCGTCCCACACTTCGTTCACCGCGATGGACGCTTTGGCGAACATCACCGTTTCCTGCAACTTCGTGAGGGCGACAGCCTGTTCGCGCGACGCCGGGGTGTTGAGGACGATCAACTCCGCCAGTTGCTTGGTGGCGTTCATCAAGAGGTCGTACCGCGCGGCCTGATTGCCTTCGGGCCGGTGATATTCGAACGCCCCGGCGATCTGCGTGAGGGCCTGCTGGGTCGGCTGATACATGGGGGAGCCTCGCAAAAGGAACGGTCGGCGCGCACCGCGAGCGCAGACAGGGGATGTGTGGTTTCTTAGAAATCAAAGACGCGGGGACGGGCCCATCGGTTATGTGGGTTACAGTTCCATCGTCCGAATGTAGTTTCGCAACGATCTTCGGCAGATACCGACAACCCGTTTACCAGGCATCTTGCCCTTGCGAACTTTGCCCTCACGGCAAAGGTCTTCAAGTACGTCCACGCTGACACTGCCCAGCATCTCGCAGGCTTGCTGCCGATTCGCGAGGCCATCACATCCGAACTCATAGCCAAACGCGTCGTCAGCTTCTGTAGGACTCATTTCCTTGATAACGCTGTGTTTGGTTGCGGTTGTCATGTTCGCGTTCCCGTCGTCTGTTGAGCTGTCTGACGAGGGAAAAGATAACCGCTGAAAGCTTGCGTGGAAGGAAATTCTTTTGGTCATATCCAACAGGCAAAAGGCATGCGGCTGGCTTCGGTCGAGACACTGCCACCCTCGGCCAGATCCGGCTAGAACAATCTTGGAGAAAATTTGCGATTGCGTCTGTTCGACCGCTGACACTGGGTGACGACTGATGTTCGACCAACAAATGATCGATGGCAGCTACGATGGCATCTACCCTGCACGGTCTATGGACATCTCCAGCGGCACACAGCAGAGGCCGCTAGAGATGTTGCCGAGAACTCGACGTTTCCCAGCAATTCCCAGCCGTGTACAGCGGCAATTGCCGCTATCTACATGGCATGCAAGAGGTCAGGGGTTCAATTCCCCTACCCTCCACTTGACCGAAGTTACTGCTGAATTGAGACTTACGATACCGTCTGACGTTCAGACGTGCGGCTCCGAAAGCCTGAATTATCCGGTACAACTACCGGAAAAATCGGGGGGAGATGCATGTCTGTTCAGAAAATCCTCGCGGACGTCCATGTTCCGCGGTTCCCGGCTACCGCCTGCATCGCAGAATCGGTCAGGCCGTTGTCACCGTCCAAGGGCGGGACATCTATCTCGGCCGTCACGGCTCCGACGGCAGCAAGCGGAAATACGGCGAGATCATCGGCCGTCTGGCAAACGGGTTGCCCATCGAACCTGATCGCCAACCCTGTCATGCCCCACAATTTCTCCTGATCGCGGCTTGGGTTTGGAGGGCGGTGGTGAGTTTCTGTGTGCCGCGCCAGAGGGTGATCCAACCGGGTTCGCCGTCACCATTGCGCATCGGAAAACCGCCGAGGGCTGCCAGGTGGCGGATGAAATCGCGGACGGTGGGCAACGGTCTCCCCTCGCGCTGGTGTTCGGCTGCGGATGCTGGAGACGCTCCGACGGTTGATCGTGAGGTCTCCACCCGCAATGGTGCATCAGCGTTCAAATTGGTCGGTTGAGAATCAGAATGGGACGCCGCGGGAGAAAAACGGGCGAGTGGCGAAAGATTGACAGGCGGTGCGGCCGGTGCGCACTCAGCGATGTTGCACTGAGTCGGTGAGCGGCGTTGGCCTGCGCTAACTTCAAATAAAAAGAAGGATGCACGAGCTCCGTTCTGCGGCCACTCGGTTGAAGGAATGGACCGCATTACGTTGATCGTGCATCCCATGCGGTGTCTGAAGATTCCTGACGTCAGTCCCATCGGGACGGTCCGTTGTCGTCAAGCAGGCATTTCGGACAGATTATTCGACTGGTTGCGGAGTCGGGGGCGACTCGAATTGGCTATTGGCCGATGGTTGTTCGATGTTCTGCGGCGGAGGCGGCGCTGCTGGCTGAGTCCCCGTTCCATTAGACATCGGGGCATAACCGGCGCTGTAGGTGACCGGTTGAGCGGGTGCACACGCCGCATGGGCGGGGGCGTAGTTCACCGGGGCATAATTCACGGTCCCGCAGGCGTTTCCGCTCCAGTTTCCGCACGGTGCCGTCTGGACGCACGGGGTGTAGTAAGACCGGCAACGCCGCTGCCGCCCAGCCTCCGCTTCCGATGTCGTGAAGACGGTGATGGTCATCAGCGTGCACAACGCACCAAGAACCAGATGTCGCATGTTGTTTCCTCCTTCAGGAATGAAGACTTTTCTCGATCCGTGAAAGTCTCGCGATCGGACCGTCGCCGCCACCTTGGCGACGACGTCTTGCCGGTATGTCCGGCGAAGTCGGTAAGAAGTGCGATGTCAGCTCAGGGCAGGTTCGGCGGCTGCCTGGTTGATGCCGGACAACGCAATCCTGGTGAGCGTCTCATCGGCCGCGGCTTCTTCATCCAGGGTCTGTTGCAGCAGTTTCGCTACCGCATCTTCTCCCAGGATCTTCGCAAACGTTCGCGCGCAGCCGTAACCGGCAATTTCGTAGTGTTCCACGCGCTGGGCAGCAGCAATGATGGCGGCATCGTGCACCATCGGCTCCGCGTCTTCGGCGACGACTTCGCTTCCCTCGGTGAGCAAGCCTTCCATCGCCTTGCACTTCTTACGGCCGGGCTTTGTGTCCAACAGTTCGAAGCACTGATTGAGCCGCTCCAACTGCTCCTTGGTTTCCTCCAGATGCGAGAGGATTGCCTCGCTCAGTTCTTCGTTAGAGACCGCCTTGGCAATCTTCGGCAGAGCCTTCACCAATTGTGATTCGGCGCTGTACAGGTCCTTGAGTTCTTCGATCAGCAAATCACGTAACGTCGCCAGTTTCATCTTCGTGTTCCCATGAGGATCGATTGATAACCACGGGGGATTTGATCCATCGAGGCATCAGCAACTCACGTGCCCGATGCCGCAGTGGTATGAATCACCGCCTGTTCCAAGTTTTGCTGGCGGCTCATCGAACAGGAAGAATCGTCAACGACCACCAGTACACGGCAGATCGAGGTTAACAGTCAGCCATCAGTGAGAATCGCTCACTGGTTACGGTGCAAGCCCACAATTACGTCATCGGTTTGGACGAATGCAGGTCCGCCAGAAGTGGCTTCAGGCTCTGAATGCTCGCCGGCTTTACCAGATATCGATCGAAGCCGGCTGCCCGCGCAAGTTCGCGGTCATCTTCCAGACCGTAACCCGTCAGTGCGACCAGTACGACACCCGACCAGCGCGCATCTTGGCGAATGCGGCGGGCCAGTTCGTAACCATCCATTCCCGGCATGCCGATATCGGAGATGACCAGATCCGGGACGGATTGCTCCAAGACAGCTAGTGCCTGGACGCCGCTTTCCGCGGTCAGCACCTCCTGCCCCAGCGCTTCGAGCAACTTTCGCAGCATGAAGCACGATGAGGGAGCATCATCGACGAGCAGAATCCGATGGGACGGCAGCCCGGACGTCGGTTTCGTCGCTGCCGTCCGTTCCATCATCAACGCTTTCGGAGTGAAAAGTGTGGCGAGACGAGCCCGCAGTGAAGGCATCTTAGACGAATTCAGCCCGGAAGGCGTGCGCGAGTTGCAGGTCTCTTCCTCCCTGCCGTTCAACGGCGCGAACGGAGGTGATTGACTCGCGGCGTGGGGTTGGCAATGCCCGCGGGAAAAGGACACTAAAGGGGTTTTCGAAAGCCGAATTCAGCTCGACGGTGTTGGTGTCGTGCTGTTGACATCTTCGTCTTCATTGATCGACTCGGACCAGGAAGGGTGTGCGATGAGCGCGGGACTCGATTCGGCAGTGGCCCCCAACGAATTGTCCGTCCTCTTGAACGCACTCGTCGGGTTGAAGAAAGGAAAACGGGACGTCCGCTTGCCCGCCGAATGGACCGGTGTGGCGGGGCGCGTAGCCGATGCGTTCAACGGCGTCGTCGAACTGAATGAGCGGATGGCCGATGAATTGGCCCGGCTGAGCCAAAGCGTCGGGAAAGAAGGCAAGCTGGGTCAGCGGCTGTCTTTGGGAGCCGTCAGCGGCTTCTGGTCCGATTCGGTGCAATCGGTCAATGAGTTGATCGCCGACCTCGTGCATCCCACCAGCGAAACGGCCCGTGTGATCGGGGCTGTGGCGCAGGGCGACTTGTCCCACACGATGTCCCTGAGTGTGGATGATGGTCCGCTGCAAGGCGAGTTCCTGCGCACAGCCAAAACCATCAACAAGATGGTCGACCAGCTTGGTGCCTTTGCCGCGGAAGTGACCCGTGTGGCGCGGGAAGTGGGGACCGAAGGGAAACTCGGTGGTCAGGCGGCGGTGAAGGGAGTCGCCGGTATCTGGCGGGAACTGACCGATTCCGTGAATTCGATGGCCGGAAACCTCACCGGTCAGGTCCGCAACATCGCCGACGTGACGACCGCTGTGGCAACCGGCGACCTTTCCAAGAAAATCACCGTCGATGTGAAGGGCGAGTTTCTCGAACTCAAGGACACCATCAACACGATGGTGGACCAACTCCGTTCGTTCGCCTCCGAAGTGACCCGCGTGGCCCGGGAAGTCGGCTCGGAAGGCAAGCTCGGCGGTCAGGCGCGGGTGGAAGGAGTGTCCGGCACCTGGAAAGATCTCACCGACTCCGTGAATTCGATGGCCGGGAACCTCACCGATCAGGTCCGCAACATCGCGGCCGTGACTACCGCTGTGGCGAACGGCGATTTGTCCCGCAAGATCACGGTCGATGTGAAAGGCGAGATCCTCGAACTGAAGAACACCATTAACACGATGGTCGATCAGCTTTCGTCCTTCGCCGCGGAAGTGACCCGTGTGGCTCGGGAAGTGGGAACCGAAGGCAAACTGGGTGGACAGGCCGATGTGAAAGGGGTCGCCGGGACCTGGAAAGATCTCACCGACTCGGTGAATTTCATGGCGTCCAACCTCACCAGCCAGGTGCGAAACATTGCCGATGTGACGACGGCGGTCGCGAACGGCGATCTTTCCAAAAAGATTACCGTGAATGTGAAGGGAGAAATTCTCGAACTCAAAGACACCATCAACACGATGGTGGATCAACTGTCATCCTTCGGTGCGGAAGTGACCCGTGTGGCGCGGGAAGTGGGAACCGAAGGCAAACTCGGCGGACAGGCCGATGTGCGCGGCGTCGCCGGGACGTGGAAAGACCTCACCGACAGTGTGAACTTCATGGCGTCCAACCTCACCAGCCAGGTGCGGAACATCGCCGACGTGACGACCGCCGTTGCCAACGGCAATCTCTCGAAAAAAATCACCGTCGATGTGAAAGGAGAAATCCTCGAACTCAAAGACACCATTAACACGATGGTGGATCAGCTTTCGTCCTTCGCCGCCGAAGTGACCCGTGTGGCCCGCGAAGTGGGGACCGAGGGGAAACTCGGCGGACAGGCTGATGTGCAAGGGGTCGCCGGGACGTGGAAAGACCTCACCGACAGCGTGAACATGATGGCCGGCAATCTGACCGGTCAGGTCCGCAACATCGCGGACGTCACCAAAGCCGTGCAAGCCGGTGACTTGTCCAAGAAGATCACCGTCGACGTGAAGGGCGAAATCCTCGAACTGAAGAACACCATCAATACGATGGTCGATCAACTCCGTTCGTTCGGGGCGGAAGTGACCCGTGTGGCCCGCGAGGTGGGAACCGAAGGCAAGCTCGGCGGACAGGCGGATGTCCCCGGCGTCGGGGGTACCTGGAAAGATCTCACCGACTCCGTGAACTCGATGGCGTCGAACCTGACCAGCCAGGTCCGCAACATCGCCGAAGTGACGACCGCGGTGGCCAATGGCGATCTCTCGAAGAAGATCACCGTGGATGTCCGCGGCGAAATTCTCGAACTGAAGGACACCATCAACACGATGGTGGATCAACTCGGTTCGTTCGCGTCGGAAGTGACTCGTGTGGCCCGGGAAGTGGGGACGGACGGCAATCTCGGCGGACAGGCCAACGTGAAGTCGGTCGCCGGAACGTGGAAGGATCTCACCGACCGCGTGAACTTCATGGCGTCGAATCTCACGAGCCAGGTGCGGAACATCGCCGACGTGACGAAAGCGGTCGCGGCGGGCGATTTGTCGAAGAAGATCACCGTCGACGTCAAAGGGGAAATCCTCGAACTGAAAAACACCGTCAACACGATGGTGGACCAGTTGCGATCCTTTGCAGCCGAAGTGACCCGCGTGGCTCGGGAAGTCGGTTCGGAAGGGAAGCTCGGTGGTCAGGCCGATGTCCGCGACGTCGCCGGGACGTGGAAAGATCTCACCGACAGCGTGAACATGATGGCCGGCAATCTTACGGGACAGGTCCGCAACATCGCCGAAGTGACGAAAGCCGTGGCGGCGGGCGATCTCTCCAAAACGATCACCGTCGACGTGAAGGGCGAGATTCTCGAACTGAAAGACACCATCAACACGATGGTGGACCAACTCGGTTCGTTCGCGTCGGAAGTGACACGTGTCGCCAAGGAAGTGGGAACCGAAGGGAAGCTCGGCGGACAAGCCGAAGTGAAGGGCGTCGCCGGGACGTGGAAAGACCTCACCGACAGCGTGAACATGATGGCGGTGAATCTCACCAGCCAGGTGCGGAACATCGCCGACGTGACCAAAGCCGTGGCGGCCGGCGATTTGTCGAAGAAGATTACCGTCGATGTGAAGGGCGAAATCCTCGAACTGAAGAACACCGTCAACACGATGGTGGATCAGTTGCGGTCCTTCGCCGCGGAAGTAACTCGTGTCGCCAAGGAAGTGGGAACGGAAGGGAAGCTCGGCGGTCAGGCCCAGGTGGAAGGCGTCTCGGGCACATGGAAGGACCTCACCGACAGTGTGAACTCGATGGCGGTCAACCTCACCGATCAAGTCCGCGGCATTGCCAAAGTGGTGACCTCGGTCGCGAATGGAACGCTGGATCGCAAATTGACCCTGGAAGCCAAGGGAGAAATCGCCGAACTCGCGGACACGATCAACAACATGATCGATACGCTCGCCACCTTTGCCGACCAGGTGACGACCGTGGCGCGTGAGGTGGGCGTGGAAGGCCAACTCGGCGGACAGGCGAAAGTGCCCGGTGCCGCCGGGACGTGGAAAGCCCTCACCGAGAACGTGAACCAGCTTGCGGATAACCTCACGCGGCAGGTGCGTGCCATCGCCGAAGTCGCCACCGCGGTGACCAAGGGCGATCTGACACGATCCATCGCGCTCGATGCCCAGGGTGAAATGGCGGCCCTCAAAGACACGATCAACGAAATGATTCGCAACTTGAAAGACACCACGCTTAAGAACAACGAACAGGACTGGTTGAAAACGAACCTCGCCAAGTTCAGCCGCATGTTGCAGGGACAGCGCGACCTCGCGAACGTCGGTCGCATGGTGCTGTCGGAACTCTGCCCGGTGGTCTCCGCTCAACTCGGCGAGTTCTATGTGCTCGACGATACAGATGACGGCGAACCGTGGTTAACGTTGCTCGGCAGTTACGCCTCCGGCGGTCAGGCGACATTGGGCAAGCGGGTGGCCATCGGACAAGGAATCGTCGGTCAATGTGCGCTCGAACGCCGCAAGACGATGCTCGATCATGTTCCCGCCAATTACCTCCGCATCAGTTCGGGGCTGGGGGAAGCCGCCCCGCGCAACATCATGGTCCTGCCGCTGATTTTTGAAGGACAGGTGAAGGGGGTGCTCGAACTGGCCTCGTTTGAGGGCTTCAACCCGACACACCACGCATTGCTGGAACAGTTGACGGAATCGATCGGGATTGTGCTCAACACCATCGAAGCCAATATGCGGACCGAAGGTTTGTTGCAGCAGTCGCAATCGCTGGCCCAACAATTGCAAACCCGGCAGGAACAGTTGCAGCAGACGAATCAGGAACTGCAGGAAAAAGCCCGCCTGCTTGCTCAACAAAACCATGAAGTGGAACGCAAGAACAGCGAAGTCGAGCAGGCCCGGCAGGAACTCGAAGAGAAAGCCCGGCAATTGGCGCTCACCTCGAAGTACAAATCCGAGTTTCTCGCCAATATGTCACACGAACTGCGAACACCGCTCAACAGCCTGCTGATTCTCTCCGACCAGCTCAGCAACAACCCGGACGGCAACCTCACCGCGCGGCAAACCGAGTTCGCCAAGACGATTCACTCTTCCGGCAACGAACTGCTGATGCTCATTAACGACATCCTCGATCTCTCGAAGATCGAATCGGGCACGGTGATGGTCGACGCCAGCGAATTGCGGCTGGACGACCTCAACGGCTATGTCGAACGGACATTCCGCCATGTCGGCGAAGCCAAGAACGTCGGCTTCCATGTGCACTTCGATCCTCGCTTGCCGAAAACGATGTTCACGGATGCCAAGCGATTGCAGCAGATCATCAAGAATCTGCTGTCGAACGCCTTCAAATTCACGCAGCAGGGACAGGTGGCACTCTCTGTCAGCCCCGTCGATGCAGGATGGAGCCACGACAACGAAACGTTGAACCGCGCTCCGGAAGTCCTCGCGTTCTCGGTGGCTGACTCCGGCATCGGCATCCCGCTCGACAAGCAACAAATAATCTTTGAAGCCTTCCAGCAGGCAGATGGTTCCACCAGCCGGAAGTATGGCGGCACCGGCCTGGGATTGGCCATCAGCCGTGAACTCTCACGGCTCCTGGGTGGTGAAATCCGACTTCAGTCGGTTCCGAGGCAGGGGAGTTCTTTCACGCTGTATCTTCCCTCGACTTACACCGCTTCTCGATCCACGCGCCGGCTTCCCAGCGGGGACAATGGTGCTGACGACGCCACGCTGCGACTTGCGGCCCCGCTGGAATCGATGGAGCCAGCACGCAATGGCGGGTGGAGCGGCAACGGCGATGCCTTCACCCCCGCACCTTTGCCGCTGTCGGTGTTTGAACCCAGTTTGGATACTGCTGACGATGACCGTCATGAGATTCGCTCAGGGGATCGTGTGTTGCTCATTGTTGAGAATGACCACGCCTTCTCTCGATTCCTGCTCGACACCGCCCATGAGGCCGGCTTCAAAGTCCTGACGACGCCGCTGGGAGCCACCGCGCTGGCGTTTGCCCGTGAGTATCTCCCCGATGCCATCACACTCGATATTCATCTGCCGGATATTGACGGCTGGCGCGTGCTTGAACAGTTGAAGAACGATCTCACCTTGCGGCATATTCCCATTTGTGTGATCTCTACCGACGATGCACGCGAACAGGCGATCGCTGCCGGCGCCTTTCTCTTCCTGGCCAAGCCAGTCCCCGGTCGTCACCGGCTCGATGACATGTTGAAACACGTGTCGATGTTCCTGCAACGCGAATCCCGGAACGTCCTGGTGATCGAGGCCGAAGAGACACGTCGGTTGGAACTGGTCGAAGGCCTGACCACTGAGCAGGTCGTGGTCCGCACGGCATCGAGTGCGCTGACGGCGATGGAGATCCTCGAACGGGAACCGATCGATTGTCTGGTGGTCGGCCGTGCCTTGTTCGAACTGGCAGACTTGACTTCGCGATCCACCGATGAAGAGAACGGGCAGATTTGTACGCCGATTCCGCTGCTGATCGATACACCGGAAGGCGAATCCACGATCTCGGTTCCGCACCGGATTGCCGAACGATACGCGGTGCAGCACGTCCGTTCATTCAATCAACTGCGGGACCGGGCGTGGTTCGGCGTGCATGCGAACATGTCACGACTTTCCGCAGGACAGCAGGCGATGTTGCGCAGCCTGCACGGACCGGAACGGGCGCTGGCGGGGCGGAAAGTCCTGATTGTCGATGACGACATGCGGAACATCTTCGCGCTGTCGACGGTTCTGGAAGAGTATGACATGGTGATCTCGTCAGCGGACAACGGCCGGGATGCCATCGAACTGCTCAAATCCGACAATGTGATGGACATCGTGCTCATGGACATCATGATGCCGGAAATGGACGGCATGGAAACGATGCGCGAGATTCGCAAGATCGATAAGTTGAAGCAGTTGCCGATCATCGCCGTGACCGCCAAGGCGATGAAGGGGGATCGCGAGAAGTGCATTGAGGCCGGTGCCTGGGATTACTTGTCCAAACCGGTCGACGTGGAACGGATGCTCGGCATTCTGCGGGCTTGGTTGAAACGCTCCTGAAGTAACGTTTCCGTGAACCAAACGATTCGAGACCAATAAACTGCAAACCGGCTGACATGTCGCCAGCGAATCCGTTACGATCACTATGCCGCAGGAAGACGTCGAAAGAATGGATGACCGGCGACCAGGAGCAAGCGGCATGACGGACAAGGCGAGTATTCTCGTCGTCGACGACTTGCCGGACAAGCGGCTTGCCTACGAGACGGTGCTGGCCGATCTGGATGAGAACATCGTTCTCGTTTCCTCCGGAGCGGAAGCCCTCAAGGAACTGCTGCAACGGCCGTTCGCCGTGATTCTGCTCGACGTCAACATGCCCGACATGGATGGCTTTGAAACGGCCCGCTTGATTCGCCGTCATCGCCGGACCAGCACGATACCGATCATCTTTCTCACGGCGTTTGCCGACGAAGTCCGTACGGCCGAAGGCTATGCCACCGGAGCGGTCGATTATTTGCCGACGCCGATTGTGCCAGAAATCCTGCGAGCCAAGGTGCGAGTGTTCGTGGAACTCTACAAGATGCGTCAACAGATGGCGCAGCGTGCGGAAGAAACGGCCCGACATGCTGCCGCAGAGGACGCCAACCGGAGATTGGCTTTTCTGGCCAACGCAGGGGCCGTGCTGGGACAATCCCTCGACTATCAAACAACAGCCCGGGATATCGTACGACTTCCCATTCCGTTTCTGGCCGATGCGAGTTTGTTGTTCGATGAGCGAACATCGGGGACCGTCGTGCCGCCACTCAGGGCGCGACTCAGTCCACAAGGAACCTATTTGATCGATGACAATGTCGCGCTAGAAACGTTGCCGCGGTTTGTTCTCGACGCCGTCCGGCGTGTGACAGAGTCTGGCCTGTCACGGGTTATCACGCGGCCGACACCCGGCGAGAGTCCGTACGAGTTCAACACCGCGGTGGCCCTCGCCCTGCCGGCGCGTGGCCGTACGTTCTCGGTACTGGTCCTGCTGCGATCCGGTTCCCGTGACGAAATCAGCCCGCAGGACCTGACACTTGGATCGGCGCTGGCCTCCCGTGCCGCGGTGGCCTTGGACAATGCACTTCTGTACGAAGAACTGCAGAAGGCCGACCGGCAAAAGAACGACTTCTTGTCGATGCTGGCTCATGAACTGCGGAATCCATTAGCACCGATCTGCAACGCCGTCGAGCTTTTCCGGTTGATCGCAGCAGACAACGAAGACATCCTGTCCACCTGTGACATCGTGGATCGTCAGATTTCTCAGATGGTGCGGTTGGTCGATGATTTATTGGATGTCTCGCGAATTACGTCCGGGAAAATCCGGCTGCAAATGGAACCGGTGGATCTTGCCGCGGTCGTTTCGCAGGCTGTGGAAACATGCCAGCCGCTGATTGATGCGCGCGGACATCAACTCCACGTCACTGGTCCTGAACCGTCTGTCTGGGTCGAAGGAGATCAGATGCGGCTGACGCAGGCGGTGACGAACCTGCTCAACAACGCCGCCAAGTATATGGATGAGGGCGGCAAGATCTGGTTAACAACACGGATCATCAACGGAGAAGCTGTCATCACGGTGCGGGATACCGGCGTGGGGATTCCCGGAGACATGCTCGACACCGTGTTCAACCTGTTTACGCAACTCGGGCGCACTCTTGATCGTTCACAAGGTGGGTTAGGCATCGGCCTGACGCTAGTCAAACGTCTGGTCGAAATGCATGGCGGTCGAGTGGCGGCGCGGAGTGATGGAACCGGGCACGGAGCCGAGTTTTCGCTGACACTTCCTCTGTTGGAGCACACGGATGGCGTACTTTCGGAGGCCAGCCCAAGTGCCTTCAAGACGGATCCCACGGCCGGAAAACTGCTTGTCATTGATGACAACGTCGACAGCGCTAACACGCTCGCGCAACTGCTCCGTCTGGTGGGGCATGAAGTGGAAGTCGCTTACGACGGGATGACGGGTCTGGCAGCCGCCCGGTCGTTTGAACCCGATGCGGTGCTTCTCGATATCGGCCTGCCGGGCATGGATGGTTACGAGGTGGCCACGGCGATGCGCAAGCTCGACAGCACCAGCCAGAGTTTATTGATCGCCATCAGTGGGTACGGCCAGAAGACGGACGAAGAGCGGTCGCGCAATGCCGGATTCGATTACCACCTGGTTAAGCCCGTCGAACTCATCGCACTCAGGTCACTCCTATCGGCGACGCCCGCGCTTTCGGGTCAGGCCAAAAACGCCGACTGTTGAGCTGTGAGCATTGCGAATGATTGCTGGTTGCGCCAGTGCTGCACCACTTGATGGGGAAAATCAGCGGCAGCGGACAACCTGCAGGGAGCACGGGACACAGGGTGTCGCGACCGGGTTCGACTTATCGATGAGCCAGATGTTGCGGAACTCGACCGCGTTGCCGTGGTTCTGGAACAGAATTGGGAGCGGATTGGGGCCTTCCTGGCTGCCGCCGCCGGTCTTGTTTTCGAGTTCGAGGTTGTTCTGCACGACCACGCCGTTGTGCCGGACGGTGATGCGGCCTTTCACTGTTCGTTTGCCGGCCTCGTCGAAGCGCGGGGACGTGAAATCGATGTCGTATGTCTGCCACGACAGGGGCGGGAAGCACATGTTGAGGTCCGGGGCTTTGAACCGATACAGCGCTGCCGCGTCATTGAATTGCGGTTCCAGCCCGAAGGAATCCAGCACTTGCACTTCATAGCGTTTCTGTAGGTAGAAGCCGCTGTTGCCCCGTGCCTGACCGGTGGCTTTGGGCATGTAAGGTGTTTTGAATTCCGCGTGCAGGCTGAAATCGCGGTAGCTGTCGACTGTTTCGGCACCGATCTGCAAGAGGCCCTTGTCGGAAACCTTCGCATTCTTCAGCTTCGACGTGTCTTTGCCGTCGAATAAGA
The DNA here is from genome assembly GCA_041753475.1 of Planctomycetaceae bacterium. Classification (GTDB taxonomy): domain Bacteria; phylum Planctomycetota; class Planctomycetia; order Planctomycetales; family Planctomycetaceae; genus DSVQ01. The sequence goes on along the minus strand of JBGSUN010000202.1, from coordinate 37,833 downwards.
CCACGGCCCCATACGGCGGCATGGCTCCGGTGGTGAGACTGTAGCGGTGCATCGGCTGCAGATAACCGAGACAGCGACCGGACGAATCGGTCGCGGTGACCGCCATGCCCGTATGCAAGGTGAACTGCAAACCGTCACCGCTCAGCTTCACACCGCTCCCCTCACGACCGCCGGTGAGTGCGGTGGTTGGGCCACTGAGGTAACCGTTGCCGGGCAAACCGCCGGGGTAGAGACGCCCCATGAACTTGCCGTCTCCTTGCGCGACGGCCTGCAAACCGACGGCTCGGTAGTACCCGTTCCACGCGATGGTGCCGGTATATTCGCCTTGAATCGCGAAGTCGGCGTCGACCTGAGCGATGTCAGCGACACCTGTTTTCGATGTGTCGACATCAGCCCCAGCGGCAAGCACAACCAGCGTGAGACCGAGATTCCACAAGGGGGATGTCAGCATAGTAGGGGAGTTTTCGTGAGGAAATCGGTGAAGCCGGGTGACCGCCGGCGAGCGCCGGGGACAAGCACCCATGCTCCAGCAGTCTGACCACAGGTCGAAGCACTCGCAAGCGCGGACTGGGGGTTCCTGCGAAAACCGGCGGGCTGGATGTGCGGATTGCGCAGGGAGTGCGTTTCCCTCCGGCGTGTGCAGGGCCTATAATCCACCCGCCTCAATCAGGGGACAATCGACGCGGACTTCGACCGGGAGCGGTGCGGGTGAGTGAGCTGCATGATCTGATTGCCAAACTCGAACGCAATATCGAGTCCGCGATTCTCGGAAAAACCGACCCCATCCGTTTGGCTCTTGTTGCCTTGCTTGCCCAAGGGCATTTGCTGGTGGAAGATGCCCCCGGTGTCGGGAAAACCTCGCTAGCCAAGGCGATTGCCCGCAGCCTCTCCTGCGAGTTCAAGCGGCTGCAATTCACGCCGGATATGCTCCCCAGCGACATTCTTGGATCGAGCGTGTATCTCCCGAATCTGGGCGAGTTCGAGTTCCGACAAGGGCCGATCTTCACCAATGTGCTGCTGGCGGATGAAATTAACCGGACCACGCCGCGGACCCAGAGTGCCTTGCTGGAAGCCATGAGCGAAGGGCAAGTTTCCGTCGAAGGGAAGACGCACTTCCTCAAACAACCGTTCTTCGTCCTCGCCACACAGAACCCGTTCGAGTTCGAGGGAACGTACCCTCTTCCCGAGAATCAACTCGACCGGTTCATGCTCTGCATTGAAGTGGGCTATCCCGATCGATCCGTCGAGAAAGATGTGCTGAAGCATCACCGTGACGGTCAACCGGTCGACAAACTGCAACCGGTAATTTCTCTCGATCAGCTGCAGACGCTGCAAGCCGCCGTCCGGGAAGTCCGGGTCGATGACGCGATCAACGAGTATATGCTCGACATTGTTCACGCCACACGCAATCACGACGAACTCGAGCTCGGCGTCAGTACCCGCGGGGCGATCACGCTCTACAAAGCCGCGCAGGGTCTGGCCTTTCTCGAAGGACGCAACTTCGTCACCCCGGACGACGTCAAGCGTCTCGTTCCCCCCGTCCTCGCCCACCGCATCGGCATCCGCGGGGTGTTACGGGAAGGCCAGCGTGAACGAGCCCAACAGATTCTGCGGCAGATTCTGGCGAAGACGCCGGTGCGGACGTAAACGCGCGGGGAAATCGGTGCGAGGCGCAAAACCGCGCAGCGGGGATCGGCGCGGTGTTACAACACGGAGGGCGACAAATTCAGTCGACTTTTTTCCCGGTTTCCGCGCGAAATCGCTATACTCTCTGAATTCGGTGGCACGGCGGAGAACGTGGCCGATGCCTGAGTTGCGGCAGGAGAGACCCATGGCGGGACGCGGACTTTGTCAGCCGATCGGACGTTGCGGCGCGCATGTTCTCTTGCTGATCGTCGGCCTGCTTCACGCACCAACCGCGTCGGCCCAACCGCCGGAGGACCCGAACGCGTTTGGTGTGCCGATCACCGTCAGTCCGCCGCGCGATCGGTTGCGGGCGATGTACGAAGCCGCGACGCTCGCCGAACGGGAACAGTATCCGGCTGCGGCGCGGGCGTTGCAGACGATTCTGGAGTCTCCCGAAGACTATTTTCTCGAGCATGATCTGCAATCCACGTTGAAACAGCGGGCGTTGCTGCTCTTGGCCTCATGGCCGCCGGCCGGACGGGAAGCGTATGAGCGGCAGTATTCCGCAATTGCTGCCGATCTGCGCGAGCAGGCCGAGCGCACCGGTTCATTTGATGATTGGTCGATGTTGCTCTCGCAATATTGGATGACCCCGGCGGGGCGCGCCGCGGCAGAGCAATGGGCCGCGCATTCGATCGACCTGGGTCAACCGTTGCTGGCAGGAATGTACTGGTCGCAGCTTCGTGAGACACACGGTGTGCGGGGCGATGACGTTCCTTCCGGGTTACGGGAGGCGCTGGCTTGGGAATTAGCGGGACGGGCCGATTTGCGGCGGGCGCGACTGTCGTTGTTTGGTGAGGCTCCGGTCGCCGGTCCGATTGCCTTGGGTGGGCGTGTGTTCGCCGGGGCGGAAGCACTGGCCGATGCGACGGCGTGGTTGGGTGACCATCAACCGCAGCCAGGGGAAGAACGCGGTCGACAGACGGTTCGTGATTGGCCGACAGCGCGCGGTCATGCAGCGCGGAACGCGGTCGCCTGGCCGGCGGGTCCGATTGGTGTTCCCGTGTGGACGCAATCGCTGCTCGATCACGCCTGTGAACCCATTATCGGTGTGCCCGACCCTCACCGGCGGGCCATCGTCCGGCAATCCCTGGTCGATCTGGAAGAACGGCTCCTGATTGAAGACCGATTGACCTGGCCCGCGGCAATTCCGGTGGTTCGGAACAACACGGTGGTGATTCGCACGCTGGCCGGACTCGCGGCGTTTGATCTGAAAACGGGCACCTTGCGCTGGCGCTCGGCGTTGGATGAATCGCTGTTCCGCAAACGCTGGAATGCCCTGCCAGCACCGGCAGCGACCGAAAAAACCGGCCCGATCGTCGATTCTGCGATGCAACAATTGCTGCGGGAGCGTGTCTACCGTGACAGCGTCCAGGGGGCCTTGGCCTGCGATGAGCGCACGGTCTATGCGATCGAGTCGAACCTCGAACCACCGCCGGCACCGCAGCCCCGTAATGCCATTCGACCGATCCCGGATGTCCCGGACCCGGTCAATCGGCTGGTGGCCTTCGATCTCGAAGGGGGCCAGTTGCTATGGGAACTCGGTGGACCGCGCAGCGATGCTGCCTTACAGCTCGCCGGCCATTTTTTCCTCGGTCCGCCGTTGATTCATGAAGACCGATTGTATTGCCTCGCAGAAAGTGAAGACGAACTCCGGCTGCTGCAACTGAAAGTCGAGGCGACGACACGCGCGGTGACGTTGGAGTGGAGCCAGGTTCTGGTCGCTCCGGATCAGCCGGTTTCGGCGACAAAATTGCGCCGCGTGGCCGGACTAACGCCCACGTGGGCCGATGGATTGCTGGTTTGTCCCACGGGTTGCGGTGTGCTGGTTGCGGTTGATCCGCTGCGGCGTCAATTGGCTTGGGGGTTCAAGTACGAATCACTCGAACCGCGGCCGTTCAATCCGCGTGCCATGTTCCAGATGCGCCAGCAAGGCGGAGGTCGAATCACCATTCCTCTCCGGGCCGACGAAGAGCAATCCCGTTGGATTGATGCGGTGCCGGTCTATGCTCAGGGGCATGTGTTGTTCACTCCGCGCGATGGTTCAGAGCTGCATTGTCTCGATGCGGTCACTGGGGAAGTACGCTGGAAACGCCCACGGGGTTCCTCGCTGCTGGTGGCCGGAGTGCAGGACGGACGTGTGGTTGTGGTGGGAAGGTCCAGCGTCGAAGCCTTGCGGCTGAGCGATGGCGAGCCGGTCTGGTCGACACCAACCCCGCTGCCCGTCGGGCAGGGATTGTTGTTGGCGCAGCGATATCTGCTCCCGGTCATCGACCACGAAGTGCTGACCATCGATCTCACGTCAGGACAGATTCTTTCGCATTCCCAGTTCGAACCGTTTCTGGGGACGGGCAATCTCGTCGCCGCGGAAGGATCGCTCGTTGCGGCCAGTGCGCGTGGTTTGTCGAAGTTTGTGGGTCTCGATCAGTTGGAGGCTGACCTCCATCAGCGACTGTTGGCCAATGCCAATGACGCCGAGGCTTTGGCAACCCGCGGGGAGTTGCGACTACAACGCGGAGACCAGGTCGGAGGCTTGGACGATCTGCGCAATGCGCTGCGTCTCCGTCCCGATCCTCGAACGGCTGCCTTGCTGGCAAACACGTTAGTCGATGGACTCCGGTCCGATTTCCCCCGGTTTCGCGAACGGGCCGAAGAGATCAACCGCCTGGTGGAGAATTCCGCCGGACGACGACTGTTTCTCCGCACCTATGCCCGCGGACTGGCTTTGGCCGGAGAACATGCTGCTGCATTGGGCGAGTATCTGAAACTCGTCGAACTGCCCGATTTTGATGAGCAACTGGAGCGCGTCTCCGGCGGGTGGACCGTGCGCGGGGATCGCATCGTTCTGGGACAGGTGCGGGCGTTGTATCAATCGGCGTCTCCGGCGGAACGTCAGCAACTTGATGCCGTCCTGACTGAGTTCGCCGCCCGGAAAATTCCGGACGATCAAGCGGCCGTGCGCGATCGGCGTTTGCTGCGGTGCTTCGATGGCATGACCACGCTGGATCAGGTTCGGCTGCAGATCATCGCCCATGAAGGGGCCACCCCGCTGGGACTGCTCGCGGCCCGGCAACTGACGGCGTCGACTCAAAAATCTTCCGCCGCGGCGGGAGCCGCATGGCTGGCCCACGCGCTCATCACACTCGAGCGTCACAATGAAGCGGGGCCGTTGCTCGAACGCCTCGACGCCGAGTGGAAATCAGAACGCTTTGTCGCCATCGGTGACGAGCAACCGCAAACCGGTGCCCAAGCCGCCGCGGTGCTGCGAAAAACGTGGGTCAATCCATTGGCGGAAGGCGGTTGGGGCACGGCTGACATCGCCGTCGAACGCAAGCCGCGGGGCACCGAATACGAGCGGATCACGCCAGTGGAAGTCGTGGGACACCGGCCGCCAGCCTGGCGGGATTGGACGTTCGAGTACATCGAGCGCGGTCCGCAAGCCTTCTCAGCACGGGATCCGCTGGGGCGCATCCGCTGGAAAATCACCATTCCGCAACTCAATAACCGTGCCGAAGGCCGCATCGGTTCCACCTCGCCGATTCAGTTCCTGCACATCGCTGGCGACCGGATGGTCCTGACATTGACCGGCCGCCTCGTCACGCTGGACTTGTCGGCGGGACCCACCCCGGTTGTCCGCTGGCAGCACGATCTCTCGAACAAGACTGAAGGAAACCCCAACCCGCCGATGCTGGGTTATCGTGCCGATTTGCTCCCCTGCGGACGCCGCCGTTTCCTCCCCACGAATGTGTACGACGTGAGTGATTACAGCCCGGCCGGTCAGGTATTGGGGCTGACCGAGGAAACCGTCTGCTACACCCAGGGGGGACGCCTCGTTGTTGCGGAAATCGAAACGGGGCGAATTCTCTGGAGCCGTCTGGGCGTCCCACAGGAAGTGGAAGGAACAGCGAACGCTGAAACCGTCACGTTGTTCGATCTCGCCCGTCGGCAAGCCGTGGTCTATCGCGCCGACGACGGCGAAGAACTCGCACGGCGGGACATCACCGATCCCGGCACTTGGCTGTCGTTCCACGGAGACCGGTTGCTGACGGTGGTCGCTCAAGCGAATGAAGCGGTCACGATCCAATACCGGCAACTGACCACCGATACGGTGCTTTGGGAACACAATTCCCTCCCGACAGGAACGCGGTTCTTCACCAACAACGGCGAAGCGGTGTATCAATGGTCTCCCACCGGTGCGATCACCAAACTCCGTTTGGCGAACGGCGAGCCCCTGTGGCAGACGCCAGTCCCGGCCGACGCCGAGGCCGATTTCTTCTGGGTCGATCATTACGCCGAAACAGAGATTTTCTTCGTCGGGAATGCTGTCACAAACATTGTTGCGGCAAATAATCCCAACAAGTTCATGGCCCGTGTCAGCCAGTACGATGTGAATCATTTGGGATTCCAAGGCCGCGTGCTGGGGATGAACGCCGCCACGGGAGCCGCGTTGTGGACCGAAGCCTTGGAAGCCACGGCACTCGATCTCACGCACCGTCCCAACGTGCCGATTCTTCCATTTGCAGCCCGCCAGATCGAAGCGCCGCGCATCGTCAACGGGCAGTTCCTCACCCCGTCACGCTTCGTAGCCACGGTGGTGGATAAACGCAACGGCGATGTGCTCTACAAAACGACCGAGAGTGTCATGCCGCAGCACTACCAATTTGAACTTCATGCCGAACTCCCGATCGCATCGATCTGTTTTCCCGGCTGGATGGTCGAATTCCGCAAAGACGCCGAGTGAATTGGTAGGGGACACCGAGTCCACGTTGTGGACCGCGGAGTGATGGCAGAGACCGTCATTCGGGGACTCTGAAGCAAGGGCGTTTCCGACAGTTTGAGAGGAAGATGACGGTACCTGAACCCAGTGGACGCTCCCCCGATTGCCGGTTAAGCTGGCAGAAACACTTATCAACCGGGGTTGCGTGTGACCGCTGCATCGCTGAGTCTCGACCTGCCGATTGAAACTCCGGAGAACGTGGTGCTGACCCACAGCCTCGCGGGACCGGCATGGCGTGGCGTGGCGTATCTTCTCGATTGGGCGATACGCGCGGTGGTCTTTCTGGTGGTGGGAATTTTCACCTGCACGGTCGGTGCCGCCACGCTGCCCGGACTGGCCATCGGCACGATGCTGCTCGTCCTGTTTCTGCTGGAATGGGGCTACTTCATCGGCTGTGAATATGCCTTTCAAGGGCGCACGCCCGGCAAGATCATTTGCGGTCTGCGGACCATCCACGAGAATGGTCAGCCCCTGTCGTGGTGGGGAGCCACATTACGCAATCTGCTGCGGGCCGCGGACACCTTGCCGATGATGATTCTCTTCGGTGAGCAGATGGGAGCGCTGGTGTTGATCCCCCTGTACGGCCCTGCGCTGATTTGCATGACGCTGACGCCGCGGTTGCAACGGTTGGGCGATCTCGCCGCGCGAACGGTCGTGGTCCATGAGCAACGGACCGTCCTCCCCCGTGATCCCGTGATCTACCAACACATCGAACGACTCCCGGCGGATCAGATCAATGCATTCACGCCGCCGGTCTCGACCCTCGCGGTAATCGATGAATTCCTCTCCCGCCGCAAGGTGTTGACGCATGCCCGTGGACATCAACTGGCGCGCGAATTGGCAACACGGATCGCCCTTCGGTTGGATTATCGGGGCGAGCGTGCGCAGGTCGACGATTTTCCCATGGCGTTCCTCGCGCGGGTCTATGTGACGTTTGCTGCGCCGCGCGATGACGATGTCGGCGAGAAACCGGCCGCGAAACGTCGCCAGCCGCGTCCCCTGGCAGGAGCCGTGTCATGAACAAACAACGGTTCCTCGCACAACGGCAACCGGCGTGGAAACGCTTTGAAAAGCTGATCCAGCAGCGCCGCGGCTGGACATCACTCAAGGCAGAAGAAATCGGTGAGTTTTCCCGCCTGCTGCGCGAGTTGTCACACGATCTTGCAATCATCCGCTCGCGCGACTGGGGCCAAGGACTGGTCACGTATCTGAACAATCTCGTCGCGCGGGGACACCATTCATTCTACCGTTCGCATCCGGCCCGCTGGTCGCGCGTGGTCGATTTCCTCGCCCGTGAATTCCCCCGTATGTTTCGCCGCAACGGCTGGTATTTTCTGGTCGCCGCCGCCTTGTTCTTTGTTCCGCTCGGTGTCACCTGGGTCGCCGTGCAAACCAATCCGTCGATCGCCATGCGATTGTTGCCTGCGGAGGCCCTCGAGCAATACGACCAGATGTATGGTCCTCGTGGAGACGAATACGAGGACAACGAGGAAGACGCCTCGACAAAGAAGGACGAGGACAACGATGACGAGGAGTCCCTCGCATCCGGCTTCGATGAATCGCGCGCAGCCATGGCTGGATTCTATGTGCAGCACAACGTCGGCATCGCGCTGCAATGTTTTGCCCGCGGTCTGTTGATGGGCGTGGGAACGATTCACACGCTGTTGTTCAACGGCCTCGTCATCGGTGCTGTCGCCGGATATGTGCTGGCGATGGGACATTCCGAAAAGTTCTTGAGTTTCGTGGTGTCGCACGGTTCATTTGAACTGACCGCGATTGCCATTGCCGGGGCCGGGGGATTGGTTCTCGGCGATGCGCTGGTCCATCCCGGACAACGGACGCGGTTGGAATCACTGCGCGTCCAGGGATTGGAGGCCGTGCAACTCGCTGGAGGAGCCGCAGCAATGCTGGTGATCGCGGCCCTCATCGAAGCCTTCTGGTCGCCGGCTCCGATTCCGGCGATGTGGAAATATACGGTCGGTTCCGGCCTCTGGTTGCTTGTGGCGGTTTATCTCGGCCTGGCGGGGAGGCAGAAGTGAAGTTTCACGAGGCCGCCATTTCCCTCCAGCCGCGAAATATCGGGAGTTGCCTCGATGTCGCGTTGGTCTTCGTCGGGCAACACCTTGGTTTGTTTCTGCGGATCTTCGCGATAATCGCCGTACCGACGTGTGGTGCGATCTATTGGGCCTCACGGACGACTTCGTATGGTTGGCTATGGAGTCTCATCGGCGTCGGCATGATGTCGATTCCGCTGGGGACCGCCCTGGTGTTTGCTGCCGTGCGGATCGCGCTGGGGCAGCCGTGCACGGCATTTTCAGCAGTGCTGGGGGCCTTTCGCTCAGCACTGGCATCGATGGCATTCACCTTGCTCATGCGACCCGTGCATTTCGTTCTGACACTGGCCGGTGGACTTCCCGGTGTGGCCGTCATGCTCTACACCGGCTTCAACGCCGAAGCCCGCATCTTTTCGACCTGGCGGGCCGGTGAGCACGATCATCGCGTCTCCGATCTGGTAAAGACGGAGTTCAGCGATCTGATTGCCCGCGGCGTCCGAGTCGGCGTTTTCGGCCTCGGTTTCTGGGGGTTGTTGACGATCACGGCTGATGCCGCAGCGATGTTGCTCGTCGGTGTTTCCCCATGTTTGGGTCGATTGATCGAAGCGACTCGTAACCCGTGGGGACTGGAAGATTGGGAAGCGTGGTGGACGGCATTGACCACGTTCATCATGACCGATGCTCTGGCACTCACCACGGTTTGTGCCACCGCACTGGCAACTTATGCGGTCTGTCGGTTAGCGTGGTTCTTTGCCTACGTCGACCTGCGCATCCGCTGCGATTGCTGGGATGTGGAAGTCGCATTGTCCGAAGAAGCCGAGCGGTGGAGGGCCCCCGCATGATCGATCACAATCGGAAACTATCGACCCGGTGTGCCACGGCCGTGTCGGCCGTGCGCTGGTGGACCACGTTCTGCCCATCCGCACGGCTCACCAGACGATGGACTGCGATTCTCGTCGCGCTGCTGGTCCTCAGTACCAATCCCGTCGTGGCCGACGAACATCGGCCCGTAAAGCCACTGCGGGAATCAGCCCGCCGGATTCTTGCCGACCCGGAGTTCCGGCACTTCGAACACTTTGCGGACGACGCGTTCCAGCACGGGAAGGGGGACGCCGAAGCCACTGGTGAAGCGGAAATGTCACCCCATAGCCAAGACGAGCCAGGCACGTCTTCCTCGGAGAACGGATCGGAAAACGGGAACGCCTCGTCCGAACCCGAGCCGTGGTGGCGAAGTCTGTTGAATCGCGCGCCGCAGCAAAAAGGATCGAACAAGGAGGGCGGCACGTCACGAAATCAACGCTTGTCTCCGTCGGGCACTTCCGGTTCAGGGAAAGAGGCGTCCTCTCGCTCACAGGATGAAGAACAAACGAATGACGGTTCCCCTGGAAGCGGTTCTTCATCGTCCGGTTCCGGTCGGAGTAGTAACACCGGAAAGTCGATTGAAGAGGGCAACGATTCGACTACATCCTCTGGTCAGCCACGGGAAGAATCGAGTTCTCAGCCCGCGCGCTCGGGTGATTCGTCGACACCGCCGCCAAAGGGTGAATCATCCAGTGATCCCACGTCCGGCGATGAGGCCCAGGGTGAAACTCGCCGCACCGGTGAAGCGGATTCAAAAACAAAGAGCCCCGCTCGCGCCGCGAATGGCAACTCGAAATCCACGCCGACACCGAAATCCACGCCGACACCGAAGTCGACCGCCGAGCGGCCGATGCGCACGCAGCGTCCGTCTTCGCCGACGCCGCGCGGAGCCGATGGTGTGCAGCGACCGGTGCGGCAATCCTCCCGCTCGGCTCGGGCTCCGAAGCCGCAATCATCTAATGAACCCGCCTGGGAAGGGCCCTCGCTCGGGATCGGTAACCTGCTCGGCGGTCTCTTTCACGGCTTGGCGTACCTGATTCTCGCCGTGATCGTCGTTGCGATTGTGGTTCTGGTCGCCCAAGCGTTGATGAATGCGTGGAGTGATCGTCAACATGCCAGCAACCTTTCCGGCGAGGCCGTGGTGGGACCGTTGGCACATGATCGTTCGCCCGGTGAGACCGAGTCAGATGTCTTCCTGCGCGAAGCACTCGCGCTCGCCCAGCGGGGCGATTATCGGGCCGCCATCGGTCGACTGGTGCTGGGCGGGATGAGTTTCGTCGAACGCCAGCAATGGATTCGTTTTCGCCGTGGCTTGACGGTGCACGATTATCTCCGCGTGCTACGCAGTCGCCCCGAACAGTTCGCCGGCTTTCGAGAAGTCGTCCAGGTTTTTGAACCCGTAGAATACGGCCGCCGTCCGGCCACCGAACCGTTGTTCGCCACGGCCTTGGCGGGTTATCAACAGGGCTTTCAAGTCGGGCCGGAAGCCGAAACAACGTAGCTCTTCGCTCCATGATCGGTCAGCCGAGTTAAGCAGATGCGTGTGGTTTTGCTGGCTTTGCGGTCGCGGAGCGACAACGTTACAGAAGTACGATTGAGAGCCAAGTGTCACGAAATCCCGTAACACACTCGATGTCTTTCGCCCGGTGGCTCTGGCCGCTGGCAGTGGCGGTATTGTTGGGTTTGCAGGTCTGGTTTCCGGATCTCGGCGACGACATCCTGCACGACACGTTCAGCACCACAGCCGAAGGGAAGCGGGCGTTCTATAAGCTGGTCACCGAGTTTGCGGAGTACACCGACCGTAATCAGCAACCATTGACACAAGTTTTGTCAGACGGTCTGTATAGTGAAACACTCTGCATTCTCGGTCCGCAGCGCTGGCCAACCGATGCCGAGTGGAACTCCATTCTCGATTGGGTTGAAAGCGGCGGGCAGCTTGTCTTCGCCTGCCGGGGGGACACAGAACGGTCTATCCCCCGGCTCGACATTCGGTATCTGCCGCGGAGTTCGACGGATGATTCCCTCCCTCCGGAGACCGAACTTGTGCCGCAGGAATCAACGGCATGGTGGACCGATGGGCGGTTGCTCGCGCCACAGGGCGATGAAGTGCTGTCCTACGATGGCACGCCACAGGTTGTGGTGCAGGCTTTGGGCCGCGGTCGTGTGGTCATTTCGGCATCGCCGCTCATCTTTTCGAATCAACTCCTCACGTATGGTGACAACCCCGCGCTGGCATTTCGCCTGCTGGAACTCGCCGGGGATGTCTGGGGCGTGACGTTCGATGAGTCTCTGAATAAGACCGGGACACCGAAGACCGTGGCGCTGTTGTTCGACGAAGAACTCCGACCAATCACGTTGCAGTTGATGCTGGTGCTGGTGCTGTACGGCTGGTGGAACTCGCAGCGGTTCGGGCCGTTGTTACCTCAGGCGGCATCGCCGCGGCATAACATCGTCGAACATGCCGATGCCCTCGGCGTGGCCTATTGGCGGCAGCAATCCGGAGAAGTGGTTCTGCAGCATTACCTCGCCGCGCTCCGTGGCAGCCTGCCTCGATTGGGGACCACAGCGCCGGGAGCGGCTCTCGCCCTGGCGGCCCAGCGGATGCAGTGCAGTCCGGTTGAGTTGGAAGAGCAGCTTGCCGCGGCGGAAAAAGCCGGGCGGCGGAGTCGGCTTGATCGGCGGACCGCGGCGAAAATCATCCGTCGGCTGGCCCCGATCCGCCAAGCCCTTCGCAGCGGCCGGAAGACGTGATTCCCTATCACGGTGTTGTGTGCCACTGGCTCCGCCAGTGTCTTCTCGAGGGCGAAGCTCCTGCTGAGCCGCTGATTGTCTCAGCGGGTGGAAGCGCTCGCGGCTCAGCAGGAGCTTCGCCCTCCCACGCGCAGACAATTCCTGCGATCAGAAGCCGCCGGTTTTGGAGGTTCCGCCACCGGGTTTCACCGTGGGGGCGGTGGCCTTCTTGGCGTTCGCCGCGGCCGGCTCCGGAGCGATTTTCTGCGGACCAAGATTCTCCAGCGCCTTGGTGTCGGCACCAATCGCCCGACCATCAGCCCACGTCACGGCTTTCGACGCGGAATGCCAGGCATACGACGAGGGTTTCAAACTCTCGCGCTTCGTCGGCAGCGGGTCGCGTGGAATGATGCCATCGGCAACGGCGAGCAGATGCAGATCATGCCCTTCCCCCCATAAAGCGGACCAGGCCGCGGCATCGGTCACCGGCGGGGCATCGGGATTGACCGTCTTCAGCAACGTTCGCACATCACGTGATACTCCGTTGGATTGTCCCCACCAGACCAGTTGCTGATGATCGAGAACCGACCCCGACAGCGTCATCAATGTCGGTGCACTGGCGTCTCCGGGGCGGACCGTGAACGGCGGGCCGAACGCGCAGTTCTCCACGAAATACTGCACACCGTTTGCCGTCGGTGCACTGGTCAACGGGGTGACCAACTGGTGGAACACCGTTTCCGTGGCGGTCAGGGTTGATTGCACAAGATCGATGGAAACCGGCAGGGCGTCTTGCACGGCGGTGGGGCGGACATCCAGCAAGGTCCCGCGTGAAGCCAGCACACTGTTGCGGACAAACACCGCTGCGGCACCACCCTCGATGCGGAGCATCGTTCCCGGTGTCTGCATCAGACAGTGCATGATCGACAAGGTCGGCGGCTGAGACGGGGCCGCGACTGCTGTCGTAAACTTCACCCCACCAAGATACGGTGCCGTGAGCTTCTCTGGGCCGATGAATTCACACTGTCGAAAGATGACCTGGGAATCGACAGCCGCCAGGAACCATGCCGGTAAAGTTGATCGCGGTTCGGGTGGTTGATAGCGCAGGTTTTCGATTTCGATGGAACCCCGCTCGATGCGGATCAGGGCTTCAAGATCTTTCCCGGCGTCTTTGGGAAGAATCTTCAGCGGCGCTCCATCGGCTTGCCGGAAGATGATTCGTAGTTGCCGGCTGCGAAGCTGCACGGGTGACATCAGGCAGTTGCCGAAGCCGACTGCCTCGAAGACGGTGCCATTGGTCCAGTCGGCGCGCGAGAGCACCACGCCGAGATCTTCTTTTTTCAGGTCGACGCGGCGTGTTTTGCCGAGGGGTGTCGCTTGCACGGCATCATTCGGCAGCGGTCGACGATTGCTGAGCGCGGCCAGACGGAGCGGATGGGTCGCATCGGGGATCAGCATTTTGGCGGTCGAGGTGCCGATCTCTTCACCGTTCCGCGCGAGCTTGTGGACGTCACCCGGCAGTTGATCGCGATCAAAGGAGACGGGGGACGCCGCGGCCATGGTGGCCAATCCGGTGGGCCAGGCTTCGGCCTGGAACTGCTCGGCATCGACTTTCTGCTGCCAGAAGCGCCGCCAGTCATCGGCATCGCGCGCCCGAAACGCCGACTTCATTCCCAGGTCGAGCAAGCTGTCAAAGCCGAGATACACCGATGCATCAGAGGTCCACACGATCGATTGCCGCAGAGAATCTTGCAGCCAGCCATCGGCCAGCAGCAGCACGCGCGAACCTTGATCGCTGCTGGTTGCGCAGACCGATTCTGTAAAGACGAAATGGGTCAACGGCGGGAATTCCCGTTCCCCATCTTCACTAAGATCGAACACGGTCTGCTGACTGCACCAGGTCGAATGAATGCTCCGGAGGGCACGGGCCGCCCCCTTGCGTCCCGACTGGCCTTCGGACGTCGAAGCCAGACGCAGTGCGACGGCAGAATCGACGGCAATGATGGAGTCGCGGACGACGGCATCCAGTGTGTTGCAGCGAAGGTCAACCGCCACCGTCGGTACGCCACGGATCAACGTCCGGTCCAGTAACAGCCGTGTACCTCCCGGTGCCCCCCCTTCGAGGGACAACAACGACAACGGCGCGGCGCTTGTTCCGGAAACCGTCGCGCTGCAATCGCGCAGCATGAGGGTTCCCTCGACGACGGTGACGATTTTGACCGGGTCGGTCCCTTTGAAAGACCGTCGGTCGATGGAAATGTGGACGCCGCTGAGTTCGAGATGTCCCCCCGTGATTCGCAGGCTGCCTGCCAGACCTTCGGCAGCGGCTCCGAACACGATGACCGGTTTGGCATTGGGTTCGGCGGTCAACACCAGACGTTTGGTGCTGAGGCTCACCGGTGTGGACAGGATGAAGGGGCCATTGCCAATGAGCTGAATCTGCGCACCATCGGGACCAACACGTCCCAAAGCTTCACTGAGGGCATTGAAATGAGCCCCTGATGTCGATCCCGGACCGACGGTGAGAACTGTGTTGTGCTTTGATACGGACGCCGTGGACCAGTCGGGAACTTTCTCCGGATCGATGTTCAGCAGACCCGAGCCTCCGACGGTGTTTCCTCCGGAAATGAGCGCCGCATTGGGGTTGGGCAATGTGCTCCCTTCAGCGTTGGTGCCTCCCGGAGTGTTCGCACTTTGACCGGGAATGGGCTTGCCATCCGGACCGAGAGTCGTCCCGGTGGAAAAAACTTGGGCGACCGGGGTCGTGGCATCCAGCATCGGAACATCACCGCCGGTCGGCCCACCGGCAACAGGCGCAACTTCCACGCTGCGATTGCCGGGATTCCCGCTGGCAACAGGGATTGGTGCCGGTCCCAGCGGCTTGGATCCGAACCCAAAGAGCTGGCCGCTGTAGCCCGAAACCAGCCACCCCAGACCACCCACAACAATTACGACTCCAGCGACCGCTCCGACAATCTTCAACCACTCCAGGTTGACGCCGGGAGCTTCCTCTTTCACCTCGTCCGGCTGTGTGCGGCGAGAGGGAGGAGGCAGCGCGCCAGCTTCCCGCGGACGGGAGGACTTGCTGGAGGGGGAGCTTGTGCCGACCGATTCCGTTCGATCACTGTCGGTACTTGCGGTACTGGCCGCGGCGCGGGACCGGCGGACCGGAACGTCATCCGGGACTTCGGTGTAGATGTCGACATCGGTGCTCGGTTTGGTGGAGCGCCCGCGCGAACCCGATGGCCCGGCGTCTTCGTACTCGTCCTCAATAAAGGGTTTCTTCGAAGACCCGCGCGGTCGGGAGGGAACATTGAGCGGCGCGTCATCCTCGACGGCCGGCTTTTTCAAAGAGCCGCGGGGCCGTGTCGGTGTATCGAGCGGGGTCGCGTCGTCTGGCAAGTCATCCTTTTTTGAAGAGCGACCGCGGACCGGTATTTCTTCGGCTGGCTCGTCGAAAATCTCGCGGGCAATGGCATTGCGGGTGAGGGACGCTGTGTTCAGATCGTCGACGAGTTCTTTCGGTGTCTGGTAGCGGGATTCCGGCTTTTTCGCCATCAACTGATGAATAACGGCGACCAGGCCGTCCGACACGTTTTCATTCAACGTCCGCGGATCCGGCGGCGGTTTGATGGCATGCGCTTGCAACTTGTTCGTGAGGCTGCCATCCGGGAACGGGGGCTGTCCCGTCAGCATGTAGTACCATGTACAACCCAGCGAATAGAGATCGCTGCGGATGTCAGCGGCTTTGCTGCTGCGGCCTTGCTCGGGGGCCATGTAGTCGACCGTACCGACGGTGGTCCCGGCGCGAGTAATGCCGGTTTCAATCGAATCATCGACCGACCGCGCGAGCCCCAGGTCCGTCAGTTTGACGACTCCGTCCCGCCGGACAAGCAGGTTGGACGGCTTGATATCACGATGGACGATGTTGTGCTCAAAGGCGTGCTGCAGCGCCATCGCCACCTGTTTGATGATCTCGATGGACCGCTTCACCGGCACGGGTCCGCGGCGGGAGACCATTTCGTGCAGGTCTTTGCCGTCAACGAACTCCATCGCGATGTAGCAGAAACCGTCTGCCATGTCGCTGTCATACACCGCGACGATGTTGTCGTGGCGGAGTTTCGCGGCAGCTTGGGCCTCGGCCTGGAAACGGCGGACCAGCGTGGGATTTTCGGCTTTGTCTTTCGGCAAGACTTTCAAGGCGACATCGCGACGGAGTGCGACATCACGGGCGAGAAAGACCGCCCCCATCCCGCCTTGGCCAAGCTTCCGGACGATCTCGTATTTGCCGATCTTCTTCGGATCGCCGACGTCGTTGGTTTCGACGGGTTCATCGTCGTCATCAATGGGGCGAGGCGACTTGGGAGCGGGCTGGGATGTCACGATCGGCCTCCGCTACTCAAATCCTGTCCAACAATGACTCGCCAGGCACACCGAGACGGCTCGCCAACATCTCCCGACGACACCCTCATGGAAATACGATACCACTTCCGGAGCAAAGTCGTCTTGAAATCCCGATAATTGTCGTCCAGACAGACGAGGATCGGCTCCCCGACGGCGAAAAATCGATTCCGAACGGGCGAACGCCCTCGATTCCCGCACGACTCATGCCGACGCGTTCAGTTTAACAATTTGCACCGGCCGACGTCAAAACCCGCCCGATCGCTTCGACCGGATTTTGCAAAGACCGTTGCGCCTGTTTAATGCCGGAAGTGCCGACGTCCCGTGAAGATCATCGCAATCCCCAGTTCATTACATGCCGCGATGACTTCATCATCGCGCTTCGATCCACCAGGTTGAATCACGGCCTTGATTCCGGCCTGGGCAATTTGATCGATCCCATCGCGGAACGGGAAGAACGCATCCGAAGCACACACGCCCCCTTGGGCTCGATCGCCTGATTTGTGGGCAGCAATATATGCCGAATCGAGCCGGCTCATTTGTCCGGCACCAACCCCGACCACCATTCCCTCTTTCGCAAAGAGGATGGCATTCGACTTCACGTACTTGCAGACAGCCCACGCGAATTCCAGATCGGCATACTCGGCGGTGGTCGGATGCCGCTCGGTGACAACTTTCCACTCCGCGCGGGAATCCGGCATCTCGTCGCGATCCTGAACCAGCAAGCCGCCGGTAATCCGTCGGTATTCCTGTGTCAGCGGCCGGGGTTCGATCATCGCCGGGCACTTCAACAACCGGACGTTCGTCTTCCACTTCGGCATCGTCGTCAGTGATTCAAACGCTTCCGCGGTGTAATCGGGGGCAATGATGGCCTCAATGAAGCGGCCGGGGACACACAGTTGCTCAGCGGTTTCCAAATCCACCTGACGGTTGAATCCGAGGACCGAGCCAAACGCGCTCACGGGATCACCACCATCGGCGTTGACGTAGGCCGTTGCCAGATCGGCTGCCACGGCACATCCGCACGGATTATTGTGCTTGATCACCACCGCCGCAGGCTGCTGATACTCACGGACAATCTGCATCGCGGCGTCGAGATCGAGAAGATTGTTGTACGACAGTTCTTTGCCGTGCAGAATCTGTGCGGCCGCCAGGGTCGCATCAGCCGGATGGGCTTCGACGTAAAAGGCCGCGCGCTGGTGCGGATTCTCGCCGTATCGCAGCGATGACCGGCGTTCAAACCGCAAAGAAAGCGAAGACGGAAAGCTGGATGTGCTGTCGTCCGCGGCGTTTTCCAGTCCCGTGAAATAATCGGCAATCGTGCGGTCATAGCACGCCGTCAGCTCGAACGCGGCCCCGGCGAGTTTCCGCCGCAAAGCATCAGAAAGCGGTCCCTTCTCCAGTTCCGCCAGCACATCATCGTATTGTGACGGATTCGTGACGATGCCGACAAACGCATGATTTTTTGCGGCCGAACGAACCATGCTCGGGCCGCCGATATCGATCTGTTCGATGGCTTCCGCCGTGGTGACCCCCGGTTTGGCAATCGTTTGTGCGAAGGGATAGAGGTTCACGACCACGAGTTCAAATGGCAGAATTCCATGCTGCGCCATAGCGGCGGCGTCATCGGGACGGTTGGGACGCCCCAGCAATCCGCCGTGGACTTTGGGGTGCAGCGTTTTCAAACGGCCTTCCATCATCTCCGGAAAGCCGGTGTAGTCAGCGACATCGGTGACGGCCAGCCCGGCATTCTGCAACGCTGTGCGTGTCCCCCCCGTGGAGACCAGTTCGAAGCCGAGTTGCACCAGACGACCGGCGAACGCGGCTAAGCCTTGTTTATCGCTCACACTCAACAACGCACGACGGCGGGCAGTCATTCGACATCTCTACACAGAAGGCGACTCTCAGCAGGAATCACGCCAGCACAGCGGGTCCAGCACAAGACTTGATGCTAGCCCGCCTTGGCACGCGGGTCAAACCGGCCTGATTTCCGCGGCCATCACCAAGTTAGCGCAGATACCACGCCGCGAGCCAGCAGAGTGCTGGCAGCAGGACGAAGATCAGCAGGAAGCCGATTAAGTTGGCACGAAAATTGTCCGGCCAGCGGGCCATGATGCTCACTCAATCCCGGATTGACTCGATCTATCCACGAGGGACAGCATATTCCCTGCGACCATCGGGCAGAAGCGAACCGGTGACCATGGGACAGGCGTCTACCGGGTCGTGTTCATCGCGGCACGCAGCGTCACTGCCGGTCGGCGCGGCGAAACCGTGGCAGGCCGAGTTGACGGTCGTACCGCCATGCGACGGGCCGGGCTGGAAAGCAGCCACAGTGGCGCAATCCCCGGCATCGCCCAGCAGATCCCGTAACACGACAGTAGTGCTTCCCGCGCCGATGTCTGCGTCAGAAAGTACAAACTCACCAGCGACGCCATGTACAGCGCGAAACTCAACGGTCCGGCAATATACCGTCGCAGCACGCCGGCCATCTTGATCCCAAGTCCGATCAGAGCCAGTGTGACGAGGGAGAACAACAGCCCTCCTTGACCATACGCGCGCACATGGGCCGGTCCCGGAGCCGCCCCTTGCACCCAGGTGACCGACGGGTACATGTAGTCAAACACAACGTTATTATCGCTGGCAATTTCACCCATCCCAATCAGGTGTAGGCCGAAGTCGATGCCGAAATACGGAAGAATATCGGGATAGATGCTGACATAATACGGATAGCTGTGAGCCATTCGAAATACAATTAAATTAAATGTCTGCTCATAACTCCAGGTTTCGGCCATAAACCGTTGCAGCGTGGTTAAGAGGACCACCAGTGCAGCGCCGACGATGCCCAGCGAGCGCGGGTGAATCACCTTCAACTCCACTAGCCCAATCCCGATGAACACCAAAAAGAGCAATACCGGTCCTTTTTGCATCAGCGAAAGACTGATGACCGCCGTTGTCAACGCACTGAAACAGAAGATGACCTTCCATACCAAACCCGGTTCACGCACGCAGCAATACAAGGCGTAGAATGACAACATCGGCAAGGTAATATAAACCAACCCGAAGAAGACACTGCCGAGCATAGCAGCCATTTCTGTTCGCTGGATAATCATGGAGACATAGTCACTCTGAAGGCTATGCCACTTAAAAATTGTCCCGATTTGTCCAGTCACATAGAGTTTTGTCAGGCAGTAGCCGGCCCATGTGCAATAGACTGCCAGAAACCCCAGTTGGCTCGGAGTCGCATTCAGTTTGCCGGCGGTCGACTTCACCAGACTTTCAATGACACGGGAGCGCGCAAACAGAATGATGACTGCGGGAGGCACGATCATCGGCATGAACAACAACCACCAGTAACGGATATTGTTTACATCTCGCAGAACTTTAAAATCGAGCCCCCATGCCAGCGGCTCAAGACATTTACCGTTTGATAGCCCAATCAATGTGGCACCGATCAGCGTCGTGACGAAGTAGAATCCGCAGTAGAACACCAGCGGCAGTCGAACCGAGACATCGGCCCACTTCCACACGAAATACCACATCAGCAGCGACAGAGCCGCGAAGCCGACGAGGGAGAGTGTGCCGGGGTGTTCCAGTATGCTGGTCATGGGCGTGAGTTTCTTATGAGCGTGGCGCTGTCACAATTGCGACTGGTCCCGTGTGCTAGGCGGCTCGCCGTTGCAGCGTACTGACGGGTTGTGTCGCACCGAGACGATCAAGAATCGCGCCGACATGGCGGTCCCACGTGTACTTTGCGAGGGCTTCCTTGCGGGCCGCGCGACCGAGTTCTTTCCGCCAGCCCGGATGTTCTACGAGGAATTCGATGCCGCGACAGAGATCGGTGACATCGCCCGGCGTGCACAACACCGCCAGTTCTGATCGCGGGCCGGAAGGCTCTTTCGCAGGAAGTGCGCTGGCTCGAAGTCCGCCGCGAAGGACTTCCCCAATCTGTTCGAGATCACTGGCGACGATCGGCTTTTCGAGAGCCATGTACTCGAAGAGTTTCGTCGGCGAACCGAAGAAGCGGCTGCCGTCGGCATTGTTCACGTGTGGTGACAGCAGGATGTCTGTTGCGGCCATGTAGAGCGGCGTTTCCGCTTGCGGCACCAGACCCGTGAGCGTGAAGAACGGCGCACAACGTGGATCGGACAAGGTTTCGCGAACCTTCGGCATCAGCAAGCCATCGCCGACGATCAGGAAGTGGACGCGGTGTTGTTTCAACCAGTCAGATTGTTCGAGCGCAAGCCGACGGATGGCTTGCGCAAGGATGTCGACGCCGTGCCATTGTCCGAACGTCCCCACAAACCCGGCGACAATGCCGTTATTGGGGATGTTGAACTTGTGCCGTACGGTGGCAATCCGCTCGGCAGAGAACAACGCCGGGTCATACGCCTTGGGATCGATGCAGTTTGGATAGGAAACGACCCGTTCCTTTGCCACGCCGCGGTCAATGAGTTCGTCGCGGAGGACATCGGACACGGTCACCACAATGTGCGCGTGTTTCAGGCAAGCTTCTTCGGCTTTCACGGCAGTTTCATGGAAGTTCGGTTTCTTGCCCCAGTTCTCGGACGCCCAGACTTCGGAGCCGTTGTATTCGAGGACCAGCGGCAACTGATGCTGACGGGAGAGAAGCACGCCGCTGTAGTTGCTGACCGACATGCGTTGGTAGATGAACGCGAACTTCTTGTCGGCGGTCGGAATCTTCGTCGTCGCACGGGTGAACTTTTCCTGATAGCGGTACAGGTTCACTTCGTACGGGAAGCCATAGTTCTCGGCCGGTTCGATGACGTTTACCGCGGCGTTGTCGACCATCAGCGGCGCTTCCGCCCCAGCGAATTCAATGGGATAGCCGGCCTGAATCAAGGCATTGGCGACCCCGGCGACATGACCCACCGAACCCCCGGCCTTCACCCCGAGCCACAGGTTCGACTTGAGATACAGCACGCGCCCCGGCGACGGCGGTGGAACTTCGATCCGCGGTTGCCGCAGCAACGACTTCAACTCGCTGCGGCAGCGCCACAAGCTCGCGCGACCGGCAACGGAGGCTCCGAGCACCGAGAAGAGCGACTGTACGGTCCGCAGTCGCGATACCGGTTCCACCGTCAGATCAGGATTCACGAGCTGAATCTTTCGCGCCCGGCTCAGCCCCGCAAAACAGTAGAACACCGGCAATAGCGGTCGGCTGCCGGGACTTTCCATCGCAATAAACAAGCGGTCGGCCTTCACACCAGCCAGCGTGCGGATCATTTTCGAAATCGGCAACCGCCGCAGTTCGGGCAGGCTGAGATAGGTCGGCTTCGATCCCGCCAGCGCTTCAAACTTATCGCGGAACTTGTCCGAGAGCGGGTAACCGATGAGCGCGTAGTCCATGTTGGGAATCCTTTCCGGAAGTATGTTTGTAACGGGCATCACGCCCGACGATTTGATTTCCTGTGTGCCACGGCCGTCTCGGCCGTGCGATTTGGCAGAACGCTCTGTTCATCGGCACGGCCGACACGGCCGTGGCACAAAACAACATATTCATCATGCAGCACGACGGATCCCCTCCGCATGGGGGAACATCACGCATCGCAGTTCGGAAACCACGCGGCGCTGCTCGGTGATGTAGGCCAATCCGAACGATCCGCAGAACGACCCGGCGTAGACGATGGACAACGTTACCGCTGCGCCGAAGCCGCCATAGGGGGGAATGAGGACGCAACCCAGGCCAATGGTCACGACCCACGCCGTGCCCCAGACGGCAAACAGTTCTTTCGGATACCCGGCAGCAGCCAGATACTGCGAGACGACGGTCGTCAAACTGCAAAAAAAGGCCGCAGGCAGCATCGCCAGCAGGATCGGACCGGCGGCGGCGTAACGATTCCCGAAGAGCCATTCCAGAGCAGGCCCAGCACACACGGCGGCACCAACGCACGCCAAGACCATCACGCCGCCGATGATGCCGACGGATTTCAGCGTCGTCTTCCAGCGTGACTCGGCGTCCTGCACCAGACGGGGCAAAAGGACCAGTGCCAACGATGCTGGTAACAGATTCAGGAAATCGAACAACTGAGCGGCGACGGAATACTGGCCGACTTCGCCCTTGCCGTGAAAGGCCTCGATGAGAAACACGCTGGTTCGCAGCACGAGAAACCCCAGCAGCGACATCGCATAAGCTTTCGCCGCGTAACTCCAACCGACCAGAAACACCGCGCGATCCGGTCGCAGCGACGTCCCCCCCGTGGTCAACAGTAAGGCGAACATCACCCCGGCCGCGACGCCCCAACCGGCCAGTGTCGCTGCCATCAAAGCGGGGATCCCACCGCCGAGCGAGCCGACGAGGATGAGCAACACCACGGTCAAACCGTAGTTGAGCAATTCCGCAAAGTTCAGCGCACGGACACGGCCGAGTCCCGCCAGCAGACTGCCGCCGAGGGAGAAGAACAACCGTGCTGCCACGAGTGCCCCACCCAGACACGCAAGCCACAATGGGGAACCTTCGACCCAGTCCCATGCCTGACCGACAGCGAAGACCGCTCCCCCCGCGAGGCCGCCGAGTCCAAGCGAAATCCACACGCTGTTCGCGAGTAACGCAGGTAAGCGGTCGCGATCTTGGGCAATGAGATACGTGTTCCCCGCATGCAAGCCGAGGTTCGCAAACTGCGTGATCGTCGCGGCGAGGGTCATCGCGAAGGCATATTGACCTTGGCCTTCCGGGCCGAGCAATCGTGCGAGATAGACCGTCGCCCCAAGGAAGAGGAACGCCGAAACCATCCGCGTGATGGCGGTGAGGATCGCATTGAAGTGCATCACGCGGCCCTCGCCAACGGGGTCGGATGCAGGACTGCTTCGATGTCACGCGACCAGCGGGCAAACCGCAAATGGTGATTCACGGCGATCTGCGGAATCAGTCCGAGCGTGAAGGGTGTTGCCGCGCCGCTGGGGTTGGTCCACATCAGTCGCACGCAGGGATGAGCCACGCCGTAGCTGGGTGAAATCCGTCCGGCCCCGATTTCGAGCTGCCACCCCTCACCAGCCCAATGCAGTTCCAGCGTGGAGACTTCATCGGCGGATCGCAAAGTCACGGAAGTGGACGTCGTTTCTTCGACCGTCACCCCCAGCGCAAGATGCAGCGGCGTGCAGATCTCGACCAATCGGGCGGCGGTTTCAAACTCATCCCGCTGCCACAACGCATGTCGGGCGCGATCCAGCACAATCGTTCGGACGGGCCGAACCGGTTCGGTCAACCGGTCGTATCCCGAATGTGATCCGATGAAGACATCGTAATCCAGACCAGTCGACCAGCGGCGAAGTTCAGGTTTCGCGTCGTTTTTCAGATGCCACAAATCGGTGCGGCTGACGAAGCGGTTGAGTTCTTCACCATGAATAATCGGTGTGTTATGGGACGATGTAGACCGAAACTGATGGCGTTCTTTCGCTGAGGCCGTGTAGACGTACGCGCCGCAATCGGAGATCCAGTGCGTCCCGGCGAGCATGGCGTCGAACGACAGACAATCGTTGTGCCCATGCCCACCGCGACCGGCGAGTCCCACCGGCCCGCAATCGATGAAGACGTGATCGTCTTCAGCACGCATGACGAAGAACCCGCCGTCGTAAAAGGCGACGGATGGCGTTGCCTTTCGGGAGGGCGAAGCTCCCGCTGAGCCGCTGATTGTCCCAGCGTGTTGAAACGCTCGCGGCTCGGCGGGAGCCTCGCCCTCCCGGGAAGACATGCCCGCCGGTCCACAGAGCCACACCAGTTCGCTGGCCGAAGCGTTGTCCGCCGCCAGTTCCGCATCGTTCTGGGTGACACCGACCAACGACAACAGATACCGATGATCGTTCAGCGCCTGCGTTCCCAATGGCAACGCCCGGGCATCGTCCGCATCACCCCAGAACGGGATCGAACCATCAGGCCGTGTGTAAGCTTGCGTGAAGCGAGCCATCGCTAGCAATCGGTCCCGGTATTCGGCGGGGACATCGAGACCACAGCGTTGCCGATAGACCGCGGGCAACAGAAACAGTTCGAGCACCAGCCGGTGATAGGGAACCGACGCTTCAAAGTCGACACCGTCTGCGAAGATCTGCTTTGGCAACTCGTCGCACAGCGTCTTCCAACCGAACTGCAACCAGCGCTGTGGTGGGACTCCGTCGCCGAAGAAGAGTCCCGCAAGAACCAACGCCGCGGCATCGGCAGTGCAGTGGTTGCCGTTCACATCGCTGTATTCGATGTACCGCTCGGTGAATTGCCCGTGGGCATACAACATGCCGAGGAATGATGAGCGGAAGGTATCATCGCGCCAGGCATCGCTTTTCGAGAACGCATGAAACAGATACGTCCACGAGAAGATCCGCAGGGCGGCTTCCATCGTGCAGGCCCAGTTGACGCCGAACCCGCACGGATTCGCGGCGGTCCACTGTTCGAGCACATCCCGGGCAGCAACCGCATAGCGTTCATCACCGGTGAGTTGATACGCCTGCGCTGCGGGCAACAACCAGTGCAGGCGCGAGACATCCCACGCGAACTTCACATCACTCGGTTGATCGAGATTCGCGTAATCGAGATCGTGAGCCAACGTCGCCGGCCACACATGCCCCGTCTTGTAATCACGATGCCAGTCGATTTTCTCGCCGAGTGACACCGGTCCGGAACCGAGTAAATCAACGCGATGGGCTAACGCATGGTCCGCGGCTTGCAGAATCGTGTCGATGTCACCGGGGCAATGTTGATCAATCGCCGCGCGATCCGTTGGGGTTGCGAGCCACGTCAACCACGGTCGCGATTGCAGTTTCGACCAGAGCGATGAGATCGATGCCGACCGGGTCCCCCGGAGCAACGCGCCCGTTGTAATCTGGCTGTGTCGACCACCAGACACACGTTCCCACGAGCGATGCAATTCCATCACGACTCGCCGCGCCACCACATGCGGCGGCTTCTGAAAACCACGGCGGACGAGATTGACGAGCGCTGAGGGAATCATGTGGGTAGAAATCATGCTGCCTTGGGAAGTTGAATCTCACCGCGGTAATAGTAAGTTTCCCGGTCGAGTTCCGCAGTGTGATCGATCACGCTGAGGGTCTGACCGGCGAGGGCGTGTTGCCGACGACGCAACACCGCATGGGCGGTTGTTTCGTCGTAACCGACCACGCGGAGATGTTCGACCAGCGTGGCATCATCGAAAATGCGGCGGATCGGTCGACACGGATTCCCCACGGCGACGGTGTAGGGCGGGATGTCTTTCGTCACGACGGATGCGGCCCCGACCACGGCTCCGGGACCAACCGTCACGCCGCCGAGGACGGTGCTGTTCGCGCCGACCCAGGCATCCGCTTCGATGATCGTCACATCGTTTCGCTCGGGGTTTTCCGGCGTCATGCGGGCATGACGAACGGTCTTTCCCTTCAGACCGAAGAGATGGTTGCCGGCCAGGATGCAGACGCACGGACCAAGCATCACGTTATCGTGAATGTGGACATGGCCGGAGAGATGGACGCCGCGGTTGAAAAAGACATCGTTGCCGACGTGGGTTAACTCGGGCGTGGGCAGGCTGTCCGTCCAGACATCAAACGCGAAATTCTCGCCCGCCGATGCGAACTGACGGACCACCAAGGCGCGATACGCCCGGCCCGCCAGTCGCTTGGGCAGATTGAGCCACGCCATCAGCCGAGCAGCCAGCTTGCGTGTCACGGGAATGTCCTTGAGGTTGTCGTGGTGTCGATTTTGAGGGAAGCTCCAAGTTCCAAAATCCAAGTTCCAAACAATGGACAAATTCCAAATTCCAAACGAAGAAGTGTATCACCGACAGCTTTCCTCTTCGTTTGGAATTTGGTCATTGAAACTTGTTTGGAACTTGGATTTTGGAACTTGGAATTTCGCCTTCAGACTTACGCGGCTTTCCGCGTCGGTGCCGCATGAGAAATCGCATCGTCCGCCTGGGCAATAAACTCTTCCCACCACAGAGCAACGTTCAGCAGATACCAGCTTTGCGGACCACGGCCGCGTTCGAGCAGGCTCATGGCTTCGTCGCGGTCGAAGAAGTCGGTCTGCTGGCAGAAATTGTCGAGCGATTGCCGCATCGCGTCGCCGAGCTTGTCCATCACCCATTCATGCACAGGGACGCCGAAACCCTGCTTTTTGCGGTCAATCAGTTCGTCGGGAATGAGACCGCGGACGGACTTCTTGAGGATATGCTTGAGGGTACCGTTCTTAGTCTTCATCGCGGCGGGGATGCTCATCGCGAGTTCGACGAACTTGTGATCGAGGAAGGGCACTCGGCCTTCGAGACTGACGCCCATGCTCATCTTGTCGACGCGCATCAACAACAGTTCCGGCAGCCGGACGTTGAGATCGACGTACGACATCCAGTTGAGGTGCGACTTTTCCCAGGCGTTGTCCTGGAAGCGTTGCCAGATCGGCTTAAGGGCATCCCACGATGTCGAACCGGCGAACTTTTCGCGCATCCGCGGGCTGAGGAGTTTCATCTTCTGGCCCTGGGTGAAAGCGTCGACGCCACCCCAGAAGATCGGTTGATTGAGCGTGGCGCGCCGCAGCGCTTCATACGGATGCGATGCCTGCTGGCCGAACATCCCCATCGCCCCGAGCAACGCTTTCTTCGCGAAGTTGGGAACCGGTAGATCGTTCCACTTCGTCAGGTTGAGCTTGAGCTTCCATGTGGGATAGCCCCAGAAGAGTTCATCAGCCCCTTCGCCCACTTGGCAGACGATGACGCCGTTGTCGCGGGCCAGCTTTGAGACGTAATAGACCGGCACGCAGACCGGGTCGCCGATCGGTTCGTCCTGCAGTTGAATCATCCGCGGCAGGAAGTCGAGCAGGTCGTCCATGCTCAACAGCAATTCGTGATGATCGGCTCCGACGCGCTCGGCCATCTGGCGGGCATAGTGCAACTCGTTCTGGTACGAGCCGTATTCGCCCTTGTAACCAATGGTGAAAGTCTTGACCTGCTGGTTCTCGCCTTCGGAGAAGAGCGCGGCATTGGTGCTCGAATCGATCCCGCCTGACAGAAACACGCCGACGGGGACATCGCTGACTTTGCGCAACTGCACGGCGGTCCGCAGTTCGGCAAGAATCCGCTCGGCGACTTCTTCTTCACTGGCGTTGGTGAGGGGTTGCGTGTGATCCCACACGTCCCAATACCGCTGCGTAGTCGTATGGCCTTTGCTGTCGATCTTCATCCACGTGCCGGGCGGCAGCTTTTCGATCCCCGCGAACATTGTCTGCGGCGCGGGCGTGGTGAGCAGCGTGAGGTAATGAAAAAGACCCTCTTCATTCACGGCGCGTTGCTGCTGCGGATCGGCGAGCAACGCCTTGATTTCCGAAGCAAACGTGATGCGGCCGTGATGCCGGCTGTAATACAGCGGCTTCACCCCGACGCGGTCACGGATGAGGTGCAGTTCTTTTTTCTTGGTGTCCCACAGGGCGATCGCGAACATGCCGCGGAACTTGTGCAGGCATTCGATGCCCCATTCCTCGAAAGCATGCAGGATGACTTCGGTGTCGGAATGGTCGGTCTTCCATTTGTGACCGCCGCGGGCGACGAGTTCCCGGCGGATATCGGCGTGGTTGTAGATTTCGCCGTTGAACGCCACCCACAACGTGCCGTCTTCATTGCACATCGGTTGGTTTGCGACGTTCGTGAGATCAATGATCGAGAGGCGACGGTGGCCGAGACCGATGCGGCCGTCGGGAGAAATCCAGTTGGCACCACCATCGGGGCCGCGGTGTTCCATCGTGTCCCGCATCCGCGACAAATATGGTTCCGTGACCTTGAAAGACTGGTCCGAAAACGACATCGCCCCGACGATTCCGCACATAAACGCATGCCCCCTGTTGACCCAGTCCGACCGGTTCGTACGGAGGCATCACCCAACTCGGTGCGCGGCGAGCCTCCATGCCCGTCGAGAACAAGGCGACGGGTTATAACAGGGGTAGAAAAATTGTGTCAACACGAAGATCGGCAAGGTCTGCCGGTGTGCCGTTAGAGAACAGCGAAAGTGCCCCCTTGCTGTGATTGAATCTCGCTTGGGCTCGATTCGAGAAATGAAGAAGCCCACGGTTGAGAAACCGTGGGCTTCAGGAATGCCGCGATCCGTCGGGCGGGAATTACTTCGCGCCGTTCTTCTGCAATTGACCAATGACTTCGGCTTGAGCGCGGAAGCGGGCTGCGTGGAATTCCCACGTCTTCCGCTTCACCACACTGCCGGCAACCTTGGCCAGACGCTTGTACTTATCCGCCAGCGCCAACTTGACTTGCCGCTTGAGTTCGATGGATTTGGCCATGATGCCCTGAGAATTACGAGGACCACAAATCGGTTCGGTTGACAACCTGCACCAGCAACGAAAAGGCGTTGCCCCGTTGCAGGATCAAACAGTATAGACGTCCGGCTTGCCGAGAGCAAGCGATGATGGAACCCATTGTCGGAAAACCGTTTGCGACTTTCAGTCGAGCTTCCGGAGCAGAAACGCCGGCCGCAACGAGCCATCCACGACATTCTCCACATCGTCCATCCGTGCGACCAGTTGCCCGGCCTGATCGGTGAATTCGATGTTGGCCCGGATCGCATGCTCGGTCACATGGGTGACTTTCGCCGCGATCTGGACACCGGCTTTGGGGAACGACCGGCGGAACTGGCGATAGCGGCCGATCGCACACGGCAAACAGGGCGTTTGACTGTGTGACAACGACCACACAATCAAAGCCTGCAGGGCGACATCGATCGCCAACGGATCAGCGAGCCACACGGGACGGATCGGCTCGGACGACCATTCCGCCGGAGGCGGCGCAGTCCGACTCCAGACCGAAATTCCCTCGGCGGAGAGCGCGTCGATCCGTTCGAGTCCACGGAGTGCCGGGCCGTGGAACAACTCAGGATAGAGCGGGGCGAGTCCGCATGGTGCACCCGCGACGCGCAACTGCGCGGCGTCCGCTTCCGGCAGCGCATTGCCCAGCCACACATCCGCCACGGCGTGAATGACCGGTTGATCGCCCCGCGGTGACACCAGTTGCGCGGGGATCAGGAACCGTCCGCCGGCGCGCGTGGTCCGACCGATCATCACCTGCAGCTTCACGATGTCGTCGCGATCAAACCGGACCCCTTTGAAGATCTTCAGCCGATCGAGACCGAGGAACTCCAGACCCGGATGGCGGTGCATCACACCATGCGCCAGGAGTTCAGTGACCAGCGCCACCGGCAGCACGGCTTTGCCGCCGAGGACATGATCCCGCAGCACCGGGAACTTCGCCACGCTGAGGTCGCGCTCCCAACTCACGCGGGCCTCAGCAGAAAGACCGGGCGATGGTTCGACCGCAGCGGGAGGGGATTGCAGGAGTGGATTCGACGAGGTGAGCGGTTTCGATCCCGGTCCGAGAACGACGATTTCCACCGCGGCGGTCGCCGGTTGTTGCACTTCACGGGCAAACAGTTCGGCACCAGCGGCGAGCGGAATCAACCCCACGCCTTCTTTGGCGAACAGGGCTTTCAACCCGCCCTGCACCATGCCGCCGTCCCACGGTCCCCAGTTGAAAGAGACCACGCGGCACCCCGGTTCGCGGCGATGGAATTGCTGCGCCAACTTGTTGAGGACTTCATTGGCGATGGCGTAATCGATCTGCCCTGTGCGACCGTAACGGCCCGTGAAGGACGAGAACATCGCCAGCAACCGCAGGGAATCGGCGGAGAGGGCTCCCAGCAGATTTCGCAGTCCGACGACTTTCGTGTCGAACACCCGATCGAACTGCTCGCGCGTTTTGTCTTCGATCTTCTGATCGGCGAGCACCCCGGCACCGTGAATCAGCCCGCGCACAGGGCCGTAACTGCGTTGCAGCTGTTCGACGAGCTGGCAGACCGCGGTGATGTCCCGGACGTCGACCGCGTGGTACTCGGCCTCCGCACCCGTGGATTTCAGTTCGGACAACGTCCGCGCGATTTCACGCTGGGCGAGAATCTGCTGACATTGCTGTTGCAGACTGCGCGGCGATGTCACACCGCCGAACTTCGCCAGACCCTGCTTGATTTCGATCTCGGTGGCGAGCGGCGCCAGCCAGTCGGGTTCCACCGCCGGGGGAGAACTCCGACCGAGCAGCACCATCCGCGGCTTCACAGCGTGGGCCAGCGCCACGGCGGCGGCGGCGGTCACGCCCCGCGCTCCACCGGTCACCAGGACCAGATCGCCCTTGGACAACGGGGCAGCCCCCGCCGACGGAACCGGCGCGGCAAGCACGTCCACCGTGGTGCGGCCGTTCGGTGTCAAACCGCATTCCAGCGGCCCCTGATGCAGCAATTCCTGGCAGAGTGCAGAGGCCGCCGCATCGGCAGACCATTCGCCGCCGAGGTCGATCGCCTTGCAGGTGATCTCCGACCACTCATGACGCACGGTCTTTGAAAGCCCCGCCAATCCGCCGGACGCGGGATCGATCAGCAGCCCGGCACCGAAACCGCACGCCCCATCCAGCCGGCTGACCGTCGCCAACACCGCGGCCTGCCCACGCCGTGTCGTCTGATGCAACGCCGGTCCCGCTTTCTGCAACCATTCCAGTGCGTTCCACAAGCGTTGATCGGACATCCCCCCGGCGGGCGTGAGAATGATCAGTCCGGCGAGCGTTCCATTCGGTGCATGCGCCGTCGGTTCATCAAAGTGGACAATCCGCGGTTTGAACCCGGCCGTGGTGAGTTGCTTCGCCACCTGCAACGACAGTTCGGTACCGTCATCGGTGATCCAGAATTCGCCCCCCGGTGGCAGCGCGAGCGGTTCGCGTGGTTCCTCGGGCAACGTCACCGCCAGCACTTCCCCGCGGACCAGTTCCGATACCGGATCGACGACAACGGTAGGGGTTGCCGCGACTTCCATCTGGGAGGGCGAAGCTCCCGCTGAGCCGCGAGTTGTCCCCACGGTTGGAATGGTTGATGACGCGGAGGGCGTAGATGCTTCCAACAGCGCGATCACATCCGAGAGTCGATGCAACGTCTGCAATTGCTCCGGCGTAACATGCGGCAATTGTGGCAACTGTTCCTGCAGCGCGGAGAGAATCTCCACACGCTTGATGGAATCGATACCGAGATCGTGATCAAGGCTCATCTTCGGTTGCAACATCTCGACCGGATAGCCGGTCTTCGCTGCCACGACCGACAACACGATCGGTGTCAGCGACGCCGTCGGAGCCGCGACCGTGAGGGAGCGTGTTCCCTCTGCGGCGACGGCGTCACTCACTCCCTGACGGTCGTGGCTCGGAGGCACACTGGAAACAGGGGCGGATGCTTCCAACAGCGCGATGACATCCGATAACCGATGCAACGTCTGCAACTGTTCCGGCGTAACATGTGGCAATTGCGGCAACTGTTCCTGCAGCGCGGAGAGAATCTCGACTCTCTTAATAGAATCGATGCCGAGGTCATGATCGAGGCTCATCTTGGGTTGCAGCATCTCGACCGGATAACCTGTCTTCGCGGCGACCACCGACAACACGATCGGTGTCAATGAACCGTTCGTCTGTGCAACAGGAGTCGGAGCGTTTGAGGGAAGCGCCGGGACAGTCGGTGTCGTCGCTTCCAATAGTGCGATCACATCCGACAACCGATGCAGTGTCTGCAACTGTTCCGGCGTAACATGCGGCAATTGTGGCAACTGTTCCTGCAGCGCGGAGAGAATCTCCACTCGCTTGATCGAATCAATGCCGAGGTCGTGATCCAGGCTCATCTTTGGTTGCAGCATCTCGACCGGGTAACCCGTCTTCGCTGCCACGACCGACAACACGATCGGTGTCAGCGACCCCGTCGGAGCCGCGACCGAGAGGGAGCGTGTTCCCTCCGTGGCGACAGCAGAACTCACTCCCTGACGGTCGTGGCTCGGAAGTGTACTGGTAATAGGTGCCGACGCTTCCAGCAGCGCAATCACGTCGGACAGTCGATGCAAAGTCTGCAACTGCTCCGGTGTCACTGCGGGCAACTGCGGTAGCTGTTCCTGCAACGCGGACAAGATTTCGACGCGCTTGATGGAGTCGATACCGAGATCGTGATCCAGGCTCATCTTTGGTTGCAGCATCTCGACCGGGTATCCGGTCTTCGACGAAACGACGGCCATCACCATCGGTGTCAGCGCCCCCGTCGGAGCCGCGACCGTGAGGGAGCGTGTCCCCTCCACGGCGACGGCAGAACTCACTCCCCGATGGTCGTGGCTCGGAACTGCGCTTGCGACCGGCGCGGGTGCCGCAGCGCGGATCGGTTCGACGCGCGGCGTGGGCATCCGTGCGGGAGCTGGGGCCGCGATGGCGACCGTTGATGGCGCGGTTACTGGTGCCGATCGTGACACCGGCGCAGCAACCACGCCATTGCCGCGTGCCAACGCTTCCAGCGTCTTGAGAGCCGATTCCTGGCCTTCGAGGAACTGCCGATGCAACCGCGCGGTTTCTTCGTGCATCTTCTGCAAGACGCCGAGTGCCGACGCATTCACTGGGGCGATGGCAAGGGGTGTCGCGGAAACGACAGCCGACGGAGAAAGCATCGCCGTCGGCTGCGTCACGACAGAAGCCACGGGACGCGGAGCCGCTACGGGGGCTGGGGACGGAGCCTTCGCTGACACCACGCTGGCTGGTGCGGCAACAACCGGAGCAACGACGCCGGTCTTCATCGGCGGGCGCGGCGGCTTCGGCGTGCGTGGCTTGATGTAATTCGCCCCGGACAACGGCACGCGCAGCCGTTGCGGATCAATCACCGGCGCTTTCGGCGGCGTCGGATCCCAACCCGTCAGCTTGACCGGATGCCCCGCGACGGCGACTTGTGCCACGGCCACCGCGAGATCCCACAACCCGGCCCGTTTGCCCATCGACGCATCAATTGCCACAGCCCGATAATCACGTCCGGAGAGAATCGAACCCACCAGCCCCGACAGCACATTCCCCGGACCGACTTCCACAAACGTCCGCGCCCCGGCGGCGTACATGTTCTCGATCTGTCGCACGAACTCGACCGGCTGCGCCAACTGCCCGGCGAGCAAATCGCGCGCGGCCCCGGCGTCATCCGGATATTCTTCCGCGCTGCTGTTCGCAAAGACCGGGACTTCGGCCGCGGCAAAGTCCACGTCTTCCAATTCCGGTCGAAAACGAGCCGAAGCTGTTGCCACCAGCGGGCTATGAAACGCCGCGGCCACGAGAAGTTTCTTGCCGCGGATATTCTTGCCCGCAAACAATTCCGCCGCGCGATCAATGTCCGGCAACCGGCCCGACAGCACGACCTGATTGGGACCGTTGCGGTTCGCGATGACAAGATCGACCGCCGCCTCTTTGATGATCGCTTCGACCTGTGAAAGCGACGCCCCGACCGCGAGCATGCCACCGTCAAGTTCCTGGGCTTCGGCCATCAACCGGCCACGCAACATCGACAGGCGATACAACGCTTCCGGGCGAATCCGCTTCGATGCACACAGCGCGGTCAGTTCGCCGTAGCTGTGCCCCGCAGTCACTTCCGGCTTCACGCCAAACTGTTCGAGGACCGCCAATGCGCCGAGACTCACCGCCCCGAGAGCCGGTTGCGCGACTTGGGTCGCCCGCAGTGCGCTGTCCTGCTGCTCGCGATCTTTTGCATCAAACACCGGATGCGGATAAATGAGATCACTCAACCGTGCGGCATCGGTCGTAGTCGCCCCGGCTTCAACATACGCCGCGTTCGCTTCCGCCAGCACGTCCTGCATGACGGGGAATCGGCACGCCAACTCGCGCAGCATCCCGACGGATTGCGAGCCTTGTCCTGGAAACAAGACCGCAAGTCGACCGTCACACGTCCCGCGGCTGTAGAACACGCCATCGGGGGTCGACCATGACGACTTCTCGGCGTACTTGTCGAGCAACGAGACGGTCGTCGTCACCATGCCAGCGATGTCGGCCTTTTCACGATCGCACACCATCACCAGCCGATGATCGTGACGGGATTGAAACGCCGCGCGCGTTGCCGCAGCGCGGGTGCGCAGTTGGCTCGCGTCCACCGGTGCTTGCCAAGTGGACAATTGCCGCTTCACATCGGCGAGTGATTCGCCCGAGAACGACAACATTAGAACATCGTCGTCCCAATCGGCTTCCGGTACGGCGGTCGGTGACTCTTCCAGCACGCAGTGAAAATTGCTGCCGCCGAAGCCGAATGCACTCACGGCCGCGCGACGCGGATGGTCTTCGCTCGGCATCCACGGCCGCGGTGTTGTGTTCACATAGAACGGACTCGTTTCATCATCAAGGACATCCTGCGGCCGCTCGACTTTGATCGTCGGCGGCAACACGCGGTGCTGCAACGCCAGCACGGCTTTCAACAATCCCGCGGAACCCGCCGCCGCCTTCGTATGACCGATCTGCGACTTCACCGAGCCGAGCGCACACCATTTCCCCGTCCGTCCCGACGCGCGATACACCTCGTTCAAAGCCGCCACTTCCGTCGCATCGCCGACCTTCGTGCCGGTGCCGTGGGCTTCGACGAGTTCAATCGTGTCCGGCGTCACACCGGCCGTCTTGTACGCATCTTGCAGGCAACGGATCTGGCCTTCTTTCTTCGGAGCGTAGACGGCATTACCCGCCCCATCGCTGGATGTGCCGATGCCGCGCAGCAACGCATAAATGCGGTCGCCATCGCGCTCGGCGTCGGCCAATCGCTTCACCGCGACGACGCCGATCCCTTCGCCAAGAATCGTGCCGTCGGCGTTGTCCGCGAACGGCCGGGCATCTCCCGTCGCCGAAAGGGCGGGCGTCTTGCTGAAGCACATATACATGAAGATGTCGTTGAACGTGTCGACCCCGCCGGTCAACACCATGTCGGCTCGCCCCGACCACAATTCGAGAGCCGCGAGATGCAACGCACTCAACGAACTGGCACACGCAGCGTCGACCACGCAGTTCGTGCCGCCGAGATCCAACCGGTTCGCAATCCGCCCCGCGACGACGTTGCCGAGCAATCCCGGAAACGAATTCTCCTGCCACGGCACATATGATTCGCCGATGCGCTCAATCACATCCGCCGCGACATCGTCCGGCACCCCGGCGTCCTTCAACGCCTGCCGCCATTTCGGATGCCCGAGTCGGGCCCCCAGCGGGATCACCATCTCCAGCGCCCCGGTCACCCCGAGGATGCACCCGATCCGCGACCGGTCACACGCCTTGCCGTCGGCTCCATACCCGGCGTCTTCGAGTGCCCGCTTCGACGCTACCAGCCCCAGGAGTTGCGACGTATCAATCGCTTCGAGATTGCTCGGCGCGATACCAAACTCGAGCGGATCGAACGGCACCGGCGACAGGAACCCGCCCCGCTGGGCATACGTCATATCGGGCCGTTTCGGATCGGCGTCGAAGTACGCGTCCGGCCGCCAGTGCGTCGACGGAATCTCATCGATGGCATCCACCCCCCGGCGAATGTTCGACCAGAACTCCCCCGCCGACGCGGCTTTCGGGAACAGACAGCTCAAACCAACGATGGCCAGCGGCGATGAGACGCTGGAAGCACCGGAATCACTCATGTCGCAGTCAACCTGACAAGGCAGCGAAAAACCGCAGCAAGCTCCCGAGGAGCCCGCCGCGCGCGACCTGTAGAATACCGTTTTCGCGCCGCAAAAGGGACTGCGTTCGCCGCCGGAAGTGCGGTTTCTGAGGGTGCGATCGCATCGACTTTGACGGATGCGAGGACTTTGCGGCGGGAGAGGCTTCACATTGTCGGCTGTACAGGCCGCACATCGTTAGCTTTGTCGGGTGGGCTGTACTCACCAATCGTGTTTCCAAAAACGTCGGTGGGCACAGCTCACCCTACAAAGCTCAATTGAAAACGATTTGACTTTCCCCTGCGTTCTCGACACAGTTCAGTGGTGATCCGAGACCCGATGGTGCCGGCTTGTGGAGAACGTGCGGTCCTTCGATACCACACTTCGCTCGGCCAGCATCAGCTCGGTGGAGAAAAGGTCCTCTCAACGGATTGCGCAGAGGTGAGATGACGATCAATGTTCTCAACGAACTAGCGCGGCTGATCGAGAATGAGCGCGACGACTTGCTCGCGAAATGGCGTGCGAGCGTCCGCGAGCTTCCGGCAGCACAGTCACTCGATGTGCCGACACTCAACGATCACATCCCCGACCTGCTGGTGGAACTGGCCACCGCCCTCCGCGCGGGCTCGGAGGAGACGATCGCCGAAGCCCTCCTCGACGGCAGTCCGCCCGCTCACGGTTTGCAGCGGGTCAAGGATGATTTCGAGATCGACGAAGTCGTGGCCGAGTACAACATTCTGCGCGGCTGCATTCACGACTTGGCGGAACGGAACGGTCTGAGCATGCAGGGACAGCCGTTCCATGTCCTCAATCGCGTTCTCGACGGCGCGATCGGATCGGCCGTGCAGTCGTTCGCCACTCAGCAGGCGCTCGAGGTGCGACACCGGCGGGAGGAGTATCTGGCGTTCGTGGCCCATGACCTGCGGACACCCCTGAACGCCATCGCCCTTTCCGCTCGGGTGCTGGAAATGCTTCTGAGCCAGAACCGTACGGAAACGCCGCAGACCACGCAGATGCTGAAGACACTCCACCGGAACGTGCACCATCTGGAGACGATGGTCAATAAGGTCATCGAAGAGAATACGAATCTGGAAACCGAGGTCGGCGTCAAGCTGGAGCGTCGGACGTTTGACCTCTGGCCGCTGGTGGAATCTCTCGTTCACGATCTCCACCCCGTGGCCGGGACGTGCACCACCCGCCTGATCAACACGGTGCCGGAAGACTTCGTCGTTTACGCCGACGCCAGTCTGGTTCGGCGGATCTTCCAGAACCTGATTGCCAATGCGATCACCTACACGCCACGCGGGGAGGTCACCATCGGCGCGCGGGATTTGGATGCGAATGGCGATGTCGAGTGTTTCGTGCGCGACAATGGTGACGGAATCCCCCCGGAGCGCTGCCAGGTGGTGTTCGACAAGCACGAGACCGATCCCGACAAAGAGGGCGGGTTGGGGCTGGGTCTGGCCATCGTCAAGACCTTCGTCGAAGCCCACAACGGCGTGGTGACCGTCGAAAGCGCACTCGGCGTCGGCTCGACATTCCGCTTCACACTTCCCGCACGACGGTAGTGCTT
This sequence comes from Planctomycetaceae bacterium, assembly GCA_041753475.1. GTDB lineage: Bacteria > Planctomycetota > Planctomycetia > Planctomycetales > Planctomycetaceae > DSVQ01. The sequence goes on along the minus strand of JBGSUN010000202.1, from coordinate 256 downwards.
AGTCACGTCGACGAATTCGGGTGGTGCTCTGCTGGTGCTTTTCTTCGATGGAACGCACACCTTTCATTGCACTGGCTGTGCCAGTCGCACACGAAAATCAAACTGTGACAATCCACGAGTTATTGCTCCTCAGGAAGTTAAAGCCGCTTGTCGGAGTCGGAAGGGGAGCTTGGTTTTGCGGATGTAGCCGGCGACACGGGTCGGGTGGTGGTGTTTGTTTCGGAGGGCGGTCGCGGTGGCCAGTTCGAGTTCGGCG
>JBGSUN010000201.1:0-49207 GCA_041753475.1 Planctomycetaceae bacterium | reverse complement strand
CCACTGGCTCTGCCAGTGTAAATTGGCAACAACGATCAATGAAGGAAGACACTGGCAGAGCCAGTGGCACACCAGGGCGGCTATCCGACACGATTGCGATTTATGACTTCTCCCGCGGCGACCTGTCCCGTTTGTTCCCGCCCCGTGCCGACGGAAGGCGTGGAGACAAAACATCTGCCGTTCTGCAGCCGCCGCTGTCGCGAGGTCGACTTTTTCCGCTGGTGCGATGGCAAGTACGCCATCGTGGAACCGGTAGACCCGTTCGATATGGACGAAGAACGACCGTGGTCACCGAGTGATGATTCGGCCCCGGATCGAGTTTAGCCGCGACCCGTCAGGGGAGCGCGGCGCGGATCCCGCAGCGCGTGTTGCCAATTCGTCGCGCTCCCCGGTGGGTCGCGGCGAAACGGTGTGGGGCACTGGTCATCGGTGGTCCGTCGCCGCACAATGGAGGTCAGCCGCGCATCACACCGTTCCTGCATTGAGGAGATCGCCACGATGGGATTGAGCCTGGGCTATGAGATTCGGGCGACCGTGTCTTCCGAGCAGGCTCGCCGGTTGGTGCAGCAGATGCACGCCGCGGCACTCGATCTTCCGTTCAATGAAGTGGATGACATTCAGGAATGGCGAACCGAGGACGATGTCGCCGAGGATGACGAAGCGGCGGTGCACCTGCTGAAGATCCTGGGTGCGCAGTACGGCAAGAAACGAATGGCCAACGGCGAAGATCGCTGGATCGACATTCCGCCGAAGCATGTCATCGCCTTCAGTATCACCCCGGCGGACGGCAGCGAAACGGCGGTCTTCGGATTGGCGGCTCACTCGCCGATGGTGGAGTTTCCCTACCGCGACGAAACGCACCTGATCGAAACGGGACTGGCGGGGGTCTATTCCTGGACGCAAGCCTGTAAGACTCAGTACGCCGGACTGCAACAACACGGCGGTGTCGAGAATTTTCTCAAAGCGCACCTGTCGCTGGTGAAGCTGCTGGATCGGATCGGGACGTTGCCGGTGACGTTGCAGGTCAGCGATGACAGCGGCTACTGGGAACACCGCGATGAAACGCAGTTGCGGAAGCAACTCGCCTCCTGGAACGGTCTCGTTGCCGCGCTCGCGGGCCAACTCAAAGACAAGCTGGGCACCGATGAAGAAACCGGCATCCAGGCCCCCATACTCACCGCTCCCGACTTTGAACATCTTGAAGCGAAAGGGTTGGCGGAGTGGAGCGAACCGGCGCCAGAGGATGATTGAGGATGATTAACGTGTAAGTCAGGTTATGCCTTACGTCTTTTGAGGGTGAGCGGAAGTGCGAGAAGATAAGTCAGACACAGCCTGACCTACGAAAGTTCCGCCAGCGATCGCACCGCGAACTCCACGTGCATCGCGGTTCCCAGCGGTAATGCGGCTTCGTCGACGAGAAATTGGGGCGTGTGAACCGAGTGGATTGAGCCGAGGGATTCGTTGCGGATGCCCAAGGCGACGAAACAGCCGGGGACGCCGTGTTGGACATAATAGGCGAAGTCTTCGCCCCCCATGACCGGCTCAAGCGTCTTGACGGAATTCGTGCCGAGAAGATCGCGGCCGATTTGCTGCGAGAGTTCCCATAACGCGGGATCGTTGTCGGTCGGTGGGTAGTCGTTTCCGGGGAACGACACTTCCGCCGTGCAGCGCTGAGCCGCGGCAAGATTGGTGGCGACTTCGGTCACTCGGGCCTGAAGCGCTTTCAGTCCAGTTAATGTGAGCGAACGGATGGTGCCGTGCAGGCGGACTTCTTCGGGGATCACGTTGTACGCCGCGCCGCCGTGCACCATGGTGATGCTGATGACCCCGGAGCCGAGCGGGTCGAGTTCACGGGAGATGATGGTCTGCAACGCGGTGATGACTTGGGCGGCGGTTGTTACCGGGTCAATCGCGAGGTGCGGCATCGCGGCGTGACCGCCTTTGCCCCGGATGACTATGTCGAGTTCCCCCGCAGCCGCGAGAAACGTCCCCGCTTTGCTGCCGATCGTTCCGGTCGGCAGAAGCGACCAGACGTGCAAGCCGAAAATGCGCTGCACTTTCGGAGCATCGAGCACACCCGCCTGACACATTTTCTCGGCCCCCGCGCCTCCTTCTTCCGCCGGTTGGAAAATCAATTTCACAGGACCGGGCAACGTCGCTTCGCGGTCTTTCAGGATTTTCGCGGCACCAAGCAGCATCGCCGTATGACAATCATGTCCGCAGGCGTGCATCCGGCCGGGGTGCGTGCTGCGGAAATCGCTGACAACCGCCTCTTCGATCGCCAAAGCATCCATGTCGGCCCGCAACGCGACACAGGGTCCGTCTTTCGGGCCAACGGTGGCCACCACGCCGGTTTCGGCCAGTCCGGAAACGTAGGGGATGCTGAGTTCGTCGAGCGTGGCCCGCACCAGGGCACTGGTCTTGACCTCTTCGTATTTCAGCTCCGGGATGCGATGCAAGCGTCGGCGCTGGTCCACAATCCACGGGGCGAGGGACTGTGCGGCTTGCAAAACGGTTTCCGCGGACATGGTCGCTCCTTGTCTGTTGGCTCGCGCTGACTAGAAAGCATTGCCGTAGCGATCAGCGTGACGAGACGGCCTGCATTCGTCCAGCGTGCCGTTTTGAAAGTCAAACGGAGTCGATGTGTCGTGACCATGCGGGTTTCTCTGCCAGAATCGCCGTTCTCAAAGATGGGAATGGATTGAAACCGAAGTCGCCTCACTTGAATCACGCTCCGCCGCGCGTCATAGTTCCACCGCTTCCGAGTCTGCATTTCAGCAAAGCGAGACGGTTGCCTTGTTTCTTGCGGCGAGAGCCGTTCGAGACGGAGTCGACTCAGATTGTTTCGCCGATTGACGACCGGTCAGACAGTGGCGAGTGAAAAACCAGGATTGTCAAACAGCGGGAATGAATCCGGCTGTGTAATCAAGGGAAGGCGTCGGTGCTCCGGATGTACGGACTGTTCGCCGCCGCGAGTTTCAGCGAATTTCTCAGCGGGCTCGACATCCCGTTCTTCGGGCCGTTGTCGCCACTGTGCGTGCTGCTGATCGCGGCTCTCATTCACGCCGTGATCTTGATTAACATCTTTGCCATTCTCCCGCTGTTCTACATCTGGTTGGAACGGAAGGTCGCGGGCCGCATTCAGGACCGCCTTGGACCGACCCGTGTCGGGGGCAAGTTCGGTTGGTTACAGACGCTCGCCGACGGCATCAAGCTGATCCAGAAGGAAGACTTGGCCCCCGGGGCTGCCGATAACTGGATCTTCCGGATTGCCCCCTATCTGGCGGTTGTTTCGTCGTTCGCCGCCTTTATCGTGCTGCCGTTTTCGGATGGCTGGGTGGCGGTTTCGCTGGATGTGGGCGTGTTCGTGATTCTGGCGCTCATGTCGCTGGAGGTCCTAGGGATCATTTTCGCCGGGTATTCCAGCGGGTCGAAATGGGCGCTCTTCGGGGCGATGCGTGAAGCGGCTCAAATGGTGAGCTACGAGATCCCGATGGCGCTTTGTGCGCTGGTCCCGCTGGTCATTGCCGGGACGCTGAACTTCGGGGACATCGGTCGAATGCAGGCCGGGTTCGCCACCAACTGGCTGATCTTCCATGATCCGTTCACCTTCATCGCCTTCTTCGCTTACTTCACGGTTGCCACGGCGAGTGTGAAGCGTGCACCGTTCGACCTGGCCGAAGCTGAAAGCGAACTCGTGGCTGGCTTCCATACGGAATACAGCGGTCTGCGCTGGTCGTTCTTCTTCATGGCCGAATACGCCAGCATGTTCGCCGTGAGTGGCATCGCAGTGCTGTTGTTCCTCGGTGGATGGCACACAGGAATCGATGTTGAAGCTGGCATGGCCGATCTCCGGGGCTGGAAGCCAGACTTTCTTGTGACGGGGTTCACCTTAGGGACGTACTTGGTGAATCTCTTTGGTGCGAAGGTCTTTGTGCTCAAAGCCTGTGCGCTGGTCTTCGTGCAGATTTGGGTCCGGTGGACATTGCCACGGCTGCGCATCGATCAAGTCATGACAACCTGCCTCAAGTATCTCGTTCCGATCAGCTGCGTCCTGTTCCTTGGGGCGATTCTCTGGCCGCTGCTGCTCGCATCCACTCTGAAACGAACTACGATTCTGGAACAGGCTCCTCCGCTGGGCCGGGTGATTGTCGGTGATGCGGTGGCGAAGCGCGGGCCTTCGACGGCGGTGGCGTCCAGTCCTGTGCGGGAGGCCGCCGAATGACGACGGATGTGCTGTTCTGGCTGTTTGCGGCCCTTGTCTGCGGCGGAGCGCTCGGTGTGGTCATCACGCAGAACGTGGTGCGGATGGCATTTTGGCTGATCCTGTCACTGGGTTCGGTCTCCGCGCTGTTCTTCCTGCTGGGAGCCGATTTCCTGGGTGCCGCGCAGCTGCTGATTTACGTCGGCGGCACGGTCGTGCTGCTGGTGTTCGGCGTCATGCTCACGGCCAGCGGTCCGTATCTTCAGATCAAGACATCCGCGGCTGATGGTTTGCTCGGCGCGGGTGTTGGCGGATTGCTGTTACTCGTGCTGATCTCGACGGTTTACGGTCTCGACTGGTCCGCGCTCCATCCCACACCAGCGGTTTCCATGATTGCTGAACGTCCGGAAGGAAATACCATCCGGCCGTTGGGATTGGCGTTCCTCGGCTTGCGTCCGGATCGACCGGTGACTGAGGATGGCAAGTCGGCTCCGGGCTATCTGTTGCCGTTTGAAATCGTGTCCGTGCATTTGCTGGTGGTGTTGGTGGGTGCGGCGTATCTTGCTCGGGCCAAGCGCCGGGCGGAACCGTCGCGTGATTCATTTTCCGCTTGAGTCGTCGAGGAATCGGAGCTCATGGAGCCTGTTGGACTCAACGCTTATTTGTTCGTCGGCGCGGTGCTGTTCGTCTGCGGAATTGTCTGCATGGCGATCAAGCGCAACGGCATCGGCGTCCTCATGGGAGTCGAGCTGGTCCTGAACGGTGCCAATTTGAACTTCGTGGCGTTCGCCCGGTACACTCCGCTCGGTCTCGATGGGCAAGTCATTGCGTTGTTCGTGATCGTGCTGGCGGCCGCAGAAGCCGCGGTGGCGTTGGCAATCGCACTCAACTTCTACAACAATCATTTGTCGATCGACGTGGATCGCGGCAGCGAGTTGCAGGGATAGTTGCGGGCGACGAGTGTTTCGCGCTTCACGAGTGAAATTCGGGGAATTCCGCCGACATGGATACTGGCACCGTACTCCGCAACCTGCTCACCTTGGCGTGGCTGCTGCCACTCGCCGGGTTCGTGGCGGAGATTTACGCCCTGCAATTGCGGTGGAGCCATCGGCTGAGCAAAGCCCCGGCCCAACTGGCGGTGGCCTGCATTGGTGCCGGGTTCCTCTGCAGTCTTTCCGCCTTGCTCTACTGGGGCAGCCAGACCGGTTGGGCAGGCTTCTCGCCCGCCGACCACGGGCATCACGCATCGGAAGAGCATCACGGCGACGAACACGCTGATGAAGAAATGCCCCCCGCGGACGCGCTCCATCCGTCTGCCCCCGAAGCGGGCGAACATGCAGCGGAAGGCGAATCGCACGGCCACACGCCGGCCCATGCTCCCAAGTTTTACGCAGGAACGTTCTACAAGCTCGCCACGTTCGGTCCGCTCGAAATCACGCTGGACTGGTATATCGACAGCCTGACGCTGGTGATGTTCACGATGGTGACGTTCATCGCGACCTGCATCCATCTCTTTGCGATGGGATACATGAAGGATGAGCTGACCGAAGAATACGAGGACCACGAGGTTCATCTTCCCGGTGGCCATCACTTCACTCGTCCAGGACGCTTCCACCGGTTCTTTGCGTTTCTGTCGTTGTTCTGTTTTGCAATGCTGGGGCTTGTGCTCGCCGGCAACATTTTCCAGGTCTTCATCTTCTGGGAATTGGTCGGCGTCTGCAGCTTCCTGCTGATCGGTTTCTATGTCGAACGGCACTCGGCCAGCACGGCGGCGAATAAAGCATTCATCATGAACCGAGTCGGGGACTTCGGGTTCCTGATCGGATTGATGATTCTGATCACATCGCTCGGCACGTTCCGCTTTTTTGATGTCACCGAAGATCACGTCGAGAAGACCGGTCTGTTCAGCCTGGTCCGCGGGAATGATGGCAAGCTCGATGTCTCCGATGACAAATCGGTGGTGCAGTCCGTCGTTTATCTGCGGGATTCGCAAGGCCATCGATTGGTGGACGGGACAACGCCGCGGAGTATCAGCTACCTCCTGCTGATCGCTGCTGGTCTCGGTGTGTTCGCTGGGAGCATCGGCAAGAGTGCCCAGTTCCCGTTGCAGACGTGGTTACCGGACGCGATGGAAGGTCCGACGCCCGTTTCCGCACTCGTGCACTCGGCGACCATGGTTGCCGCCGGGGTGTATCTGGCCGGGCGGTTCTATCCGATGTTCCCGCCAGAAGTGCTGCTGGGAATTGCATACATCGGTTGCATCACACTCTTTGTCGCGGCGACCATCGCCGTGGTGGCGACGGACATCAAGAAGGTGCTGGCTTACTCCACGATCAGCCAACTTGGTTACATGATGTTAGGGATCGGTGTCGGCGGTTGGGCCGCAGGGTTGTTCCACCTGGTGACACATGCCTTTTTCAAGTCGCTGATGTTCCTCTGCTCGGGAAGTGTGATTGCCGGTTGTCATCACGTGCAGGACATGCGGCAGATGGGCGGCCTGCGACACAAGATGCCGCTCACGGCTTACACGATGCTGGTGGGAGTGATTGCGATTGCCGGGCTGGCAATTCCGGGTGTCGGAAACGCCCTGTTCGGCCAAGCCCTGGCATTCTCCGGGTTCCATTCGAAGGATGCGATCGTTGCTTCGGCACTCGCGTTCACGGAACTCAACTCGAATCAGTTGCATCGACTGCTGTTTGTTGTCCCGTTGGTCACCGCCGGGATCACCGCGTTCTACATGTTCCGGTTGTGGTTCATGACCTTTGCCGGGCAGCCGCGTGACGAACATGTCTACGAACATGCCCATGAAAACCCGGCGATCATGACGTTGCCGCTGGTCGTGTTGTCATTGCTGGCGGCGGGTTGTGCTCTCGGTGGCGAGCAGGGCTGGCTGTACAGTCTGCTCTCCTACAGCGAAACCGTTCCCGCGGTCGAGCGTTTGGCTTCGGAACGCGTGGCATCAATCGTGTTGCCCAGTCATCACGATGTCCACGATGTCCACGGCATGGCGGGAGGCTTGGCCCTTTTCGCCGCCTTTGCCGGGACAGCCACGGCATACCTGCTTTACTGCCGCAAGGTCGTCGATCCCGACGACATCCGCCGTCAGGCCGGCGGAGTGTATGACTTTCTCGTCGATAAGTGGCGGTTTGACACGCTGTATGATGTGGCATTCGTTCGTCCCTGCCTTGTCATCGGCAGCTGGTGCCAGGGTTTTGATCAGAAGGTGCTCGATGTCGTCCTGCATGCCTCCGCTGCCATCACGGTGGTCGTTTCCAAGTGGGAACGAACCTTTGATGAAGGGATGATCGATGGCCTGGTGAATCTTGTCGGCAATTCCACCACGAACTTTGGGCGGTCGTTGCGAGTCGTCCAAACGGGGCGGTTGCGGCAATATGTCATGTGGATTGCTGTGGGTGTCGTCGTGTTGTTTGCGGCGTTGTTCACGGCGTTGCCCAAGTAGCGTTTTGCGAGATCCTGAGTTACGAAATCCGCGGGGCTTGGCCCAAGGTTGAGTTGTCCCATGTTGAGTCCGGAATACCTGCTGACCCTCATCGTCTTCCTGCCCGCGCTGTGGTCCATTCCACTGCTCTGGTTCGATGGAAAGGCGTCGGATGCGATCCGTTACTTCGGATTACTCGGCACGGCGCTCACTTTCGGGCTGACGCTGCAGCTTCTGGGGCAGTACGACCTCACTCCGGCTCCGGAGCAGTTGCATGAAGGGATGCAGTTCTACTTCGCAAAGGAGTGGATCCCGAACTGGAACGTAAACTTTTCGCTCGGCGTCGATGGGATCAGCCTGCCGCTCGTGTTGCTCACCGGCCTCGTCAGCCTCCTAGCAATGATTGCCAGTTGGAGCATCGAAAAGCATCTGAAGGGCTACGTGATCCTCTTCCTCATTCTCGAAACGGGGATGATGGGGGTCTTCCTCTCACTCGACTTCCTGCTGTTTTACATCTTCTGGGAAGTGATGCTGCTGCCGATGTACTTCCTCATCGGCGTGTGGGGGGGGCCGCGACGGGAATATGCTGCGATCAAGTTCTTCCTCTACACTCTGGCAGGCGGCGTGTTAATGCTGATCGCCATGCTGATGCTCTACTTCGGCAGTGGCAACAGCTTCGATCTGCTCTATCTGGCGCGCGTCGGCCAAGGCTTGGAAAAGTCGTTCTTGCTCAGCAAAGAATTCCAGATCACCGCGTTTCTGCTGCTCTTCATTGGCTTCGCGATCAAGTTGCCGTCGTTCCCGTTCCATACCTGGTTGCCAGATGCGCACGTCGAAGCCCCCACACCGATCAGTATGATTCTGGCCGGCGTGCTGCTGAAAATGGGGGGCTACGGCATCATCCGTATCGCGTTCCCGATCTGTCCGCTGGGCGCGCAATACTGTGCTTACGGCATGGTCGCCCTCGGGGTCTTCAGCATCATCTATGGGGCCTTTGCCGCGCTCGCTCAGACCGACTTCAAACGCCTCGTCGCCTACAGTTCGGTCAGCCACATGGGTTACGTCCTTCTCGGCTTGGCCGTGTGGAAGGTCGGCGAAAAGGCTGGCGATCCGAATCTGCACTACTGGCGAATGGGTGTGAATGCCGCCATGTTCCAGATGATCGCCCACGGCATCTCGTCCACCGGCATGTTCTTTATGGTCGGGATTCTGTACGACCGGGTGCATCACCGCGATTTGAACAAGTTCGGTGGAATTGCGGGCCTGATGCCGCACTATACGGGTCTGGCCGCAGGGATCTTCTTTGCGGGGCTGGGGCTGCCCGGGCTGTGTGGTTTCATCGGCGAAATCTTCTCCGTGCTGAGTTGCTGGAGCTTTGACAAGACCCTGGCCATCATCGCGGCTTCGGGCGTGATTCTCACCGCTGGCTACATTCTCTGGACGATGCAACGGGTTTACTTCGGGCCCGTTTACAAAGGTCCGCATGGAGAAGCCCTCGTGCCACTCCTCGGTCGTGAAAAGTTTGTGGCTTACGTTCTGCTCGCCTTTGCGATTGCTCTCGGCGTGTTTCCGAATGCGTTGTTTCAGTACATGGACCCGAGCATCAAGACGCTGGTCGACAATCTCGATGCCTCGGTTCATCCGCAGCTCATCGAGACCGCAACGACATTGGTGCAGTAAACGGCTTCGTCAACCACCGGGGGACGTCGCCGTCGGCCCGCGAGGATCGTGAAACGTGTTTCAGGCTCTGTTAACGTCACTGCTCGATGAGACGGCCAAGTCTTCACTGTGGCTTGCCGGGCCGGAGCTTGCGCTGACGGCAGGCATCGTGCTGCTGCTGCTGGGGCGGTTGTGCAGTTTTGACCGGCTGATTCCCCCGCACTGGATTGCGCTGCTCGGAGCGATGGCCGCATTCGGTTTGTCGCTGTGGGTCTTCTACGATGCCAATCGTTCGGAACCGATCGAGCAAGTTGCCACTTATTTCGGCGGCTTGATGGCCTTCGACAAGTTCGGGGCGCTGGTTCGCCTGTTTCTGTTGCTGTTCCTTGTGTTCGTGCTGGCGCTCACAGTCCTGAGTGGCATCCCTGATCGCGAAGATGGTCCCGATTTCTACACGCTGTTGCTCGGTGCCGCGATCGGCATGTTGCTGATGTGCGGGGCGAACAATCTGCTGATGGTCTTCCTGGGGATCGAAATGGCCAGCGTTCCCAGCTACGCCATGGCTGGTTTCCTGAAAGGCCGCAAGCAGGGGAGCGAGGCGGCGCTGAAGTTTGTGGTCTTCGGTGCCGGTGCGGCGGGGGTCATGCTCTATGGCATCAGCCTGCTCGCCGGGATGCTCGGCACGGGGGATTTCCAGGAAATCGCGGTTCGTCTGACCGCCCTGTTCGGCAGCGGCGATGGTGCGCTTGTCGATCCGGTCCGGACCGGGGCGATCCGCACCTTGCTCCTTGCCGTAGTAATGATCTTCGTCGGATTTGCATTCAAGCTGTCCATTGTGCCATTCCATTTCTGGACGCCCGACGTCTTCCAGGGAGCGCCTGCGGAAGTCGGCGGCTTTTTGAGTGTCGCTTCGAAAGCGGCCGCCTTTGCCCTGCTGACACGACTGGTACTGGCACTGATGGGAGCTGCCAGTGCTTCGCTGCAAGAGTTCTATCTCATGCTGGGGATTGGTCTCGGCACCATCGCTGCGATCACCGCGACGTTCGGCAATCTTGCGGCCTACAGCCAGACCAACATGAAGCGCTTGCTGGCCTACTCCACAATTGCCCACGCTGGCTATATGCTGATGGCCGTGTCTGCCATGATCGTCCTGCAAGCCGGTGGTCTCGCTGGCGACGCGGCTTTGTCGGAGCGTTCATCCCATGCAGTGGAAGGACTCTTGTACTACCTCGCCGTGTACCTCTTTATGAATCTCGGTGCGTTCTCCATTACCGCCCTCATTCGCAACGAAATCTTCAGCGAGGAAATCGAGGATTACCGCGGGCTGGGTTTTCAGGCCCCGGTGTTGTGCGTGGGGATGGGTCTGTGTCTGTTCAGCCTTGTTGGATTGCCGCCGTTGGGCGGGTTTATTGGCAAGCTGCTGATTTTTGCGTCACTGTATGATGCCGGTTTCGTCCACTGGTCGATGTGGGTGATTCTCGCCATGGGCGGGTTGAACACGGTCCTCAGTCTGTTCTACTACCTGAATGTCCTGAAGACGATGTACCTCACCGAGCGGCCCACCACCGCACCGGTGGTCACGTTCCCGGCATGGTCTTCCGCCGGGCTGTATGTCATGCTGGTGACGTTCCCGATCCTGTGGCTCGGTGTCGATGTCCGGTTGGTGAGCAACGTTGCCCGTCGGGCCGCGGAAGTCCTTTTCCTTCACTAATCTGGGTTCTCCGGTGGCGGTCATCACGCACAACGCGAAGCTCAACGAACTGGTCGTCGACCTCGGGCGCAGCCTGCTGCAATATGCGGCGGAAGTCTCGCCGTGGGCCAAAACCGGTGCGCTCGACAACGAGATGAGCCGACTCGCGGCCCGGCAACGGGACTCCGTGGGCCGAATCGTCGACCTGCTGGTTTCCCGCGGGTGGTCCGTCGACTTTGGCGTCTACCCCACCGACTACGGCGATCTCCACTTTCTCTCGTGGAACTACTTCGTCCCCAAATTGCAGCAATCGCAAGAAGCGTTGGTGACGGAGTTGGACGAAGCGGTCCATACCTGCATCGACGACGCCGAGGCCGTGGCGGTGCTGCGGGACGTGCTGACCGAAGAGCAACAGGTCGCCACCGCACTCAAGGCACTCCTGTCGCCATCGACCCCGGCGATCGCAGCGCGGTAAGATACCGGTCCGTCGCGATGGTTCATCGCGGGAACTTGCGGGCCGCATGGACGATCGGTATGGACTGGGTCGATACGCACTGCCATCTCAACGAAGACGCCTTCACATCGGACCAGAACGACGCCATCACCCGCGCGGTGGCCGCCGGCGTTCACCAGATGCTTGTGGTCGGCATCACCCTCGAATCGAGCCGCCGGGCGGTGGAACTGGCGCAGCAGCACGCGTCCGTGTTCGCCGTGGTGGGGATTCAGCCCAACTACGTGCAAGCCGCCGGGCCGAATGACTTTGAGGAGATCGCCGCGCTGGCGAAGCAGCCGAAAGTCGTCGGCATCGGTGAAACGGGCCTCGACCGCTACTGGGACCATGCCCCGCTTGCCTTGCAGGTCAAGTTTTTCCATTTGCATATCGCTTTGGCCAGGCATCTTGATTTGCCATTTGTGGTCCATTGCCGCGACGCCGAACCCGAGGTCGTCTCGCTGCTCGGCCACCATTTCGCTGGGCGCTCTTTGAATGGCGTGATGCACAGCTTCTGCGGCGATCAAGTAACCGCCGACGAATGCCTGAAGTTCGGCATGCATCTCTCGTTCGCCGGGATGGTGACCTTCAAACGCAACGATGACCTACGCAAGGTGGCGGCGACGGTTCCCGCCGATCGGTTGCTTGTCGAGACCGATGCCCCGTATCTCGCCCCGGCACCGCATCGCGGCAAGCGGAACGAACCGGCGTACGTTCGTCACACCTGTGATTTTCTGGCCGACGTGCGCGGTGCCAACAAAGACGAACTCGCCCGCATCACCGCCGCCAACGCCCGCCGTGTGTTTCGATTGCCCATGCCCGATGGCGTGCTCGCGTAACGGCACATCCTTCCCAGCCCGGAGCGCAAGCGACGGCGAGCAAAATCCATCCTCCGTCGCTCGCGCTCCGGGCTGGGACGGTTTGATCGCCATCCGTGCTATGAGTTGGTATTCTGCGATGGCGCAGTCTCTCATTCCTGTTGAGGCCTTCGAATTGCGGAACTGGTTGCGACACGCCTTTGCGGTGGAGACGGCGGAGAGCTTTGCTCCGACGGTCGCCGAGCAGGAACTCATCCAGCGCGTCGCCACGGAAATTGCTCGCCGGGGAATGACGCTGCCCGCGGTGGTGATGCTTGAATCGTCGCGACCGCTGAGTGGACTCGGCGGACAAGCCGTGCGGTTTGTCGAACCTTGGTTCGCCGCGGTGACCAATGCCGCGGGTCTGAAAGTGCTCGCCGATCTGCTGGAACGCCCCGGCGGAATGGATTTCGTCGTATCGACATTGCAGGCCATCAATGATCGGGAGGGCGAGGCTCCCGCCGAGCCGCGAGCGCTTCCCAACGCGTCTTGCCAATCAGCGGCTCAGCAGGAGCTTCGCCCTCCCATTGAAACAACGATGGCCGGAGGCGACCGCACATGACGGCCCATCCCGCGACGCCGAAGAAACCCATCGATCCCGAATCGCTGAACGTGATTCTCGCGACCGACTGCGGCAGCACGACCACCAAAGCAATCCTCATCGAAAAAGTCGACGGAACGTATCGGCAGACGTACCGCGGGGAAGCCCCCACCACCGTGGAAGAACCGGCAGCGGACGTCACGATCGGTGTCATCAACGCGGCGACCGAAGTCGGTGAACTCGCGGGCCGAAAACTGGTCGATGAGAACGGTGTGCTGGTTCGTCCCAGCAGTGGCAAAGATGGCTGCGATATCTACATCTCGACGTCCAGCGCCGGCGGTGGGTTGCAGATGCTGGTCGCCGGGGTCGTCCGCGAGATGACCGGGGCGAGTGCTCAGCGCGCCGCCCTCGGGGCCGGGGCCATCGTGATGGACGTGCTCGCCTCGAACGACAAGCGCAAACCGCACGAACAGATTCAGCGCATCCGCGATCTCCGTCCCGACATGATTCTCGTCTCCGGTGGGACCGACGGCGGCACCACGACGCATGTCGTGCAACTCGCGGAACTCATCGCCCCGGCAAAGCCGCAGCCGCGGTTCGGCGGGCAATACCGGATGCCGGTGATTTACGCGGGCAACAAGGACGCCGCGAATCTCGTTGCCGATGTTTTCAAGAATGAGGTGGAACTGTCCATCGTCCCCAACCTGCGGCCGACGATGGAACGCGAGAACCTCGCCCCGGCGCGGGATGCCATTCACGACTTGTTTCTCGAACACGTGATGGCTCACGCCCCCGGTTATGAAAAGCTGATGGCCTGGGCCGATGCACCGATCATGCCCACCCCCGGCGCGGTCGGCGAGATTCTGCAAACGATCGCCAAGCAGGACAACATCAACGTCGTCGGGGTCGACATCGGTGGCGCGACCACCGACGTCTTCAGTGTTTTCGACGGCGCGTTCAATCGCACGGTGAGTGCCAATCTCGGCATGAGTTATTCGATCTCGAATGTCTGTGCGGAAGCGACGTTGCCGAAAATTCTGCGGTGGGTGCCGTTTGATTGCGATGAGCGTGAACTGCGGAATCGTGTGAAGAACAAGATGATCCGCCCGACGACGATCCCGCAAACGCTCGATGCGTTGATGTTCGAGCAGGCGGTCTCGCGCGAAGCCCTGCGGCTGGCGTACGTGCAGCATCGGCAGTTCGCCGTGGGACTGCAGGGCGTGCAGAAACAACGGACGGTCGGCGATGCGTTTTCCCAGAAGACCGGCGACGAATCGCTGATCGATAACATGCGCCTTGATCTGCTCGTGGCGTCCGGCGGCGTGTTGTCGCATGCCCCCCGGATGGTGCAGACGGCGATGATGCTCATCGACGCCTTTGAGCCGGAAGGGATCACGCGGCTCGCCAAGGACAGCATCTTCATGATGCCCCACCTCGGCGTTCTCGCGCAGGTCCACCCGCAGGCCGCGATGGAAGTCTTCCAGCGCGATTGCCTCATCTACCTTGGCACCTGCATCGCCCCGAAAGGGACCGGCAAACCGGGCCAACCGTGCTGCAAGTATCAATTCTCGGGCGGCATCCAGACACAAGGGGAAGCGAAGTTCGGCGAACTCCTGCACTGGCCGCTGGGTGTCGGAGAAACTGCCACCGTCGTGCTGGAACCATCGCGCGGCTTCGACGTCGGCAGCGGCCCGGGTAAACGCCACGAAGCGACGATCCACGGCGGCACCGTCGGCGTGATCTTCGATGCGCGCGGCCGAGCGCTTGCGCTTCCGGACAATCGCCAAGCATGTCAACAACAAGTGCAGCAATGGAACAAAGTCGTGGAGATGTATCCGTGACGTGAAATGTCGAATGAGGAAGGCAGAATGTCGAAACTGAGGTTTCTTCATTCGACATTCCGCCTTCGACATTTCCCCTTTTGGCTCTTCCCTAACCCCTATTCGCTAGTCCCTTCCACATGGCCCAAGGCTATACCCCCGGACTGAAAGTCACCCCGTGCACGCGCTGGCGTTGTCGCCGGGTGTTGCCCATTCCGGGGGATGTGCGCGTGGCCGTCGGGGCGAAGGTGCAGGCCGAAGACATCATTG
Organism: Planctomycetaceae bacterium; assembly: GCA_041753475.1. GTDB lineage: Bacteria > Planctomycetota > Planctomycetia > Planctomycetales > Planctomycetaceae > DSVQ01. The sequence continues at coordinate 34,237 of JBGSUN010000201.1, read as the reverse complement.
CCGAGACTGCGATGCCGGGGGATGCGACGCCGGTGAATGTTGCGAAGCTGCTCGGCGTGCCGGCGGGAGAACTCGCGAAACATCTGCTGATCAAAGCCGGTGATGTCGTGACAGTCGGGCAGATGGTCGCGCAGTCCAAAGGGCTGTTCGGGCTGTTCTCGTCCGAGGTGAAATCGACCGTTGCGGGCACGGTGGAATCGGTCTCGATGGTCACCGGCATGATGATCGTGCGTGGTGAACCGCTGCGGGTGCAGGTGCGGGCGTATCTCACGGGAACGGTGGTCGAAGTGCTGCCGAACGAAGGAGCCGTGATCGAAGCCGACGCTGCGGTGATCCAGGGGATCTTCGGCATCGGAGGCGAAGCCTATGGCGTCATTCATCCGGTCTGTGCGAAACCGGACGAAGACCTACATGAAGATAAACTGACCGGCGATCTCCGCGGCAAGATCGTCATCGGCGGCCGCCGGGTGACACAGGCGGCGATCCGCAAAGCGCAGCAACTCGGCGTGGCGGCCGTGGTGACCGGCGGCATCGACGATCAGGACCTGCGCGAAATTCTCGGGTACGACCTCGGTGTCGCGATCACCGGCAACGAGACGATCGGTCTATCGATCATCATCACCGAAGGCTTCGGCGACATCGCGATGGCAAACCGGACGTTCGACCTGCTGCGACGGCATGCGGGGCATCGTGCCTCGGTCAACGGCACCACGCAAATTCGCGCGGGCGTGTTACGGCCGGAGATCCTGATCCCCGTGGATGCCGCCGCGGTCGCATTGCCGACCACGAATCGCGAAGAAGGCCAACTCGTCGTCGGGGCCCCAGTGCGGGTGATCCGCGAACCCGAATTCGGCTCGCTCGGCACCATCGCCTCGATGCCCTCCGAACCCACGGTGTTAGCATCCGAATCCAAAGCCCGCGTGGTGACCGTAGCACTCGCCCGCGGCGTCACCGTCACGGTCCCCCGCGCGAACGTGGAACTCATCGAAGGATAGAGGATGAGAAACGCCGAATCCCAGCGGAGAAATACGATGGAACCACGGAAGACACGGACGACACGGAAGAAGACAGAAGACGAGTTTCCTCTTCCCTTCTTTTTCCGTGTGGTCCGTGTATTCCGTGGTTCCTCTCCGTCTTGGATGAAGTTCCGACTCGCGCTCATCCCTGCGTCTGTTTTTCTCGTTGCTGGATTCTGTGGTGCCGCTATCGCTGCGGACATTGCCCCGCCGACGAACCTTGTCGTGGAGGATCGTGCCAATGACGCCGCGAATGGATTGATCGTGAATTGGTCGTTATCCGCCGACGATCAGCCGAGCGTACAACCGAAGCGGGTCCTGCAATATGAAGTCTCACGCTGGGCGGAGGGCGACGAGTGGTCGTCGATCGCGAAAGTCCCGGCGGGAAACACACTCCTCGAAGACACGAATTGCGAGCCCGGCAAGAAGTATCGTTACCGTGTCGTCGCGCTCGGTCCGGATGGCACCACATCCGCACCGGTCGAAACAGCAGAAGCATTTCAACCGATCATGCAATGGGTCGACACCCGGCGGTTGTGGTTCGGAGCGATCGTGGCGTTCGTTTGCGGGGCGGTCATTGTCTGCACCGAACTCGCTCGGCGGGGGGCGGTAACCTATGTCCGGCCGATTGCGGCATTGACGGCGCTCGATGAAGCCGTTGGCCGCGCGACGGAAATGGGACGGCCGATGTTGTTCGTCCCCGGCATCATGGACCTCGATCAGATCGAAACGGTCGCGGGTCTGACCGTGCTTTCTAAAGTCGCCAAGACCGCAGCGGAGTATGACGCCGCGCTGGAAGTGCCCACGTCACGGTCGCTGGTGATGACCGCCGCACAGGAAAGTTGCGAAGCGGCGTGTCTGGAAGCGGGTCGTCCGGAGAGTTTCAATCCGGACCGCATTTATTACGTCACCGATGAGCAGTTCGGTTATGTGGCGTATGTGTGCGGGTGGATGACGCGAGAGAAACCGGCCGCGTGTTTCTTCCTCGGCAAGTTCTTTGCCGAGTCGCTGCTGCTGGCGGAAGTCGGCAACAGTGTGGGTGCGATTCAGATCGCCGGGACTGCGGAAGCATCGCAGTTGCCGTTCTTCGTGGCGGCGTGCGATTACACGCTGCTGGGTGAAGAACTCTTTGCGGCGTCGGCGTACCTTTCGCGCGAGCCGCAGCAGTTGGGCACGCTGAAAGGTCAGGACGCCGGCAAAGTGCTCGCCGCGGTGTTGTTGCTGGGCGGTTGCCTGCTGGCAACGTGGGCCGTGTTCCAGCCGCAGGGTGTGGGAGCGGATGCGTACGAGTATTTCCGAGAAGTGATTCTCAACAAGGGGGGCGCGTGATGAAACGGACCATTCCCGCCGTGATCGCCGGGGTGAGCGGCACCGTGATGATCATCGCGTTTTTCATTCCCCCCGCGCAGAAGTGGCAGCAGACCGCGGAGATCTGGTTCACGATTCTCGCCGCGATTGCGTTCCTCATCGGCGGGACGAACTTGTGTCTGCATCATTTGAAAAAGGTCGCTCATCAACAGGCCGGGTGGGGATTCTCCGCCGTCACCTTGATCGCCTTCTTCGTCACCGTCTTCGTGGGCATGACGAAGTGGGGCGTCCCCGCCGCGGACAAGTTTCCGGATTACGCCTGGTCCGGGAACTATCTTGAAGAAGGGGGCGGGCTGTGGTGGCTGTATGAGTACATCATGTCGCCCATCGTGGCGACGATGTTTTCGCTGCTGGCGTTCTATGTGGCTTCCGCAGCGTTCCGGGCGTTTCGCGCGAAGAATGTGGAAGCGATGCTGCTGCTCGTCACCGCGTTCATTGTGCTGCTGGGCCGGACGTATGCCGGGACCGTGTTGACGTCGTGGGTGCCGGATTCGATGTCGGCGTTGACGTTCCCCGGCATGACGGGCGTGATCATGGCCGTTTTCACCACCGCCGGCCAACGGGCGATCATGCTGGGCATCGCGCTGGGCATCGCGGCCATTTCGCTGCGGATCATCCTGGGTCTGGACCGTTCCTACCTCGGTTCAGATAAGGATTGAGATTGTCCTCCGAGAAAGATGCGATTGACCCCGACAGGGGTCGCAGACGGTAGCCGGTGGTCGGAGCGCAGCGGAGACCACCGGAACGCAACCCGGAGGCAACGCATCCCGGAGGGGTGCCAGACGTTAGGCACGCAAGCTTCTGGCACCCCTCCGGGGTGCGGATAGTTTTTAATTCGTTTTCCGGGGGTATCGCTGCGCTGCGACCCATACGCATCAAGTTAAGGGAAATCGCGGTGGACAAAAAAGGGAAGTTCTTCAACCATCACCGGTTCGCTGAAGACCGAGTGCTGGAAGAAGGAACTTCCCATGGTGAGGTGTACCAAGGTGGGTGCGGCGGTGCAACGGTTGTTGGGACCGGTGGCGAACGAGGCGGCGGTGCGGACGGGGGTGATTCGGCGGCGGCGGGAGTTCTAACCGATGTCGCTGGTGATGACCTTTGTGCTGGGACATTTATGGAAACCGAAGGCGTCGACGGCCGATCTGGCGCAGATGGCCGTGCAGGTCGGCGCAGAAGTCACGCCGCAGGCGGTGGACCAGCGGCGGACGCCTGCGCTGGTGTCGTTTTTAGAACACTGTTTTCGGGAGTCGGTGAAGATCGTGGTGGGTTCGTCCTCCTCATTGGCTCCGTTGCTGGAGCGGTTCACCAGTGTGACGGTGCTCGACAGTTCGACGTTCACCTTGCCCGACAGCTTGCGGGAAGCGTTCCCCGGTTGTGGCGGGTCTTACGACACGAGTTCCGCCGCGCTGAAACTGCAAACGGAACTGGACCTGCGGAGCGGGGCATTGTCGCACATCGAAATCGAGCCCGGCAAAAATCCCGATGCCGCGACGGGTCGTCAACACGTTCGTCATGGGCCGGGATCGCAGCGGATCAGCGACCTGGGTTATTTCAACGTGCCGGCGTTTGCCGCCATGATGGCCGCCGGGGAACACTTTTTGTCGCGCCTGCAGTTTGGCACGGGGGGTGTTGCTTCCCGAGGGTTCACCGGTGGAGTTGCTGCCGTGGCTGGAACAACAGCCCGGGCCGTTCGTCGATCAGCCGATCGAACTGGGATAGAAGGATCGTCTGCCGTGTCGCTTGTTGGCCTGGCGCGTCCCGGCCGAACAGGCGGCTCGTCGCCGCCAGAAGCTGTGCGAAGATGTCCAACGCAAACGGGGCCGGGAGCCCAGTGCCGCACGGCTGGCGTGGTGCGACTGGTCGATCCTGGTGACGAGCGTCCCGGAAGAGCAGATGACGCCAACGGAAGCGGTGGTGCTCTATCGAGCCCGGTGGCAAATCGAGTTGTTGTTCAAGCGGTGGAAATCGTCGGGGCTGGCGGCCGCGCTGACCGGGTCGAACGATGTGCGGACGATGGTCGGCGTCTGGTCGCGACTGATCGCCTGCCTGGTGCAGCACTGGTTGCTGGTGGCGACCAGTTGGGGCGACGCGCGCGTCAGTTGGGACAAAGCGGGAAAGACCATCCGCGACTTCGCCGGCCGCCTCGCCGCGAGCCTGAATCACACGGCCATGTTCCCGTGCATGCTCGCCGATCTGACGACCCTCATCGCCAAAACCTGCCGCCGCAACCCCCGCCGGAAACCCGGTACCATCGAACTCCTCAACCACCCCGAGCGACTGGACTTCCGCCAAACTTGATGCGTATGGGGTTGAGCGGAGCGATACCCCCGGTTACGAAGCCAATATGAGATGCACCCCGGAGGGTGCCAGAAGCGTCCTGATTTCGTCAATCGTACTGGCATCCCTTCGGGATGCGGAGTCATTTCGTCATCCGTCCGGTGGTCTACGCTGCGCTCCGACCACCGGCTACCCTCTGCGATCCCTTCGGGATCAATACAAAATGAGAAAACGAAGAAGCCCAGGGAATGCTTTCCCTGGGCTTCTTTCGTTGTCGTGTTGTCTTCGTCGACTACGCCGCGCGGCGGATGCGTTGCGTGCTCGGGACGGCTTCGCGGACGATCTTTTGCAGCGTCCCGACGACCCGTTCCTGATCTGACATCGGCAGCTCAGGATAGATCGGCAGGGCGAGAATATCCTTCGAGGCGGCTTCCGCTTCCGGGAATTGACCGAGGCGGTAGCCGAGCGAAGCAAAGCACTTCTGCAGGTGCAGCGGCTTCGGATAGTAGACTGCGCAACCAACTTTCGCTTCGCGCATCTTCTGCATGATATGGTCACGCAGACCGCTGCGAACGCGGACGCAGTACTGGTTGTAGACGTGGCGGGAATCACCTTTCGCCGTCGGCAGTTCCAGCGTGTCGGTCAATCCGGTCTGGCGGAACATGTCCGCATACCGCTTGGCATTTCGCTGGCGTGACGCCGTCCAGAATTCAAGCCGCCGCAGTTTAACCCGCAGGACCGCCGCCTGGAGCGCATCGAGCCGGCTGTTCATGCCCACTTCGATGTGTTCGTACTGACCCACATCGCCATGCACGCGTAGCCGTTTCAATCGCGCTGCGAGTTCCGGATCATCGGTGGTCATCATGCCACCGTCACCGGCACCGCCGAGGTTCTTCGTCGGGAAGAAGCTGAAGCAGCCCACGGCTCCGAGCACCCCGGCGCGACGGCCTTGATACTCCGCACCGATCGCCTGGCAGGCATCTTCGACGATGGCCAGCTTGTGCTGCGTGGCAATCCGCCACAGCGGTTCCATGTCAGCACATTGACCGTAGAGGTGGACCGGCATGATCGCCTTCGTCTTCGGCGTCACCGCGTCTTCCACACACTGCGGATCGAGATTGAACGTTTCCGGATCGATGTCCACGAACACCGGCGTCGCCCCGGCGCGGACGATCGAACTCGCGGTAGCGAAGAAGGAGAACGGCGTCGTGATGACTTCGTCCCCTTCACCGATGCCGAGCGCCTGTAGCGCGATGATCAGGGCATCGGTCCCCGAGTTGCAGCCGATGGCGTGCCGGGCATCGCAGTAGGTGGCAATTTCGGATTCGAGTTCGGCGACTTCGTCACCGAGGATGAATTTTTGCTCTGCCAGCAACCGTTCGACGGCGGACAGGATCTCGCTCGACATCGCATTGTATTGCGGGACGAGATCAATAAACGGAACAGGACGCTCGGCGTCAACGGCAACTGGTGCCGTGCCAGGCGACACAGAGATGGTCATCAGCGACTCCCTTCGCTTCCGACGAACATGGTGCAAACCGCTTCCGAGGCTGGTGCCTCGCGAAACGACTTTGTTAGGCATCGTCCTGATGCCGCGATCAAGTTGAATCGACTCAGGCGGATTACAGCGAGTTTATCGATTCTGACAATTACAGGGACCGTCCGTCACACGAACCCGCCGATCGGTCATCATGGGCTTCCTTCCCACGATGGCGGAACAGCGAGTTTGAATCCCGGACGCAGGAATCTAGAACGCGCTGCAAAGTGTGTCAAGGTAAGAAAATGCGTGAGTGCTGGACGACTAGCGCAGGCCGGAAAATTGATCGCCAGATGTGACGCACGGTACGGAGCGGGGGCGGGCGGGAAACTAAATGCCCCAGCGATCAGTCAAGGCGTTACGTATTCGTTGTAGATCTTGGGCAAACGTCCGTTATTGGGCAAAGACTGCGGTGGAGTCCGGAAGACTTGGTCGGCGAGGTAGATTTTAACAATTTGAACAAGCGAAGATGTTCAGGTTTCTAGATTTGCGCTGTTAAACGTCGGCGCAAATCGTTTTCGTTTGACGCCACCGCATGTGTGTTGGATATACTTCTAGTCAGGAGAGCTAGTCGCAAGTGCCGATGAACGGTACAGTTCCGGCCACGGATGTGGCGCAACACCGGAGACGACGAATCGCCAAGGTAATTAGGTTATGGCCGCCATCAAAGATGTGAGCGACCCGCAAGGGGTCGTGATGACCAGCCACGCTTTAGACCTCTTGACGTGTTTTCAAGATGGTTTTGACGAAGTCGTTGCGCAACTTGCAGAGGTCCACGCTCGCAAACGCGCCGCCCTGTCTGGGGAGGGCCAGGTTCAGGTAACGGTCGACGATGTCCGAACGGCCGGAAATGATCTGATTGGGGTTGTTCGATCGCTTGTGAAGCAGGGCGACTTGCCGCCCGAGATTGAAAGTTCGATTCAAGACATGAATGAGTGCCTTGAGTGCAATCAGCAGTGAACTCCCTAAATGGCCGAACCGAGTTGGACCCAAGAGGCACGATCGGAACTTAGCAAGGTTGGCAAGGACTACAACGCTGCGCTGAAGTCGATCGCCCTCGGTATTGCGATCGGTGAAAGGTCGGAAAGAGTTCTTGCACCGCATGTCCACGATGCTTTTCGCGTCCTTGCAGCAGCAGGCAACGCTCGAAAACCGTGGTACAAACGCCATGAACTGGAAGTGGCAGTCGGCGGTACGTTGATTGGCGCATCAACCGCCGTTCCAGATTTTCTCTCCGGCTTTTTCCCAGACGACTCTCAATGGAAGCGAGTCACAGTCTGCGTTGCCATGCTCCTGATGTTAATTATCGGAGCGTTCTTGGTGATTCACGGAATTCTGCAGGTTAACTCGGCAATCGTGTGGACATGGTGGCCGTTATCCAAAAAAAGCACGTCGCTGGCATCGGCCGCTACCTGTCCACTTCCTGCTGAGCCCACCCCCATTCCCGCAGAAACTGAATAGGCCCGAATACCCCACCCCGGCCTTACCCACCGGGGCGTTTCATCGGCAAAACCAGCCACGGATTTCTGTCCCGTGGAAATCACCCAGTATCAATGCGTAAAGCCCGCGGAGATCGCTTTCCGCGGGCTTTCGCAAGATTACTTTGACGACGTGAATCAAACCGCCGTCTGCGTCACCGCTGCGGAGGCGGTTACGGTGGGCACGATCTCGGCCATTTCCGCGTCCGGTTCGGGGGCGATCTGGTTGATCGCTGGGGTGCGGTCGTCCACCTGGTAGGCCAGCCCGGTGATTTGCAGAGCGCGGATCGCCCAGAAGGTCGGATCGAGTTCCCACCAGCGGTGACCGGCCCGGGCCGTGCTGGGGTGAGCGTGGTGATTGTTGTGCCAGCCTTCGCCGTAAGCGAGAACCGCCACCCACCACAGGTTGCGCGAGAGGTCTTTCGTCTGGTAGTTGCGGTAACCCCAGAGGTGCGTGGCGGAATTCACGAACCACGTCGAGTGATACATGAACACCATCCGGGCACAGAGTCCCCACAGCACGAACGGCACGCCACCCATGAAGTAGAGCGCCACTCCCGAAGCGACCAGCCACAGGAAATAGGTCTTCTCGAAGAATTGCATCATCCGGTCGTGCATCAGGTCGGGAGCGAACCGCTTGAACAACGCCTGCTGCTGAGCGGGAGACCGTTTGACCCACAACCAGTTCATGTGCGCCCACCACGAACCCACGGTCGGCGAATGCGGGTCGCCTTCCTGATCGGACCGCATGTGGTGCAGCCGGTGCGTCGCGGCCCAGACCAGCGGCGAACCTTCACCCGAAAGCGCGCCACACACCAGCGTCAGGAACCGGGCCGGAGCGATCAATTTCAGCGAGCGGTGCGACAGAAACCGGTGATAACCGAGGCAAATGCCGAGGCTGCCCGTCATCCAGTGCAGCAGCACGCACATGGCCAAAGCCGGCCAAGTGAAGAAAAACGGAGCGGCGAGTGTGCCGACGTGCATGGCCCCGATCCATCCCACCACGATCCAGTCGACCTCTTTCCAAGTCAGCCGGTCGGGGGAAAAGGCGTCGAAGATTTCCTGCATCGGAGCCGAGACAGTGGCCGGTTTGCTCTGAATGACCGGAGCCCCTTTCGTGGAGGCCTGGGCCGACATTTTTGCCATGCGTTCGGAGCGTTTCCGCTCACGGGGCGGACGAAGTGTGGTCGACATGCGAAGCTCTTTTTAGGGGCGTCACGAACGACGCGAGTCCTGAGACATCCGACCAGGGCGAATCCATCCGCCCGGGTTCACGGCCGGAGGTTCCGCCGCGATGGGAGATTTATACGCTCCCATCGGAAATCGGTTGTCAGGCGTCCGTCATCTCTTTGTCAAACTTGTGTCATTGACGGAACCTGTTTATCTGTAAATGATTAAGACACAAAGAAGCGACCATCGCGGGGCGCAAAACCGCAAAGCGAGGATCGTCCGCTTGCGGTTTCGCGCCCCGCGCTGCTCGCTTCAACGTGCCTCCAACCGCACGGGCACGCCGAACTTCGGACGCAGCGTGAACGTCGGGTCGGGCACAATCTCGCCGGTTGTGGTGCGGTGAACGCGGAAGCGTTGCAGAATCGTCGCCATCACCAGCGGGGCTTCCATCAGGGCGAACGTGTTGCCGATGCAGATGCGTGGACCACCACCGAACGGAAAGTAGGCGAACTTCGGCCGTTGCGGATCGGGGTGCAGAAACCGCTCCGGTCGGAACGCATGCGGGTCGGACCAGTACGCTCCATGCCGATGGGTGATCCACTGGCTGAGGACGATGAACGCCCCTTGGGGGATCGTGTAACCGCCGATTTCGTCTTTGTCGATCGCTTGCCGCGGTTGTCCCCACGCCGGGGGATACAGCCGCAGCGTTTCGTCATACACCGCGCGGGTGAGCGGCAGCTTCGGCAAGTCTTCGAGGGTGGGCGTGCGTCCCTGTAACGTCTGCTGAATCTCGGCGAAGACGTCGTCCTGAATGTGGGGATGCTCGCCCAGCAGTCCCCACGCCCAGGCCAATGACGCTCCGACGGTTTCGTGTCCCGCCAGCAACAGCGTCAGCACTTCATCGAGCAATTGCTGATCGGTCATCCCCGTGCCGGATTCTTCGTCCTGCGCGGTGAGCAACAACGTCAGCAGATCATCGGGTTGTTCCCCACTGGCTCGGCGATTGGCGATGATTTTCAGCACCACGCGGTCCAGCGTCCGCTTCGCTGCGGCGAACTCCCGGTTCCGCTGGTTCGGCCACCAGACCGGCGTCCACGGCGAGTAGTTCATCCGGTAGCTGACGTACTCAAACGCGGTGCGGAAGGCCTGCCCGACTTCATCCGCATCGGCGGAAATGTCGGTGCTGAAGAGCGTGTCCCCCGCAATCCGCAACGAGAGTTTCATCATCTCCGGCAGAATGTCGAACGGTTCCGTCGATCGGGCTTTCTCTTCCACAAACGCTTCCGCGGCGGCGGTGATCTTCGGGACGAGCTTTACCAGATGCTGTCGATGAAACGCGGGCTGCATCAACCGCCGCTGCCGCAGCCAGAACGGTCCTTTGCTTGTAAAAATGCCGTTCCCGGCGAGCAAGCCCACGGTCTTGTGAAAGAAGTCCGGCTTGCGATAGTTCTGATGGTGTTTCTGCAGCACCTGTTCGACGGCATCGGGATGCGTCAGCAGATAGACATCGACGCCGGGGACCATGCGGATACGGACGTAGTCGCCGTACTCGCGATGACACTCCCGATAGAACTCCAGCGGTTCATGTTGAAACCGCCGCAAACAGCCCCGTAACCAGTGTCCGCGGGGTCCGGGGGGAAGCCGTTTCTGCGTCATTGTTGTCATCGGATGCCATCACTCTTCGGTCGCGTGTATCTCGTACTCCACTCCGAACGATTTATAGACGGCCCCCGCACAAGAGAGTTCACATCCCCTCTCGCTTTTCCCGATACCGGGAACGTGACATTGATAGCTTACGCCCAATCCAGCACGACTTTGCCGCAGTTCCCTTCGAGCATGGCGTCGAAGCCTTTCTGGAAGTCGGTGTAATGGTAACGGTGTGTGATGACGGGCTTCAGGTTCAGCCCCGATTGCAACATCACCGTCATCTTGTACCACGTCTCATACATCTCGCGGCCGTAGATGCCCTTGATGGTGAGCATGTTGAAAATCACAGCGTTCCAGTCGATCGCCATTTCCTTCTCGGGGATGCCGAGCAGGGCGATCTTGCCACCGTGAGCCATGTTGGCGATGAGGCTGTTGAACGCCGCGGGACTGCCCGACATTTCGAGACCGACGTCGAAGCCTTCTTTCATGCCGAGTTGCTTCTGCACGTCGGCCAGCGACGTTTCCCGCGGATCAACAGCGACGGTCGCTCCCATTTTGCGGGCGAGTTCCAACCGATACGGATTGAGATCGGTCACCACGACATATCGGGCCCCGGCATGTTTCGCGACGGCGGCCCCCATCACGCCGATGGGTCCCGCCCCGGTGACCAGCACGTCTTCACCGAGCAGATCGAATGACAAGGCCGTGTGGACCGCGTTACCAAACGGGTCGAAGATGGACGCGACTTCCAAGTCGATCTCCGGCGCATGATGCCAGACGTTGGTCATCGGCAGGCTGATGTACTCGGCGAACGCGCCGTCACGGTTCACGCCCACGCCCTTGGTGTGGGCACAGAGATGGCGTCGTCCGGCGAGACAGTTGCGGCACTGGCCGCAGACGACGTGGCCTTCGCCGCTGACGATTTCACCGGGATGGAAGTCGGTCACGTTCGAACCGACGGCGACGATCTCGCCAACGAATTCGTGACCGACGGCCATCGGTACCGGGATGGTCTTCTGCGCCCACGCATCCCACTTGTAGATGTGGAGATCGGTCCCGCAGATGCCGGTCTTTTTCACCTTGATCAGCACATCGTTAATGCCAATCGTCGGCTCGGGAATGTCTTCGAGCCAGAGCCCCTTCTCGGCGTATTTCTTCACTAGCGCTTTCACAATCCGTCCTCAATCTACGCTGTGCGGTTTCGCGCCCCGCGCTGGTCGCTTCCCAATGTCAGTGGGGTCGGTGTCCTGTATTTCGGAATCGATGTGCGGTATCCTAGAAAGATCGATTCCGACTTGCAAGACATTTTTCCGAAATAATGGACAATGGCGATGCCCGCGCGGAAACCAACCGTCGATCCTGATCCCCTCAACGGCCAGGTGAGCGAACGGGTGAAAGTGCAACGACAACAGCGCGGCTGGTCGCTGGAACAACTCGCTTCGGCCAGTGGCGTCAGCCGTTCGATGCTCAGTCAGATTGAGCGTGGTGAAGCCAATCCCACACTCGCGGTGACGTGCAAGATCGCATTGGCATTCGGCATGTCCCTCGCCGAATTCGTCGATGTCCCGGGCGCCGGTGTCGCGATTCACGTCGTCCGCACGGATGACCGAGCCGCGCTGTATCGTTCCGATGAACATTGCGAAATCCGTACGCTGTCGCCGTTGCATCTGGAGAAGGATGTCGAGTTCTATCAGGTCCGTCTCAAACCGGGTGGATCGCTCAACAGCGCGGCTCACTTTCAGGGCACGCGCGAGTTCCTCACGGTCGAACAAGGCAAGCTTCGTGTGACCTCGGGAACAGAGAAAACCGAGCTCAACCGCGGTGATTCCGCCAGCTACCGGGCCGATGTCCCGCACATCCTCGAAAACCTCGGCAAGTCCGACGCGACTGTGTTTTTAGTGGTAATTTACCAGTAGAATTGCGGAAACCGAGGAGCACGCCATGTCGACTGTCCCGATCCCTTTCTATACCCCTGAGCAATACCTAGAGCGTGAACGCCGGGCTCAGACGAAGAGCCAATACTATCGCGGCGAAATCTTTGCGATGTCCGGAGCGAGCAAGGAACATCTTCGGATCGCTGGCGATCTGTACGTCTACTTGACGCTGGCTTTGCGCGACCGTCCATGTGAAGTCTTCAACAGCGACCTGCGAGTGAAAGTGCAGGACTCCGGGCTCTACACGTACCCCGATCTCACCATCGTCTGCGGCGAACCCAAGTTTGAGGACAAAGAAGTCGACACGCTGCTGAACCCGCTCGTGTTGATCGAGGTCCTCTCTGAGTCTACGGAATCGTATGACCGCGGCGCCAAGGCGACCCAATATCGGAAACTGCCCACTCTGCGGGAACTCGTGCTCGTTTCCTCGATGGGCGTTCAAGTCGAACACTACCATCGCCGCGATGCGGACGATCAATGGGCGTTCTGGGAAACCACGGATCGCAGCGCAACACTGTCGCTGGCATCGGTGGGAGTGACCGTCCCGCTCGAAGAAATTTATCGCCGTGTGGAATTTGTTGCTGCTGTTGCGCCGCCCGTCACTGATGAAACAGGAACACCGTGATGACCGCGTTCAAAGTGTGGCAACTATGTGTTGTTTTGATGGTGATGTCCGCGGTGAGTACCGCCGCCGAAAAATGGAACGTTCTCTACATCGTCTCGGACGATTTGAACAACTCGCTGGGTTGTTACGGACATCCGCTGGTGAAGTCGCCAAACATTGATCGGCTGGCGGCGCGGGGCATGCGATTTGATCGGGCCTATTGCCAGTTCCCGCTGTGCAACCCGAGCCGGGCATCGTTCCTCACGGGTTTGCGGCCCGATCAAACGACCGTATTCGACAACGCGCGTGAGTTCCGCACCGAAGTCCCGAAGATCACGACGCTGCCGCAATTGTTCCAGCAGCATGGTTATTCCGTGATGCGCGTCGGCAAGTTGTACCACTACGGCGTGCCGACGCAGATCGGCACCGATGGTCTGGACGACAAACCCTCTTGGCAGCGGGTCATCAATCCCCGCGGACGAGACAAGGACGATGAACCGAAGATTTTCACGCTGCAACCTGGACAGTTCGGGGGCACGCTGAGCTGGCTCGCTGCCGAAGGGGAAGACAGCGAACAGACCGACGGCAAAGGAGCCGCGGCGGTAGTACAGTTACTTGAAGAACACAAGGACAAGCCGTTCTTCATCGCCTGTGGATTTTATCGACCGCACACGCCGTATGTTGCTCCGAAGCCGTACTTCACCCACTACCCGTTGGCGAAACTCACGTTGGCTGGCGGACCGGCGAATGATCGGGATGACATCCCCCGACCGGCGCTGACGGTGAATCCGCCACACTATGGCATCAGCGAAGCACTCCAGCGCGAAGCGATGCAGGCTTATTTCGCCTCGATCGAATTTATGGACACGCAAGTCGGCCATGTGCTGGATGCGTTGGATCGATTGAAACTCGCTGAGAAGACCGTCGTCGTCTTTCACAGCGACCACGGCTACCACCTCGGCGAGCATGGGATGTGGCAGAAGCAAAGTCTGTTTGAAGAATCGGCACGCGTCCCGGTGATTGTGTCGACGCCGGGGATGAAGGCCCGCGGGCAGGCATCATCGCGACTGGTGGAATTGATCGACCTGTATCCGACGGTCGCTGATGTCTGCGGACTGCCGGTGCCGAAGTGGCTTCCCGGCAAGAGCTTTGCCCCTTTGCTCGATGAACCGTCGCAACCCTGGAAATCCGCAGCGATTACCCAGGTGCGTCGCGGCGGCGGCGGGAACAAGAAGAAAGCCGCGACTCCGGCCACCGTTGGGTACAGCCTCCGCTCCGAGCGGTACCGTCTCACCGTGTGGGGTGATGGGACGCAGGGCCTGGAACTCTACGACCACGAGTCCGATCCGCACGAGTACACCAATCTCGCCGCTGATCCCGCCCATGCGGAAACGGTCGCGACCCTGCGCAAGTTGCTGAAGGAGACGCTGTCCGCCGCGCCGAGTGTCGATGAGTTGAAATGATGTCTTGAGGACGCGGATGAACACCCATGACCCATGATGAAACGGCGCTCCGGGCGTTGCAGTCCGAATGGTTCGACGCCACCGCGGTCGGAGATTTAAGCCGACTGCTCGCGCTGATGACAGAGGATGTCGTGTTCCTCACGCCGGGACGGGCCCCGTTTGGGCGGGAAGAGTTCGCTGCCAACTTCCGGGCCGGATCCGAGATGGTGGCCCTGCAATGCGGTGGAGCCATGGAGCACGTCGAAATTCACGACGATGTGGCAATCGCCCGCAGCAAGCTGCGGGTGACGATCACGCCCCGTAATGGCAGTGCACCGCGTGTGATGTCTGGTTATGCGCTCACGATCTTTCGCCGGCTTCCCACCGGCAATTGGTTCCTCTCGCAAGATGCCAACCTGCTGACGCCGGAAACCGCCTGAGCCCCCGGTTAAGGCAACGTTTTGCATGGGGGCTGGGGCGGTTCTGTCGAAAGATCGCTTTTTGTGTGCCACTGGCTCTGCCAGTGTGAATTGTCCCAAGGACTTGCGAAGAGAAGACACTGGCAGAGCCAGTGGCACACGGAGACAACCCCTGAATATCTCTCTGGTAAACGTCTTGAATGCTCCCGTGGATTAGTTTGCAATGATCGGGGCTAAGACCGCTCGGCTTCGATCGTGTTCCAATCGACCAGAACGATGTCGTCGCGGACGACTTCGGTGACGGTGCTGCGGGTGACGGCGCGGTCGCCTTTGCCGCCGCGGGTGACGAGGGCGTATTTCATCTGGCCGCAGGTGAGGACTTTGTCGCCGTCGGTCTTGATCCGCAGGCAGTCGCTGGGTCGCACCACCAGTTGCAAGCCGACGAGATGGTCTGCGGCTTCGAGTTTGATCCCCCGCACACCGCGACCGGCACCGGAGAGGAGCGCAACTTCCTCGAGTGTGAAGTGAATCACCCGGCCTTTTTGTGACGCGAGGAACACCGACGTTGCATCGCCGATGAGTTGCACCGTGACGACACGGTCGCCGTCCTGCAGCCGACAGAACTTTCGGCCCGATTTCGTGGATGCCAACCGGAACGGCCCGAGTGGAATCCGCATCACGTTGCCGAGGTACGTGGCGACCAGCAGATACGGCGTCGCGGGCCAGCCTTCACCGACTTCTTCATCGGCGGGGGTGAACCGGGCATCCGTGGAGACCGCGGCAATGATCTGTACGCCGTCGGCCATCTTGACGTACTTCGACAGGGGATCGCCGTAGCCCGAACTGGGCGGGATGTCGGTGATCGGCAGTGTGTAAGCCACGCCGTCACTGGCAAAGAAAACCGCGGTGTCGAGTGTGCTGCCGGGGAGCACATCGAGCACCGCATCCCCTTCCCGGACCCGCGTCGTTTCGACACTTTGCAACCGGCCGACGCGCTTGATCCACCCTTCGCGCGTCACCACCACGTTGGTGTTCTCGCGAACGATGTACGCCGAGGCGTCGTACTCGATGATATCCTTGCTCTTGCCGAGCGCGGTCCGGCGTTTATCACCGTATTGATCGGCGATTTCCTGCAACTCGGACTGCACGAGATTCCACAGCTTCTTTTCGGAGGCCAGCAGCTTCCGCAGCTTTTCAGCCTGGGCCTGTTTCTCTTCGAGTTCACCGGTGATCGAGTTGATTTCGAGTTGCGAGATGCGGTAAAGCTGCAATTCGAGGATCGCCATCGTCTGCGGTTCGTCGAGCAGCGGAAACGCTTTCAGCAACTTGTCGCAGGCGTCTCGTTTGCCTTCGCTGTTGCGAATGATTTTCAAAGCGCGATCGAGATCATTAAAGATGATCGCGAAGCCTTCGAGAATGTGCAGCCGGTGTTCGAGTTGCCGAAGCTGGTAGCCGATCCGCTTCTTGACCGTTTCCATACGAAACGTGAGAAAGTAGCGGAGAATGTCGGCGAGGCTGCACCGCGCGGGGACCATCGTCCCGGCACTGTCCGGAACCAGACACGTGGCGTTGTAGGCAAAGTTCTGTTCGAGCGCCGTGTGCTTGTAGAGATACGCCAGCACGGCGTCGTGGTCGGCACCCGGTTTGAGTTCCAGCACGATCCGCAAACCGTGCTTGTCGTCGGTTTCATCATGGACTTCCAGAAGCTGCGGCAGCTTCCGGCTCAGCACCACCGCACCGATTTCCGCCACCAGCGGACCGGTCTCGACTCCATACGGCACCGAGTAGACGATCAAACGATCTTCCGTGCCGGTCTTGCGATCTTTCTCCGTGCGACATTCTCCGCGGACTTTAATCGAACCGCGGCCTTCCTCGTAGATTCCCACGAGTTCTTTCTGATCGGTCACCATCCGGCCGCCGAGCGGAAAATCGGGACCTTTCACCGATTTCATTAACGCGGCAGTGTCGGCGTTCCAGTCGGCGATGAGGTGATGGCAGGCGGCGATGATTTCCGTGAGATTATGCGGCGGGATATTCGTCGCCATCCCCACCGCGATGCCCGACGCGCCGTTCACCAGCAGGTTGGGATAGCGCGACGGCAGCACGACCGGCTCATCGCGGGTGCCGTCGTAGTTGGGCCGCATGTCGACGGTGTCGAACCGCATTTCGGACATGAGCTGTTCAGCGAGCGCCGTCAGCTTCGCTTCGGTATACCGTTCCGCCGCGGGCGGGAGGCCCATGACGGAGCCGAAGTTTCCCTGGCCGTTGACGAGGGGATACCGCAGCGTGAAGTCCTGCGCGAGCCGCACCAGCGCTTCGTACACCGGGACGTTGCCATGCGGGTGGAAGTTCCCGGTGGTGTCGCCGGAGATCTTGGCACACTTGCGGGGCTTGCTGTCGGCGGTGAGACCGAGACCCTCGTACATCACATACATGATGCGGCGCTGGACGGGTTTCAGGCCGTCGCGTACATCGGGCAACGCGCGCGAGGTGATGACGGACATCGCATAGTTGAGGTAGCGACGCCGGGTCTCCGTGCTGATGGGGACATACTGAATGCGATCGGAACCGTCGGCCGCCGATTCACCGGTGCTGTCAGAGGTACGTTTGGCCAACGGGGAAAACTCCTGGGGCGAACATCAAACGTGGCGTGGGGAGAACACGCTACGTCGAGAGAGATCGGAATGCAAAGTGACGAGTGAAGAATGCAAAGCGCAAAATTGGTGAACAGGAACTTGTGCTGCTCGCGCTTCTCGGACGGCATCGCGTCCGATGTTAGCTATCCTCTTTCGCAACCTAATCTTTTGTTCAAGGGAAACGGGGTGACGGTGGGGGCTTGGGTCTGCGAAGCGCAAGCGTTGTTCCTTCACGAAGCGGCTGGATACGTGGTTTGGGTTGAGTTTACCGAACATCGCGAATTTCCCGATCGCGCAGAAGATCGCGAAAGCATCAGATACAACGATCGCGCAAGCTTTTCAATGCAATGCAAGCCGTTATTCTGCATATGGTTGTGAAAGACCGCATGAGTCGTGCAACGTGCACAAATAGACTGATTGCGCGGTTCGACACTGGCCGAAATCTGGTAGTGCGAATGGATTGATTTTCAGCCTGCGGTCAGGGGAAGACGGTGCGCCGTCCTCGCCGATCGATTCAGGACAACCATTCATCGACCCAGGGAGGGGAACGATGTTGTTGCGAATCTGCTGCACCATGCCGGCGACGGTGTTGCTCACCACGCTGCTGATGCCTTCGACCTGGGCTCAAGAAGGCGAGGCCCCAGGGCGGTTGAATCTTGTCGCCCGACCGATTTCGGCGTCTCAGGTGCCAGCGGCACCCATGCCGATCGGACCGCAGCCCGCGCCGTACACCCCGGCTCCTTCGCAGCAGGGATATGTGCATCTCGGTGCGCCGCTCTATCCGGCACCGAAGACGAATATCCCGGCGTGGACCGGCATGACGATCATCTCCAGCCCGGCTTTGGCCCCGCACGAGATGCTCTATCCGCATACCTACCGGGCCATCTATCCGCCGTACTATCACCGGGTGAAGGGTGGTTACATCTGGACGCCGTTCGGCATGCGGTCGCACGAAAAATGGGAACTGCAAGGAACCCAGGTGCAAGTGAAATACCGGTCCGACTTCCCGGTGTTCAAGCCGTTCCATCCGCCGTTCAGCAAGTAGCTTCGCACAGCGACTGTGTTTAGCCAGGCGACGCTCGGTTCCGGGGGGAACACTGTGCGACGAATCTGCTTACTTCTCGGTGTCATCGGTTTTGGCCTGATCGTTTCCGCGGTGGTGGAAGCGGGCCCACCTGTGCACACACCGCGGAAATACGAATTTCCTGCCTCGGGCCGCTGGGGTTACGTCCCCACTTGGCGCGATCAGGATCCGAATCAGCTCAGCGGGCTGCGTCGAGCGACGCTGGAAAAGAGCCTGCGGAAAGAGTGCCAATTTCGCGAGTACTTCGGCGACTACATTTTCATGCGTCCGGGTACCGAGATGCGATACACGTGGGATGTCCCGTCCTACAAACGATCGATGTACTGAGCCTGATGAGTCACCGGATATCGAACGTCAGCGTCGACATCCTCGGCCGATGAAAACTGCGCACGAAGCCCCGACGCTTTCTCACGGAAAGCGTGATCCAAGGATGAGAAAATGATTCGCGCCTGGACGAGTTCCTTACGATGCCTGGGAGCATGCACACTGCTGTTCGCCGCTGCTGCGCCGGTGATGTCGGACGACGCGCCGGCCGCTGGTGTGGTCCGGATCTCGAAGCCGGCGACGGTGACCGTCCGGGCTCAATCCGAAATGGTGATCCCCGCCGGCCACAATGAATCGCACGTCGTCATGAATGGCACTTATTGCCCGAACGGTGATTGCGACTTCGGCGACGGCCGTTACGGTCAATACAAATACGGCTGGCCGCATCATCGGAATCACGATTCCGGTGAATCGATGATCCAGTACTTCCGCTGCAAGTTCGGTTACTTCATTCCCACCGGGAATGGTGGCGCCGGCGCTCCGCTGATGGGGAAATACTCCCGCGTGTATCCGCAGGATCCAAGCTACTTCGATCAGCGCGACGGCCAGTTGTGGGCTGCCCAGGGATATGGTGTTCCTGTTGCCGTGCCGCTCGCGCCAGTCGTCGGACATCAATACAACTACAGTTGGGGCACACCGTCGAGCCGGTTGACTCCGATTTCGCGGTTGGCTCCTCAGTAAGTCCTCGGGGCGCGAGTCCCGACATCGGAATTGTCACTCCGCTCAAACTGACACGGGTTGGGGTCCCCGCCCCGACGGATGCGCCCCGACAGCACAAAGGCCGAGTCCATGCCTGGAATGAATTGGAAACGAGTGAGCGTTCTGGCTTGTGCCGCCGCTCTCAGCCCCGTGGCCGCCCTGCTCGCGCAGGACCTGCCCAGTGTTGGCGTCGTCCGGATCACCGACCGTGGTGTGAAGAACGTAGCACATCAGATTCCCGGACAGTTCCAGGCGATGTCGGCCGCCGGCATGATGGGACAGCCACAAGGCTCGTTCGCGGGGGATTGCCCCGAATGTTACGGTGGTGGCAAGAATGGCGGCAGCGGTTCGTTCAAAGAACGATACTGCACCCACTCGCCAGACCACGGTTTCTCGGTTCCCGGCAAGTGGCCGATTCATCGCCGTGGTGTGCAGTACACGAACTTCTATCCCCACACTTGGGCGGGGATGGAAGGCCCGGCCGTGGGCGAAGTGCCGCAATATCCGATGGTCTACATGCCGACGGATACAACGCAGCTTGGATTCTATTCCCAGCATGTGCCGTTCTGGCAGCCACAACCGAATCCGATGCCGCGTCGCCCGATTCCCGCCCAGTGGCATAACTATGCCCCGACGGTCTACGCCTCGGAATACGGTAACAGCTACTACAAAGGCATGAATGGGGCGAACTGCCCGGTCATCATGGAAGGGACGACGATCCAATCGTCGCCGACACCAATCCAAGCCGCTCCTGCGGAGCAAGCACCGGCAGCGGCCCCGGCAGCTCCTCCGCAACCACTGCCGCCCGCCCCACCCGAAGTGTGAGGTCTGGGCTGTTCAAGAAAACAACGCCGTCCGTTTCCCGCCAGCAGGGAGAGTGTCACCGTGGTGGACGCTCTCCCTGCTTGTGTTTCCTGGCAGCCGTGATGCGTTCCTGCATGCGGTCCCACTCCGCTTGCAGATTCTCGTCGCCAACCTGCAACAGTCGAGTGAGTTTCAGGAATTTCTCGGCTTCGTCGAGCTCCCCGAGTGCCAGGCATTGAGATATGACCGCCAGCCGCGCCGTATGCCACGGCGGTGACCCTTCGGCGGTATTCTTTTCGACGCGCTGCCAGGTTTGCTTGGCGAGACGTTGCGCTTCGGAGCGCTGCACCTGGGTCAGTGTGTCGGCGAGTTGCCGCAATCGCCCGGTATCGGAGCCGAACTTCTTCGTGAGCAGGTTGACTTGGGTGGTGACGTCAGACCAGCGTCCGGCGCGCATCGCAGACCGCAGTGCCGCGAAATCAAAAACGGCCTGCTCCCCGGGGGTGAGTTTCTCCCGGAACGGTGCCAGTCTTCGTACGGCATCGTCGAACAATTGACTCAGTTCGATCGTTTCTTTCCCCCCTTGCGCGGCGGTGAGCTGATCGAGGCCCAATACCACGGCCAGCAACGGCTGCGGTGGTTCAAGAGGCACGTCATCGAGCATTTTCCGCGCGGGTTGACTCTTCCCCGTCCCCGCCAGCGTCGTCAGCCGCAAAGGAACCGCGGCCGCACACACGCTGTTCCATCCCGGTGATTCCCCCTGATGTTGGAACACCGCATCCAGCATCCGATCGGTGGTCGCATAATCCGGCGGCACGGCCCGGAGTAGAAACCGACCGTACGACAGCAGCGCGTCACCATGCTCGGGAGTCCAGTCGGTGGCGACGGGAAAGGCTTGGATTCGGGCTTCCAGGTCCGCGCGCGTTGTCCGCTGGAATTCATCCCACGGTCGACCGGCTGTCTGCAACCGTTGCACAATGATCTCCGCACATCGCGCCGCCCCGGCCAATGCGGCAAGTCCGCGGGCATGGGTCATCGGCACGGCAAGATACAACGGCAGCGCCTGGGTCGTCTGCAACCGCTGTTCTTCCAAGGCAGCCAGCATGAATCGCGCATCACCCGCCGTCGAATCTTCTGCGAACCGCTGTAAATGTTCGTGCAATGCGGCGGTGTAGGCTTCACGGCGCGACTGCGTCTTCTGTTGTTCGTACAGCTTGCCCAAAGCGAAGATCGCGAGCAGATTGGCCGCGGCGGCCCGGGGGGACATCGTCGCTGGAGCGGCCACCTCGTGGAACTGCGTGACGGCGTCCTCGTACCGCTCCATCTCCAGCAGGATCGACCCGCGGGTGTAGGCCAGGTCATCGATGACGTCCGGCTTCTTCAGCACGCGGGCTTTAACTAGCGCCGCACCGTACAAATCGACCGCGGCGGCCGGGCGCTGGGCGAGGTATTCGGCTTTGGCCTTCTGCACAAGACCTTCCAACTCCGCGCCGTAGGTTCGTTGAGATTCGTCGCCGCGAAGTAACATCCGGGCCCATCGGCTCCACGGAGCACCGGCCTGTTGATCGATCTTTTCCACAACGGCGTTGGATTCCGCCACGAGTTCCACTGCGAGTTTGGTGTCCCCGCGCTCGGTTGCCGCTTGCCGCAGCGCCCGTAACGTCAACAACTGCGCGAACCACAATTCTCCCGACCAGACTGCGCGCGACCGACGGGCTTCCAGCAGGAACTCCGCGGCGGCAAGCGGTTCGCCCTGGTCCAGCCACGTCCGGACCCGACCGGCGTCCGCCGCATCCCGGGCGTCGGTCACGGCCGCAAACATCTTTCCGGCCTGATCGAAGTTCCGCTGCAAGCGTGTGACATCAGCGATGCCCAACTTAGCTTGAGCCTGCACGCGCGGCTCACTGAGCCCGGTCAACGCGGTACGAAAGGTCTGCCCCGCTTCGGCTAAGTCCGACATACGCTCCGCGGAACTCAACGGCGACAACACGGCGCGATCCCGCAGGGCTTGCCCCAGCGCGATCCGCAACGACTGCGCCAATTGCCGTGCTTCGTACAGTGACAATTGCCCGCTCCGCACACGGCCTTGTCGCAATTGCTCGTCGAGTTGTGCGATCACGGGCTGCAACTGCGTGACGGCGGAGGTACAGGCCGTTCGCGAATTGGTCCGAAGGCTTTCATCAAACGGGGCCAGCTCTGCATCCTGCCGCATGATCGCTGCCTGAGCGGCTTCGATCAATCCGGCTTGAGCGTCGATCAACTCGGTCCGTACGAGATCTGTCCGCGCCTGGGCATCGGTCAACACCTGCCGTGCCTGCTGCCACAACTCCGCATCGCGCGGCGGTCCCAGGAGGACGGCATGGGCCACCAGTGTCTTCGAGAGTTCGACGACCAGATCGGTCCGGCGCGCGGGTTCCAGTTTGGAATCCGCCAGCCGACCGAGCGCGTAACTCTCGGCGACAGTGAACAACCCGCGGGCCCGGAGTCCGTCGAAATACACGGTGAGATCGTCGTCCGCGACGGCCACAGACGCCATCACGCCCACCGTCAGTGCGACGACTAAGCCGTGTCGAGTGTTGACGAACTGCATGATTCCCCCCGGAAGCCCCGGCCTTTCGCTGCCAGGGTCTCTTCGGAAGTCTACCGCAATCCCGTTGGCGCGCCAGCACCGGTTTTGGCACGGTGGTCTGGTATGACGGATCGAAAGATGCCTGAATTTGCAGGCCTCTCGGCACATTTTTGTCGCCGACCGCTGCTCCGAAGATTATCGTGTCACCTTCTGCCAATCCGACGGTATGCGCATCCCGAAGGAATCTGCCATGGCGAAAGAGTGGTACTTTCAGGTGATGGGGTCCGAACTTGGCCCGGTGTCTTCGGCCGAGTTGAAGCAACGTGTCCTCCGCGGACAAATCCAGGCCGACACCCTGGTCCGCGCGGCTCCCGATGGCAAGTGGCAGTCCGCCGATCGAGTGAAAGGATTGATCGATCCTCCCGCTCCCGCGGTTGTGGCTCCCAAAACCGCGGCGGTCACCACCCCCGCGACGGTGGAAACCACCATCGGCATTCCGCTGGCCCAAGCCACGCCTGCGACCGAGCGGACCTATCATGTGGCCGGTGATACGGCCGTGGAGATCACACCGCCGGACGAACCGGTTTCGGGGGAATATGACTTCTTCCAGTTTGTCGGCTTTGAACAAGCTCTCGGCGTGCGGCTGCACCAGGCTTTGGTGATCCATTGCCGGAAGCAACACCTCACGCTGACGCAAGCCACACGCCGAGCGCTGGCACAATTCCTCGGTCGCAAAGACCTGCTGGAAGAATCGACGGGGGAATCCGCCCCGGAAGCCAGTGTTGCCGTCAACAACGCACCCGCCAGGTGACGCCGCTCTGGTGAACCTGCGAGCAAATCGGTGCGGGATTGATTGTCTTGTGCGGAGCGCACCGGTGTAATGGACGCTGTCACTTCGCACACACCGCGCCTGTGGTTTGCTCGTCCTACATCCAATCACAAGCGCGACGTGTGATTCACTTTCAGAATTGCTCAGCAGGAGAGGCGATCATGCCGCTGCCGATGAAAACGCTGCGGGAAGCCGCCGCGGAATTGGGGATGCCGGAGACGGAAATCAAGGTTGCGATCGACCTGCACAAGATTCGTGCCGTGTGGAAGAACAGCAAGCTGATGATCGCGCCGGATGAAATCGCCAAGCTTCGTCGTCTCCGCAAAACACTCCCGGAATCCGAACAGCGTTCGGCCACCCCCGAGCCGAAACCCGCCCCCACTCGTCCCGCCACCAAAGCCCCCCCGACGAGACTCCCGCCGCCACCGCCAAAATAATGGGGCCGGCCGCAGTTTTGCAGCGCGAGGTGAAGACGAATTTGGTTTGTCAGGCTGAGCCTGGCTAACGGCAGGCCGTCGTACCTTGCATCTGGCGGGTAGGCATTCGACAATCGGGAGACCGCCATCGTTGCGTGGTCCCGATGTAACGCTTCACCCCCCGGATATTGAACCGCGATGTCGCACAAACCTTCGATCATTCTCTCTGCGTTTGCTGATGAAGCGGCGAACACCAAGACCGTTGTCGAACAGTTCTCGGCGCTGGCGGCACTCGGGCTGCAATATTACAGCCCGCGGTTCCTCGATCTCACCAGCGGCGGCAACGTCAAGCATGTGACCGAACTGAACGAAGCCGAATACAAACAGCTTGCGAAGTTGCAGGCCGATTATGGCCTCAAGGTGTGCAGCATCGGCTCACGCATCGGCAAGGTGAAACTGTACGATCAGGCCGACAGCTCGCACAATAAGTATGTCGACCCGCAGACGTACCTCGACACGACGGTCGCCGATACAATTCGCTCGGCTCATGCCCTCGGGGCAAAGCTGATCCGCGGGTTCTCGTTCTATCACCCGGCGGCGACCGATGCGACGCCGCATGTGCAGGCCGCGGCGGATCGGCTCGGACCGATTGTGGAAGCCTGCGCCAAAGCTGGTCTGGTGTTTGGTCTGGAAGTGGAAGCCAACCTCGTCGGACAGAACGGCCGGTTACTGGCGTCGCTGGCGAAGGCGGTCAACAAGCCAAATCTCGTCTGCATCTTTGACGGGGCCAACATCAGTTGCCAGAACATCAACGCCATTGAATGTACCGCAGAATATGTCGCGATGCGCGATGTCTTCGGCTGGATGCACATCAAGGATTACCGCATCGACCCCACCCAGAAATGGACCGGGCATGTTGATGAAGAACGTCTGAAAAACTTCGTCCCCGCGGATGTAGGCGATTCCGGTCATGAACTGATCCTGCGGGATTTGAAGCAGAATTTGCCCACGATGGAAGCGCGGATGAAAGCCCTCGGCGCACCGGGCGTGTTTCTGGAACTGGAACCGCACCTCAAGGGAGGCGGCCAGTTCGGCGGCTTCAGCGGCCCGGACGGCATGGGGGTCGCGGTCCGGTCGTTGTGCCGGGTGCTGGATTACGTCGGTATCGACTACCACCTGCGTGATTTCGACGACATCCGCACCGCGCGCGGGTTCTGAAACCGGAAGCCCAGGGACTGCGGTCCCTGGGAAGTTCATGGAGATCATCGCATGCATTCAAAGAAATCGATCACCGTCTGGTGTGTCTGGTGCGCCCTTCTCAGCGGGTTGTTATGGTTCGTCTTTCACCAGGCGGAAACATTCGCGGCGGAACCGGCGGCCAAGAAAGCCCCGGCGGGACGATACGAGGTCCGCAAGGATCATGACCCGAACGGGCAAGGCAAATTCTACATGGGCCGGGAGCTCGCCCAAGTGATGAGTTTTCACGGGGCTCCCTGGCTGGAACGACCCGAGCGCGAAGAAGAGGAGCGGTTGTCGACACTCGTCGATGTCCTCAACCTGAAGCCAGGACAAGCCGTCTGCGATTTGGGGGCGGGTTCGGGAGTGATCACGCTGATGATGGCCCAGCGTGTTGGCGAAACGGGCAAAGTCTACGCCGTTGACATCCAGCAGGAAATGCTCGATCTTCTCGCCGACAAGACGAACCGGCTCGGCCTGAAACAGGTGGAACTCGTCCTCGGCACCGAAAAGAACCCGAAACTCGAAGCGGCGTCACTCGACCTGTTGCTCATGGTCGATGTTTACCACGAATTTGCGTTTCCTTATGAGATGATGGTGGAGATTGCAAAAGCGATGAAGCCCGGCGGGCGCGTGGTTTTCGTCGAATACCGCCGGGAAGACCCGCAAGTGCCGATCAAACTCGTCCACAAGATGACCGAAGCGCAAGTGAAGAAAGAAATGTCCCCCCCCGAATTGGGGCTGAAGTGGAAAGAGACGATTGGAACCTTGCCCCGCCAGCATGTGATTGTGTTTGAACGGCTGCAGGGGAAGTAGGGGCGCACGCGGTGGATCAGCGCGGGGCGCGAAACCGCACAGCGATGTCGGAAAGTGTGGGGACGTCTTCCATCGCAACGGACAACGGACCACGAACCTTGTGCTTCCGCGGCATTCCATTTGCTGTCCGTGGGGCAAAACCCGCGGTGTGTTCTTCCGCATCGTTCGTTATACTTTGGCCGCACCCGATCCCCGGCGGTTCGTCGTTCATGGAGGCGACGTTCGAACGACCGGTCCGGGCCCTTTCGAGAGCTCCGCATGACTTCTGCTGCCCCGACGCAAATCTCGTTCGGCGAGAAACTCTCCACCCTCGCGCATAACATGTGGTGGAGCTGGCACCCGGATGTGATCTCGATCTTCCGTGATCTCAATCCCGTGCGATGGCGACAACTCGACCAGAACCCTGTGCTGCTGTTGAGCGAATACACCGCGGAACAACTCGAACACCGCGGTCGCGAAGCTGTGCTCCATTCACGGGCCAACTACGCCTTCCGTCGCTGGCAGGAATACATGGACGATACCTCCACCACCTGGGGGGCCACTCATGCGGGCGTGCTCTGTCATAAGCCGGTGGCGTACTTCTCGGCCGAATTCGGTATTCACGAATCGCTGCCGAATTACTCCGGCGGCCTCGGCGTGCTCGCCGGCGACCATTTGAAGAGTGCCTCCGATTTAGGCGTCCCGCTCGTTGCCATCGGTCTGTTCTATCACGAAGGCTATTTCTCGCAGCTCATTGATGAAAAGGGCTGGCAGCAGGAAGTTTATTCGCACGTCAAGAACACGCAGTTGCCTATTCGTTTGGCAACGCTGCCCAATGGGGACCCACTGGTGGTCCGGGTCGATACCCGTCATAACCCGATTTATGCCCAGGCATGGCAAGTCGATGTCGGCCGCGTAAAGCTCTATTTGCTCGACGTCAACATTGAGCAGAACAGTGCCGAAGACCGCAAGCTGACGGCTCGGTTGTACGGCGGCGACCAACGGACCCGCATCCGACAGGAAATCGTGCTGGGTCTTGGTGGAGCACGGGTCCTCACGGCGCTCGGTTATCAGCCGCATGCCATTCACATGAACGAAGGGCACTCGGCGTTTGCCCCGCTGGAATTCATCCGCATGCGGATGGCGAACGATCACCTGTCGTTCGATGATGCCCTGCGGGAAACGGCCACAATGTGCTGCTTCACCACGCACACGCCGGTCCCTGCCGGACACGACCGGTTCGATTGGGGCCAGATCGACGAGCATCTGGGACCGATGGGCGATCAACTCGGCATCGGTACGCAGGGTTTGATGGGCCTCGGCCGGATCGATCCCAACAATCACAACGAACCGTTCTGCATGACGGTGATCGCGTTCAAATGCAGTCGCCGCGCGAACGGTGTGTCGAACCTGCACGGAGTGGTCAGTCGGCGGATGTGGGCCAGCTTGTGGCCGTGGCGCAGTGAAGAAGATGTGCCCATCGGTCACATCACGAACGGAGTGCACGTCGGCAGTTGGCTGGCCCCACAGATGCGGACCTTGTATGACCGGGTGTTGAAAGAGGGCTGGTGGCGTCGCACCGCCGATCCGAGCACCTGGCTGGCTTTTGAAAACGTCACCCCGGGTGAACTCTGGGAAACACATCAGGCGCTCAAGAACGGTTTGATTTCGTTCGCGCGGCAACGATCGGTCGCGCGCGCCGAGCGGTTGAACTTCCCTGCAAAAGAGGTGGCGGAACTCAACAACCTGCTCGATCCGGAAGTGCTCACGATCGGCTTCGCGCGGCGGTTTGCACCGTACAAACGGGCCGACTTGGTATTGCGGGATATCGAGATGTTCCGCCAGATCATTGCCGATTCGAAGCGGCCGGTGCAGTTCATCTTCGCCGGGAAATCGCACCCCGCGGACAACGGTGGGAAAAGCATCCTGCAACGGATCTACAACCTCACGCAGGAAACGGAGTTCAAGGGCAAAGTCCTGCTGCTGGAAGACTACGATATCAACCTCGCCCGGCATCTCGTGCAGGGGGTCGATGTGTGGCTGAACAATCCGCGGCGACCGCTGGAAGCCTCCGGCACCAGTGGCCAGAAAGTGGTCCTCAACGGCGGCCTCAACTGTTCGATTCTTGACGGTTGGTGGGCCGAAGCGTTCGATGGGCGTAACGGCTTTGCGATCGGTGGCGGTCAATGCCACTGCAATCAGGACATTCAGGACGAGCGCGATGCCAAGGACTTGATGAAGACGCTGCTCAACGAAGTCATCCCGCTGTACTATGACCGTGATGACGACGATTTGCCGCAGGCATGGATTCAACGGATGAAGCGCTCGGTCCGGACGTTGGGCTGGCGGTTCAACTCCGACCGGATGGTGATGGACTACGTCCGCAGTGCCTACCTCCCGGCCGCTGGGGGCGTCAGCTGCGAAATGGCCCGCCGCGCGTAGTTTTTCACCACAATACTGTCAGGCCGCGTCCTCTTCCGCTTCGCGGTTTCGCGCCCCGTGATGCACGCTTCCCAGTGTGTCATCCCGGCGGCGCGAACCCGCGCGCCCGCCGCTACAATGATCGCCCACTGCCCCGTGCTCAAACAGGAGTGGCAACGATGTTACAGCGATGCGTACGATCTCTCGCAATTCTGGTCTGTGGTTGGTGCTTGCTATCACCAATGGAGGCTGCCGAGCGCCCCAACATCGTCTTCATCCTCTGTGACGACTTGGGCTATGGCGATCTTGGTTGCTTTGGACAAACCAAGATCCGTACGCCGCACATCGATCGGCTCGCCGCCAGCGGGATGCGGTTGACGACGCACTACTCGGGCAATGCCGTCTGTGCACCCTCACGGTGTGTGTTGATGACCGGTAAGCATCCCGGGCATGCGTTCATCCGGAACAATCTGCAGTTCCGTCCTGGTGAAGAAGGCCAGTACCCCATTCCCGACGAAGCTGTGACGCTGCCGGAGTTACTCAAGGGGTTGGGATACGTCACCGGCGGCTTCGGCAAATGGGGCCTCGGGGCGCCCAATACCACCGGCGAACCCCTCAAGCAGGGGATTGACCGCTACTTCGGTTACAACTGCCAGGGCGTCGCCCACAACTTCTATCCCACGCACCTGTGGGATAACGCTCAGCAGGTCACGCTCAACAATCCGAAGTTCTCAGCACATCAAAAGTTCCCATCGGACGGTGATCCGCAAGCACCGAACGCCTTCGCTCCCTACCGTGGCAACGATTACGCCCCGGACCTCATCTCGGCACAGGCCCGCGAGTTTGCCAAGGTCAACCGCGCGAAACCATTCTTCTTGTACTATCCCACGACCGTCCCGCATCTTGCCCTGCAGGTGCCGGAAGATTCGCTCGATGAATACCGTGACAAGTTCTCCGATGAAGTCTACCTCGGCGATCGGGGGTATCTGCCGAACCGCACGCCGCGGGCCACCTATGCCGCGATGATTACGCGGCTGGACAACGAAATCGGCAGGCTTGTGGCGACCATTGACGAGCTCGGACTCACCGACAAGACGCTGTTCATTTTCTCGTCCGATAACGGCCCGTTGTATGACCGCCTCGGAGGCACTGATACCGATTTCTTCGAGAGTGCCCGCCACCTGCGCGGCCGCAAAGGGTCCCTTTACGAGGGCGGCTTCCGTGTGCCGACCTTCGCAAGCTGGAAGGGCACGATTCCCGCGGGGACGACATCCGATCGAGTGACCGGATTTGAGGACTGGTTGCCGACGATTCTGGATCTCGTTGGCGGCAAGGACAAAATCCCCGCCGATCTCGATGGCCTCAGCTTCGCTGCCACCTTACGGGGACAACCACAACCGCCGCGACCGTTTCTCTATCGGGAGTTTCCCGGCTATGGCGGTCAGCAGTGCGTCCGCCTCGGTGAGTGGAAAGCGGTCCGCCAGAAACTGAATCCCGGCCCGAAAGCACCCCTCAAGCCTGGGCCTATCGAACTCTACAACCTCGCCGCCGATCCCAGCGAAGAAACGGACGTCGCTCAAGATCATCCGGAGATCGTGGCTCAACTCGCAAAGATCATGCAGGAGCAGCATACACCCTCGACCGTGTTTCCGATCCGGGCACTGGATGCCGCACAGTGACCATCTGCGTTGCGTTGCAGTGCATGCAGCGAGCAGGAAATGGTGTCTCGATTTCTGATGAGATGCCTCTACAATAGAGTGCCACACGCGGTTCCGCTGCTTGCTCGCCGTGCTCTGGGACCGAGAAACCATGACCTGTCACGGACGGTGAGGAACGCGTGCATCATTTGGAATTGTTGACCACGTTGACCGGTGGTCTCGTAGCCGCGCTCATCTTTGGCTACATCACACAACGACTCGGGTTGTCGCCAATTGTCGGTTATCTGCTGGCCGGAGTGG
Organism: Planctomycetaceae bacterium; assembly: GCA_041753475.1. GTDB lineage: Bacteria > Planctomycetota > Planctomycetia > Planctomycetales > Planctomycetaceae > DSVQ01. Next base: position 3,574 of record JBGSUN010000201.1, on the reverse strand, counting down.
CGGTCGGTCCCAGCACGCCCGGTTTCATGGCGAATCAGGAACTCGCCGGGGAAATGGCGGAAATCGGCGTCATTCTGCTGATGTTCGGTGTCGGCCTTCATTTTCACTGGGAAGAACTGTTTGCCGTCAGACGGGTGGCCATTCCCGGGGCGCTCGTACAAAGTCTGGTGGCCACCGTGCTCGGAATGCTGCTGGCGGTCGCCGTCGGGTGGGGGTGGAACGCGGGGCTCATCTTTGGCCTGGCGCTCTCGGTGGCCAGTACCGTCGTCCTCACGCGCGTCCTCGCCGATCACAACGACCTGCACACGCCCACGGGGCATGTGGCCGTCGGCTGGCTGATCGTCGAAGACTTGCTGACGGTGGTGATGCTGGTGGTCCTTCCCACGTTGTTTCCCGGCAAGGACGCATCAGACAACAGCCTGCCATTGGTGTTGCTGATGGCCGCCATCAAGATTGGTCTTCTTGTCGGTTTCACATTCCTCGTGGGAGGAAAGGTCATTCCGTGGTTGTTGCGACAGATTGCCGCCACCCGGTCACGCGAACTGTTCACCTTGACGGTGCTGGCGGTGGCGCTGGGCATCGCTGTCGGTTCGGCCCAGTTCTTCGGCGTCTCGATGGCGCTGGGAGCGTTTCTCGCGGGTATGGTGGTCGGCCGTTCCGACTTCAGCCTGCGCGCCGCCACTGAAGCCTTGCCGATGCGCGACGCTTTCGCCGTGTTGTTCTTCGTTTCCGTGGGTATGCTGCTCGATCCCGCGGCGCTGTATGAGTCGCCCGGTCTCATTGTGGCGACGCTCGCCGTGGTGATGCTCGGGAAGCCTCTTGCGGCGATGATGATTGTGTCCGGGCTGGGCTATCCGGCGCGGACATCGCTGAGTGTGGCGGTCGCATTGGCCCAAATCGGCGAGTTCTCGTTCATGCTGGCATCGCTGGGGCAAGAGCGCAACATCCTGCCGCAGCGGGCCGCGGATGCCCTGGTGGTCGCGGCGATGGTTTCCATTTCGCTCAATCCCCTCTTGTATCGCGCTGTGGGACCCATGGAACGGTGGGCGTCTGGTCAACCCTGGCTGTGGCGCTGGCTGACATGGAAATCACCGGCGGCGACGGATCAAACCGTCGAAGAATCGCCGTCGGATGAACATCGGGCGATCGTCATCGGTTACGGCCCCGTCGGCCGGACCGTAGCCCGGCTGCTGAGCCACAATGGCGTTGTTCCCACCATCATTGAAATGAACCTGGAAACCGTGCGTCGCCTGCGGAGTGAAAAGATCGCGGCGATCTACGGCGACGCTGCCCATCGTGAGACGTTGCTGCAAGCCGGCATTACCGACGCTGCCACGCTGATTCTGAGTGCCGGTGGTCTCAGCGGTGCGGAAGAAATGATCCGCACCGCCCGCGAGTTGAACCCGAAGATTCGTATTCTGGCCCGGGCAACCTATCTGCATGAACGTCCGCAATGGCATGCTGCCGGGGCGAACCAGGTCTTCGCCGCCGAGGGAGAAATCGCGCTGGCGATGGCGGAATCGATCCTGGTCGAATTGGGTGCCACGGCGGAACAGATTGACAGGGAACGCGAACGCCAACGGGCCGACCTCAGCGAACATCCACCGGCGGTTCGCCCCGTAACAACAGTTCCGGCGCCGATGGTGATTGCCGAAAGCGATACAGTTCCGCAGAACCCAGAAGGGGCGGCCGCACCTTAAACCAAGACTCGCGTGACTACCCAAACTTCCTGGAAAGTGTCCCCTCGTAGACCGTGTCCAGCGCCGACATGACCTGGGCCATCGACTGAAAGCGCTTGGCCGGTGCTTTGGCCACCATCATGCGAAAGACCGCGTCGAGGGGAAGCCGCTGCGGCGTTTGGCTGTCCGGGGAATTCGTCAGGGCCTCGGCCAGTGACGGAACCGGAGCCGTGCTGTGTGCCAGGATTCGTGATGCCATGCTCTTACCGTCATAGGCGGGGCGACCCACCGACAGAAACCACAGCACCATTCCCAGGCTGTAGATGTCGCTCCGGGCATCGGCACACTTCGCACTCAGGGCCTGCTCGGGGGAAATGTAATCCACCGTCCCCATGAATTCTCCGGTCGCCGTCAGATTGCCATCCGGCCCCTCGTCGCCTTCAATTCGGGCGAGTCCGAGATCGAGAATCTTGATCATCCGCGCAGGGTCGATCAACAGGTTGGCGAGCTTGATATCGCGGTGGATAATGCCCTGGCGATGAGCGTACTCCAGCCCGCTCGCCGTCTGATAAACCCATTCCACGGCGGTCGATAAAGGAACCGGTCCGTCGGACTTCATCAATGAAGAAAGATCAGGGCCATCGACATACTCCATGACGAGAAAGTGTCGGGAACCACTTTGAACCGCTCGGTAAGTGGCAACAATGCTGCGATGCCGGAGCTGGATCGCCAGGCGCGACTCACGTTGAAACCGGCTGACCATCTCTGTCTGTCGGGCCAGTGTCGGATCGAGCACTTTCAGCGCAACGGTTTCATCCTTATCACGCCGCCGGGCCTTCCAGACCGTTCCCATTCCCCCCTGTCCGAGTTTTTCCAGCAACACATAGTCTTCAATCGCCAGCGATTTTCCTTTCAGCGCCCGCAGCCGCTCCGCCTGAAACGGCGTCAACGATCCCGTCTCGACCAGTTCTTCCAGCAGGTTTTCCCCCGTGACCTGTCCCAGCCGGCTGTTGCCCACCCGTTGTTGAAGGGAAGTCAATTCGTCGGAGGAAACAATGGCGTGGGTCGCCAATTGGTCGACGAGGGCTTCCGCCGTGAGATGGGGGCCGAGCAACTCGGTCAGGATGTCCTCCACATTGGAGAAGCGCGGCCGATACTCGTCCCATTTCGGCGTCTCACCCCGTTGGCGTCGATAGTCAATTTCCAACGTGAGCAGCGGCTTGAAGAGGTTGGCGGCAATCGCCGGGTACTGTTGCAGATAATCTTCGATGCGCGGCCGATCCCCCAATTGCCAGGCCGATTCAAATCGATCGCAGGCTTGCTCGATGAGCAGCATCTTGCTGACGGGGTGCTGAGCCATTCAGACGCTCGTTCGGTTCTCGGGACAGATCCAACCTCGCGAGCATACCGTTTCATCAAGTGAATTTCCCGAGTCACCGGTCTCCAATTGCCGTTCCGGGTTCCTATTGATAACAACAGAAACGAAAAACGACGGACGCAAGCGTCCGTCGTATCGAAGTCGTCGGTGCAGATCGCAGCCGAACCACAGAACTTACCGGCTGCGGAAGAGGAGGACGCCACCGTTGGGGCCGCGGACGGAGTTGAGGGTGCCGTTGGGACCGACGAGTTGACCAGTCTGGACCGTGCGGCCGGCGGGACCGGTGAACGTGGCTCCTTGAGCGGTGCGGCCGAAGCCGTTGATCTGACCAGCGGACATCGCTCCGAATGGACCAACCGATTGCACCTGGCCACCGTTCACGAACGCTCCATTGAAACCTTGAGCCGACGCGGCCCCGAACGGTCCCACCGCGTTGATGGCTCCGGCCGAACCGAACGGCGTGGCCACCGCAGCCCCGTTGGAGAATCCGAGTGGTGACGCGGCAGCGAATCCCCGC
>JBGSUN010000200.1:0-18419 GCA_041753475.1 Planctomycetaceae bacterium | reverse complement strand
CTGAAAGCCTGGTCCCGACTTCCAACATGGCACCCCAGGCCCCGCACCACCCCGGAAACATTCCTCAACCCGTTCACACTCGCCCGCTGGGGCAATTCGATCGGCCGATACCAAACGGCTTAAATCCACAAGCTGCTAGGCGGACCTCGCGCGCCGCTCATCAAAGCTTGCGAACAGTTGCAGAGCGAGCGGATCCTGGCGCAATTGCTCCCGTATCCACCGATTCACACTTCGGCGATGTCGGCCTTTCGCCCCCCGCTGCTCCGGGCCTTCGACAGCGACGAAATTCGCGTTGGTTCGCCGAACATTCCGCTGTATTCCTCGATCACGGCTCAGCTTTATCCGACGGACCGCGATGGCATCCGCGATCATTTGCTGGCGAATCTCGATCAACCGTTGAAGATCTGGCAAACGTTGCGCACGATGTACCGCGACGGCGCGCGGCTGTTTATTCAGTTAGGCGCAGGCCACATGGTGTCTCAACTCTCGAATCTGTTGGAGCCCGATGCGCAAGCCGTCGGGATCTCGACCGAAGTCGACACCGTTGATTCCGTGACGCAACTGCAAAACGTGTTGGCGTTCTTGTGGACGCAGGGCGTTCCGGTCAATTTCGCCCCTCTGGTCGAACATCGCTTTCGTTACCACACGGGAGAAGTCGACGGCCATGGAAAGCCGGTCCAGCGCGTCCCGATGCGAATCGAATGGTCGCCATTGCATCATCGCCTCGTTCCACCAGCTGCCCGTACCCGCGAGACAGGCAAACGCGAACTGGCGGCCGGCATCCCACCGAAGATCCCGCCGCGACAGACTCATCCCGCAGAAGTTGGTCAACCGGACGAATGTCTGGCCACGCAATCGCAGTTGATTCAGGAGACCGGTCTACCATTACTCGGGACGTTAACCGAGTATGAGCCGAGACAGCGACTCGTCATGTGGCGCACGTCGGACCTGGATATCGATCTTTATTTGCTCGATCACGAGTTTGCGAATGCTCGACCATACAAACCCCACGAGCAATGCTTTCCAGTCGCGCCGCTGACTTTCAGTCTTGAGGCACTGGCGGAAGCCGCGTCATTCCTCTGTCCAGGCCTGGGACTGGTTGCCTACGAGAAGGTCCGCGCCGCACGCATGCTCGGATTAATGAATCGGCGGCGCGACGCCTGTCGAATGGAACTCGTTGTCGACTCGGCGACCTCCACCGCGGGTATCGTGCGCGTGCTGGGAAAAATCTACGCGCGGGACGAAGTTGCCGTCAGCGCGACGATTGTCCTCGGCAATTCCTATGCAGCCCCGCCCGCTGAACGAATTCCGTCGCCCGAACCTCCCACTCCCTGGAACTGGACCGCCGAGCAGATCTATCGCGAACGTTTTGCCTTTCACGGTCCACGGCTCCAGTGCATCAAACACCTGAAGTCTCGCACCAATCCGCTGTTTTCCGCGGAGTTGGAAGTGCTTCCGTATGACGACCTGTTCGCAGGCATGCCCCAGCCAAATCTGCTGTCCGATCCGGTGATTCTCGATGGCGTCTTGCAGGTTCTGGGAGTGTGGAGCTATAGCGTGGGGCAATACTCGCTTCCGTTTGAAATCCAACGACTGGATTTCTTCGCTCCTCGGCCTAAGATCGGCAGTCGGGTCGAAGTCCGCGTCCAATTACGCGAATTCAGCACGGCATTGCGTCGTCTCACGGTCGACCTCGAAGTTTTAGATGAGGCGGGCGAACTCTGGTGTCGCGCGGAGAGCTGCACCGACTGGATGTTCTCGTGGCCACTGCGGTTTTCTGATTTTCTTCGCCAACCCGCGCGCATTCCTTTGTCCGATCCAGTTGAACATGGCACATTGTCCAGTCAAACGTATGGCCGAGTCCTCAACACCAAACCCCTGTCTGATGTCGATCCTGACTGGCTCCAGATGATTCTCTTGCATTCGAACGAGTCCCCACCTGAGCACGCCAATCGAGCTACACGGCTAATGGAGTTGTTTCTGCGATTAACGCTGAAGGAGACAATCATCCACGCGGCTCGAAGCTACGATCCGAGCCTGGAACTTCACCCGGCTGCCATAGAATTGGGCAAGAACTCTGCAGGGAACTGGATTGTTCGCAACGGACTGCCCGATGGCAATGCCTGGCATCTGATCTGTTGGCAAGAGCGAGATGTGGTGACGGCGGTTGCATCCCGATTACCCATCGACGTTCGGAACTTACCGAATAGCGACCAAAAGGCGGAATTGAGGGTCGTCGCGCTAGCTTAAGGATCGTCGGATAAACCTAAACAGGCAACCCAAAGTCCACCGGCCACTGACGGCGTGCATTTGGGGAATTGACCGTCTCGGCAAGCTTACTTTCTTATGGCGGGATCGGCCTGAGTGAATCGCGGGGGTGTCGTCATCTGGAGGTGACTGTGCTCGGCGGGTTCGCTCCGGGATGTTCGCTGGAATGGGCGGAAAACCGGGATTGCCAAAAACGCCGGGCTAAGAGACATTACGGCGCGATTTCGGATCGAAACCATACGGCAAGGATGGGAGGCGAGTATCGGTGTTCATGAGGGACCGTGCAGAGAACTTCGCATGGAAAGTGGCCGGGCTGGTTGCCGGATTGGCGGTCGGGCTTGGCGTTTGTGGCTGCGCGTCGATGAATCCGCAGCCGGCCGTCAGCAACCCCTTGTTTGTGCGGGCCAATGATGGTGAGTTCGTCTGGGAGCGGACCGTCGATGTCGCGCACCATTATCTGTTCGAGATCGAACGTGAGAATAAGCTCGATGGCATGATCGAAACCCGCTACAAGACCGGTGCAGGGGTTCTGGAACCGTGGCATCCGGACACGATTGGAGCGGCGAATCGGCTGGAAAGTTCGTTGCAAAGCATCCGTCGGAAGGCGATTTTCAGCGTGACTCCGGTCGAAGGGGGTTACCTCGTCGGTGTTCAGACGATCAAGGAACTGGAAGACGTCGCCGCCGCCGCGAATTCCGCCGGTGCCGCGACCTTTCTGGACAACAATCCGTTGCAGCGGGATTTGAACGTCGTCGTCGGCCAGGCCACGCCGTCGGGATGGATCAATCAAGGTCGCGACCCGATGCTCGAACAGTCGCTCCTGAAGTCGCTGTCAACGGCGCTCGGGCGATAGCTCGGTGGTAGACGGCCCCAATGGCCGCTGTGCGGTTTCGCGCCCCGCGGTGGTCGCTTCTCAGCGATGTCAACACCCGGCTGCCTATTCACGGTTGACCAGATAAATCCCTGATGCCACCGCGAGCCCGCCGATCAGCAAGCTGATTGAGAGTTGATCGCCCCGTAACCAGCTTCCCAGCAGCATCCCCACCAGCGGCGTCAGGAAACTGAACACGGCGATTCGCGACGCTGAATAGGTTCGCAGCAACTGGGCCTGCAGCGCGAAACAAACGCCGCCCACCAGCACGCCCTGATAAAGCAACCCGGCGACCGCTGGCACGGTGACTTGCGAAAAGTCCGGGCGTTCCCAGATCAAAGCGGCGACAGCGAACTGGGCGACCGCGACGACGTCATGCCAGAAGATGAGTTCCGTCGGGCCGATGACCCGCAGCGCGAACTTCGTGTAGACAAATTTCACGCCCAGCAGGAACGCGCTGAAGAGAAGCATGGCATCTCCAATGACGCTCGGCGGATCATTCTGCACGATCGCTACGGCGGATGACGATGGCCACAACAATGCCGCGACTCCCACCGCGGCGACGATCAGGCCGCCGAGTTTTGCCCCGGTCATGCGATCAGTGTGCAGGAAAAAATGTTCGAGGCCGACCACCCAGAAGACGAACGTGTTGACGAAGAGCGATGCATGGGACGAACTTGTCCACGCGGCTCCAAATGTGAACGTCGTGATCTGCAAAAATAGCAGCGTCCCGGCGATGAGAATCGGGCGCCATTGATGTGGCTGCACACGGAACGACACGCGCTCGATCCGGCACCAGGCGATCATCACGACGGTCGCCATCAGAAACCGCAACCCAGCGACGGTAATCGGCGGCAGCGCGTCAATCGAGAACCGCGTCGCTACCGGGTTGCCACCCCACAGCACAACGGTCAACAACGTGAGGAGGACCGCCCGCAGATTGAGGGGCACTGGCAGGGAATGAGGCTGGGAAGACAACGAGGAATTCTTCGCTGAGGTTCAGTTTGGAAAGTGAGAACGGTAACGATTTCCCGCTTGCGGTTTCGCGCCCCGCGATGATCGCTTCATGGTGCTGACATAAAGGGGCGCGCAACCGCAAGCGCGGATCGATGCGTTATGAAATCAAGGGGCGCGGGATGCGGTTGGGGTAGGACGGTGACGAACTACGCCGGGGCTTCTTCGTCGAGGGATCATCGTTTTCAGAGTTCTCGCCCGTTGGAGTCTCGGCCGTCTCGACGGGTTCGGGGATGCCGAGCAAAACCGCCCTAATCGTTCCCTTTTCCTCGCGGGTGAGTGATGAAGCGAGCCACACCACTTCGCCCCCCTGCACAGCGGCGACGGGGATCCCTTCCCGATAGGCCACACGGTTGGACGCGGAGGCCGGGACGCGCGGCGGCGCGGTGAGGATGCCCACCATATTGAGCGGATCAGCGGCGGAAGTCGCGATGAGCGTCGGTGTCGGTGCGGGATCACGGAACTGTCGCAATTGCTGCACCGTGGATTCCAGCGCGAACTGTTCCCCCGCAACGCCGGTAATAAAGCGACCGCCACGGAGTTCACCGCGGGCTTCCAACCGGCGGAAAATCGGGACCAGTTCCCACCACTTCGGGGCTCCGTCCTCGACGGCGAGCAGATCACGAAACACCACACCCCAGCGGCGAATGAGCTGCCAGGCCCAGGATTGCAACCGTTCCGCACGATCCGCCACGGTGAAGACCTCGCGCGATCGCCGCCACAATGACCAGCGGCCGGAGACATCGTTCAGCGGTCGGCGGCGTAACAAGCCCTTCGGTTCGGAACGAACCGCGCGGCCGGTGATGTCCCGCCGTTCGGCGATGAGCGATCGCAGTCCAACAAACGAGTCCGCGGTGACCAATCCCCGCGCGATCAGTTCGCCGAGCGCGTCTTCCAGGTGCGTCGGCAGCATCCGTGTGCAGGCCAACAAATCCGTCGCAAAGAGTGCACCGTCTTTGGTGAGATGCTCACGGATTTCATCGGCCAGTCCCCGCAGCACTTCCGGGGTTTCATCCGCATCCAGCGCCATCAACCACGGCAAGTCACCCCGCAGAAACAGCGCGATCGGCACCACGCGCGTCACACCGGTGGAACGCGGCTTTTCCGGATCAGCGGTCGGCGGGAACAATCGGCCCCAGCCGACTTCTCCGGCCAGGCACAGATCATCGATCCACCCGGGTTGATAGTCCGGCAACCGCGCGGGAAGGATGTCGCGTTCCCATGTCACCGCGGGGAGATCGAGCCCCTGGAGCTGTGCGATGACTTCATACAAGCCGTTCACGCCGGTGCGAGGTTCGGTTGTGTTCAATCCGTGGTAGTGGAACAGGAACCGTTGAAACGCAGGAACCGCGACCGGCTCGATCTGCTTCCGCAGCCCGGCCAGCGTGAGCCGATGAATTCGCGCGAGCAACCGACGATGACACCAATCGAGCGGGGCGTCGTCTGCTTCGATCGTTGTATTGTGTGCCACTGGCTCCGCCAGTGTCTGTTCTTCGATCAAGCCATTGATGTCGGAATGAGCGAAGACACTGGCGGAGCCAGTGGCACACAACGATTCTTGCACACCGTTGCGTGGGCGATACCGGCCGCGCATCACCGTCCCTTCGCCTTCGAGGGCTTCGAGAATCGCCGCGGTTTGGGATGGCGTCCAACTCAACCATGCGGCGAGTTCCTCGGCGGTGACGGGGCCGCAGATTTCCATCCATCCACGGGCGATGCTCATTCGAGCCGCGATGGAATCCATTTCCGTCGCAATGCCACCCGGCAACGCATACCCCGGCGGCAATGAGGACGCCAACCCCAACGCTTGCACATACGGAAACCGTTCAGTCGCCACCCACGCGCTGCGACCATCGGCTAAAGGTACGGCCCACGCGCGGCGTTCGGTAACGAGTTTGTCGAACCACGCCCGCACCCCGGCTGCTTCTTCGCAGCCGGGGTGCTTATCGGTGGGAACCGCGCTGAACGTGGCATCGAGCATCCCGGCTGCCAGGAAGCAGCCGGGATGCGACTCTCCTCCACTTGGCCACATCACGACGCCGAGTAGCAGATCGTGCAACTCATCGCGGTGGCGGACCAACGGCGTCGCTTCCTGCACGACTTGCTGGATGGCCACAGGGTCGAGCCACGTCAGATCGGGACTATCGGTGGTGATATCCGAACCGGGCGCGACCACCCGCGCCCGGCGTTCCTGAATTTCGCCACCATCAAGGAATGCGTACGGAGACGAATTTAACAGCTCATAACAGAATGGCGACGGTTCGCGCGTGTCGCGCGGAATGAGCTTGATGTCACCGGACTCGATCCGTTGCAGAACGGTGATCAGTCCATCGAGATCGAGTGCTTCGTGCAGACAATCGTGCATCGTCTGTTTGACGAGCGGATGATCTGGGAGTTCGATGTCCCCCGTGTGATTTTCGAGGCACCCCGTCAATTGCGGGAAGACCGACGTCAGCAAATCATCGCTGCGAAAACGTTGCAGCGCCGGTGGAACTTTCTTGCCGAACTTTTGACGCATCACGAAGAGCGACCGCGTGACATTCCAGCGCCAGCGCAACTGGAACGGCGGCTGCACGAGAATGGCCTGCTCCAGCAGCGATTGCACATTCTCGCTGGTGAGCATGCCGAACAGGCTTTCCAGCGGGAAACTGTGCTGCGGGCCGAGCGACAGAATCACGCCGTCATCATCGGCCGTCGCCTGCAGTTCAAAGTCGAAACTGCGGCAGAACCGCTTTCGTAACGCATAGCCCCAGGCGCGATTGATTGCCGAGCCGAACGGCGCGTGGATCACCAACTGCATCCCGCCCGATTCGTCGAAGAACCGCTCGAACACCACGCGCTGCTGCGTCGGCACGACACCGATTGCCGCGAGTTGTGAACGCACATATTCGACGAATTCTTCCGCGACCAATGGAGCGATGGAGGCCTCCGCGGCCAACCATTCGGCGGCCGCGGCGGGTTCATCGAGTCGTGCGACCAGTTCGTCCCGCAATCGTGAGATTTCTTCCGACAATTCGAGCGTCCGCCCGGGGGCTTCTCCGAACCAGAACGGAATGCTCGGCGGCGCGTTGTGGGCATCGCTGACGACGACATCGCCGGTGCGGACGTGTTCGATCCGCCACGAGGTATTGCCCAGCAGAAAAATGTCGCCGCGGGTGCTTTCCACCGCGAAGTCTTCATCGACGGAGCCGATGACCGTGTTCTCCGGCAGCGCGACCACGCGGTACTGGCCGGTTTCGGGGATCGCCCCGGCGTTGCCGATCGCCGCGAGTTTGGCCGCCGGACGGGCTTTCACACGCTGACCGACGCGATCGTGATACAGCAGCGACCGACTCCGACCAGCGTTCTCGGTGAAGCCTTCGCTGCACATCTTCAACGCATCATCCCACGCCTGTCGGGTGAGATTGCGGTACGGATACGCCCGACGAACGAGATCGAACAAGGATTCCGCGCTGCTCTCATCATGCGCGGTCTCGGCCACAATCTGCTGCACGAGAATGTCCAACGGCGCGACCGGCACGCGCAACGTATCGAGGATGCCGCTCCGGACGGCACGGATGAGCGCCGCACATTCGCCGAGTTCATCGCGCGTCAGGGCAAACAACCGGCTCTTGGGAATCGCATGCAGCGAGTGCCCCGCGCGGCCGGTCCGTTGTAGAAATGCGGCAATGGAGCGCGGCGAACCGATCTGGACCACAAGATCGATATAGCCGATGTCGATACCCAACTCCAACGATGCCGTGGCGACGACCGCCTTAATTTCTCCATTCTTCAACCGTTGTTCGGTCTTGAGCCGCATGTCGGTAGAGAGCGAACCATGATGGCTGCTGACCTGATCTTCACCGAGGAGTGTGCTGAGTTGATGCGTCAACCGCTCGGCCATGCGGCGCGTGTTGACGAAGATGAGCGTGCTGCGATGTCCCTGAATCAATTCGACGATGCGTTGATGGACGATGGCCCATTGCTCGTGCGTGCAGACGGCCCCGAGTCCGGCGAACGGGACTTCAATCGCCAGGTCCAGTTGGCGTTGATGACCGACATCGACGATGGTGCATTGATGCAATTGCGGTAGTGTGTCTTTCGGACCCATGCCGATCAGGAAGTTCGCCACGAGTTCCAGCGGTTTTTGTGTCGCGGACAGGCCGATCCGTTGGATGCGCTGCGGGCAGAGTTCCGCCAGCCGTTCCAGACTGAGCGAGAGATGCGAGCCGCGTTTGTCGCGCAGCAGGGCGTGGATTTCGTCAACGATCACCGTGTCGACATTCCTTAGGCGCTCGCGACCTTTCGTGGTCGTGAGCAACAAGTACAACGACTCCGGCGTCGTCACCAGAATGTGCGGCGGTTTCCGCAACAGGGCAGCCCGAGCCGCCGCTGTCGTGTCGCCGGTGCGCAGGCCGACTCGCAAGGCGGGAAACGGCATCCCCGTCAGTTCCGCGAGGGACGCCATTTCACCCAGCGGTTGTTGCAGATTGCGCTGCATGTCATTGGAGAGCGCCCGCAGCGGCGAGACATACACCACGCGGATTTCATCCGGCAGCGGCGTTTCGATCGATTCCCGCACAAGGCGATCAATGACCGCCAGGAATGCCGTTAGCGTTTTGCCGGAACCCGTCGGCGCGGCAATGAGCGTGTGTTCGCCCGCGGCAATCGCCGGCCAACCGCGCCGCTGCGGCTCCGTCGGCCCGGCAAACCGCCCGGCGAACCAGCGCTCAATCAGCGGATGAAAACCCAACGCATCCATCGGTGATCCATCACGAGATTTCATTCTGAGAAAGTATATCCGACAGTGTCTCCATGCACTACGAGATCGCGGTTCAAACCTGGGCCACCGATGGGATTGGCCTGGGAAATGATGCGAGCGAGTTTACGGTCGGGAGTCGAGGATTCGCGGAAGGGAAGAAATGGCGATGGACTCTGGCGGCGGTCGTTTGCGGTCTGCTCTCGGGGTGGCCGGTTACGACGAACTGGTCGAATGATTGCAAGATTGACCCGTTGACTTCTGGAACCGGCTGGGTTTGGCCGGCCGCCGAAGCGGGACTGCTTCGCGACCTGTTGACCCGACTCGATCCCACCGCTCTGGATTGGATGTTGCGGGAGTAGTTTGAGGATTCCTTTCCGCATGTCGCCGAGGAAATGCTGGCAGTACTGAGCATCGACGGGAAAACGCTCCACGGTTCGGTCTGCGCGTCGTCGAAGGGCGTCCATCGGCTCGCGCTGCGGCGCACGATCTGCGCGTCGTCACGACCACTGACCCTGTCGCAGCTCCGGCAAGAACTTCAGCAACTCCTCGCCTGCTGACACAGCCGTTGTCTCCTCTGCGGACAAACCATCCGCAAACTCCAACCACCATAAGTAAGGGAGTGATATTTAGGCGTGACTTCCGCCCCTCCTCGGAGTTCGTCGCCAACCTCTAACCACTGTTGCAACACTCGTTGACCTTTGGAGTCGTCCGCGACTTTTCCGAAGTAGTGACCGTTCCCGTGGACTCTCCTGCACCAGCGGTTCCCTCCCCGAGGAATCGAGAGGGAGGGTCTTTTAACGGCTTCTTTGGGGCGACTGATTTACGGACGGGGGAACGGACGATAGAATCGCTCAACATGGGACACTTTTCGTCTCGTGGGGGTATTTCGGTATCCGTTCCTGACAGCGAGTTGACACCAAGTTTGGCTGAGTCCGATTGCATGGGACGAACCGATGGGCATACAAGAGACGCTGCCAAGCCGAACACATCGTCACAAAGCATTCTTGAATAAGACGTTGCATCCGTAGCTCAATGGATAGAGCATCGGTCTTCGGAACCGAGGGTTGGGGGTTCGAGTCCCTCCGGATGCATTTGACATAACTCCTGCCGGATCGCGGACTTGCGATACCTGCCTGTGTCGGGCAGTGCGGCTTCCAAGGTCATAAAAAAGTGGTACCGGTACCACTTTGGTGACGGAAGGCGTAATTCCCGATGGCAAAACCGCTTCGCATCCCGTCGTATCGTTTGCACAAGCCCAAGAATCTGGCCGTGGTCCGTCTCAACGGCCGCGACGTTTATCTCGGCCCGTACGATTCCGCCGCCTCTCGCGAGCTTTACGACCGCCTGATCGCCGAATGGCTCGCCGGCGGACGACAGCGGGCTCCGGTGTCGGCCACCGAGGCCCCAGACCACGGACCGACCGTAAGCGCGGTGATGGTCGCTTACCTGGAGTGGGCCCGCACGTACTATCGTGAGGACGACGGCGACGGGAAGGAGTATGTCAACCTGACACACGCCCTTCGGCCGCTCCGGGACATCTACGGCAGCACATTCGCCATCGATTTCGGCCCACTGGCCCTGAAGGCAGTGCGGCAACATATGATTGACGTGCAGGACCTGTGTCGGTCCGAGGTCAACAAGCGGATCGGCCGGGTCCGGCGGATGTTTAAGTGGGCCGTAGCGGAAGAACTCGTCCCGTCGGCCGTTCTGGAGTCGCTCCGGGCGGTTGACGGTCTCCGGCGGGGACGCAGTGCCGCTCGGGAAAATCCTCCTGTGCGGCCGGTCGATGCGTCGCACGTCGACGTTCTCTTTCCGCTGGTCTCCCGGCAGGTTGCCGCGATGATTCGGCTACAACAATTGACCGGGATGCGCCCCGGTGAAGTGGTCCAGCTGCGACCGGGTGACATCGATCGGTCGGGACCGATCTGGTTCTATGCACCTGAGAAACACAAGACGCAGTACCTGGGGCACGTGAAGCGGATTGCCTTAGGACCGCAGGCGCAGGCCGTCCTGCAACCATTTCTCGATCGCCCCGCGGATTCGTACTGTTTTTCACCACGGGAAGCGGAAGCCGAGCGAAATGCCAGTCGGGCGGTGCGTCGCCGGCCGGACCGGAAGACAAAAATCTACCCGTGTGAGTTGAAGGCCCGCGCACGACGGCGGGCGGCCGCCCAGCAGCGGATCTCGAAGCGGCCGAAGCGGGATCAGTTTGATGTGGCGTCGTACCGCCGGGCGATCGAGTACGGGATCACGAAAGCCAAGAAGCAGGGGATTGAGGTTCCGCACTGGCATCCGCACCAGTTGCGGCACAGCCGGGCGACTGACGTCCGCAAGCAATACGGTGTGGAGGCTGCCCAGGTGGTGCTGGGCCATTCCCGGGCGGATGTCACGCAGGTCTATGCCGAACGGAACGAAAAACTGGCCGAACGGATTGCCCAGGAAATCGGGTGACGGATTCCACGACGGCCTGCGGGTGGCCGTGGGATGGGTCGCGGTCACCGCCGGCGATGCAGAACGCCCTCGCGCACCATCGTTGGCCTTGGCGGCGTCGACATCATCGACCGACCGGGACGGGGTCGACGTTGCTGGCCTCCGCGGTAAACTATCGAACGACAGCCACATCTCGTGTCCGCCGGCTCAAGCGGAACTGACGGAGACGCGCACACTTCCACCAAGGCGATTCGGCATGATGAGACCAGTACAGCGCTCGCTGCTCGCGGCAGTTTTCATGGTCATAGCAGCGGTCAGTGTTGGAGCGCAAGCCCCCGCCACGAAGTACTTCGAACAAGAGGTGCCGGAATCCAACCCGTTGCGGGTGGCCCAGGCTCAGGAATTGAATGATTACATCCGGGCGTTGAAGACGGATGACTCGCGGTTGCAAGCCTTGCTGCCTGACGATCACTCGTCACCGGAAGCGTTTGCAAAATCGGCGGAGCGCTATCGGCAGGCCTTCTGCGACAGCATCGGTTATCCACCACCGGGCGCTGTGCCGCAGACGTCGGCCAAGTTTGAATTGATGGGTGAGGATGCGATCGGAAAATACTATCGAGCGATGATCCCGGTCCTTCCGGGCGTGCATGCTGAGGGACTCTACATCATTCCGAAGACCCTCCCCGAGCACGGAAAGGCACCGCTGGTGATTTCCATGCACGGCGGCGGTGGATCACCCGAGGTCGCTCTGTTCCATGGCGGTGCAAATTATCACGACATGGTTCGCGGTGCCGTCAAACGCGGCTACGTTGTCTTCGCTCCGCAGCATCTGTTTTCCGCTGAGGGCTTTCCCAAGGATGTCCGCAATCGGACCGATGACCGTCTCCGACTTCTGGGAACCAGTCTCACGGCGATCGAGATCGCCAAGATCACCCGCAGTCTGGATGTCCTGCTGCTTCGTCCGGAAGTGGATGCCCACCGCGTTGCGATGGTCGGGCTGTCCTACGGTGGCTACTACGCCCTCGTGACCCCGGCGATCGACACGCGGATCAAAGTCGCCGTGTGTAGTTGTTACTACGGCGTGCAGGAAGCCCGCTACGAACGGGATGAGTTATCCGTCCCGAGCGATTTCCGGTTTCCCAACCGCTTCTCGTACTTTCGCGACTCCGACCTTGTGGCCCTGATCTGTCCACGGGCCCTCCAAATCCAGGCCGGCAGCAAAGACGGCGTCGACCATCGTGACGGCGGCCTGCCATTGGCACCGGTGTCGGCCGCCTTCTACTCCCGGCTGGGTCTCGCCGATCGGTTCCAGCACCTGATTTTCGAGGGTGGACACGAATTCCACGACGATTCCGCATGGGCGTTTGTGAAACGTCATTTGTAAAGCGGGCGAACACCGGACGCGCTGGCTGATGGCTGATGGCTGATGGCTGATGGCTGATGGCTGATGGCTGATGGCTGATGGCTGATGGCTGATGGCTGATGGCTGATGGCTGATGGCTGATGGCCGTGAGTGGGTCCGGCGGCGAAGTCGCCAGTACTTCGTTTGGCCGGCACACCCAGCGGCCGCCGCGTTGACAAACAGTCGGCCCGGCGGCAGTCTCTTTCGGTGGCCGCCCGAACGCAGGGCACCAAGTTAAAGCCGATGAGCATCCGGGTGATGTCCGATGGGTGATGCCGCCGTTTCACGCACCGATCACTCACCCCCGGACGCGACCGCGGTCCGCTGGGCCATCGCGTTCGACGCCGGTCGCAGTCTCGCCGAAATCTGCTTTCAGAAAGTCCGCATCTGGCTGTTGTTGGCGACGAAGCGTGACAAGGCCGGATACGACGCATGCCTACGCACGTTGGAGTGCGGTCTGGGACAGTTGTGGCCGAACGCGTCCGAACCGACGGTGCCCGAGTTAATCGGGCAATTGCAAACGGTGATCGACAATGAGCGGCAGACGGAGTGGCTGTGTGATCTCGAACGACAAGCCATCGAGAGTTACCAGCGGCAACCCAATCTCGCTCTCGCCACTGAGTCCGTGGCCGGCAATCTGCGCAGCACACTCCACTATGTTGAGCTGTCGGTCCAGAGTTTTGTGGAAAAGCAGAGTCGGGATGACCCGACTTTGTACAACATGTTCTTGTTTGGGCAGGCCTTGTGGGAGTGCGAATTTCCCAGCCGTAACATTCCTCAGTTTGCGCGCATGGACTTTGAGCACCCCACACGGACGATAGACCGCCGGCGACGCCGCGGCTCCCGCGCTCCCGGATGCGTCCCCCGGAGAGCACCGATGGCGGCGGGTCAGCGGCCGGCGGAACCTCCACAACCGCAGCTACGGCTCGTCGTCGATGACCACCGCCCCGGTTCGATCGCCGTCAGCGACGCGACGATCGAGACTGTACTACGTCATCTCGATCGCGTTTCGCCGCCCTTAGATGAAACGCAGCGGACCAGGTTGGCCAGAATCGTCACGGAGTTTCGCGGACGGTCGCCGATCGATGCCAAGCATGAGTTCGAGGCGATTTCCCGTCGTCTCCGCGAATTCATCCTTCCTTCGTCCGAACCAGGTGAAGTCGAATGGAGCGTCGTCCGCGTGAACCGTGAGACAAGTAAGCTCTGGTGGGGCGATCGGACTCCGTTGCCCTTGAGTGACCAGGTCGCGCTGCGTTTGCTGTATCTGCTGCTTGCCCATCGCGGCCGCATCAAGCAAGCCGAGCTGGTCGAGAAATTGTGGAAGGACGAATCGAAAGTTCAGGAACGGTACGGTCAGCTCCGCAAAGTGCGGAACATCTTGAACCGAACACTGCATGGTTACCTGGGTCCGGATTCGCCGACGCAGATCGTTGCCGCAGCGTGCGAAAGCGGCGGCAAGCGGAAACACGGACCGGACTGCTGGGTCGAACTGTCGCACCCCGATTTGCCCGCGGCGACCGCCGACTCCGCACCCGTTCAATCAGCGGTGGGTAATGGATGATCGGCCATACCCGCCCCGGGCCCGGAACGCAGCCCGATTGTCTCGACCGTGCGGTGAGCAATTCGCCTGACAGCAACCGGTGATTTTCCGCCGCGGCCACTGGCCCGGTGCGTTTTCCAGTGTGCGAAGAATCGCCAACGATGATCGTCGTGCCGTCCGTGGTCAGGCATCGTCGTCCTCATCCTCAGCGTCTCCGTCGTGACGTTTTCGCTGACGGATCAGTGTTGCCTGCCAGCGCATCCAGGCGGCTTGCCAGAGCTGGTGCCAGCGAGTCTGATCAATCGCCGCATGCAATCCTTTCGTGGCCAACTCCGCGGCAAGCTGCCCGCAGAACAGCGTGCGATCAGTATCGCCATAGGTCGGGCCGAGCTGTGAGATCAACCCCTCGATTCCGCGTACGGCACTGGGCAGACCGTCCGGCGGAGGTGGAAGTTTCTGGATGCGACGCTGCACGCGTCGCTGGAGTGACGACGGCAGCGTGATCTGCCAGTCGGAATCCTGAAGTTGCACGCTGAACCCTAAGAATTCGACGGGTTCATGACGAGCGTCAAACAGATGCGGAATCGTGGCACCATGCAGCGTGAACCCTGCGGCCTGGAGTCGCTGCCTGATCTGCGGGTACACCCGCTCGGCCTCATGATGACTGCGGCACAAGATCGCCAGATCGTCGGCCGTTCGAAGCAACGGTATGTCGCGTAGCTCTGATCGCCACCAGCGGTCGAGAACGTGGTCGAGGTAGATGTTGAGCAACAGCGGCGACACCGGATGGCCCTGCGGGAGTCCGCGTGTCCGTTCGTGACCGATGATGCTCCGCATCAGGTCGACGAACTTTTCACCGCCGGGCAGGCGGGCCTGTAGAATTTGCCAAAGCCGTGGGAGCGGCACACGCCCGAAGGCATCGACAAGATCATCAACAATCAGGCACCGCCGGGCCTCAACGTCGCTGACGGTCAACAACTCCGCGAGGGCCAGCAGACGATTTCGCCGCGGCCGAAACCCAAACGAACGTTCGTCAAACTCCGGTTCAAAGAAACGCGTCAGCACGCGGGAGACCGCGGTGCCGACGATCCGATCGCGGATCGACGGAATCTCCACCGTCCGCGTACCGGCTCCGCTGGCCTTCGCCACTTCGATTTTGCGACACGGGGCGGGCTGATAGTCTCCGCTCCGCAGACGATCACGCAGTTGTCGGGCGAGCGGCGGGATCATCTCTCGCGACAGATCGCTGGGATGCACTCCGTCGATACCGGCGGCGTCGCCGCCAGAGTCACACACGCGTGCGGCAGCCACGATCAGCGCGCGATCATCACTACACCAGGTGTGTGCGTTTGCCGCGAGTTTTGCTCTCCGCTGCGGATCCAGAACCGAACGCGGCGACAGCAACGCGTTCGTGCGTTTCGCGAATTCCTCGTGGGTACCGCGATGATGTTCCGCGGATCGTAAACGATGTTTAAAAGCGAATTCTTTCAGCAAGATCTCGTGCGACATGGTGGTTCTTTCAGCAGAAAAATGCGTCGGCCGCTGTTGTCCAACAGCCGACGCGGCGGAATCAATCCGCAACGTGCGAGGCGGAGCCCGTGATCTCTCTCTATCGACTTCTTCCGCAATCCCGTCGGAATTGCTTCCGTATCTCTCTCGATAGTAAGTTGCGTCTCCGCTGCTGCACTCCGACGGACAACGTCGATCTGCAGCGTATCTGTGACAGCTCTACCGCGGACACAGTTACTCGACTGAGTTTTCGTCTTCTGTCGATTCAGACGCGCAGTGCGACGATTTGCCGGTTGCGGCGTACGTCGCGTGCGATTGCTTCGTGTTACTTCATCCAGTCTAAGGTCGTGAGATCAAGTGACGCATAGCGGGAGTTCTGTGTTGCGAACGGATCGATGATCACGCGAATTCCATCTCCACGAAGTTGAAAAGGACCGTGCTTCTGCAGCCAGTTCTGTGTGCCTGTCCAGAAAATAACAATTCCGCTGGGAATTCCTTCGAGCACAATGTTGTCGAGCGACAGGAACTGCAGAGTGAGCTGTGCAGATTCAAATCTCTTTGCTGCACAGTGACAGCGACATCTTTCCGCGAGTGATTCCGTGCCGACAACGACGGTGGCCAGTGTCGACAACACTACATCGCCCGGAAACAGCTCCGTGATGAGCGGATGAATCGTCACGGTGACGTCAGCGACGAAGGTCAGCAGTGCGGCCAACGACTCGCACGGTTGCAGGCTATTGTCGGATTCTTGGTTACAGCGACACTGCACGACGATCGTCTGATCACTCGTCGTGGGTCGTTCCTGGAAAATCACCGGACCGGCCAGGCGTTCCAGCAGCAGTTCTTCGGCCGCAGAATGCTTTTCCGCACGACATCGAAAAAGCAGTGTCTGACAGCGGACCAACTCTGAGAATTCCCGTGTCGAGGCCGTGAGCAGGCAGCGGGCGTCGACAGCAATGATCTGCTGAAAATCGACGTGGGCGAACTCCAGCGGGGCCTCTGCTGCGCCGACGATCGCCTGGTGCGGTCGCTGCTGCCAGATTGCAGCGCCTGTCCGCGGATACGGCCCCAGTTCTCGACCGAACAATGCATCGGCGTGTGCGACGAGGTCCTGATTTGCGACGATGAATAACCAGTCTAGATCAGACGCGTCATGCAGCCATTGAACAGCAAACTGAAACGCCCTGTTTTCGTCGACGACGACGAATTGTCCACATCGCCTTCGCCCGCACCAGCGCAGCACATCGTGCTGCCATTTCGCCGCCGCCAGACCACGCCGCCGGATTCCGTCGGGCTCGAACCTGCGGATGCTTTCACCGCGACGTACCTCGACCGTTGCTCCGGCTTCGAGCACAGCCATGGCGACCCGTGGCACCAGCGTGGTGGCGATCTCCTGCTCGTTGTGTTCGCTGCTAATGCAAACTGATTCCGTGACGATCTCCACGCCGTTTCCGGTGACGTGTGGCACCCGCCGCGTGGCGGTAATACTCTCCAGCATGACTTCGAGAAAGTGACGCTTCTTCGCGGCGATTGTCGCCGTGTTTGAACCAATTCGGACGACAACATCGTCTCCGTGTTTGGTCCGACCGATGCGGCGTGTTGCACCTGGTGTCGTCATTGTCTTGGCTCCCGTGACCGCCGCGTCGATCGTGGTGCCAGGAGACGGTCGAGCTTCTCGTCGGCACACTTTCTGCTGACCTCAACTGATGCGGGCATCGGCGTGTTCGTGTTGTCGCTCGAAGTAGCAAATTTGCGGATCTCGTCGACATAGATCCGACGGCGGCCGCCGAGCAGGAAGCTCGCGAGACGACGACCACCAACCCCGTGGTGGATCCAGCGGCTGATGGAGACCGGGCTGACACCCAGCGCGCGGGCCGCCTGCGCGATGCTCATGTGATTTCCTAACAGCTTTGTCTTCATCGAGTGCGTCTGCTCCTGTCTGGGTGAAATTGACCTGCCTCAATCTAATCGCACTGTGACCGAGGAAATCAGATCAAATCGATCGTTTCGCCACTGTCTTTTCGGAGACGGTTCGTTCGCCCGAATCCGCTGCAAAAGTGTTTCGTAGCCGTGTGTTGAACGGTGTGATTCAGCGACTTCGATAGCCGCGACCAAAGCGAAATGCAGTGCCGTTGGTGGCACTGCAGCCGCTGTAGCAACCAGGCCGGGCAAACGGACACGCGATCCGCATTTGCAAGTCTTCGAGCGGCGAGTCGACCGCTGGTCTATCTACATCTGCGGTCACACATTTTCTTTCCCAAGAAAGGAAACTGTGGCATGGACGACATCGACCGATCCCAGCGTTTCGCCACGAAACATCGACAGGTCCGATGACCACGGTTACCGCGATGGGCCACCGGGATTGAGCGGGACGTCGATTTCGACAGTGCTGGTCTGGCGCGCGTAGCGAACATCAATCAGAATGGATTATTGCCGTTGGCGTCTCACCCCGATGCGATCACGAAACCGCCGTCCCAAGGATGCTCACATGGTGCTCCTCCCCGCGTGCTATGAGCAGACCAATGATTTCCGCGACCTCCGCTGGCGATGGATCCGTGCCATGCATTACGCCAGCTATGCCGGCAGTCTCGACTGGCCAGCCGAAGACGAACGAACTCAGCAGGCAATCGAAGCCTTCCGTCTC
>JBGSUN010000199.1:0-13555 GCA_041753475.1 Planctomycetaceae bacterium | reverse complement strand
ATGGTGGCGACGGGTCAGTTCGAGAAGTTGTTAACGAGGAGAGCAACCCGCCCGAACGGCAGTTGAGAATCCCATGAAGGACGTTAAACCCATCATCGGTCGCACCCTGATTGGCACAGTTTTGTCACAATCGACTGTGCCGATCAGGATTCCTGCTCACAAACCGCTCCCCTAAAAGGGGTTGCGGTCACGGCAGGAAACTTAGCGGAGAGGGAGGGATTCGAACCCTCGGTGAGCTTGCACCCACACCGGTTTTCGAGACCGGCACAATCGGCCACTCTGTCACCTCTCCGGATGTTGGTTTTCTCGGGGTTTCTGTCGCCGTCTTTCCAGTTGCCAAGTCTGCTTTTCAAAATCCCGTCGGTGACACCCTCCCGGATGTCATGGCTGGATGTCGGGCATCGCCCTGATGCACTTACCCCAAAGTGAACCGTGGCAAAGTTTATCGAATCTTGCGCCGCATGAAAACCCTAGCCGTATCACCATCGTCATCGGCCCATCGGACTGGCTTCGCCCGTGATGGTATTGACCAGCTGCGAAGGGAATGTGGACCCTATTGAGACGACTGTTCCGATCTTGTGGCCTCATTTTGTGAACTCGAATTCCGTGTGGATGAAGCGAGCGTCTTGGCAGTGGACCACTGCACAGTTTAAGATGGGAGCCCAGCGCTCCTCAGGCGTTCACAACGGAACCATCAGGAACGGTCCATGGCCATTCGGACTTTCTGCCGTCAGTGCCTTTATACGGCGCTCGTCACTGATGAGATTGCCGGGTCCCCGGTTTGTCCGCACTGCGGTGCAGCGTTGGAGTCGGTGGAACAGTCGGCGGTGCGGCCGAAGAGCCGATCGGGTGACACGGCCGGCAAGCAGACTGTTCCCGTGGTAGAAGCGACTCCTGTCGCACCAGAATGGTTTCAGGGCAAACCACGTACGGAGCGCAAAGGGGTCACAGAGCCCGCTCCTGTCGTGTCCAGTCGGATCGAATTGCCTCCTGTTCCAGACCCTGTGGAGACGGCCGACGAACCGCTCGAACCGGAAGAAGTTTGTCTCGAATTGCCTCCGCGCAAACGGGCCAAACCGCCCGCAGCCAAGTCGGGAAAGGATCGCAAAAAGATACCGCCGCGGCCGACAGCGGCTTCGTCACGACAATCGCCGCTGATGATGGGCGGGATTGTGGCAGGACTGCTGGTGGTCGTCATCGGTACTGGAGTCTTGGCCTTCCGCTTTTGGAACGGAGCTGGTGACGAGGGCTCCTCGACGAAGTTACCCGTCGTCGCGGCTGTCGTCCCGTCCTCCATCGTCTCGACAGACACGGGCGATGGTGAAGCGACGTCGGATCCCGCCGTGGTGGTCGCGGCGGCGGTGGAACCGATTGCCAACGCGGCCCCAAAGAGTCCACCGGCACCGAAGGGATCGAAGGTTCCCGAGCGCAAGAGTGCTCCCCGGAAGATACCGTCACCGAAGCCCAAAGCGACTCCGAATCCGCCGGTCGACAAGCCCAGCCCACCCAGTCCAGTGCCGGAACCCAAGCCGGAACCGACTCCGCCAGTTGATCCTCCCGCGAGCGCGCCGACGGAGCTCGTGGCCTTTCGTCCCATCGCTCTCGATGAACCCGCAACCAGTTTTGAAATGACGGAGGACGGGCGGTTTCTTGTCATCACGCACCAGTCGGCGAATCAGATCTCCATCTATGACGTGACGGCGGAGCGCGTGGTTAAAACGGTCTCGACGGAATCGCCACGGGCTGTGATCTGTCGCGATGGGCGGGCATTTGTAGCCAATTTCGGCAAGGGGACCATCAGTGTCTTTGCCGAGGCAAAACAGTGGGCCAAGATCAACGAGCTCCAGGTGGATAAGCCGGATATCAAATACATGTCAGCCGCGGGAGGCCGCAATTTCCGTGATGAGTTGCTCGTTACATGTCATCCCGGCGGAATCTTTCATCTGGACGTCAAGAAGGACCGTTGCCGGCCGATTCTCGACAAAGCGATGGGCACCGTCAGCTACGATGGCAAGCTGGTGTTCACACAGGATTCGTTCAACACGAGCCCCTCGGGACTGATCACAGCGTGGCCTTTTGCCGAGTTTCTGAAAGAGAAGCTGGGGCCATCCCTGTTTCAGGGGGGCATTCAACAGACACCGTACGTGTATCAGGTTCATCCGGGCGGCTACTGGCTCTGTGAGAACTTGGTGTTTGGTGGCGTGCCGATTGCCCAGGTGCGTGACAACACGCAGGGTCTGCTCATTCCGGACTACGCGCAGAAGGTCGTTTACAACCTGACCACCGATGTCATCTCCAGTCATCGTCTGAATACGAGCTTTGAAGAATTCGGCAAGCGGAAGGTGGAGTTGCCGGAAGCCGTCAAGAAAGATTTCAGCCGGCTGAATCATCTGATCTACCGGCGGCGCGATTATCTGCTCGACCACCCGGCGGCATTCACGCAAGGTGCCGACTTGCTGCTGTTTGCCATGGACATCAAGCAGGGAGATCTGCTCTCCGCGCGTACGGCCGCTTTTGCGACCCCCTCCGCGGCACCGGCAGAAACACCATCGATCGCCGCCACAGAACCATCAAAGGACAACAAACCCGCAGCGCCGATGCCCGCGGATAAGCCTGATCCGATGCGGGCCGCGTGGTTGGAATCGTTTCCGAAGTTCGTCGTTGAAGGCCGCCCGTTCGCTTTTCAGCTTCCCCGTGACGGTGGTCCTTTCGAGTTGATGGATGGTCCCGCGGGTATGAAGCTCACCGCCGACCGTCGGCTGACCTGGACACCGACCGCGGACCAAGTGGGGGTGCATGAGCTCAAGATTCGCGTCGAGCAGGATGGTCAGTCAGCATTCGAGCGTCCCTCGCTGGAAGTGGTCGATCGCGCGCTGGTTGACGCGGCGGGTGGCGATCTGGCCAAGCTGGGGCAATTTGACCACCTGGATCTCGATGTCGATCATCTGGCACTCCGTCGGAGTTCCGACGGCAAATCGCTGCTGCTGTTGCAGGGCGACACGCTGCGAATTCTCGGGCCGGACGGCATAAGTGTCGTGAAAGAACACAAACTTCCCGAGCGGTATCACGACATCCGCGATCGTGAGAATGAATTCGTGGCGCTCTCAAAATCTCCCGCAGCGATCGATGTGATCGACAAGAAGACCTTGCGTCGTATCGAACATCAACTGGTGCAACCCAAAGATGTGCGGGTGATGGATGTGATGGACTTTGCGATTCATCCGACGCAACCCACCAGTTATCTCGCGATCAAACATGACATCGAACTGCCACGCTACACGATCGTCTTTCTCCAGGAACGTACGGGTAAACAGGAAGTTCCAGGAATCGTCGGCACGTTCGTGCAGATCGACCCGCAAGGCAAAACGCTTTACACCGGCTACAAAGACCTCTATAGCCGCGGCAGCAAGTTTCATATCAACCCCGATTGGCGGTTGATTGAAATCCCACAGTACGGCAACGTCGACATGCTCATCTCCTGGGACCTCAGCCGCGGCCGACCGAAAATCAAGCAGGTGATTCGCGAGGCGGGTGGAAACGGTTCGGGAATTCGGCTTTCTCCCGACGGAGAGCGGGTCACTTATCTCTCGCATGTCGGTCATCCGCCCCACACCAACAATCTGGTCGGATTCTCCACGCGGAATTTCAGTGAAGACGCGGTGGTTTATGAAACCAAAGGTCGCGCCACCACACATGATCTGGACTATCATCCGACCTTGCCGTGGGCCGCTTCACCCGGCAGTGGCTCCGCCGTGCTCTTTCATCGTGAGACCGGAAAGTTGCTGGAACAGCGACTGCTGTTGACGAGCCAGGGGACCGGCAGTGACACCGTCGAGCGGGTCTTGTTTTCACCCGATGGCAAGTCGTTGATTTTGCAGTGCAAGGGAGGCGAGACCGGCCGCTATCTGCGACCGGTCCGCCTGCGCCTGAATCAAGCCGAATTGGCCGCCGCCGGGCGACCACCTAAGAAACCGCAAGCCGAGGCTCCGCGGGTCGCGCCGAAGATTCCTGTGGCTGAGCTGCAAGCCTTGGAGTCGGTCGGTAAGGCCGAACCCATCACCGCCAAGGAGATTGGCAAACGGTATCTCGATGCCGTTGTCGTCGTCACCAGCGAAGAGAGCTCTGGAACCGGTTTTGTGATCGGCAAGGAGGGTTACATTCTGACCTGCGCCCACGTCCTCCCCAGAGGCGACCAGCGGGTCGAAGTCCACTACAACATTCTGAATGGCGATAAACCCGCAGTGGTTAAAACCGTGGCGACGGTGTTGGAAACGGACGAGAAGCGGGACATCGCCCTGCTGAAGATCAAACCCCGCAATCCGTTGCCCCACGTGATCCTCAGCGAAGAGGGCGCGATTGAGACGGGGGAATCCATCACCGTCATTGGCAATCCGGGATTAGGCTCGACAATCCTCTCCCACACGATGACCACCGGTATCGTCAGCAATCCCCGGCGTGACCTGGAAGGACAGCAGTACATTCAAACGAATGCCGCAGTCAACCCTGGCAACAGTGGCGGCCCGATGTTCGACGGCAACGGCCGCGTCATCGGGCTGGTGTCGTTGAAGGGCAACATTGAAGGGGCCGGTTTCGCCGTCCCCACATCCGTTCTGCGGAACTTCTTAAGTTCCCTGTTGGCCAAACCGGATGACAAATAGGGACGTTCAACCCACGCGGTCAGAGACGATTTGCCGATTTGACAGGTCCGCGCGCGAAAAGCCCCCGGCTGCTCAAAAGCGGCCGAGGGCTTTTCCAAGTCAGTTCAGGTCGGTCGATCCACTAGACCGCCACCGGTTCGCGGGACGTTTCCTTGGGGGCGGATGTGTATTCCCGATAGTAGGCACCGCGATTGGCGTAGTCGGCGTCTTCGTTGACGGACAGATCGTTGGCAATCACGCCCAGCAGCTTGATGCCGTGCGTCTTCACCAGTTCGCGAGCCTGGGCCATCGAGCTCATACTGCTCTTGCCGAGGCGCACCACCAGCAAGGTCCGTTCCGTGTGCCGGGCGATGACACAGGGGTCGCTGACGGCGAGCATGGGGGGAGCGTCAATGAGGACCAGGTCATATTCATCCCGCGCATCTTTTAACAACCGAGGCAATCGCGCGGATGACAGGAGTTCGGCGGGGTTCTCGGGAGACGGTCCTGCGGGCAAGACCGATAGGTTGTCGATGGTGGTCTGCCGGACCAGGGGCATCCAGTTGGATTCACCCTGCAAGACATCGGTCAAGCCGACATCGGAAGCGATGCGGAACAGACGGTGCGCTGTCGGTCGGCGCAGGTCGGCGTCGATCAGCAGCACGCGCTTGCCCGATTGGGCAATCGCCACGGCGAGGTTGGAAACTGTGGTCGATTTGCCATCGCTCGGTTCAGGACTGGTGACCAACAGAATCTTTGCCTGTGCATCTTCGCAGGCAATGTTGACGGCGGCCCGCAAGGAGCGGAAGTTCTCCGCTTCCAAGGAGTGAGGGGCCAGCAGATACCGCATCGCCGGGTGGGCGTGTGCTGTCAACGGCGAGGCCCGATCTTCCTGATGTCCGAAGCGGGAGATGCTGCCTAAAAGCGGGTGATGAATCATCGTGCGGACATCGGCGAGGGTCTTCAGTCGCGTGTCACTGAGTTCCCGCAGCAAGCAGATGGCCGCGAGCAAACCGATCCCCGCAATTGTTCCCGCCCCGACGAACTTCAGAATCCGTTTGATCGAGAGGGCATCCTTCACCGGAGCGAGTTGTTTCATGGAATACCCGGTGCCATCTTTCTCGATGCTGACCTGATTCACCTGAGTGACCAGTTGCCCCCACAGGGTGCGCAGCTGCGTCAATTCGGCATTGAGCGATTGGTCTTTGGCCTGGAACCGGGCGACTTCCTTGGCCCGTTCGGTTTCCTCCGTAAAGACGGTTGCCAGTTCCTGATCACGCAACCTCAGTTCAGTGAGCTGCAGCCGCAACGATTCGAGATACGAGGCGACCACATCCTGTTCGGGGACAAACAACGGGCGGCCATCCGGACCTTTAGGAAGATCTTCGGGCAATCGTATCCCCTGCATCCGATAGAAATCCCGGACTGAGGCCAGCGATTTCTGAATCATCTGCACATCGGGATGATCGACACCGTAGTCGCGCAGCAGTTTCTTCTCTTCGAGCAACATCGGCAGGTAGCGGTTCTCGAAAATGCCCGCATCCTGCTGTCGTTGCCGTTCGATGCTGGTGGTTCCATCCTGCGTGAGAAAACGCTGGACGATGATTTCCAGGCTTTCCCGCGGTTCCTTGTTCTTCAAACCTTCGGTGAGAATAGTCTGTCGGGATTGCAGTTCCGCCTGACGCAGCAGGTTGAGTTTCCGCTGTTCTTCAATCGCGATGATCCGTTCCTGATGCACGTTGGTCGTCAATTGTCCGTCGGCGGAAGCCGCCCCCAAAGGAGCCTTCCATTGGAACGGGGCAGTATCACGGAACTCGTGATATTCCTGTTCGCGCTGTCGGAGCTTGGTTTGCAGCTCATCGTGCGCCTTCTGGACACTGGCGAGGACTTCCGTGGCCTTTTCCTGCCGGGTGTTCTGCAAGTAAACCGCGTAAGCCGCTACGATGCCCTGTACCACAGCGCGGGCATCGTGAGCACTCTTATCGGAGTACGTCAACGTCAACACATTGGTAAACGAGCGGTCCTGTCCGGACGTGCGTTTGACCTTCAACCCGGAGATGATGTCCTCGACGATCTCCTCGCGGTCTTTCGCGTTGCGGAAGATGGCAAGTTCGTCGAGTTTCGCAGTTTCGACAGCGCGATCGATAATCATCGGGCTGAGAATGATCGCGATGTGTTCGCTCCGTTCGCCCCAGTCACTCAGTGTCCGCTGTTCGGCGGGAATCGGACTGGTGTGTTGGCGCGACACAAGAATCTGCACCGTGGCGTCATATTCCGGGCCGGCCTGGAGATAATAGGCGATCCCCAGGACGCACCCGATGACCGCTCCGCTGACCAGCCACCAGCGATACCGCAACGCCAACATCGCGAAGTTGAGCGGCTTGCGATACGCCTCTTCATCGGGGTGGGTGTGTCCCGGCAGTTTCCCGGCGTGGAATTCGAGTTCTTTCGTCATGATGGCAGTCGTTCCGCGAGGAAGTACGAGAGTTGCGGTCCGGGTCTTCGTGTCTGCGTCGTCTTCGGTGTGCCACTGGCTCTGCCAGTGTCTTCTGTCGTTGATTCGGTCAGGAATGTAATGCGGCCGTCCCTGGCGTCTGAGCGTTCTGTTGCCGATGTTGTTCCAGATACCAGGCGACGGTGCGGGCCAGACCCTCGCGGATCGGCACCAGCGGACGGTAGCCCAGGTCGCGTTCGGCGGCGGAAACATCGGCCCAGGAATGCAACACGTCTCCCACGCGCGGTTCCACAAACCGCGGCGCGAACGGCCGATCCAGTTGTTCGCAAATCGACCGCAGCAGTGTGATTAGATCGAGTGAGGAACCACACGCGCAGTTATAGACACGGCCACTCACACCCGGAGCATGGGCCGCGAGCAGGTTTCCCTCCACGACGTTATCGATGTACGTAAAATCGCGCGATTGTGAACCATCGCCGTAAATCACGGGCTGCTCACCGGCGAGCAACGCCGCCACGAACCGCGGAATGACCGCGGAATACGGGCTGTTGGGATCCTGGCGTGGTCCAAAGACGTTGAAGTACCGCAACCGCACGGTTTCCAGGCCGTAAGTCGACGCGAACGCTTCACAGTACAACTCGGCAGCCAGCTTGGCGGCGGCATACGGCGACAACGGTCCCGGTAGCTGACCTTCGTGCTTCGGCATGACAACCGCATTGCCATAGGCACTGCTCGACGCCGCATAAACCACACGGCGAACTCCGCCCAGACGGCAGGCATCCAATAAATTGACGGTCCCCGTTACACACGCATCATGTGTGGCAAGAGGTTGTTCAACACTCCGCGGTACGGAAGCCAGCGCCGCTTCGTGAAAGACGACATCCACCCCGGCAACCGCACGGTCCACCATGGGACGGTCATTCAAATCAGCGTGAAAGAGTTCGTAGCGCCCATCGACGTGGGCCAGGTTCTCCAGTGATCCCGTCGAAAGATTATCCAGCACACGCACCGTGTGGCCATCGTTACACAGCCGGGTCACGATGTGCGAACCGATGAATCCAGCACCGCCAGTGACGAGGTATTGGGCCACGTATGAAGTACTCGCAAGTAGTAATATCGACTACGGAACCGGCGCACGGTGCGCCGCAGACGGACTGTTGCCGTTGGGCAACTCTAGCTTTTATTTCGCGACGCGGTCGTGCCGAAACGAAACTCCCACCGTGGTCATCCGAGGACGCAAGACCGCCACGCGCGTCACATTCGTCAAAGGTAGAACGACTCCGCAGACAGACCATTGGTGACCGTGAGGGAGTTCCCCATGCGGTTTGTCCCAACCTTCGTCACCAACAAGTACGGGATGTACCGCGCCGGAACTTGCCGGAATTCACTGGCAGCCGAATACTGATTGATGGGAGAATACACGGGCAGGCAGACCATCGGGGTTGAGGTGGGAATGGTGCTCACACAAATGGACGAGGCGTTCTGGAACGCGTTGGAACAGAGCAAACTGCTGACAGGTGAACAACTGTCGCAGGTGAAGCCTCTCATCGCCGCGAACGGAGCCTCGTCGACCCCTGATGTCGCCCTGCGCACCTTGATCGACCGGAAGTGGCTCACTCCCTTTCAGGCCAATCGGTTGCGGGCGGGTCAAACTCGTGGCTTCTTTTATGACCAGTACAAGGTCATCGATCTCCTCGGCCTCGGCGGGATGGGGTGGATTTACCAGGCGGTTGACACCCAGACGGGACAGATCGTGGCTCTGAAGGCCATGCGGCAAGACATTCAACACGATCAGGGGATGCTGGCCCGTTTTCAGTTGGAAGCCAAGTTGGGCATGCGATTGCATCATCCTCACATTCTTCAGACCTACACATTGGGGTCTGCCGGCGGTCTGCCGTATCTGACCATGGAATACGTCGCGGGTCCCAATTTGCTGGAACTGCTCATTCAACGCGGCCGGATGGCTGTGGAACAAGCCTGTGAGATGGGGCGGCAGATGGCTTTGGCTTTAAGCTATGCCCATTCGAGGGGCGTCATTCACCGTGATGTCAAACCGCAGAATGTGTTGATCGACGCTGCGGGCCACAGCCGCCTGCTCGATTTTGGTCTCTCCATGTTTCAGGAAGGGGATGCCGGGGACGAGTTTTCACTCGCGATGATCTTTGGTCATGAAAGTGTCGGTACGCTGGGGTTTGCGGCCCCCGAGCAAGTGCAGGATAGCCTGGGGGCGGATGCGCGGGCGGACATCTACGGCCTGGGGGCGACGCTGTATGTCGCGCTGACGGGAGTCAACCCTTGGGCCGATCGTCATCGAGCCGGCGAAACTAGCAAGCCGGTCCCCCCGATGCGGGAGTATGCTCCGTCCATCCCCTTGGCGGTGTCCGAAATCGTCGACAAGATGTTGAAGGTCAATCCGAACGAGCGCTTTGCCTCGGCGGAAGACGTCGCGGAAGCTCTGTCGACATGGGCACAACCGGGGCCCGTCGCGTTTGACTATCCCGCCATTCTTGCGGAACGCAAAAAAGGGGTCGAAAAGCGGCTGGCGCAGTTGCCCTCCAGCCAGGCGAGTGCCTCGGGTTGGGGGCGATCCACGGCCCGACCGACGGCCGGCAGTTCCGTCGCCCGCACAACCCGGCCACATGCTGCCGACTCCTGGTCGGACGATCCGGCAATTTCGACGGAACCGTTGACCGGCACAACGGCGATTTCCAGCTTGTTGCGCGGTCCTGCGCTCCGCTGGGTCGAGGAAGCTCCTCGAGCCAGTCCCGCAGGAATGATTCTGCAATGGCATGACTCGCCTGTGCGGATCCCCTTGCAACAGGATCGTGTGCTTATCGGACGCAGTGAAATCTGTGACCTGCAAATCAACGACCGGGCCGTCTCCGGTCGCCACTGTGAGTTTCAGTTCGATGGTCGCCAGTGGTGGCTGACCGATCTGGAAAGTTCGAATGGAACCCGTGTGAATGGCAAGGAAATCAAGCGGCAGGCCGTTCGCTTCGGCGATCAGATCAGAATTGGCAACGCTCACCGGTTTGTGCTCCGGAATCCCCAAGCCGCCAAAGACGAACCGTCAACGCCTCCGCGGCAGAGATCGGTCTGGGATTGGACAGTGTTGACGGTGGTCGTGATTGCGGCCATCGCTGCCCTCGTCTGGGGCTACCTGCTCCGGACATAGCGTTTACGGTTCGCAATGGTTTGATCCCCACGGATCGGCGGTCCTGTTGTCTTACTGTTCACGGCGGGCTTGCGAAGTTCTGCGTGACGTCGCACACTACGGAGTTGACGATTTTTTGATGCATTCATCCCGCAGAGGCGTGCCGCTTGGTCCGGCAGCGTTCTTTTGCGCAGTAAAAACAGGGCGCGTATTGTGGCGTTGAAGAATAAGGCTCGGCGGAAGATCCCGTTGTATTTTGACGAGGAGTGCGAAGGCCTCCGCGAAGCCAGCCGATTCAATGCCGAGCTCATGGATTTCGTCCGGTCGCACATGCAGCCCGGCATCACCACGCTGGAAATCGACCGGCTGGTCTACGAGTACACCACCGATCACGGACACACGCCGGCGTGCCTGGGATACAAAGGGTATCCCCGCACGATCTGTACCAGCGTGAACGAAGTCGTCTGCCACGGCATTCCCGATACCACACCGCTGCGACAGGGGGACATCGTCAATATTGACCTCA
Organism: Planctomycetaceae bacterium; assembly: GCA_041753475.1. Classification (GTDB taxonomy): domain Bacteria; phylum Planctomycetota; class Planctomycetia; order Planctomycetales; family Planctomycetaceae; genus DSVQ01. Next base: position 2,783 of record JBGSUN010000199.1, on the reverse strand, counting down.
CCACCGTTGTCCACGGCTGGTACGGCGATTCTTCCGAGACCTTCATCCTTGGTGACGCCGGTCCGGAAACGAAGCGACTGGTGCAGGCCGCGCATGATTCGATGTGGATCGGCATCAACGCCGCTCAACCCTTCAGCCGTGTGTGCGACATCGGCAAGGCGATCGAACGCTTCGCCAAAGCCCGCGGGTTTGAAGTCGTCCGCGAGTACCAGGGCCACGGTATCGGCCGCGAATTCCATCAGGAGCCGGGCATCCCGCACTACTGCCCGCGCGTGGGAGCCTCGCAGGAAATCCTGGAGCCGGGAATGTGTTTCACCATCGAGCCGATGATCAATGCGGGGACGTGGCGGACGTTCGTCGACAGCCGCGACAATTGGACCGTCCGCACGCTCGATCTCGCGATGTCCGCCCAGTTCGAGCACACCATCCTGATGACCGAAACCGGTCCAGAAGTCCTCACGCTCACCCAAACCGGCCCGCAGCAGGGGCACAAGTTTTAGGGGTGGCAGGCAACGAACTGCCGGTGAGGTGCCACTGCTTCGGAGTCCGCCGAGAAGCAGTGTCTTTGAACGCTGGCAGACCCATTTGCACTGCTTCTCCGAAGACTCCGAAGCAGTGGCACGTCGACTCCTAGTCTGACTTCTGGCGATATCCAACTACCATCCGGGCGAAGTCAGGACGGCACCATGACTCTTCCTGTCGATCATTTGGAACGAATGGGCCGAGTGAAGTTATCCCTGCGCGGCCTTTCCGTCGGGGACGCGTTGGGCGAACGGTTCTTCTCGCCATGGGTGCGCGACGCCTGTCTGACTCAACGGATTGTTCCCGAAGGAATTTGGCTCTGGACCGACGACACCGCAATGGCGCTCAGTATTGTTGAGGTGCTGGAACAGTACGGACAAATTGAACAAGATTCGCTCGCGAAACTGTTCGCGGCCCGATACATGAACGAGCCCAACCGTGGCTACGGACCCGCACAGCATGACTTGTTGCGGGCCATCCACCGCGGTGCCGATTGGCAAGTTGAAGTGACCGAATTGTTTCGTGGCTCCGGTTCGTTCGGAAATGGTGGAGCAATGCGCGTTGCGCCAGTCGGCGGATATTTCGCTGACGACTTGCCCCGTGCCGCCACCCAAGCAGCCGCTTCCGCCGAGGTCACACACGCCCATCCCGAGGGAATCGCGGGAGCAATCGCGATTGCTGTGGCTGCAGGATGGGCGTGGCAATGGAATCAGTCCGGCCGGTCATCGCCGACGAGCGAACTACTGCACGCGACCATTGAACACACTCCGAAGGGAAAAGTTCGTCAGGGGATCGAACTGGCGACCCGTGTACCTTTGGATGATTGGGAATTCGACGCCGCGAATCTGCTCGGCGACGGGACCAATGTCACGGCGATGGACACGGTGCCATTCTGTTTGTGGACTGCGGCCCGCCATCTCGACAACTACGCCGAGGCGATGTGGACCGCAATCAAAGTCCATGGCGATATCGATACCAACTGCGCCATTATCGGCGGTATCGTCGCCTTCGCCGTCGGAAAGGACGGTATCCCGCAGGATTGGCAGCGAAATTCGGAACGGTTACCGGTCTTGTAGGCCCTGCTTCACTTCGGCATCAGCTCCACCAGCAGTGCCCCTTTGTGATCGATGGCGTCGGGGTATTCTTTGCGAATCGTGTCGAACAATGCGGTCGCCTCGGCGGTTTTGCCGGTTTGCTGGTAGTGGGTGGCGAGGTGGAAGCGGGCGTAGCTGGCTACCTGGACGCCGTCGCCGTACCAGCAATCGCCGAAGTCTTTGATGGCCCGCGTGAGATATTGCTCCTTTTCATCTCCCGAACTCATCTGGCCGAGATACAGCAATGCACAGCCGGTGCGATTGGCTTTCGAGTACTTCTCGATCAGCTTTTTCAGACTGTCCTGGGCTTCCGGGGTGTTGAATTGCCGATTCGCGACCTGGTAGAACGCCTCGATTTCCTGCCGCTCCGCGGCGTTGTAGGTCTTGTGGTCTTGCGCGATGCGGGCTTCAAACTTCGGTCGCAGACTGGCGAACCGGGCTTTGGCCCGCTCGGCGTCCGCGGTCGGTTTCAGCAACTGTTCCAACTGCTTCACGCGCTCTTCGAGCTTCTGGACTTTGTCCGTCAGCTCTCGGATTTGCGCGGCCTGGGTGTCATCGCTCCAAGCCCTTGAACTCGGCAGCAAGCACACCACCATCACTGCCGCAAGGATTCGCCCGGTCATGAGGTCATCTCCTGTTGATGGGAATTGGTCAGAGTCCGTACTGCACCCACAATCCAGACAACACATCTTGAGCATACCGGGAGGGCGTCCGCCGTCAATCGGCAAAACGAAGAACCCCCGGTTGCATGCAACCGGGGGGTTCTTCGTGTGTCATTCGGCGTAGCAGGATCGCGGCGACTGTGGACTTCTACCGGATGGAACTTACCGGCTGCGGAAGAGGAGGACGCCACCGTTGGGGCCGCGGACGGAGTTGAGGGTGCCGTTGGGACCGACGAGTTGACCAGTCTGGACCGTGCGGCCCGCGGGACCGGTGAACGTGGCTCCTTGAGCAGTGCGGCCGAAACCGTTGATCTGACCGGCGGACATCGCTCCGAATGGACCAACCGATTGCACCTGGCCACCATTCACGAACGCTCCATTGAAACCTTGAGCCGACGCGGCCCCGAACGGTCCCACCGCGTTGATGGCTCCGGCCGAACCGAACGGCGTGGCCACCGCAGCCCCGTTGGAGAATCCGAGTGGTGACGCGGCAGCGAATCCCCGC
>JBGSUN010000198.1:0-17067 GCA_041753475.1 Planctomycetaceae bacterium | reverse complement strand
TGTTCCTGCCGATCCTCCACCTCTGCGGGCGTGCCTTGCCAGCGCCGGCCCGTCACGGTGAAGTAGCGTGCCTGGTCGTAGATTTCGATCTCGCCTTCCTCGATTGAGGTGCGGCAACGCTTGCCGGGCTTGGTGGCGCGGAGGAAGATCTTCACGCCGGTGCCCGACGGGCTGACCTCGCAGTAGCTGTCGAGATCGCGGACGATCCGCTCGGCCCACGGCTTGAGCGCCCCGGAAGTGGGATCAATTGCACGGTCGAGGTCCACACCACAGAAACCGTCGTCCTTGGCAAACACGAAGCCCGGCCCCGAAAGCGTGGCGTCCTCGCCGAGGGCATGGACCACCTCGGCGAGGGACGACCACGTGCGGGGGTCGGTGCTGCTGGCCTCGCGGCCGGATTTAGCGTCGAAGGGAATCTTCGTGGGTTTGTCGTTGCGGACCTGGTATCGCCATGCCACCCACTGTTCTTTGCCGCGCAGCGACTCAGGGACTTGGTCAAGGTGATGTCGTACAGCAGGCTGCATCTGGGCAGCTGGTGGTGTGAAGTCATTCATTGGGCCGTGTTCCATGCACGGTTGGGTTGATTAAGTAACGAGTGCCATGGGCTCTGCCGGCTCGCCGCACTCCACCCGCTTAAAAGCGAAAGCGGTCGCACCGAACTCTTTGGTCGCCAAAGCCGTGAAGATGTGAACGACCGCGGCGCTAAGGTCGTCCCCGCCGCTGAGGTGCAGAGAGTGATTCGCTTCGTCGCGGTAGTAGGCAAAGCCAAGCCGGATCTGGGCTTCGCTGTAAAACCCCTCGGCCGCGAGGATGGCAAGGTGTAGAGTGGACTCGGCGTCATCAAGATTGGTCCCGCGATCAAACTGGAATCGATAAGTACTTTTGGTCATGGATGGCTCCTTAATCAGGTCCCCGCCCCGAGTCGTCGATGCGGTGCTCGGGGGCGGGGCCTAAGGGTTACCTATGCCGCGACCAGCGACGATCACCGCGCATCGGGACCGAAACCGGCGTTATTGAAGATCTTGCGCATGGCGTTGAGACGACGGCGGACAGTTGAGGGCGAAACCCCGTGTTTGTCCGCCGCGGCGACGACGTTGGTCTCTGCCACATCGGCGAGCAACTTCTGCTGCTCGAAGGTCAACTGGCTGACCGCGTGAGCGATGGCCTCACGCTTCTCGAAATCTTCGCTGTCCGAGCCAAGCTCCAGGCCCAGACGGCGAAGCCGGTCAGACTCGCTGAGGGTCTTCCCTAAGGGCAAGGCGTCGCCCTCATGCAAGACCATCGTTCGCTCCATCGAGGCGTTGCGGCGGGCCGGTTGGCGTTTTTCGCGGCCGCGATGACGAAGTTCCATCGCCACCCAAGTATTGACGAGCATGGTGATGAACGCCTCGATGTTGCGGCGGTTGGGGTTGTAGAGCGGGGCTTTCTCAACGAGGTAGGCCCACATCGACTGTTGCAGGTCTTCGACCTCGCACCGCGTAAAGTCGGTGCGGCGGCAAAGCTGCTTAGCCTTGATGCGGATGAGGGTGGCGGCGTAAGGGTGAGTGACGATGTTTGTTTGGGAACCCATAGGGTTGCCTCCGTTGGGCCGGAGGCAGAGCAATGGATGCCGTCACATACGCGCGTACCGATCGCGCCCGCCGCTTTGCGGAGGTTTGGAGCGGTCGCTTTTGCGACGGCACCCAAACAGCTCTGCTTCGCGGCCAGTGCGAATGTTCAGAACGAATTAAGTTGAAGAATCAGGCGAACAAGATCGGCTTCACGTTCGACTGAACAGCGGAGGCCCCCGAATGACAATCGGAAGAACAGAGAGGCGACGGCTTGTAAAATGCAGGTTCATAGGGCACTGGTTCTGGCTGTAAGGTGCAAGAACCAGAATGCCCTCTAAAGTGATAACCAGCGGGTACTTACGCACCCAATACTGTGTCACTATCGCGTAGGTTTTGAGTAATTATTGGGAAGCAGCGTCAGCAACCATTTGCCGGCCAGCTTCCGTGAGATCGGGTCCCTTATTCCGACCCTGCGGATAGTCAACGAGTCCTTGCTTTTCAAGAGCTTGCAGGATCAGTCCAATGGTTTTGCGTGAAATGGGATGCTTATATTTTCGCGTGGCGGATTCAAGTTCTGTCTGAATAAGAAGTGTTTTCGATTCTGCAATTATCTGCATGATTAGCAGTTGGTCGCGACTGGGTTTAAATCGATCAACAAATTTGGTTGGTTTGCTTGGTTCACTATTCTCGAAATCAGAGATGCATGGTGCTCCAGAACTTTGCTTAAATGCCAATGCAACAGGGCAACTCTCTGGAAGGGTTCCCGCATGTAGAGCATCAACATTTGCCCGCATCGCATCACGAATAACTTCGCCAACTTGTCCGGCGTGTCGTCGGTGTAGTTCAAACAGGCGAGCCATCGCTTCACTAGGCTTGCCCTCAAGATATGGCGTGATCCGGGCCATCTCGGTCGTAAACGCCCGCTGTAGCTCGTGAGGCTGATGCATGCGCTCGATCTGCTGAGCTTGACCGAGAAAACGCTCGGCAAGAATTCGATTCTCCGTTTTGGTGCGAGGAGCAGTCAGCACATCGGCACGATAGCGCGATGCTGAATCTAGATGGCCATTTTTTACACCGAGCGTAGCAAAGCGGCGTGAAAGGCATTGAGAACAAAGACCACAATGAGGACTTGCATTCGCCGCGCCGCGTGTATGAGTGCAACTGATGCTCTGATCAATCAGGTCGCCATGGCCTGCGCGTTCGATGAGTTCCACAACATCTTGCTTGGTGTGGTCAAAGAACTCGTTGCGAACCGCCATATCTTTGTCAAAGACTTGACTCAGCAGATGCTGGAAGCGCCGCATTGTTTGCGGGTGGGTTGTGCGTGTGGCGCGACCGCCGATTGAGTGCTGCGCAAGAGGCAGGTTCACGCTAACGATGCCGTTCTCATAGAAATCCACTGCCGACAACCCATACAAGTTTGCCACCACAGCGCCGAGAGCCACATAGAGAAATGACCTGCTACGTTGCGTCGTTTCTACCTCTACGAGCCCATGCTTGTTGGCCCATACGGGGACATGAGTTGGGGCTGAGGTTGCTCCGCTTGCCTTCTTCTGGATTTGCTCCACCAGCGTGTTCTGAATGCCTTTGATGTGGCCCACAGATGTATGGCTTACCAACGCCACCTTTTCTTGCTTCTCGAAAATGCTGTGTACGGCTCCGCCGAGCGAATCCAAACCTCCAGAAAACATCACAACACGGTCGATGCCCTCTGGGTTCGGGTCTGTCGCACGAAAATTCAGGTATTCGCCCAATGGCGCAGGTGATGGATTCTTAACAAACGAAAACTCGAAATTGTCGCCGGATAGAAATGACAACATTTCGACGAGTGAGTCGTTAATCGTCGCGTCGTTCCAGAAGTCCAAATCGCGTACCCCGACTTCGAAGCGGAAGTGGCGATACCACAGGTCACCATAGTCAACAGTCTTACGCCCAGTGCGTTTCGCCAGCTGATCAGCGACATATACGCAGGCAGCGATTTCCATCAGATCTGCGGCGCGATCGGAGATATTCGATTCAAGCTGCTTATAGATGTCCCGTATCTTGATGCCAACAGAGCCACCCTTAGACGTAGAAAGCTCGTGCGCATCAGCCGACTTCCATATTTTCTTACGGCTACTTAATTTTCCTCCGTTACAGCAAAACAGATGTGGGGATGGTGCTTCATGCGGCATCGGGACCTCCCGAGTGCTGCAGGGCACTTTTCATCTTGTCCAGCGCGTGTCCGACCCAACCGAATGTCTTTCGCTCTGTGATGCCACCCTGAAAATTATGTTTGGAATACCACTGCCCCGAGAATTCTTCTAGCACACTTGCCGCAGATCGGCAGTGTTGATCGAGACCGCGGATGAAGTCGTTGTGCTCTGATATGTCACCAAAGCGACGCCCCGGCCCGACGTGGTTCGAAAGCTCTTTGCTGAGGTTGTATGTTAGAAATCCGCTCGTCATGCGAGCGAAGAAGTCTTGACTCAGCTTGGCAAAGCCACTCTTTGATGAAAGTCGATATAGCGCATCTTGGACTGTCTCTTGGTTACTGCCGAATAATGTCGACGCCCTGTCTTCGCACAATGCCGTCAGACTTTCCGTGGCAGCACGAACTGCAATTTCACCTAAGTCAGATCGCGTGCCACGGCGATTGAGGCGTTGATCGACTGCGTTCGTGAAGTTGGCCACCAAGTCATAGATGGTGTCCGCAACCCCAGCGTCACTTTCTGGCGTCGTATGAATGGCTAACGGCGATGGAGCGATGCCTAGGTCACGTAGCCGCTGAATAAACCCGTCTTGATTACGCGCAGCATGCGTGATCTGTGTCAGGAGATAAAAGCTGTAGATCAGTCCGTCGTCACGCTTGGCTCGTTCGAAGCCCTCAATGGAAGCTTCCAACATTGCGTCTGCAACTTGATCAAGCGAGCCCGGAATTACACCGGCCAGTCCCGACATCCCTGCACCATCACCGAGCAGGCCTACGACCGCTCGGTGAGATCGGGTGGCGGGTAGTGATCCAGGTAGTTGATGGCCCATATCACAGTACCCCACAGCAGAAGTGGCAGACGGGCCCTCGGCGTATCCACCTATTTAATGATGATCGGGCGAAAGCATGGGGTGTCTTGACTCTGCTTCTGTCAGGCGCGGCGAAATCAAGCCCAACAGCCAACAGACATCCCGCTAGACGATGGACACTACAGTGCAAAAAGTATCCTGCTTTCAGCGCGACTCGAACGCGGGTACATTACCCGTCAATCCGGCATCAGTTCAATGCTATTGGCAGGGAGCCGGGGGTTATCGGGCGGACGTTTTTTGTGGACGTGGCGTCTGGCGTGCCCGGCCAGGAGACTGACACCCCCCAAAGTAACACGACGAACTGAGAAAACGAACACGCATGACCAGTCAAGCACAAAGAGACGCCTTGCACAAAGCCATCTGGGCCATCGCCAATGATGTCCGAGGTGCTGTCGATGGATGGGACTTCAAGCAGTACGTCCTCGGCGCGCTCTTCTACCGCTTTATCAGCGAGAACTTCGCCGCCTACATCGAAGCCGACGACGACAGTATCAAGTACGCCGAACTAAAAGATGACATCATCACGCCCGAGATCAAAGAGGACGCGGTCAAGACCAAGGGCTACTTCATTTACCCCAGCCAGCTCTTTGCTAACGTCACCAAGCACGCCAGCGACAACGAGAGCCTGAACACCGACCTCGCCGCCACTTTCGCCGCCATCGAAAACTCCGCCAACGGCTACGCCTCCGAAGAAGACATCAAAGGCCTCTTCGCAGACTTCAATACCACCAGCAATCGACTGGGCAACACCGTCGCCGACAAAAACAAACGTCTCGCCGACGTACTCAAGGGCGTAGCCAAACTCGACTTCGGCGACTTCCATGACAACCAGATTGACCTCTTCGGCGACGCCTACGAATTCCTCATCGGCAACTACGCCGCCAACGCCGGCAAGTCTGGCGGCGAGTTCTTCACCCCCCAACACGTCTCCAAGCTCATCGCGCAACTGGCGATGCACAAGCAGAACACCGTCAACAAAATCTACGACCCCGCAGCAGGCTCCGGCTCGCTGCTCCTCCAAGCAAAAAAACACTTCGACAACCATATCATCGAAGAAGGCTTCTTCGGCCAAGAGATCAACCATACCACCTACAACCTCGCTCGTATGAACATGTTCCTGCACAACATCAACTACGACAAGTTCAACCTCAAGCTCGGCAACACGCTCCTCGAACCCCACTTCGACAGCGACAAGCCTTTCGACGCCATTGTCTCCAATCCCCCTTACTCCGTGAAGTGGATCGGCTCGGACGACCCCACCCTCATCAACGACGACCGCTTTGCCCCCGCCGGCGTACTCGCACCCAAGTCCAAAGCCGACTTCGCCTTCGTTCTCCACGCCCTCAGCTACCTCTCCAGCAAAGGTCGCGCTGCAATCGTCTGCTTCCCCGGCATCTTCTACCGCGGCGGTGCCGAGCAGAAAATCCGCAAGTACCTCGTCGACAACAACTACGTCGAGACAGTCATCTCGCTGGCCCCCAACCTGTTCTACGGCACCACCATCGCCGTCAACATCCTCGTCCTCTCCAAACACAAAACCGAGACGACGACGCAGTTCATCGACGCCAGCGGCCTGTTCAAGAAGAAGATCAACAACAACGTCCTCGAAGACCAGCACATCCAGACCATCATGGACGCCTTCGATACCAAGGCCAACATCGACTACTTCGCCCAATCAATTAGCTTGGAGCACGTTGCCGCGAACGATTACAACCTCTCAGTGAGCAGTTATGTCGAGCCAAAAGATATGCGAGAGGCTATCGACATCACCAAGCTCAACGCAAAAATCAAAGGGATCGTCAATCGCCAGTCTGAGCTAAGGACAAAGATTGACACGATCGTGGCAGAGATTGAAGGGGGTACGGCATGAGTGATACTTACATTGACAAACTAATCAAAGAGCTATGCCCAGAAGGCGTCAAGCATGACACGTTAGACAATCTTGGGGAAACGTATAGTGGATTATCGGGAAAAACCAAAGCGGATTTCAGCAATGGAAACGCCAGGTATATTTCCTACAAAAATATCTATAACAACCTTGCGATAGACCTTGTTTGTAATGACTTCGTTCAAGTCAAACTCAATGAGAAGCAAAACGCACTAAGGCTGGGCGATGTTCTTTTCACAGGTTCATCGGAAACACACAATGAAGTAGGCATGTCTTCGGTCGTGACTGAAGAGCCGGCCGAAGCGATTTATTTAAACAGCTTTTGCTTTGGGTTCCGATTTAACGACAACAGCCTTATGCTCCCATCTTTTTCGAAGTATATTTTTCGAAGTAACGAAGTGCGCCGTCAAATTGTCAAGAGTGCAAGCGGTGTTACGCGAATCAACGTATCGAAGAAGCGATTTTTAAGAACACGCGTCCCGATTCTACCTCGCGAAATACAAAATGAAATCGCAAAAATACTGGATGGATTTACCGCGCTGGAAGCGGAGCTGAAAGCGGAACTGGAAGCGCGTCGCCAGCAGTACCATTACTACCGCGACGCGCTGCTGACACTCGGTAACGCGAGCGCAGCAAGTAAGCAAGTCCTAATCGGATGGAAGCCACTGGGGGAAATCGGCACATTTATTCGAGGGCGACGGTTCACTAAAGAGGACTATGCCTCCGATGGGATTCCGTGTATTCACTACGGAGACATCTACACGCAGTACGGAGTGACAGCGAAATCAACGGTGTCGCACGTTCGCTCAAGCATGAAGCCGGAGTTGAAGTACGCCGCCCCAGGTGACGTGGTCATTGCTGGAGTCGGCGAGACGGTTGAAGACGTTGGTAAGGCCGTCGCGTGGCTGGGGGATGGCGATGTTGCCATTCATGACGATTGCTGTGCGCTCCAACATTCACAGAACCCCACCTATATCGCCTACTGCTTTCAACTGTCTGCGTTCCACGCCGAGAAGCAGAAGTATGTTGCCCGCGGCAAGGTCAAGCGTGTTGGCTCCAAAAACCTTGCCAAAGTCTCGATTCCTATCCCATACCCCGATGACCCTCGGAAATCCCGTGAAGAGCAAGATCGCATCGTCGCCATCCTCGACAAGTTCGATGCCTTGGTGAACGATCTGACCGACGGCATTCCTGCCGAGATCAAGGCGCGTCGCAAGCAGTACGAGTACTACCGCGACCAACTGCTAACCTTCCCCCAGACTGAGGAGGCGGCGGAATAAGATGAATCAGATGCTCTCCGGGATCGCCCAACAACTCAAAGACAACACCCAGGAACGCAGCGTCAGTGAGCAGGTGGCTGCGAGACTTGTCACCAAGAAGGTCCAGTTGATCTATGCCTTCAACGGCTCGGGTAAGACCCGCTTGTCGCGCGAGTTCAAGGAACTGGTGAACCCCAAGGGCGAGAACAGCGAAGACTCTGACGAGCCGACACGCAGCAAGATCCTCTACTACAACGCCTTTACGGAGGACTTGTTCTATTGGGATAACGATCTCCGGGGTGACGTTGAGAGAAAGCTATGCATCCAGCCAAACGCCTACACGCGACTGGTACTCGTGGAGCAGGGCCAAGACCAAAACGCGATCACTCACTTTCAGCGGTACACCGATGACAAGCTGACACCACGGTTCAATGAAGAATACACCGTTAAAGACAAAGATGGTAAAGAGCGAATCGTTCCTGCGTTTTCAGAAGTCACCTTTTCCTTCGAGCGTGGGGATGATCAGAAAACCGACAATGTCAAAATCTCCAAGGGCGAAGAGAGCAGTTTTATCTGGAGCATCTTTTACGCCGTGCTCGAGCAGGTCATCGAAGTGCTCAACGTCGCAGAGCCCGACCAGCGGGAGACGGATCAATTTAATGAGCTTGAATACATCTTCATTGATGACCCGGTGAGCTCATTGGATGACAATCACCTGATACAGCTAGCTGTCGATCTCGCGGCGTTGATCAAGTCAAACGAATCAAATCTGAAATTTATTATCTCGACCCACAACCCGCTTTTCTACAATGTGCTCTGCAACGAATTGGGAAGCAACGACAAAAGCAAGCGTCCCTATTGGAAAGCTCAATGGTTGGCGAAGTTTCGGCTGGACAAATCCGAAGACGGTAGCCAAACGCTTATCGAGCAGCCTAACGACTCCCCGTTCTCATATCACCTGCACCTTTTGTCATATCTTGAGGAAGCGATTGAGACTGGCCAGGTCGAAAAATACCACTTCAACCTGCTGAGAAATATCCTGGAAAAGACCGCGACGTTTCTAGGCTATAAACGATGGGAGCAGCTGTTGCCAGAATCCGAAGATAGCGGTCCAAACCTGTACGCGAAGCGGATCGTCAACTTTGCCAGCCACTCGAAACACTCAGCCGACGAATCAAAGTACTTAGAGCCACAGGAAAAAAACATGTTAGGGCTGATCGTCAAGCACGTTATCAATACGCATAAATTTCGTCGGGAAGAAAATCAAAATGCCTGACTACACCAAGCCAATCGCGGAATCCAACAACTTCATCGTGCTCGACAAGTACACGCGTGCGATTGACGCAGCGGATACCTACCAGAGCGAGCAGAACTTAGAACAGGAACTGTTGCAAGACCTGCAGAGTCAGGGCTATGAGTTTGCTGCGGACATCAGAACGCCCGAGGCGATGCTGGCCAACGTGCGTGTTCAGCTGCAAGAACTGAACGGCATGACGTTTACTGGTGGGGAATGGTTGCGCTTCGTTGAAACCTATCTAGACAAGCCTAGCGACACCATCGTCGACAAGACCCGCAAGATTCACGACGATTACATCAATGATTTTGTCTTTGATGATGGTCATATCCAGAACATCTACTTGGTGGACAAAAAGAATACCGCACGCAACAAGGTGCAGGTGATCTCCCAGTTTGAGCAGGCCGGTACACACGCGAATCGCTACGACGTGACGATCCTGGTCAACGGCCTGCCACTAGTGCAGGTGGAGTTGAAAAAACGTGGCGTCGCGATCCGTGAGGCTTTCAATCAGGTCCATCGATACAGCAAAGAGAGCTTCAACAGTGACAATTCACTATTCAAGTATCTTCAGCTCTTCGTAATCTCGAACGGGACAGATACCCGGTACTTCGCCAACACGACCCAGCGGGACAAGAATAGCTTTGACTTTACGATGCACTGGGCGAAGGCCGACAACGGCCTCATTAAAGACCTAAAGGATTTCACGGCGACGTTTTTTCAGAAGAAGACGCTGCTGGAGGTGCTGCTGAAATACTCGGTCTTTGATGTCAGCGATACTTTGCTCGTCATGCGGCCCTATCAGATCGCAGCGACCGAGCGGCTCATCTGGAAGATCGCAAGCTCGTATGAAGCGAAGACCTGGAGCAGGCCCGAGGGCGGCGGCTACATCTGGCACACGACGGGATCGGGCAAGACGCTGACCAGCTTTAAGGCGGCGCGACTGGCGACCGAGCTCGATTTCATTGACAAAGTCTTCTTCGTGGTGGACCGCAAGGACCTCGACTACCAGACGATGAAAGAGTATCAGCGGTTCTCCCCGGACAGCGTGAATGGCTCGGACAGCACGGCTGGGCTCAGGCGAAACCTGGATAAAGAAGACAACAAGATCATCGTCACGACGATCCAGAAGCTCAACAACCTCATGAAGGGCGAGGCGGAGCTCCCGGTCTATCAGAAGCAAGTCGTATTCATCTTCGACGAGTGCCACCGCAGCCAGTTCGGCGAAGCTCAGAAGAACCTCAAGAAGAAGTTCAAGCGCTATTACCAGTTCGGGTTTACGGGTACGCCGATCTTCCCTGAGAACGCACTCGGTGCGGACACCACGTCGGGGGTCTTTGGTCGTGAGCTGCACTCATATGTCATCACCGATGCCATCCGCGACGAGAAGGTGCTGAAGTTTAAGGTGGACTACAACGATGTTCGGCCTCAGTTCAAGGCGATCGAGACCGAGCAGGACGAGAAGAAGCTGAGTGCCGCAGAAAACAAACAAGCGCTGCTGCACCCTGATCGTATCAACGAAGTCACCCAATACATACTGAATCACTTCCGCCAGAAAACGCACCGCAACCAAGGGGGCAACACGGGCTTTAATGCCATGTTCGCCGTGAGCAGTGTGGATGCGGCTAAATGCTACTACGAGGCGTTCAAGCAGCTTCAGGTAGATACTGACAAGCCCCTGAAGACCGCAACGATCTTCTCATTTGCCGCGAACGAAGAGCAGAATGCCGTCGGCGAGATCGTGGATGAGAGCTTTGAGGTGTCGGCGATGGATAGCACCGCCAAGGAATTTCTGGATGCAGCGATTGCCGACTACAATGCTTTGTTCAAGACGAACTTTGGTGTCGATAGTAATGGCTTTCAGAATTACTACCGAGATCTTGCAAAGCGGGTGAAGAATCAAGACATCGATCTGCTTATCGTGGTCGGAATGTTTCTGACCGGGTTTGACGCGCCAACGCTCAACACGCTGTTTGTCGATAAAAACCTGCGCTATCACGGGTTGATGCAGGCATTTTCCCGAACGAACCGCATATACGATGCCACAAAGACGTTTGGCAACATCGTTACATTCCGTGATCTTGAGCAAGCGACGATCGATGCCATCACACTCTTTGGCGACGCGAATACCAGGAACGTCGTCCTTGAAAAGAGTTATCGCGAGTACATGGAAGGCTTCACCGATATCGCTACTGGTGAAGCGAGACGGGGCTATATCGATGTGGTTTCTGAACTCGAGCAGAGTTTCCCCGAGCCCGCCAATATTGAGACAGAAGCTGATAAGAAGCAATTCGTCAAGCTATTCGGCGAATATCTGAAGGTTGAAAACGTACTTCAGAATTACGACGAGTTCACCTCGCTCAAGTCACTGCAAAGCGTCGACCTTGACGACCCCGATGCTGTCGAGGATTTCAAATCTACGCACTATCTCGATGACGAGGACCTCGCAAAGCTGAAGGAAATCAATGTACCTTCTGAGCGTGCGATCCAGGACTACCGATCAACCTATAACGATATACGTGACTGGCTGAGGCGGGAGAAGGCAGCAAAGGAGAAGGAACAATCGACAATCGATTGGGATGATGTTGTATTTGAAGTCGACTTGTTGAAATCACAGGAGATCAATCTCGACTACATCCTTGAGTTGATTTTCGAAAATAATAAGAAGGTCAAAGACAAGTCTGAACTGGTAGATGATGTGCGTCGAGTCATCCGAGCAAGTATCGGCAATCGTGCCAAGGAAAGCCTGCTTGTGGATTTCATCAATCAGACCGACCTCGATCAAATCGGTGATAAAGCCAGCGTGATTGACGCTTTCTTCACCTTCGCCCAAGCCGAACAGCAGCGCGAAGCAGATGAACTTATACAAAGCGAGGATTTGAACACAGACGCTGCAAAGCGTTACATCGTCACCTCTCTGAGACGGGAATTCGCCAGCGAGAATGGCACGGAACTCAATGCGATCCTGCCGAAGATGAGCCCTTTGAATCCGCAATACCTGAGTAAGAAGCAGAGCGTTTTCCAGAAGATTGCTGCGTTTGTAGAAAAGTTTAAAGGTGTGGGTGGCCAGTTGTGATGACGCCGATCTAACCTACTCAGTTGATCTTCCCACCTTAGTTTTCAGCGACTCTACGCCAAATCTCCCTCTGTTTCTGCCAGTCCATCTCGGCCACAACCTGACGAATATAACGCTCTGTAATCAGATCCCGGCCGTGCGCCACTGGCGGCAAGTCCAGTATCTCCTCCTGAATATCCGGCGCAAGGTGCAGCAGATTCATGATCTGCGTGATCCGTGGCTGCGAGACGTGGGCCAGGCGGGCGAGCTCGGACATGTCCCGGACCTTGCCGCTGCGTAGCAGGTCGTCGAATCTGATGGCCAGGGCCATGAGCTTGCTGACGCGGGGCACGCGGCCTTCGGGCACGGTCGGCTCGGGGGACGGGCCATCGACAGCCAGCTTACGTTTACTCTTGATGGCGAAGTGTATCTGTTTAGATACGGTGGTCATGCGGCTTTCTCACGGCGTTGGGTGATCAGGGATCGGATGCTGGTGGTGCGGAAGGTGACCGATACGGTGCCGGCGTCGCCGTCATACTCGACCACGGTCAGCAGGAGCTTGAGCAGGCGGGCTTGCTCGCGCGGGATCAGGCTGCCCCACAGCGCGTCGAAGTCGGAGAATGCGGCTTGGGCCTCGGCTGGGGTGACCGACTCGGCTTCGAGTTCCGCGATGGCCAGCTCCAAGTCGGGCAGGCGGCGGTCGGCCTCGGCCGTCTGCTGGTTGAGGTCCGCGATCTGGCTCATGGCCTCGACCGAGGTGTTGCCCTCCGCGATCAGTCGCCGTAATTCGGCGTGGTGGCGCTTGGCCTCGCGGACCAGGTCGTCGTGTTCGCGCCGCAGTTCCGCCAGTTCCGCGTCGATGGCGGCGTGGGCGTCCTTGAGCACTTGGGCCAAGAGGGCTTTGTCCGTGCCCAGGCGGCGGACCTCGTCGATCACGACCCGCTCGATCTCGCCGGCCGGGAGCGTCCCCACCGAGCAGGCCTGTCGCCCGCTTTTGATCGCCCGGCTGCAGCGGTAGTAGCGGTGGAACGTCTTCTGGTTCTTCCCGGTGAAGGTGTGGCACATCGCGGCATCGCAGTTTTTGCATCGAAGGAGCCCGCGCAAGACCGCGCCGTACTTGTTGCGGACCTCGGCCCCGCCCGTCCGCCCGTTCAGGGAAAGTTGGTTCTGGACCCGGTCGAACGTCTGCTGGTCGATGATCGCCTCGTGCTCGCCCTCGAAGAGGTCGCCCTTATGCTTGGTCTTGCCCGTGAGGATCGGGTTGATCAGCAGCGCGTAGAGCGAGGCTTTGTCGAAAGGCCGACCGCCGAGCTTCTTACCTTTCTTGGTCACACGGCGTTTGTTGGCCCATCCCTTGTGCGCCAGTTCGATCACCACCGGCAGCAGCGCGCCTTTGTCGAGGTACATCCTGAAGATCTCGCGGACCTGCGCGGCTTCCTTGGCGTTGATCACCAGCTTCGGGCTACCCCCGCTGGAATTACGCTCAATGTCGTAGCCGAGGATCGGGACGCCGCCGGTCCATTTACCCCGGCGGGCCTGGGCGGCGAGCTTGTCGCGGATGCGTTCGCCGATGATCTCACGCTCGAACTGGGCGAAGGACAGGAGGATGTTCAGCGTCAGCCGGCCCATCGAGTGGGTGGTATTGAAGTGCTGGGTGACCGAGACGAACGAGACGTTGTGCTTCTCGAACGTCTCCATGATCCTGGAGAAGTCCATCAGCGATCGGCTGAGGCGGTCCACCTTGTAGACGACCACGCAGTCGATCTTGCCGTTGGTGATGTCGCGGAGCAGGCGATCCAGCGCCGGCCGCTCAATGCTACCGCCGGAGAACCCGCCGTCGTTGTACTGGTCGGGTACGGCGACCCAGCCCTCGGCCTTCTGGCTGGCGATGTACGCCTCGGCGCTCTCGCGCTGGGCGTCTAGGGAGTTGAACTCCTGATCGAGGCCCTCCTCACTGGACTTGCGGGTATAGATCGCGCACCGGATCGTGGGCGTGGTCGGCGTGGCCTTGGCGTTTGATCGTCTGCTCATCGCTTGCCGCCGTTCTGGAGGTTGAAGAAGCGGAAGCCGTTGACGTGGCTGCCGGTCACAGCTTTGGCCACAGCGGAGAGCGTGCGGTAGCGCTGGCCGTCGTATTCAAAGCCCTGGCCTTGGTCGAGCACGACGACCCGGATGGCCTTGCCCTTGTACTGGCGGACGATGGCCGAGCCCGGCGACGGCAAGCGGGGGTCGGCCGGGGGCGTGTTGGAGACCTTGCGCGTTATCGTTGTGGCGCTGCCGGTCTGCGGGGGACAAACCATGCCTCTGGGGGCCATCACCCGTACCTCGGCGTCGTTGGCCAACTCGGCCGCACGCTTGCGGGCACGCTCGGAGAGGTCGCCCTCGGCGTTGGCCTGAATCCGCCAGGCGATCTTGCGGATGAGGTAGGCCCGGTGCCGGGTTCGGCAGGGCTGGCCGTGCAGTTCTTCATACCGATCGGCGAGTTCGCCGGTGGTCATGGTCTGCAGGTCGTCGATCTGTTCTGCGATGTCCGTATCCATGATGCTCCTTGATGAGGTGCGGGGTGAGAGACTCGGCCGTTAACCAGCGGGCCGTTCAGACACACTGAGCCTCGTTTCGTCAGGAAGATCAAGGGCGGGCGGCGAAGACTTTGCTTCGGCCCGGAGCTGGCGGACACGGCGCAGCAGCGCCCGCGCGAGCAGCGACGTGATCTCGCTGCGGCGCTCGGGCTCGGTCATGGTTTCGGGGTTGCGGGTTGATACCATCGGTAAGCTCCATGCAGGTCGCGACATGCGATCGTCTGCCATGGGTTACCTATGCCGTCGGGCATGGTCATAACCACGCGAAGGGGATTGATTCATCTTCGCAGGCCAAACCTGGCCCGTTTGGATCGCTCTGATGAAGCAACCCCCTCATAACACAGCACCGTGTCTCTGACCGAGACGCAGAGACTTTGGGGTAAAACGGGCGCGATTGGAGCGCAAGCCAGCGGGCCGGGTTATCTCTCTTGGACAAACAGAGACACTGCCAGTGCGGGGTGGATTCGCGGAACCTTGCGTAGAAAGCGAAAACGCCGCCGAGTGGTCTCGGCGGCGTTCTGCGTTAACTGGTGGGCCGGTGTCGTTTGCAACCGGACCTAAAATAGCGGGGGCAGGATTCGAACCTGCGACCTCCGGGTTATGAGCCCGACGAGCTACCAGACTGCTCTACCCCGCAATCAATTGTGAACATAAGAGTCTACGCGCGTGCGCTTGGACTGTCAACTGGATTGAATGTCTTGCGATGGGCTGTGGATAGATTGCGTTGGATCGTTGCGGATGGGGGTCGGTGTTGCTTTCACATGCGGAGAACATGGACCTGCGGCCTGGTTGCTGGGGCGAGCATGAGGCTTGGGTGTGTGACCTCTTGCGTACTCAACCAACATCGATCAGGCCAAGGGCCTGACCGAACTGTTGCAGGACGACTTTATGCAGGCGTGTGTGTTCGGGCTTGGCCAGTTGCCAGTCGTGGTCGATGATGTACTGGGCATCACGTCTTGCGAGTTGGAGGAGGTCGAGGTCTTCGGGGATGAGGGCCACGCGCAGGGGCGGCATGCCGGACTGTCGGGTGCCGAAGAAGTCGCCCATGCCGCGGATCTGCAAGTCGAGCTCGGCGATCTTGAAGCCGTCGTTGGTCGAGGCGATGGCGTCCATACGGGCCAGGGCGTCGTCGGTGGTGGGCTCGGCGATGAAGACGCAGAGGGGTCGTCGGCTGGAAGCGCCGCGACCGATGCGGCCGCGCAGTTGATGGAGCTGGGCCAGGCCGAAGCGCTCGGCGTGCTCGATGATCATGACGCTGGCGTTGGGCACATCGACGCCGACCTCAATGACGGTGGTGGCCACGAGCACGTGTGACTTGTGATTGCGGAACAGGGCCATGACACGTTCGCGTTCGTCGCGCGCCAGTCGGCCGTGGACCTCGGCGACCTTGTATTCCTTACCGAGGATTGCGCGGAGCATGTTGGCGGTGTCGGTGACATTTTTCAGGCCGGCGGCGTTGTTGGATTCGCTGTCTTCTGAGCTGTCGCCTGCCGAGTCGATCATGGGCACGACGACGTAGGCCTGTTCGCCGCGAGCGAGTCTTGTCTTGAGGTAGGCGTAGACCTCGGCGGCCTTGTCTTGTCCGACGACGCGGTTCTGAGCCGGCACGCGTCCGGGGGGGTTTGCCGGTGATGGTGGAGACATCGAGGTCGCCGAAGATCGTCAGCGAGAGTGTCCGCGGGATGGGCGTGGCGGTCATGACCAGGTGGTGCGGGACTCGCAGCCGGCCGAGCTCATCGCGGTCGCCGTGGTCGCGGAGCCGGGCCCTTTGCATGACGCCGAAGCGGTGCTGTTCGTCGACGACTGCGACGGCCAGCTCCTTGAATTTGACCGCATCGGTGACGAGGGTTTGTGTGCCGATCACGATGTCTGCGGTGCCTGATGCGATCTCTTCGAGCAGTTGCTTGCGTTGCTTACTTCCCGCGGTGGACTGCCCGCCGGTCATGAGGCGGACGTTGACGTTCGAGCCTTGGAGCATTTCGCTGATGGATCGGTGGTGTTGCTCGGCCAGCAGCTCGGTGGGGGCCATGAGCGCCGCCTGCTTGCGTGCGGCGACGGCGAGCATCATCGCGTAGAGCGCGACGACGGTCTTGCCCGAGCCGACATCGCCCTGCACCAGCCGGTTCATCGGTTCGCTGGTGCAGAGGTCCTGCGTGATCTCGGCGATGACCTTGTTCTGCGCGTCGGTGAGTTCAAAGGGGAAGCGTTCGCGGATGTGCGTGTCGATCGCATCGTTGACGGTGAGCGTGGGGGCGACCTGCTGCCTGGCTACGTATGCCCGCTTCATCGCGATGCCCAGTTGCAGGAGCAGCAGTTCGTTGTAGTCCAGGCGTCGTCGCGCGGCGCTGGCGTCATCGGCCGACGTGGGCTGATGGATCATGC
>JBGSUN010000197.1:0-28847 GCA_041753475.1 Planctomycetaceae bacterium | reverse complement strand
CTGTGCGGTTTCGCGCCTCGCATTGATCCCGCCGAGTGTTCGCCGACACGGGGAAGCGATCATCACGGGGCGCGAAACCGCACAGCGACGTCGGTAACCGTGTGGAAGCGATCAAATGGAGGATTGCGTGTCTTTTTTCGCCTTCGTTGTTACGATCATGCCGATTTTTTGATTCCAAAAGTCTCAACCGACGGAGCACGCGGAATGTTGATTGCCTGTGTGTTGATTTACATGGCGGTGACGGTTGCGATTGGGATTTATGCTTCGCGGCGGGTGCACGATTCCAAAGACTTTATGGTGGCCGGGCGGTCGCTGCCGCTGTACATGAACTTCGCCTGTGTGTTCGCTACGTGGTTCGGTGCGGAAACGGTCCTTTCGGTTTCGGCAAAGTTTGCACACAAGGGGCTGGGCTTTGTTTCCGGTGATCCGTTCGGGGCCTCGGTCTGCCTGATTCTCGTGGCGTTCTTCTTCGCCAAGACTTTCTACCGTCTCGAATTGTTGACCATTGGCGATTACTATCACAAGCGGTACGGGAAGTTTGTGGAAGTGATTGCGTCGCTGGGAATTGCCAGTTCGTATCTGGGTTGGACGAGCGCGCAGCTCTCGGCGCTGGGGTTGGTGATCGACGTCCTGTTTCCCCAGTTGACGTTGAACCAGTCGATTCTCATCGGCGCGATCATCGTGACGGTCTACACGATGTTCGGCGGCATGTGGTCTGTCGCGCTCACCGATGTGGTGCAGACGGCGGCCATTGTGGTCGGATTGCTCATCGTTGCGGCATTGCTGGGGCAGCGAGCCGGTGGATTTGACGTGGTGATTGCTGCCGCTCAGCGAGAAGGAAAGCTGACACTCTTTCCGCATATCACGACTGCGGCGTGGCTGACATTCATCGGCGAGTTTATCACGATGGCACTGGGCTCAATTCCGCAGCAGGACGTCTTTCAGCGCGTGACCAGTGCCAAGAATGAACGAACCGCGTTCATCGGCACGCTCGGTGGTGGGTTGTTCTACTTTGCCTTTGCCTTCGTGCCGATGTTTATTGCTTACGCCGCCACAGTAATCGACCCAGCCTATTCAACGCACTTTGAAGCGGAAGATGCCCGCAAGGTGCAGCAGATTCTGCCCAATCTCGTGTTGAATGACACGCCAATTTGGTGTCAGGTCCTGTTCTTCGGCGCGGTGTTGTCGGCGATTCTGTCGACGGCCAGCGGCACGCTGCTCGCCCCGGCCAGCGTGTTGACCGAGAACGTCCTGCAGCAGTTCACACAGCACTTCAATGACAAAACTCTGCTGTGGCTGGTGCGACTGCTGATCCTGCTGGTGGCGATCCTCGCCACGTCCATCTCGATGAATTCCCAAAGCACCATGTATGAGATGGTCGAGAGTGGATACAAAGTGACGTTGGTGGTGGCCTTCGTTCCGTTGTTATGCGGCATCTACTGGTCGAAAGCCAACACGCAGGGGGCGGTGTTTTCCATTCTATTTGCTGTCCCGGTGTGGATTGCAATGGAATATCAGGTCGATGAAGAGAGCGCCGAACTCTGGCGAGTCGTCCCCGCGCAACTCTATGGCTTGGCGGCCTCGTTCGTGGGCATGTTCTTCGGTTCGTTAATTCCCAAGATCATCCACTTGGCCCCTCCCAACCCGGAAGACCTGGCGAAACGCCGTGGCCCGGTAATGGGACACTGACGGAGCGCAATCCGCGGAACGACCGACATCATTTCCACTGGCATCGCACCCACACTGCGCGGTAGCCTCACCATATGGATGCACGGGACGAAGATCTGATGCGGCGAGCGCAGGCGGGGGAACTCTCTGCCTTCGAGGAACTCGTCGGTCGGTATCGCGGCCCCCTGCTGCGTGTTGCAGCCAGCAAACTCACGGATCGGCTTGCTGCGGAAGATCTGGTACAGGAAGCGTTGCTCGCGGCGTTTGCGGCCCGGCACACCTTCAATCCCCAGTTTGCGTTTCGCACCTGGATGTGGACGATTCTGCTCCGCTTGTGTGAGAAGCACCGGCAGCGCGAAAGCCGTCCGATCAGGGCCGGGGGGAGTATCGACCCCGTTTGGGCCGATGCCAGCGCCGGCAGTGGGGCGAGCGGTCTGGAACAACTCCTGTTGTCCGAACGGCAGGATCTGCTCCATCATGCGCTCACAGAACTGCCCGAAGCCGAAGCCGATGCGCTGCGGCTCCGCTTTTTTGCCGGTTTGAAGTTTGAAGAGATCGCCGCGGCCATGGCCTCCAGCGTGAGTGGAGCCAAGCAACGGGTCAAGCATGGATTGGAACGGCTCGCGGACCGCTTGCAGATGTTGTCGGGAGGGGAATCATGAATTGCGATCAGGCGTTTGACCGGCTCACCGAACCCGCAGCAACAACGGACACCGCGCTGGCGCGGCATCTCGAACAGTGTCCGCGCTGCCGGGCCATGCAGCAAACGTTGTCGCCGGCCATGGACTGGTTGCGGACCACTGCTGCGGAAGACGATACCGACACAACCCGTGATTGGAATCGTCGAAATGCCCCTTTGCTGACCGAAGAATCGGTCGCCGTCGCCATCCAGGTGGCGCGGCAATTGCCGCGTGATTCCAGTGCCCATTCGGCCAGAAAAGCCCTCGGCATCGCGCTCGTCGCCCTGTTCGGCATGGCGCTCGGCGTCTTGGTGATCGGGCAAAAGGCCGACTCGCATCCTCCCGTGGCAGCACTTTCGCCTCCCGCTGAGACAACCGCCACCGTTTGCCTCTGGACGCGACCGGAAGGGGCTTCTTCACTTCCGTCCACGACATCTCAGAGCGTGGTCGATTCCTGCATCGCCTGTCATGTCCCCAACATGTTGCGGAATTGAACACCGTCGACAGGCTTTTTCCCTCCCGATTCGTTGACGAACGCTCCGAAATCGGAATTGAGTTGCCGGAACTCCACTTCGGTGGTAGATTTCATGGCTTGGTGATCCCTCTCCAACATAAGAGGATCATCCTCTTCAGGTCTTTTTTCTTTCATTTCTGTCAGAGAGGCGCATTATGGTGTTCAGGTCTCGTCAGGGTCGGGGTGGTTTCACCCTGATCGAATTGTTGGTGGTGATTGCGATCATCGCCATCCTCATTGCGTTGCTGTTGCCGGCTGTGCAGCAAGCCCGCGAAGCAGCCCGTCGGACACAGTGCAAGAACAATCTCAAGCAGATTGGTCTGGCCATGCACAACTATCACGACAACTACAAAATGTTTCCTCCGGGAGTGGTTGATCCGGGCGCAAGTTGCACGATCGTCAACGCCGGTCGGTTCTGGGGCGGGCATGTCTTCTTGTTGCCGTACATCGATCAAGCTCCGTTGTACACAACGCTGAATCCGGGCAATCCGCCTTGTGGTTTGCCACTGGAAACTTTCACTTACAACGGGAGAGCGCTCCTGCAACAGGCCTTGCCGGCATTCAGTTGTCCGTCGGATACGGGTGGCCAGGTTAACGGCTTTCATGCCAGCTACACAAAAAGCAACTATCCGGTGAGTGAGCAGCTTGGCAACGTGAATACGCGCGTGTCGATTGCAGACATTACCGATGGGACTAGCAACACCTTGATGCATGCCGAACGGGCGCTGCGAAGAGACCCACAAGGGCGACGTCAAACGGGCGCGATTGCATGGGGACGCTCCAATGTGACTGACGCCGCCTGGAAGTTCCGGGCGAACTGGCCGCCCAATTTTGGCAATCCGACGACATCGAACGGTTCTGCCTCGGGAATCAACAGCGATGCCGGCTGCGTGCGTCACAACGTCAGCAGCGAGCATGTCGGCGGTGTGCATGTCTTGATGTGCGATGGTGCAGTTCGCTTCCTCAGCGATAACATTGGCAATAATCCGAATGCCGGAAGTACGACCACTTGCCTGGGCATGACAGCGACGATGGCGGGGCCGGGGTTCGTCTTCCAGAATCTCTTCTTCATCAGCGAAGGTCAGCCCGTCGGCGATTTCTAACCCGGCTGGAAATCTCCCCATTCATTTCAAGCGGATGCGTCGCGTGGTGACGCATCCGCTCTTTTTCTGAGAGCCTCCTCGATGAAGCACCTTGTTTGGGTCTTTTGTCTGGTCTGTCTTGCGGTCGCCGGTTGTTCCGGAAAGGGTTACACCGGCGATTCCCGGTACGCTTTGGAAGGCGAAGTCACGGTCAATGACGAGCCGCTCGACGGAGCCATGATTGCTTTCTTACCCAACAGCGGCGGTCGCCCCGCAGGCGGACCGATTCTGGGCGGGAAATACTCTGTCCCGGCGGGGCAGGGAGCCAATAAAGGCAGTTATCGAGTGGAAATCCGCTGGCTCAAACCAACGGGAAAGCAGCGCAAGGACGACGATACCGGTGGCATGGTCGATATCGTCAAGGAAGCTCTGCCGCCGCGCTACAACGACAAAACGGAACTGAAAGCGGAAGTCGGTTCGGGGGAAAATCGCTTCGATTTTGCCCTGGTTGTGACCCCCTGACAGTGACTTGGTGTGCAGGGCATCCTCCACGCCCCGGCCATCATCATGGCTGGGGCGCGTTTTTTTACGGCCCGCCCAGTTCCTGTACCAGAATCCGCAGGAATGGCTCCACGTCGGTTACCAGGCCGATCGATTGGAACGTCCCGCGGTCGGCGAGTTTCGTCACGGTCGCGGGGTTGATGTCGACGCACACCACCTTCACTTTGGAAGACAGCAGGTTCCCCACGGCGATCGAATGTAATGTTGTGGCAATCATCAGGCAGAAGGTCACATCCTGCACCAGATCACGCATCGTGGTCTGGGCCACTAATGTATCCGTAATGACATCCGGCAGCGGACCGTCATCACGAATACTGCCGGCCAGAACGTAGGGAATCTGGCGGCGGATGCACTCATACATGATGCCCTGAGTCAGAACGCCCTGATCGACCGCCGCCCGGATGCTGCCGATGCGGCGGATGCGGTTGATCGAGCGCAAATGGTGTTCGTGGCCTTCTTCGGTCCCGCCGCCGTGCTCCATCGAGATGCCCAGGCTGGTACCGTAGAACGATTGTTCGATGTCGTGAGTGGCGAGGGCGTTTCCCGCAAACAGTACATCGACATACCCCTTCATAATGAGCCAGCTCATCAGTTCACGGCTGCCCGTGTGCACCACGGCGGGGCCGGCCACAATGAGGATTTTCCCCTGTCCCCGGGCCGCGGAACGCATCTGTTCGGCGATTTCCCGGACAGTGACGTTCTTTGGCTTTTCGCTGGAAACCGTGCTGTTCATGAAGCCGAAGGAGTGGGGCCGGTCGACATCTCGCCCCACCGGTTGCACGCGCGTTCCCAACCGGCCGACGATGATCTGATCGCCCAGTTGGACATCGACCATCGGCACACACACCGCTTTCTTCGCCGCCACATCGACCTTGATCCCGCAATCCATTTCCTGACGTTCGACAGGAACCCAGTGACCATTGATCCGGACTTCCGTCGGCTCGTTGGTCGAGGCGTAAAATCCTTCCGGAAAGGCGCCGGCAATGTCAGCCGAGACCAGTCGGCAGTCTTGATGAGTGACCGGCACGGCACCGTGCTGGCCGATCGCCACGAGAATCGTTTCCAGGCATTCTTCCGTCGGCGCACGGACTTCGAGTCGCACATAACTGGGGTCATGTCGATGGTGGCCGATGCGGACGTCCTGGCTTTCGTATTCCCCGCCGAGCGTGGTGATCTCGTCCAGAACTTTGGGCAGAATCAAGCTGTCGATGATATGCCCGCGCAGTTCGACGACTTCGTGGAATCGATGGAGATTGTTCGCTGAAGGGGAGGTCGACATGGAATTCCTTTCCGCAGACAGGCGATGCATGGATCCTGTGTGCCACGGCCGTGTCGGCCGTGCAAGGTGGCAGTACACTTTGAGCGCTTCGGGAATGCTCCGAACACGGACCATGGAAGTCAAGCCGACGGCAATTTCTGTTCGGAAAGCGAATTGCCAATTGTGTTTCCGTTTCCAACCCGCGTATTATAACCACGGTGTTCATGGGCATTGACAGGAGTCGAACTGTTGCGGCGCGGCCACACTCGCGGTCTGCTGACGCTCGGGCTGATCGGTGTCGGTCCGTCTTGGGAACGACGGTATCGGCCCGCGGTGCGTCGATTGTCCGAGCGGCTCTGCATCCGTGTCGTTCATGACCCTGTGCTCAGTCGCGCTCAGGCCGTAGCCCAGGAAACCGGGGCGGATGTTGCTGATGGTCTGATGCAGGTGATCGATCATCCTGGGTTGAACGGCGTGCTGGTGCTGGATGTCGGCTGGTACGGTTTGGCCCCCGCCGAGTTTGCCTGTGAGCGTCAGAAACCGCTGTTTTTAGGCGGAAACTGGCACGATCCCCCCGCCGATTGGCAGCGACTCGCCGAGAGTGCCCAGCAGCGCGGCGTGATGCTCGTTCCCGAGTTATCGCTGCGGTTTCAGCCGGCCACAACGCGCCTGCGCGAACTGATCGCCTCGCGCTTGGGCCCGGTCCGGCACATTCAGGTTTGTATGCATCCAGCATCACACGGCGAGGCCGGAAGTTTGAGGGAAGCGCTCGCCGCCGCCGTCGATTGGTGCAGCTATGTGACCCGCCGTTCGGTGGAAAGCCTCATGGTGGCGACGTCAAACGATGTCGCGGCGGAATCACGCTGGACACTGACCTTTCGGCCCGATGCCCGCGGGATGGAGCTCGCCCCGGCGGAGATTGGCATTCAGGAACGGCCGCACATCCCCGGTGATTCGTGGGACAACAGCCTTCAGGCCGTCGTGATGTGTGAACAGGGGCAAGCCGTGCTCGAAGATGCGACCACGATTCGCTGGTCATTGTCCAATTCCGCGGAATCCGTTGAGTGTCTAGCTCAGGAACGTCCGGACGTGGATGTGATGCTGGACCAATTCTGCCGGCGATTGGTGGGAGGGCTGATTCCGACGGCGACGCTCAGTGATGTGGCCACCGCTCTAAGGCATGTGGAGCGGCTTGGAGCCTAAGAAACAGCGGTCTTTGGTGGTGCGCGAGGCTTGAGGTTTGCCTGACCGTGCAGTTTCTAGGGCACGACGCTGGACAGGCTCGGTGGGAAATGCCAAAATCCCTGAACCGATTGGCGTCGATTCGCGTCGAAGGCCCATAGGTGGGAAGTTGTTTCGGCTGGAGAGAAACAACGGATTGACGGGCGTATAGCTCAGTTGGCTAGAGCGCAGCTCTGATAAAGCTGAGGTCCGTGGTTCGAGTCCACGTACGCCCAATCGGATAGAAATCCGAAATCCGAAACTCGAAGTCCGAATGAAGAGATCTTGGTATTCTTCGGATTTCGAGTTTCGGGTTTCGGGTTTTCTATTCGGGGACGTAGCTCAACTGGGAGAGCGCTGGCTTTGCAAGCCTGAGGTTGCCGGTTCGATCCCGGTCGTCTCCACTGAAACACCGCATCCTGTTGCGGTAAATGGTCTTAAAAACGTTTTTCGAGTGAGGTGAAACAAAAAAGAAAAAAACACGGCCCGGTTGCTTGACGATCGAGTCAGACCCCTCTAAGATCTCCCCCACACGGCTGACGCAACTCACTGCGGTCTCCAGCCCTGCCAGCAAAAAGCGGAAGCGATGGCTTCTGTTGTTTCCTGGCAGGGCTGAAGCCCACAAAAAGGGTCAGCCGACGAGACGCGACTGTAATAGTCGATGCTTCGTCGGCATTGTTCTTTGGCAATTCGGTGGCAAAGTGAACGTGGCATCAAACACACGTGCGTGCAGCTTTATTGCTGTATACCGCGTGTCAGTTGTCTGAAGTAGCTAGGCGAAAGCTGTTGGAAACAACAGCGGTTCATCAGCAAATGTGGTGAACACCGACCAATATCGTGGTCGGAACAGTGGCGACTTGACGGCCACAATCGAAAGGTTGTGGTGACAATGTGATGGCCGTTCGGGGAAGGTTGGCTGAGGATTAATAGTCCGAGGCTGACACAATCCGAGAGGCAAGAATCATTGTGGTCAAGCTACTAAGGGCATGTGGGGGATGTCTCGGCGTCAGAAGGCGGAAGGGCGTGGAAGGCTGCGAAATGCCTGGGGAAGCTGTCAAACAAGCGTTGATCCCAGGATACCCTAGCTAACCCGGGGAACTGACACATCTCAGTACCCGGTGGAAAAGAAAGAAACCTCGATTTCCTAAGTAGTGGCGAGCGAAAAGGAAAAAGCCCAAACCGTCGGCTTCGGCTGACGGGGTTGTGGGGCGGACAACATGTATCAAGATTGATAGGGGAAGCGGAAGGAAAGCCGCACGACACAGGGTGACAGTCCCGTACCCGACATCGGATCTTGAGCTAGTCCTGTCCCCGAGTAGGACCAGGCACGTGAAACCTGGTCTGAATCTGGGAGGACCATCTCCCAAGGCTAAATACTCTCTGACGACCGATAGTTAACAAGTAGCGCGAGCGAAAGATGGGAAGAACCCCTGCTAGGGGAGGATACTGAACCTGAAACCACATGCCTACAAGCTGTCGGAGCCCCTTATGTGGGTGACGGCGTGCCTATTGAATAATGAGCCAGCGAGTTGCTGTCGTCGGTTTGGTTAAGGCTTTAAGAGCCGGAGCCTCAGGGAAACCGAGTCTGAATAGGGCGAAATTGATCGATGGCGGCAGACGCGAATCCACGTGAACTACCCATGGGCAGGTTGAAGCGCGAGTAAGATTGCGTGGAGGACCGAACCCACCAATGTTGAAAAATTGGGGGATGACCTGTGGGGAGGAGTAAAAGTCTTATCAAACGTGGGGATATCTCGTTCTCTCCGAAATAACTTTAGGGTTAGCCTTGAGCCACTCCGCAGTGGGGGTAGAGAGACTGATCTGGCATGGGGGGCTACCCGCCTGCCCAGCCTAACCAAACTCCGAATACCATTGCGATTATCTCAGGAGTTAGTCCGTGAGGGATAAGCTTCACGGTCGAGAGGGAAACAACCCAGATCGCCGGCTAAGGCCCCAAAAATCTGCTCAGTCACAAAGGACATTAGAATACGGTGACAGCCGGGATGTTGGCTTAGAAGCAGCCACCATTTAAAAAGTGCGTAATAGCTTACCGGTCGAGTGTTCTAGTGCCGAAAATGATCGGGAGTAAGCAGATTGCCGAAGCCGCGGGTTCGAAAGAACGGTAGGAGAGCGTTCTTCATCAGATACGAGGCGTACCGGAAGGAACGCTGTTGGGGTGAAGAAGTGCTTATGCTGGCATGAGTAACGATAAAACAGGTGAGAATCCTGTTCGCCGTAAGCCTAAGGTTTCCTGGGCAAGGTAAATCCGCCCAGGGTTAGCCGGTCCCTTAGGTCAGGCCGAAAGGCGTAGCCGATGGAAAGCTGGTTAATATTCCAGCGCCGTGCTGCCAACGAAAGGGACGTTCCACGAATCGAAGTCGGGCTGTTAGATTAGCCCGTGCCGCAAGGCCGAGTCCCTGGATGATGAAGCTTCCTGCAGTGGAACCAAGAAAAGCGAGGCAGACGACCGTACTAAAACTGACACAGGTAGGCGAGGCGAGTAGCCTCAGGCGCTCGGGAGAACGCTGGTTAAGGAACTCTGCAAATTGGCCCCGTAACTTCGGGAGAAGGGGTGCCTCCGCAAGGAGGTCTCAGCAAAGCGGCTCTAGCGACTGTTTACTAAAAACACAGGTCTCTGCGAACTCGTAAGAGGATGTATAGAGACTGACGCTTGCTCGGTGCCGGTAGGTTAAGGAAGAGGGTCAAGCGCAAGCTGAAGCTCGCAACCGAAGCCCCGGTAAACGGCGGCCGTAACTATGACGGTCCTAAGGTAGCGAAATTCCTTGTCGGGTAAGTTCCGACCTGCATGAATAGCGTAACGACTGGAGCACTGTCTCAACCAGCGACCCGGTGAAATTGCAGTTGTGGTGAGGATACCACGTTCCCGCAGATAGACGGAAAGACCCCATGAACCTTTACTGCAGGCTGATATTGGCTCTTGGTAGTTCTTGTGTAGGATAGGTGGGAGGCTATGAAGTCGGTACGCCAGTACTGATGGAGCCATCGTTGAAATACCACCCTGGCCCTACTAGGAGTCTAACCCCGTGTAGTGAATCCTACCGGTGGACAGTGTCAGTTGGGCAGTTTGACTGGGGCGGTCTCCTCCTAAAGTGTAACGGAGGAGCTCAAAGGTACCCTCAGCCTGGTTGGCAATCAGGCGTAGAGCGTAAAGGTAGAAGGGTGCTTGACTGCGAGACGTATAGGTCGAGCAGAGACGAAAGTCGGACTTAGTGATCCGGCGGTTCCGAATGGAAGGGCCGTCGCTCAACAGATAAAAGGTACTCTGGGGATAACAGGCTGATCCCGCCCGAGCGTCCATAGCGGCGGCGGGGTTTGGCACCTCGATGTCGGCTCATCGCATCCTGGGGGTGGAGAAGCTCCCAAGGGTTCGGCTGTTCGCCGATTAAAGCGGTACGTGAGCTGGGTTTAAACCGTCGTGAGACAGGTTGGTCCCTATCTTCTGTGGGCGTACGAAACTTGAGGGAGTTTCTCTTTAGTACGAGAGGATTTGGAGGGACGGACCTCTAGTGTTCCTGTTGTCACGCTAGTGGCACCGCAGGGTAGCTATGTCCGGTCAGGATAAGCGCTGAAAGCATATAAGCGCGAAGCCCTTCCCAAGATCAGGTTTCGTTGGGCGCAAGCCCTGAAGTCCCCTGGTAGACGACCAGGTTGATAGGCCGGCGATGTACGACCAGTAATGGTTTCAGTTGACCGGTACTAACGGACGAAAGCTTGACCACTTTGATTGTTGTCTCTCGGTAGTCTGTCGCTAAGACAGGACTCCGCGGCAATCATGGTCAGGTCGCAATAAACACTGCGTCTAGCCTTCAGACACAGATCTCACTTCACTTTGCCACCATTTGTTATAGCCTTGCGGCATCCTTACCGGTGCTGCAAGGATTTCCCGGTGACCATACGCGTCAGGAAACACACGTTCCCATTCCGAACACGACCGTTAAGCTGACGCGGCCGATGATAGTGCCCACAAGCGCGAAAGTAGGTCATTGCCGGGTCCTTTAAACAGACGCCCGGAACCGCAAGGTTCCGGGCGTTTTTCTTTTCCCTCGCGTCGATCCGTATCGTCAAGCTTTCCTCAACACGTTATAGTGATTCCGGATTGACGATCTGCCCGCCAGCGAGGTAATCCGTCGTGCGGCATGTCCAACAGGGATTCGTTGTTGTCGCGCGGCCTCTGTTCGCGACCCTCTTTGCTCTCTTCATCCAGCTCTCTCCCGCCCTCGCCCAAGTTCACGTGGGAGTATTAACTCCCCCACCGGGCGGTTTTGTGCGCGATCGTCGTCATGGCGAAGCGCTCGCGGCTGTGGAGAGACTCAGTCAAGTTGGTTCCGGCAACGACTTTGTTACGGCGGCTCAATGGGTTTTGGACCAGCCCCGTGACTCCATCTCGATCTCAGCCGAAGGCAAACCCCGTTCGGTTCGAAGAACAGTCGAGTCGATTGTCTCCACCGCATCAAAAGATCGAATCGGGGATTATCGACGTTTGATCGGTCCGGTGGCGGCCGCGGATCTGACTAAATCGCGTCGGCAGGAATCGGTTGATGGTTTATGGGATATCGTTCGCCGCTATTTCCTTACGGAGGCCGGAGGCCAGGCAACGATTGAATTGATGATTCGGAGTCTGGATTCCGGGGCCGATGATATCGCCGCGGCTCTGGCGGCGCGACTTTCCCAGGAGCCGGCCCATGCGGCTTTGCTCACGCCGACGGTCCGACGCCGGATGGAAGTTGCGCTTCGACGTGTTGATCGTGTCGAAGATACCGATCCGGAATCGCAGCGGAATCCAAGCAGCATCGTGGTTACGCCGGCACCACTGCGCACGGAAAACATAGAGATTTCCCGCTCGGCGGCCGTGATGTGCCGTCCTGACTGGACGATCCCATTGGATTTTGCCGAGCGCTATCCGGTAGTGGATGCACGTTGGCAGTCGTGGCAAAGTCAGCAGCGCGAAGAAAATCAGTCGACCGCGATCGCCTCCAAGCCGCTTGTCGTTCAAGGACAAGTGGTTTTTCGGGACGGCAATCGTCTGCGAGCCGTGAATCATCGTACGGGTCAACCGTCCTGGGAGCATGTGACCGGGTTGGGACTCGACTCATTATTCTCGTCGACGTTGCTGAAGAATCGCGATGGGGATTTTGGCGGCGCCGAGCGCATGACGCTCCTGACAAGTCTGCTTGCCGCCAACGCGGCCTATTTCAGCCTGACGACCGACGGCCGCCAGATTTATCTGGTCGATGGTGTCGGCGCCGCTATCGAATCTTTGATGCGCGGGACACCACTACGGGATCTGACGGATGAGCAACGTCGTGAGGCGTTGCAGAATGATCTGGTGGCGATCCATGCGCATCCGCAGTTTTCTGGGGAAAATCGACGGATTTGGTCACTGAAGGAACTCGCGCGCGATCGTGAAAGTCCCCTGCGCGATCATACGTTTCTGGGACCACCGACGGCCATGCCGGGATTCCTGTTGGCGATGACGGAGTCCGATCGCGAAATCTGCGCGGTGGCGATCAACCCGGAGACCGGGCAGGTACGCTGGATTCAGCCCGTGGCCGAACCGGATAGCGCGGTTCTGGACGATCGGCCCCGATTTTTCCGAAGTTGTACGCCGGTGGTGGCGCGAGGGCTGGTTCTCTGTCCGACACAATTGGGCAGCTTGGTGGCACTCGATGTCACGAACGGCTCGTTTGCCTGGGTCCATGTTCATGTCGATCAACGCCAGATGCTCACGCGGTCCGGGACATTCCGGCAACTGCCGGTCTTGTCACAGAATCGGAATTCCGCGTTCAACCTGCGTCCCTGGCTGGCTGGCAACCGGTTGTTTTATCTAGCCGGACAGAATGAGTCGCTTTACTGTCTGGATATCGCCACGGGTCGTGAGCAGTGGTCGCTGAGTCAACCGGACGGAGAATACATTGGGCATATCACCGATCAGGCTGTGATTGTCGTGGGGCGGACCGCGGTGCGGGCGTATTCGATCGAGAATTCTGCGGAACTCTGGTCGGTTCGTTTGCCTGCCGTTCCGAGTGGTTTCGGGTTAGCCACCCACGGAGAATTTCTGATTCCCCTGTCCGATGGCCATTTGTGGCGAATCTCCACTGTCGATGGGCGGCTGCTGTCCAAAGGGACCGCAGCGGAGCAGCACCCTACTGGTCATCTGGCAATGACGCCGGATGGAGTTGTTGCCTTGGGTGCCAGCGGACTGACGGCCTATCGCTTTACAGAGTCGGTGCGCCAAGACCTGGTGCGATCGCGAGTTGGGCAGAATTTTTCTCCGGAACAGCAGTTTCAGCTTGCTGAAGTTTCGCTCGCGGAAGGGGATCTGACCGCGGCGGCCCAGCTATTCGAGAGTGTTCGCAAAATCAATGTCCCTGAGTGGCGGGCGCGAACCGATCCCTTGCTACGGGAAGCGTACTTTGCGCTGTTATCGTCGCAGCCGGAGCATCAATCGCTGTGGTTGGGCCGACTGAAACCGTTATGTCTGGATGGCGAAGATCGAGTTCGCTGGCTGGTAGCCCAGGGGGATTGGCTGGTCTCGAATGGTAATGTTGCCGGGCTGACGTCCGTCATGCGTGATTTGTCCGCAAGTCCCGGAGCCGTCCTGCACAACAATTCCTCTGATACCGCGTTGGCTCACTCGGGCCTGGGGTGGATGCGGCGCGTCCTGCGACGTTTGCCCGACTCGCCATCGCGGGATCAACTCATCACGGAATTAACCCGGATCAATCCGGAATCGGGGGAGGCTCATCAGCGCGCCCGTTCCATCGAAGCGATTTTCAGTCAAACTGTGGCCGGTGAGAACGTTCGATCACGGTTGGCAGCCCACGCTGTCACCCGTGGCGGATTTCACGCGGCAGAAGTCTGGTTGTTGCGGAATGCGGAGTCCGCCGATGGGGAAGTGGCCGCCGGAGCAGTGCGGCAGCTTGCGGAACTGTATGAACAGGCAGGAATGGCGACCGCGGCGGCAGTCCAATGGGAGCGACTCCAATCCCAATTCGCCGAAGTCCATTGTGATACCGATCTGACAGGGCGAGATTTTGTTCGCCGGCAGTCCACGATTACGGAAGTTGCTGCCGCATACCGCCGTCAAAGTCCTGTCACCTGGCCGATTCAGCGAGTGCTTGTCGATTCCGTCCGCCGTCCGGCAGCAATCGCGGATTCCGGTGATCGCGGCGGAATTTCTCTCCGCGATACCGGGTTTCAGTCCGATCGTTTTCCGCGGTGGGGCATCTTGCCACGCGAGGAATTTGATTTCGAATGGCGACAACGGATCGAGGGTGCGGAATCGATCTTGATGCCGTGGGACCGTTACGCGCAGCAACCGCGCTTCCAGATGCGGCTGGGGAATATCGTGACGCCGGTGGGGGGGCGTTCGGTCTTTGAGCATTCGCTCGCCATCGGCATGCCGGCGAAAATGCGGATGGTCTCCGTGATGCAGCCGCTGACCGATGGGGAAGCGTGGACGCAGTCGCTGCCCGATTGGGAAGGACGCAGCGCGGTCCCCATTCCCGGTCCCGTGACTTTGCGCATGCAGTTGTTTCAGGTTTTCCCCACGCGCCCCACATTGGTAGCGGTTGACCCTGCCGACGGAACCGTGTTGTGGAGCCGGACCGACCTCGACCCGAATTCCGGCCTCGCTGACCGGAACCTGGGCATCTTTGCCGATGACGATGTTGTCGGGGTGATGGGAGAAGACCGCGTCAGTTACCGCCTGTTCGATGCCACCACCGGAGACTTCATCCGGGCCGGTAAACTCGAAGCGGAACGAACGACGTGGCGGTTTGCCGTCGGTGCGCGGATTATCTGGGTGGTGAATGGCAACGATGGCCAGCGGGTGCGTATTTGGGATGCCGCCGAAGACCGTGTGATCTTTGAGGAGTCGATCCGTGAGCGTCAGTTCGTCAGCATGACTCCGGACCGCGAGCTGGTGTGGCTGACCGCCGACGAGCATTTGTGTGTGCTGGATGTGAAACGAAATCAAATGGTGGTGCGTTGTCCCATCGATTCCACGGAGCCCGGTAAGATTGCCTCATTGAAGGTCTTCCGACAGGGAGGGCGCTACTTCGTAAACTTGAACCGATCGTTGCAGGTTGCGAAGACGGAACACTCTCACATCTCGCTGAACGATCATGCCTTGCCATTGATTCAACTGCGCGACGATCTGCTGGCGATCGATGCGACGGGAACATCCGTGGCGTGGAAGCGATCGGTCCCGCAGATGGGGATTGTGCAGTGGGGCCGTTTGCCGGTTCCGTTTCTGATGGCTGTCAGCAAGGTTCGCAACCGAACGGATAACAACCACGAATGGTTGCGTGTCGATCTGATCGATCCCGCCACCGGAGAGCGGTTGGGCGTCGGGGATCATTTGCCGCGAGACCGCTGGGTTCACGCCGACTACGATGGCGAACGGGGCGAAGTCCGGATCCACGGTCTGCAAAACATCGTCCGGATCCGTTTCAATCGGACGCTCCAACAACTCCCCGGTAACGGAGAAGTGCTGTGAGGGAGTTGAAGGGCGAGAATTAGAGACAAAAACAAAAGCCCGGCATTTTCTGAAATGCCGGGCTTTTCCGGCGGTTGTGTTACCATCTCTTAGAAAATCATCGCCGATTCCGCTGACGCCGCATGGAATCCGCGGGCTCGTGTTCATTCCGCCTTTCCCGTCTCTTGACCCGTCGCAAGGCCGATGATAGCCTCAACACTCTGATCGCGGGTGTAGTTCAATGGTAGAATGAAAGCTTCCCAAGCTTTAGGCGAGGGTTCGATTCCCTTCACCCGCTCTCCGTCTTGCACGACACCACAGACGCCCGGCATTTTCCGAAATGCCGGGCGTCTGTGTTTCAAGTGCGCTGAAAATCAAGGGGGCGTTGAAGTGGCTATCCTGTTGACGACCGCCGCATTCTCCAGGAAATACAGGCCGGCCACTTTGCCATCTTCGAAGATCGGATCGAGTCGGAACGTCCCGATGACTTCGATTGGTCGGAATGTGGTCGGGTAACTCGTGGTGGTTCCGGGAACGAGTTCGACGGCCAGCAATTCGTAGGCTTTCGGATTTGAACCGAAGTTCATGAACCGTCCAGAAGCATCCAGGACAAAACGTTCGAATCCCGATTCCTCGAATGTCGGATACATATACCCGCCGATGCGGACCCGCTTTCCATCGAGCGCTTTCAACCCGTGCGGCAGTCGCTTCGTGTCCTCCTCGGTCACGGTGGTGATGCCCAGGATCGTCTGTAGATTCAGATCGGCAAAACTCAGCTTCAGCGCACCGGACTCTTCGTCCCGTTTCAGCGAATTCGGCGGCACATTGGCAATGTCCAGTGCCGAAACGGGTGGCTCGAACGCGGTCGGTGGAGCGACCCGCAAAGAATGGGTGGTGGATTCCATCATTGTGGCCGGAAGTGTTGGTCCCGTTTCCGGACCCGTCATGGGAGAGGCCGCTTCGTTGACGGTCGTGTCAATGGACGACCCACAACCGGACAGGTTCATCACGCCAGCCATTACGAATAGCAGCGAGTGCCAATGTCTCATACCGAATCCTTCAGTGAGAACAACAGCACTCTACGAAACTTTCGGCTCCAGTGTATGACCAATCATGATGCGGTGCCCATCAACGGTGCGTACGCCAAATTCGCGCATGTTCCACGGCTTGTCCGCAATCACCGAGAGCAGATCGGCCCCTTTGGCCATCAGGTCATGGTAATAGCGGTCGGCGTCGGTGACGCAGAGGTAGGCGAAGTAGTTGTGACAGCCCAGGTCGGTGGCGGGCATGTCGTCCGGGCACTCGCCGAGCATGATGAGACAATGGTCCTTCTTCACAAAGATCCAGCCGGGCGGTTCGCTGACGATGTGGAATCCGAGCATCTCCACGTAGAAATTCGCCGACCGGCGCACATCATGGACCGCCAGAACGTAATGATTTTGCAGGATTGGTGACATGACGTGATTTCCCATCTGTGCCACGGCCGTGTCGGCCGTGCGGCTTGTCTGAGCGTTCTGCCACAACGCACGGCCGACACGGCCGTGGCACACAAGCTATCGTCAGGCTGCTAAATACTCGTGGGATTGCCCAGCGTCTTGTTCAGTTTCACCGCTTCTTTCACAAGGCGGCGGATGGTAGCGCGGGCAATTTCGTCGTGCTCGTGGAGTTCGATCGTCGCCATCTCATACTTCCCGCCGGGCTTGAGACGCGGTTCGATTTCGCGCAGGCGCTGGCCTCTCCAGAAGCCGAACAGCACGCGCTGGTCTTCCGCACGGATGAGGAGCACCGGACCATTGGATAGATACACGAGATGCCCCCATTTGATGACTTCCTCCAGAGGGGACGTGGCAACGACCGTGGCCCGCAATGTCTGGACGATGTCGCATTGCCACCCGGAAAGAGCCGCGACATAATCGCCTGGGTTTGCCGCGAGTGGGGATTTTTTCATTGTGGCAAGTCCGTTGCGAGCGGATCGTTGACGTTCGTCGCGTCCGTCAGATTTGATCTTATCGGAAAGTCATCACGACGTAGAACTCTGGTAGGGCAGGCTCCTGCCGCCATCAGAACAGCATTCTATGCGGGTTGTTGACGACAGGCGGGAGCCTGCCCTGTGCGTTGATGGGTCGCGGCTTCCGTTGCTCTCTTGGTTTTATCCCGCTCTTGTGACGTTCTCCCTCATCGCATAGCATTCCGCGGCCGTTTTGGACCGGGTGGCCGGTGGCGGTCCGTGAACTCTGGATGCGAGCCCGGCGTGACTGCGTTGCCTGCTGATGTGCCTGAGGAGATGCTGCTCGGGCAATTCATACCGCTGCATTATCACTTTAACATGCTCAGGGACGAGTCGCGGATGCGGCCGTTTCGGGAAGCCATCGAGCTCACGGTTCCCCAGGGCGGTACGGTCCTCGAACTCGGCGGCGGGACTGGCGTGCTGTCGTGGTTTGCGGCGCAGCAAGCCCGGCACGTGTGGTGCGTCGAACGGAACCCGGCGCTGGTTCGCGCGGCTCAATCTTTTCTGTCGAACAACTTGCATGGCGACCGTGTGACGGTGGTGCATGCCGATGCCATGACGTACTTGCCGCCTGAACCGGTCGATGTCGTCATCTGTGAGATGCTGCATGTGGGGATGATTCGCGAGAAGCAACTGGAGATTCTCGCGAGTTTTCAGGACCGTTACCGCCGGGCATTCGGACCGCGGCTGCCAAGGTTCATTCCCGAGACCACGCTGCTGGCAATTCAGCCGATTCAGCAGGACTTCTGCTTCAACGGTTACACGGCAGCAGTGCCGATGTTTGAACCGGCGGGCCCGCACATGGCCGACAGATTGCTCGGCGATCCGCATGTCTACAGCACGATTGAGTACAGCGCGGAACTGCCGCTGGAGTTCACGGTCGACACGCGGCTGTCGATGCAACGGCCCGGCCAGTTCAACGCCGTCAGCTTTTTGACGAACAATTTTCTGGCGTTCGTGCTGAGTGAACACCGGGCCGTGCAGTGGATGATGAATCAACTGATTCTGCCGATCCCCGCGCCGATCGAAGTGGCTGCGGGGGACAGCATCTCGATTCAGTTCACGTACCGTGCGGGGTGTTCGCTGGAAGCGCTGCAGGAATCGCTGGTGGTCACGCCCGCTTCCCACGCGATTCCGATTCACCCGCATCTGGCCCAGCGTCGCGCGGCGTAAGGTGTGCCTTCTCAACGTCGCCATCACGCTCCCGCGTGATGAGCGGGTCGCTTCAGCACGCGGATGAAGTCCGCATTGCGTTTGACTTCCGCCACAATTCAACGCGTTGTGTCGGATCCGCTCATCACGCGGGAGCGTGATGGCTACTTTGAATGTGACAGAACCACGCGGACGTCCATCACGTTGGTGTGCGTCGGGCCGGTTTGAATCAGGCCGCCGGTTTGTTGCAGGAACGGGTAGGCGTTGCTCACGGCGAGAAAATCGGCGGCGTTGAGTCCCAAGGCGATGGCCCGGGCGCGGACGGCGGCATCGGCGATTCCGCCCGCAGCGTCGGTCGGACCGTCTTCGCCGTCAGTGCCGCCGGAGACGAGCACCATGCTATCAAGGTCCGCATCCCACCAGCGGAGCAGGGCGGCGAGAGCGAGTTCCTGATTTCGCCCGCCGCGTCTCGGACCGTCATACGGAGGCAATTTCACCACCGGTTCGCCACCGCTCAGCCAACACCAGCCGCGTGACGACGTGGGGAGTTCGCGGCCGGCCAGGCACCGTTCAGCGAGCGCAACACCGATGTCGCGCGCGATGCCACGCTGATCGGTCTCGTAACCGGCAATCGCATACCCGCGTTTCACCGCTTCCGTTGCTGCGGCTTGCAGGGCCGTGGCATTGTTGCCGATGACGCAGTTGTTCACCGTCACACGGGCGGCGGAATCGTGTTGACGGTAACTCTTTAACACGGTCCAGACCGCGGCGGGGACCTCCGTCTCATCTCGAACATACTTCCGCAGGATGGCCGCGGGATGCATGCCGTTCGATGGAGCGATCACGGTGGGACCGGACGCGATGACGCTGAGGGGATCGCCAACGACATCCGAGATGATGAGCGCGATCGCCCGGCCGGCGGGAATCGCGCGGGCCAACTTTCCCCCTTTGAAACGGGACAATGCACTCCGAACCGCGTTGAGGTCTTCGATCGGCGCACTGCGGGACATCAGCAACCGCGTGATCGTTCGCTTGTCGCTGAGCGAAATCCCGACAGCGGGTGCCGGCAACAAGGCACTCCCGCCACCAGACAAGAGCACAATCAGCAAATCCCGCGGCGTCATCGTACTGACCAGCCGCAGCATCGCATCGACCCCGGCGACGCCTTCCGCCGTCGGTTCATTCACACCAGCCGGACGTCCGGCATGGATGGTGATCCGTTGCAGTGTCCGCACACAATCGGCGGGGACATTGAGTACGCCGGTTAACTTCGCTGCCACGATGTCCGGACCAAGCGCCGCTTCCAAGCCGAGGGCCATCCCGGTCCCCGCTTTGCCGCCGCCGATGACGAGAATGCGGTCGATCTCACGGAGATCGACCTTGTGCCCGGCGATCTCGAGCAGGTCGCCATTCCGACGAATCGCCCGCAGCACCAGCTTGTCGGAAGCCACTGCTTCCACCGCCGCACCCCAGATGCCGAGAGCGTCATCACGCAACGAGGATTCTGACATCAAACGGGCTTTCCGCGGAGGGTCGAACTCCTTGGGAGTCTACCGCGGGGCGAGAAAACGGGAAACACAGTCCGGAGCGCGAGCGACAGGAGTCTTGCTACATCCCGCCGGCAATCCAGTCATTCACTGTGCGATCTGCGGATCACACAGCGCGGCACTCAGTTTGTTCGCCCGCGCCTATGCTCCGGG
Source organism: Planctomycetaceae bacterium (assembly GCA_041753475.1). Taxonomy (GTDB): domain Bacteria; phylum Planctomycetota; class Planctomycetia; order Planctomycetales; family Planctomycetaceae; genus DSVQ01. Next base: position 8,503 of record JBGSUN010000197.1, on the reverse strand, counting down.
CTGGGAAGAGCACAAAAAGATAAACGCCCGGCATTTCGGAAAATGCCGGGCGTGAGAAGTTTTTGTTATTGATGACAGGGATCAAGCACCAGGGCGGAGACGAAGGTAGGTGCTGATCACTTCGTACAGGTCTGCCGAGACTTTGATTTCATCGTCGGCGAAGTCGTCGAGCCAGGTGCGACTGCGCCGGTTGGCGTCGACCAAGGCCCGGGAGATGTCGCCAAGTTTGACGGTGACGTTGGGCGTCATCGGGAGGACGTCCGCATCATCGCCAGTGAAAAGTCGCAAACGGTGCCGCATTGCCCATCCCTGGAACATGGACTCTATCGTGTCGAGGGCACCTCCGAGTGCTCTCACCGTTGGCGCGACCGATCGCGCAGTAAGAGGTAGATCGACGGTTCTGACGGAAGAACTTAACGAGAATTCCGTGAAGTCCGATATCGCGGGTGATGCCTGCCATGCCGATCAACCGGTCCGACCGCCGCACATCGGCCGGAATTGCCGGTGCGATTCGCCCCCGCGGGGATCAGCCGCGTTCCTGCTGGTAGATCGCGAGGATCACGTCTTCGACGGTCTTGAACTTCTGCTTGGACCGGCCGACGACGTCGAGTTTCTCGCGCGCTTCCACGGCGTTGTACCCCAGGCTGAGCAACGCCTCGAACGCATCGCTGAGGACTGACCGATCGGCCGCGGCTGGAGCTTCGGGAAAGTCTTTGGCAACCATCAGCGCGAACTTGGTCATCTTGCGACGGAGCTTCGCAATGATGCGTTCACTCATCGCCGGGCCGATGCCGGGGAGCAGGCTCAGTTCTTTGACGTTCTGCTGTTCGATCGCATCCGCGACTTCGCGCACCGGGCGGACCATCGACCGCAACGTTTTCTTCACGCCCATGCCGTCGACGGAACAGACCAGTTCAAAAAACTCCTGTTCGGCTTCGCTGAGAAAGCCGACCAACCGCGGAGTCAGCCGTCCCTGTTGCGGGTTCCCTTCGATGTACTCGATGGTTTTCAGCGAGACCGCTTGTCCCATCTGCGCCTGCAATTGTCGACGGACGAATTCGGGGACATAGACTTCGTACTCGAACGCGCCGACATCAATGCGGGCTTCGCCATCGCCGAGCCGGACCAGCGTACCTGTAATGCGAGTAATCAAGCGGGACTCCTTTCGTCTGTTGAGCGGTTGCGGCGATATGGTAGGCTAGGGAAGTGCGAGCGAACAGTCTGAACAGAGAGGTCTTGCGATGTCGCCGGTCAGCACGATTGATCCGCCGCAAAGCGTGAACGATCCCGTTGTGGTTCCGCCCGCGGACGAGAAGACACGACCCGTACGGGTGCTCACGCCGCCGGATGTGGACCCGGAAATGGTAGTCGACGTGATGCCACAGTTTCCCGTGCGTCCCATCACGGTGGAGCAATACGAATATCTCGTGGAAGTCGGATTCTTCGGCGATGCCCGGGTCGAGATGCTCGATGGTTTCGTGGTGAATAAAATGGTTCACGGCACGTTGTCATGCAAGATTATTTCGATTCTCAGCCGCCTGTTCAGCCGAGCTTTGACAGATGCCGTCGCGGTCCGACCGCAGATGCCCATCAAACTCCAGCGAAGCGAGCCAGAACCGGATTTGGCACTGGTTGTTGGGCCGGAAGAGAAGTACGACCACGGTCCGCCCGTGCCACAGGACGTCCTTTTAGTAGTGGAAGTGGCCGATTCATCCCTGTCTAAAGACAGCGGAACAAAGCTACGGACTTACGCACGGAACGCCATTCGCGAATATTGGATCGTGAACTGTGTCGACCGCCAAGTCGAGATTTACACGGAACCTCAGGCAACGGATGGACCACCGCAGTATGCAGTGAAAACGGTCATTCGCCGCGATCAGATTGCGACGCTGAGACTTGAAGGTCAACAGCCCATCGAAATCCCACTGTCGAGATTATTCGGCGAGTGACGACAGCGGGTTTCGCGACACGTAGTAATGGCACAGCGCGACGGCCGCGGCGTCGGCGACGTCGTTGGGTTCGAGGATCTGCGGCAGCCGCAATTCGTGTTTGATCGCGTGCTGCATCTGCTCTTTCGACGCTTTCCCGCTGCCGGTCAGCAAGCGTTTGATCTGCGTCGGCGTGTAATGCACCACCGGCAAGGTGTGATCGCGGGCCACAAAGAGAATCGCTCCGCGCGCATGCGACATCAGCACGGCGGTCTTCGGAAACTGGCCGTGCGAGAAGACGAGTTCGATCGCCAGCACGCTCGGCCGGAATTCAACGATCACCTCCCGCACGCCGCTGGCAATTTCAAAGACCCGCTCGGCGAGCGTCTTCCCCTGCGTGGAACGAATCACACCCCCTTCGCGCAACAAAGGCCCGGTGGAAGTGCGTTCCATCACCGCATAACCAGTGCGGTTGAGGCCGGGGTCGATGCCGAGCGTGAGGTCACCCATGCCGCTGTTCAATCTTCCCGTGCCGCGCGGGCGATGGCCTGAAAAGCACTGACCGGACCATACTCCGGCTCCGGTCGAAGTGGACCAGTCAGCACGACCGGCTTCGGTTGCATCCATTCCGGAATGCGGAGTTTCGTGCGATCGAGCCGTGTGCCGAGAAAAATCGTCATCCGAATCTGGCGGGCATTCATGCCGGGGAGAACATCCCGCTCGGACTTCGTTTCACTGAGCGTCAGGTTCCAATCGTAGGCGATGGCCTTCCGGCTGCCGCGCAAGCCGTTGGGACCGTCGAAGCCTTCGTCGTCTACAACCAACACCGTTGTGCCGGGCAATTTCAGACGATTGAGCTCGTTGATCATCCGTTGAACCGTCACTTCCCGTCCGCGGTAGAGATACGTCACCGAAAAATGTCCGTCCCACCATGTCGGGGCATCCATGTAATGTCCCCCGACGGCGTCCTGCGTTTTCAACAGGGCACGGAAGGCGTCTTCCTCAGGCCAGCCGTGACCGAGCACGATTTGGCCGGGTTTGATCGGTCCGGCGATGACGAGGGCGAACGCTGGCGTGGCGCTGGGCAGCAGACTGATCGCAATGATGCTCAGAGCTAAAAGACGTGATCGCATGGGAAACTCCTGACAGTGATGAAATCCACGCATAGGACGTTTTGATCACCATAAAGTTCCCGACGAGTTCGCCCGTCGCTCGCGCTCCGGACTGTGACGGAGGTCTACCCCCGCCGCCAGAGGGTTTTATCCGGGCGGTCTTCCACGGTGATTTTCAGTTCGGTCAGTTTGGTGCGGATCAGGTCGGCGACGGCGAAGTTTTTGGCTTTGCGGGAATCGGCCCGGATTTGCAGGATGAGTTGCATCAGGCCTTCGACGAGACCGTCGTCCTGACCGCCCGCTTTCGTTTTGGCTTCGCGGAAGACGCCGAGGAGTTGCGACAGTTCTTTCAGCACCGTCATACCAGCGGTGAGGGTCGCAACATTTTCGGGCGATCGCGTGCCGACGTCGAGCTTGTTGTCGCCGATGAAGGCGTTGAGCGTTTTGCGGAGATCGAACAGAGCGCCGACGGCGCCGCCGGTGTTGAAGTCGTCGTCCATGGAGTCGAGGAAACGGGCGCGGAGGGATTGGAGTTCTGTGTTGAATTCGGAGCTTCCCAGGGATGGCAATCCCTGGGCTTCCGCGCGGGTTTTCGGGGGGGTGAGGGCGTAGAACGATTTTCCGGCGATGCGCTCGTATGTCTCGAAGAGACGATAGAACCCTTCGAGGCTCTTGCCGGTTTCGGCGAGGCGTTCGTCGCCGAAGTCGATCGGGCTGCGGTAGTGGGTGGCCAGCAGGAAAAATCGCACGGTTTCCGGATCGTGATTCTTGAACAGTTCCTTGACCGACGCCGCACCCTTGGAACCCGCGAGCTTGTTCGCTTCTTGCGCGGCTTGATCGGCGACGAGATCGCCTTGTTTGCTGTGACCGCCGCCGACTTTCCCGGCCTGGCCGCTGGCTTGCATCAAGCCGTTGTGCAACCAGTACCGTGAGAACGGTTTGCCGGTGCAGCTTTCGGACTGCGCGAGTTCGTTCTCGTGATGCGGGAACATCAGGTCGAGGCCGCCGCCGTGGATGTCGATTTCGTCGCCGAGGATTTTGCGGGCCATCGCGGAACATTCGATGTGCCAGCCGGGTCGACCCGGTCCCCACGGACTGTCCCACGCCGGTTCGCCCGGTTTCGAGCCTTTCCACAACGCAAAATCAGCGGGGTGATGCTTGCCATCCAGCGTCTCGGCCCGCGTCCCGGCGAGCATTTCATCGAGACTGCGATGGCTCAACTTGCCGTAGTCCGCGTCCTTCGTGCATTCAAAGTAAACATCACCGTTGAGTGGGTACGCGAACCCTTTGTCGATGAGAATGCCGATAATTTCCTGCATCTCGGTGATGTGCTGCGTGGCGTACGGGAAATGATCGATCCCGTCGACGGCCATCGTTTTGAGATTGTCGAAGTAGTCCTGCGTCATCAGCTTCGCGAGGGCATCGACGGTGGTGTTCAGCTCGCGGGCTTTGTTGATCAGCTTGTCGTCGACATCGGTAATGTTGACGACCCACGTGACCTGATAGCCGCTGTACGTGAGGTACCGCTTGACGGTGTCGAAGATGACCGGGCCGACCATGTGGCCGATGTGGGCCGGTTTGTAGACCGTGGGGCCGCAGAGGTACATCTTCACGCGGCCGGGTTCAACGGTCTGAAAGTCTTCCTTCTGACGGGAAAGAGTGTTGTACACACGCAGGGGCATCGTCGCATCGTCCGTGAGGGTTCTGTCGCTGGGGGCAGGGTGTCACGTCCGTTAACCTGCCATTACGGAAGAAGATAGCACGAATTCTTCACGACGGGAACACCGGGATCACCCGCTTGCGATGAGCGCGATCCCAAGGTTACGCATGTTCCTAAGATTCGCCGGATTTCTTGTTACTGGTCACACGACCATAGAGTGCGATCCGGCCACAATCATTGCACATCAACGCATCCACCTTTTGTTGCGTCTCGTAGCGGCTGGTCCAGAAATTCACTTTGTCATCGGGGTGGTGGCAATACAGCCCTAGTTCGTATCCGTCCAGGATTGTCAGGGACATGACACCTCGACACTCGATGCAGATTTTTGATGGCTTGTTGTTCATATGTTGCGTCCTCCGTCACCCAGCTTGATCGTGCCAGAATCAGGCGATCTTCACGATTGTTTTCGCGGCGGTTTGCGCTTCGTGCGCTGTTTGAGTGCGAGCATCCGCGCATCCTCAAGATCATGTGGCCGACCGGCGGCACGTTTTGATCGAATCAAGTCCGCAGGGGAAGCAAGTTGAATGGTGACCCCGCTGTCACGCCGTCGGGTTCGATTCTTCCATGCAGTGGCGAACGTCAAACCGGGCGGGTGCGTGTGAATGTCCACACGCAGCCAATCCTTGAGAATGGTCACATCATTATTCGCGACATTCGCTGCCGTCGTGAGTGTGGCCGTACCGAATCCGATATCAACGAGAGCGGCAAGCACACGACCGGCGTTGTCTTCGGTGGCTTCGATCAAGATATCAAGATCCAGCGTCGTTCTTGGCACGCCGTGAACGATGGCGGCGATTCCGCCAATAACGACGTATTTCACTTTGTGGGATTGAAAGGACCTGAACACGTCCCGATAGAGGTGCAGCATCGTGTTTCTCGGGGAGTCCGTCGTTTGCCTCGACTATGATGGCCGTCAGATCATTCAGGATTTCGATGCGTCGCGTCATCGACAGAGACTGATACCACAGCGCGAGCCCATCGCCCGACGCATCAGCGGGATCATGCGAAACGGAGATCGGAAATGACGGACGGCGGTGTTTCGGACCAGAACGGCGGGTTTGGTTCATGTTGTTGAATTCCGGGATGTTTGCTCATTCACCACTGTCGACGAGAAAAGCACCCCGGCTGCTTCGGAGCAGCCGGGGTGCTGGCTTTCTCTCCGCATGTTAAAACCGCGTCACCAACTCGTCATACCACTCCGGCTTTTCTTTCTGCAACCACTGCAGAAAATCGCGCAGGGCGGTGAAGCGCTTCGCCTTGCGGTCGGCTTCGACAAGCGGATCGGGATTGAGCATCGTCGCTTCCACACCGCCAGAGACGAAGGCTCCTTCACCGTATTCGTAGCCGAAGTCGGTGAGATTCTTGCCGCACAGCGCTTTCAGCCCAATGTTGCCGAAGTGCCGGGGCATGTAGCGTTCATTCTGGACGGCCTGGATGAGCATGGCGAGGGCGCGGGGATCGCCCATCTCTCCGAGCGATTTCGCGGCGACGAACCGCGTCCAGTCGGTTTGATGGCGGTCGATCATTTGCTGCCACAGCACTGGCGCGGCGGCTTGCCAATTCTGCGTGCCAACATGGAACTGGCTTTCGTACTGGATCGCTGAATTGGTGGAGTTCAAACCGCAGCGCAGGATGTAGCCGCGCAGTCGGGGAGAATCCGGGAACTGCGTCCGCAGGTGACAAAAGACATCGGCGTGGCGACGGTCGTCGTCCGGTTCCTGTTCCAGCAGATGCAACCACACGGTGACCGCTTCGTCACCGCGCGGCTGGAGCTTCTTCGCTACCGCCGAGCGTTCCCGCCAATGGCTTGCGGTACGGTATTCTTCGGCAAGCGTTCGCGTCTCCCGTGACACCGCCGCCCAGCGAACCGTCAGATCGGCATCCACCGGAGGTTCCATGACCGGATCGGCACCGACCACCATCACGACATTCAGCAGCGCTGTCCAACACATCGCAATCACTCAATTTTGAGACCCGTGCTCTTACACCGGCGGCGTCGTTTCCCGCCAGATTTCCTCGAATTGAGCCGCGATGCCGAGTGCTCCCGCCCAGTGTCGCAAGTAGCCTTCGTCGAGATCGCCCTGCATGAATCGAACGTCATTGACATCCAGCCGATCTTTGGTCCGATTGGCGAGCGATTTCAACAAGATGAGATCTTCAACGGTCACAATCCACAACGAAAGCCCTTCGATGTTCTCCTTTCGGCGGCGTTTCAACACTTCATTCTGAAACGGCGTTTCGGCGAGAAAGACATCAATATCGATGGTGTGCTGCTGGACGTACAGACCGAACTTGATCAACGGAAGCCCAGCGACCTCATCCACCCAACCGGCGCGGTAAGCCGGCGCGACGGTGTAACCCAGTTCTTCGGCCCGATCAAAGAGTGTCGAGAGCTGATCCCGATCCAGCAGGATCGTGTAATCCAAATCAAACGTCGGGCGTGGCAAACCGTAGTAACGAACAGCCAGTCCGCCCATGACCGCATACGGTATTCCCAACGCTTCAAAGAGGTGGGAGAACTCCTCCAACGCCGCCGTCAGGTCTTTCATGGGGATCTCGGTTGTGAACCCAGTGCCAGCCGCAGATTCCGGTTCCGTTCGTCATTCTGGCGACGCAGTAACTCAAAGCGGCGGGCAACGACTTCCGGTTTACCATGCGTCAGGTACGGCCATTCCTCGCGGATCCGTTTCAACGTAAATGCCAGCCGCTCGGCATTGCTCATCCGGCGGTACATTTCCAATTGCTGGGCACTCATCATGTCATCGTCTCCCTTGCCGTTCCTACCATACCGCGCGACGCTGTGCGTCGGAACACGAACTTCCCACCGGCGGTGTCCTTTCGCCACGGCGGCGGGTGGATTAGCATCCCTTGCCGATCTTTTTGAGGAATCTGTGATTCGTGTCCACCGCCGTTGAAGAACCGCCGCGACCGTCGCTTGGGCTGACCGATGCGATCAGCCTGATCGTCGGCATCGTCATCGGCAGTTCGATCTATAAAACGCCGCCGCTGATTTTCTCACAGGTCGATACATGGTGGCAGGGACTCGGCCTCTGGCTGCTCGGCGGGTTGATCTCGCTGACCGGGGCGCTGGTTTATGCGGAGTTGGCGACGACGTATCCCCGGATGGGGGGCGACTACAACTACCTCACGCGGGCTTTCGGTCCGTGGCTGGGGTTTCTGTTCGGCTGGTCGCAGTTGATCATCATTCAAACCGGCAGCATCGGGGCTCTCGGGTTCATCGGGGCCGAACATCTGGCCGCGATGGGCAAGCTCGATCCCGCCGCACAACCGTGGATTGCTGCGGTGTTCATCGCCGGATTGACCGCGTTCAACATGATCGGGCTGCGTCCCGGCGCGTGGTTGCAGAATTTTCTGACGGCCGCGAAACTGGTGGGCCTCGTCGCCATCATCATCGCCGGGCTGTGTGCGGGGACCGCGACCGAATGGTCAGTCCCGCCCGATCCCGCCAACCAACGCCCCGGTTGGCCACTGGCGTTGATTCTCATCCTCTACGCTTACGGCGGCTGGAATGACGCTGCGTTTGTGGCGGCCGAGGTCCGCAACACGAAACGCAACATCCCGCTGGCGTTACTGCTGGGACTGGGCTTATTGCTCCTCAGGAAGTTAAAGCCGCTTGTCGGAGTCGGAAGGGGAGCTTGGTTTTGCGGATGTAGCCGGCGACACGGGTCGGGTGGTGGTGTTTGTTTCGGAGGGCGGTCGCGGTGGCCAGTTCGAGTTCGGCG
>JBGSUN010000196.1:0-35540 GCA_041753475.1 Planctomycetaceae bacterium | reverse complement strand
GCGGCCCCTCCTCCCCCGCCTGGGGGGGTGATGGTGGCCGACGGCCGGATGCGGGGGCGTGCGTTTCAACACGCCCCCTCACCCTAACCCTCTCCCCCGCAGACGGGGGAGAGGGGACCAGAGTTTTGGCTCGCTGATAAGAGACCGATTTCGAGCTTCGGCTCCCGAGAGAATGCCGCCATGTCAACCGCGACCCTGAACGATCAAGACTTCAACCAGCACCTGCGTGACGGTTCGGGTGTGGGGCCGTTGCTGAATGCGGTGCTGGCGCCGCTGGCCTCGTTGAAATTCACGGTCACGCTGCTGGCGATGTCGATCTTCATCATCCTGGCGGGAACTCTCGCGCAGGTCGACAAAGACATCTGGCAGGTGATCGACGAGTACTTCCGCACGTCGATTGCCTGGATCGATTTCAAAGTCTTTCTACCACCGTCGTTTTGGAAAGCCTTTACCACCGCACCGATGCCCAACATTGGCGGGGCGTTTCCGTTCCCGGGCGGGCAACTCATCGGCACGGCGATGGCCATCAACCTGCTGGCCGCCCATCTGATCCGTTTCAAAGTGCAGGCCAAGGGCTGGCCGCTGATTTCCGGGTTGCTGGTGATTCTCGCAGGGATGGTCCTCACGACGTTGGTGGTCACCTCGGCGAACAATCCGGAAGGGCTGCAAGCCCAGCCATGGATGACGTATGACTTGCTCTGGTGGTGCTTCGTCGGGACCACGGTCATCGGCTACGGGGGATTGATCGCGTACTGGCTGCGGAGCCCGTTCAACCGCCAGCAGATGGCCTGGATTGGCAATGGTCTGCTCGTCGTTTTCGGGGCGGGAACGCTGTATCTCCTCAGCATGGCTTTGCGTGGCGAACGGCTCAGCGATTCCGCCATGCGCATCCTGTGGCAATTGACCCAAGGGGGTGGTGTCGGTTTGCTGCTGCTGGTTGGCTGCTCGCTGGTCTTCAAGAAGCGAGCCGGCGTGGTGCTGCTGCATGCGGGGATTGGCCTGATGATGTTTGGCGAACTCCTCGTCGGTCTCACTGCGGTGGAAGGCCAACTGCAAATGCAGGAGGGGGAAACCGTCAACTTCGTGCAGGACATCCGCACGGTGGAACTCGCCGTGATCGATCGCTCCGATCCGAAAACCGATCGCGTCACCGTCATTCCCAAGGGTCACATTGAACAGGCGGTGCGGAACAAGACGCCGATTCGCGACGAGCGCCTGCCCTTCGAGATCGACATCAAGCAGTTCCTGCAAAACTCGTCGTTGCGCAAGCTCCGCAAAGACGACACCAACCTCGCCACCAAGGGTCACGGCCTTGAATACTTTGTCGAAGAGATCCGCCCCGGCAGCGGCACCGACATGGACAGCAAGGTCGACCTCTCTTCTGCCTATGTGACATTCCGTGACAAAGCGGGAGCGGAGTTAGGCACGTATTTGTTGGGGCTCGTGTTCTCCGCGCAGAATGAAAACGAAACAGTCACCATTGACGGGAAATCGTACGATGTCGCGCTACGGTTCAAACGGAGCTACAAACCGTACAAGTTTCAGCTCACCGATGTCCGCAAGGATGATTACATCGGCACGGACACCCCGCGGAACTACTCGTCCGATGTCCGGCTGGTCGATGAGACTCGCAACGTGGACCGTACGCTCCGCATCTGGATGAACAACCCGCTGCGGTTCGCCGGCGAGACATTTTACCAGAGCGGTTACCATCGCGATCCGATGACGCAGATCGAAGGGACCACGCTTCAAGTCGTCACGAATACCGGGTGGATGATTCCGTATGTCTCATGCATGATCGTCGCCATCGGGATGCTATCGCACTTCCTCATCACGTTGACTCGCTTCCTGGGCCGCGCCGATGCTCCGACGATGAATTTTATCGGTGGGCGGGGCACGTTGATCTGCGGCATCGCTGCTTTCACGCTCTGTGCCGTCGGTGTGCTGATGATGTTCTCCCGCGCGGCCTCTCCGAAGGTGAAGGACGGCGACTTCGACCTGGAAGCCTTCGGTTCGATTCCCGTGGTCGCCGATGGTCGCACCAAACCGCTCGATACCGTCGCCCGCAGCAGCCTGCTGGTGATCTCGTCCGGCAAGCAGACGTTCAACGATCACAACGACAAATCGCAACCGGCAATCCGGTGGCTGCTTGATGTGATGGCCAAACCGGAAGCGTGTTTCAAGCACAAAGTCTTCCGCATCGAGAATCCGGAAGTCCAGCAGTTGTTGGGTCTCGAATGGCGCGAACGGTTCCGGTATGCTCCCGAAGAGTTCCTGCCGAAGCTGGAGAAGCTGACCGAACAGGCCGAACTGGCGCACAAGCAGGACAAGGCGAACGTCAGCGTCTATCAGGGAAAGATTCTCGAACTCGAAAAGAAGATCGGGATTCTCGACCTGCTGCTGCAATCGTTCTCACCGCCGAACATCCGGCCGGACAGCGCTCGGGACGATCTGATGTCGGCGGTGCAGCGTCAGCAAGCGCTGCGGCAACGACATCCGCCGCTGGTTATCCCGCCGGAAGAAAAAGGGGGCCAGTGGGACACGTTCGCGTCTGGTTGGACGCGGAACCTGGTGAAAACGACGTTCATGAGCCAGCCCGCGGAGGAGCCTGCCGAGGCCTTGACGCGGATCCTGGTAGCCTATGCCAGCAACAAACCGGACGAGTTCAACAAGGAAGTCTATGCCTACAAGGCGTGGTTGAAGGAACACCGGCCGGATGATCTGTCGATTGAAAAAACGAACTTTGAATCGTTCTTCAATCGGCTGCAACCGTTCTTCACGGCTCAAATGCTGTATGTGATCGCGTTCATTTTCGGTGTGCTGGCGTTGTTTGGCTTTGTCTGGCCGACTTGGGGATCGGCTGCAACCCGCATGGCGGTGGGGGTGGCCGTTGTCGCCTTCCTGTTGCACACGTTCGCCCTGGTGGCCCGCATTTACATCTCGGGACGCCCGCCTGTGACCAATCTCTATTCGTCCGCGGTCTTTATCGGGTGGGGCGCTGCGCTGCTGGGCTTCGTGATGAGTCTCGCGTTCCGCAACGGCATCGGTTCGCTGATTGGCACCGTCATTGGGACGTCCGCGGCGTTCCTGTCATTGGGTATTGCAAACCAACTGGCACTCGACGGTGACACATTCGTGGTGCTGCAAGCCGTGCTCGATACGCAGTTCTGGCTGGCAACCCATGTGACGTGCATTACCTTTGGCTATGCCACGACCTATCTCGCCGGGCTGCTGGGGTTGCTGTATGTCTTCCTCGGCATGGGAACGCCGATTCTCAATCAGAAGTTTGCCCGCGATTTGTACAGCATGATCTATGGCACGCTCTGTTTCTCGATCTTCTTCAGCTTCGTGGGCACCGTCCTCGGCGGCTTGTGGGCCGATGATTCCTGGGGCCGGTTCTGGGGCTGGGATCCGAAAGAAAACGGCGCGCTGATGATCGTGCTGTGGAACGCCTTGTGTCTGCATGCCCGCTGGGGTGGCATGGTGAAGGCCCGCGGCTTAGCGCTGCTGTCGATCGCTGGAAACATCGTCGTCAGTTGGTCATGGTTCGGCGTGAACGAGCTCGGCATCGGTCTGCATGCGTACGGTCAAACCGAAGGCCGGCTGTTTGCGTTGTCGATGAGTTGCCTGTTCTTCCTTGCGGTGATTGGCGTGGGTCTCGTGCCCACACGGTCCTGGTGGAGCGAAGGCGCTCGCCCGGCAGGAACGAAATCCATCGCATAGTCCATACCGTTTCGCATCAGCGAATTGAACTTGCGCCGCGGACGAATGCGAACGGGCCGTGGAGCGCGGCAACCTCGTGCTACCACCCCCACCCCGCAAGGCGCGAAAGCGCAGAGCGGGCAGGGTCACCATTTGGTTCGAGGGTCGCAGTTCGTCAGGCTGAAGGTTTGCTTTCAAGCTTGAAATCGAACACGTTCTCGCCCGGCTTCACATCAGCTTCGAGGATCGAATTGGTGTTGTAACGGCCGGGAACTTTGGGTTTTTCTCGCATGACCGGCGGTTTCGCCGTACTAATATTCTCACCAGCGGTTGCCTGCTCTTCTTCGTCATGTGCGTCTTCTTCGCTGGGGGCGATTTCGACACGGTTATGCCCGACCTTGGCCCCCCGCGTTTGACGGATGTACGTCAAATCGTACTTGCCGTTCGAGTCAGTTCGGCCGCGCGCCGGACGGCCATTGTCTGGATAGAAGACCACCGCAATGCCGTCCAACGGCGCGCCATCCAAGGTGATGGTTCCGGACACCAGCCCCAATTGCGGTTGGTCGCCAGTTCCACCGCAACCCGACAGGCTCAAAATAAGAAATGGCAAGGCGACCGCCAGCAGGCCGGCTTTGAACATCTTCACAATCAGAACTCACTCTAGGGAGGGAAAAAGGAGGGGGAAGACGGAAGCAAGCCGTGCGAGTGCGACCGACGAGGGTTGTCGCTCGCCAGTGCCCGATTTGATTGTTCGCACGGATCAAAGACCACTGGCGGCCTAAAGCTGCCGCCAGTGGTGTCCATTGCGAGTCGATCGGATCTAGAACTCGCCGACAGTTTCGCCGCCCATCCGAGTGCTCACGGCCTGGTAGGTCGCCATGTGCATGTTCTCAGACAGGAATCGCACCGAGCCGTCGCCGAACACGAAGTGGGCACCACCGACGTGAAAGCTGCCGGCCGCTTCCTCAGCACCGCCGTTGATGGGGTCGTTACTTTCCGCAGCGATGAGATATTCCGTCATTTCCGTGGGAGGATTTGAATCTGCTCCGCCGGCAAAGATAGCGCGACGGTCGCAACCTGCACTGAATTCGCCCAACACGTCACCACCGGAGTCGGGAACTTCGCTCACGAAAATCGTATTGGACAGACCGTCTGTCACATCACGGAATTTGACGCTACTACTGATGTGAAAGACCCCATTGCCATTCCGGCAGCCCCAGGGATTCGTCAACATGTCGTTGACCGTCGCCACGCCAGTGCAAATGCAGTCGTCATTGCCGTTCCCGATCCGCGTTCCCATGTTCCCGTTGTAGTTGGATGGCTGGTAGCCGTTCTTTTGAGTGCCGTTGCGGACATCCGGCTGGGAAGGACACCAGAAAACCGCCAGGCTGCTGCGACGGAAAACCTGAGTCTTTCCAGTGTTTTGGTCGCCGTTTTCGTTGCCCATCCCATCCGGGCCCTGAATCGCATTGTACAGGGGCGACTGATCGAGGTACGGCAGAATGCTGGCATGCCACGTCCACCCGTGGCCGTTGAAGTTGGTGCCCGCGGCATTCAGCAGCACGATGCTGCCGGACGGCAAGGCACCGTGTGCATCAACGTAGTTGTGCAGCGACAGGCCGATCTGCTTCAGATTGTTGCGGCACTGGGTACGGCGGGCAGCAGCAAGGCGATGAGAATCGCGATGATCGCAATGACGACGAGCAACTCGATGAGCGTGAACCCCTCGCGGCGGCCGCGGCGCGCTGCCAAAACGGTGGGGGACGATGCCATAACCAATTCTCCAGAAAGAAGTTCGACGAAGTAGGACCAAGCTGTTGGGCGTCCCGGCGGGCAACCCCAGCGATGCGACGGAGTGTCGAATTGTTCCGTGAAGAATTGATGAATCTAAGGTGAAGAATCGGTGAGATAGGTAAATACCCCTGGTTGCCTGCGTGGATTTGGGCGCTTGGGCTGACGAGGGATGAGCTGCAGCGCCGCGGTTGTCACGCTTGCATGGCGGCTTTGGCGAGGTCTTCGTCCTGGCCGGCGACGAGGAGCGTGTCCGAGTCTTTGAGTCGGGCATCGGGATCCGGGGCGGGAGTCATCTTGTCGGTCAACATGTCGTGCACCGCAATCACGGAAATGGCATACCGCTGCCGGAGTTCGAGCTCACGCAGCGACTTGCCGATCCAGTCGTCACGGACCGCCATTTCCTGTATGCTGAACCCGGTACCGAGACGGACATAATTCAGGACCGCGGAGCCGGAAAGTCTTGCCGCGAGCGCGAGGGCCGAATCACGCTCGGGAAAGACGGTTTCGGTGACCCCCATCCGCTCCATCACCCGCGCATGGTCGCGCGAGATGACTTTGGCATAGACTTCTTTGACACCGAGGTCGCGCAGCGCGATCGTCGCCAGGATGCTGGCCGTGATATCGTCGCCGGTGCTGACGATGCCGACATCGGCCCCTTTCGCACCAATGCGACCCAGCGCCTGCTGATTTTTTCCATCGGCGACAGCGGCCCGTGTCACCACGGCAGAGACCCGGTCCACAGCGTCGGGACTGGGATCGACGGCAATCACTTCATGCCCCTGACCGTACAGTGCCTCGGCCAGACTGCTGCCGAAGTTACCCAGACCGACCACAACAAAGCGTTTCATGAGTTGCTTTCACAAAGACGTACAGCCATCGCGAATTATCCCACCATGACGTCTTCGTAGGCATAGCGGAATTTTCCGGAGGCGTTGATCGGCCGTGCCAGTGCGGCGGCACCGCTCAAGGGGCCGACCCGCCCGATAAACATTAAGGCGACGACCACGATGCGGCCGGCCGACGAAAGGCTGGGGGTCAGCCCGGTCGACAATCCCACCGTGTTAAATGCACTCACCGCTTCAAACATCCGGTCGAGAAAATCCCCGGTCGGGTTCCACCGTTCGGTGATCGTCAACAACAGAATCCCGACGGTGACAATGCCGAAGGCGATCACAAACAAGCCGATGGCACGATCGGTGGTTTCTTTGCGCAGCGACCGGCCGAAGATGTGTGTCGACTCGTCTCCCTTCAGCCGGGACCAGGCCAGGAGTCCCAACAGGGCGAACGTCGTGGTTTTGATGCCTCCCGCCGTGGAGCCCGGTGAGCCGCCAATCATCATCAACAGGACCGACAGGAAGTTGCTGCTGTCGGCGGCTTGAGCATAATCGATCGAGTTAAATCCCGCAGTGCGGGCCGTCACGCTGAGGAACAAGGCATTGGTCAAACGGTGTGATGGTGCCAGCGGCTGCAAAGTCTGATCCCACTCCAGCACAGCGAAGGCCGCCCAGCCACTCAGGATCAGCACCATGGTGGTAATCAGGACGATGCGTGACTGCAAGGTCATGCGGAGCCCGCCCTGCCGGTGACGCCAGAGCGTCGCCGGACTGATTTCTTCGAGCGTCAGGAATCCCAGCCCGCCGCTGACAATCAGTCCCATAATGACCAGCAACGTCCCCGGAGATTCCTGGAAGTCCATCAACGACGTCGAGAAGGTCGAGAAGCCAGCGTTGCAGAACGCACTTACGGAATGAAACACTGCGGGCCACCAGGCGGCGCGCCAGCCCATGCGGGGAACCCACAGCAAATACAACAGCATGGCACCAATGGCCTCGATGACGAACGTCAGCCGCACGACATCGAACACCAGTTGGCGCGGCTCGATGGGCTTGGCAGTTTCGGTCGCGCCGGCGAGAGACTCCTGTCGCAACGATAACCGCCCTCCGAGTGCCAGAATAATCAGGCTGGTGAAGACGATCATTCCTAATCCACCCAGTTGGATCAGCAACAGCAAGTAGGCTTGTCCGAAGGGCGTGAGCCGCGTCGCTGGGTCGACGACCACCAACCCGGTCACGCAGACCGCACTCGTCGAAGTAAACAGCGATTCCTCCCATGTCAGCGGTGCCTGGGTGTAGAGCCCCGGCAGGCACTGAAAGCCCAGGGTCCCAAGGATCACCAGCAAGGCGAACGAACCCACGAACAATTGGGGGGGCGTCAATCGTTCCCACCAGGGAAGGCGACCGACCGTGAAATCCCATCGCCTCAAGGCGGACGGTCTGCGGCCATTCATGATGAAGGAAAGAGATCCCGGATTCGGATTCGGAGTGTCAAGACGACTCAAGTCGTCGGCGATGTTGATCGTGTGATGATACGGAATTGTGCTGGCGAATCTAGGTCGCAGCCGAGACGAACGGCGCAGGGTTGAGATCAGTCTGATCTGACTCAGCGATTCTCAGGACCCAACCGCCACCCGATCGCGTTGTCTTGAGCGTCGTGAGTGTGCTAAAAGCATGGTTCATGAACACGACCTCATTGACGTTGATCGATCGTCTCGGCAGCGGTACCGACGCTTCGGCCTGGGGACGTTTTGTCGACCTTTACACGCCCCTGTTGCTCGCGTGGTGTCGCCGATTGGGGCTCTCGGATGCGGATGCCGCCGATCTGACACAGACGGTCTTCATCAAGCTGTATGAGAATCTGCCGGAATTTCGCTACGACCCGTCACGCAGTTTTCGCGCCTGGCTCAAGACCGTGTTGATGAATGCATGGCGGAACCAGTTGCGGCAACGCCGGCACGGCTCCGCAAACGGCGCGGACGGCGTTGACCCGGATTTGATTCCTGAGACCGATCCGCGGCTGCAGTTGGACGAAGCCGAATACCGGGCGCAAGTCGTGCGCCGCGCCCTGGCGCTGATGCAGGAACATTTCGAGCCCAACACGTGGAAAGCGTGCTGGGAATTCGTCGTCAATGACCGGCCGGCCGCCGAGGTCGCTGCGGAACTCGGCATCTCCGAGAACGCAGTCTACCTGGCCAAATCCCGTGTGTTGCGGCATTTGCGTCACGAGCTGCGCTGGTTCCTCGACTGACAATTCCGTTGACGGCCTGAATCTTCCAGCAACCGAAAATTGTGTGACAGGTTATCGACCGGCGGTGTGTACTGCTTGTGTCGCGAGGAAATGGTTTCGTCTCGACCGATGCCGAAAGCCGCACCATGCCGTTGCTCAGTCCCTGTCTGTCGCCCGCCGAGCTGGAGCAGTTTCTGCTCGGCCGGATGGACGAGGACCGGTCGCTGAGCATCGAAGGACATCTGCAGGATTGTGCCGAGTGCCAGCAGCGGATGATGTCGCTGGGGGCAGAAGACGAATTGGTACAGGCCCTCCGCGGACAGCCCCCTGTCGGCACGGAAGCCGTGTCCGAATCGGTCTTGAATGACGCACCGCCGGAACTGGTGAATCTGCTGGTCCCGCACTTCAAACGGATTGCGAACGCGCTCGAAGAAACCATCGAAATGGCCGGAGGCCCCACGCACTCCACGGCTGATGCGGCTTCACAGACGGGCCATCCGTCGATTGACGTTTCGCTGACTGAGGAACCGACATATCCCCGGCAACTCGGTCGCTATGAAATCCGCGGCGTGCTGGGTCGAGGTGGCATGGGGACGGTACTCCACGCTTTCGATCCGCTGTTGAACCGGTCGATTGCTGTCAAGGTACTGCAAACCGAGTGGCTCGCCGAAGCCGGCATGGCCGAGCGGATGGTCCGTGAAGCTCAAGCCGCGGCGGCAGTCCAGCACGACAACATCGTGGCGATCTACTCGGTCGAATTGAGGAACGGCAACCCGTGTATCGTGATGCCATTGCTGCACGGGGTTTCGCTGCATCAGCGTTTGCAGGAAGTAGAAGGGCCGTTGCCGGTCGCAGAATTCCTCCGGATTGCCCGAGAAGCCTGCCTGGGACTGGCCGCAGCGCACACGGCGGGATTGATTCACTGCGATATCAAACCGGCAAACCTGTGGTTGGAAGCGCCGAACGATCGCGTCAAGATTCTCGACTTCGGCCTTGCCGTGGTTCATGGCGACGGTAACGGTGCCGACGGCAGCATTTCCGGGACGCCGGGATATCTCGCGCCGGAACAAGCCAAAGGGTTGCCCCTCGATCAACGGACCGACATTTTTAGCCTGGGGTGTGTGCTGTATCGCATGGCGACCGGCAAGTCTCCGTTCACCGGCGAACGGAGACTCAAAGCCCTGTGGACCGTGTTGGCGGAACCACCAGTTGCGGCGTCGGAGATCAATCCCGCACTTCCGGACGAATTGAGCGACCTGATCAGTGGCATGATGGCCCGCAGCGCTGATGACCGCCCGGCGACCGTGACCAAGGTGTTGGCTGTTCTGGACGAATACGAACGCCGCCAGGCCGAACTGCGGGGCGGAGTCGTGCGTCGCCGCTGGTTGCTGGGCATGCTCGGCGCGGCTCTCATCAGCGGCGCGGGTGTCGGTGCCTGGGCCATGTTCAATGCACCTCGAACGGCCAAACCGGTGGTGGTGACGTTTCTCGGCGATGAACCCGCGCTCGACGTCATTGTGCACCGCGAAGATCGGGAATGGCCGCTGACACTCGGCCCCGAAGTGACGCTGTCGTTGCCACCCGGTGATTATTCCGTCCGTCCGGCCACGGTGACGGAACTTCGGCAGTTGGTCCCCGAGCAGTTTGTTGTCACCGATCAGAAATCGCAGGTCGTGCGGATCGCCTTCGTCGGCGAGTTGGCCCGGCATGCACAGCACACCCAGATGGTCACCGGGGTGGCGATGGTTCCCGGCCAGAATCCGCCGGTGGTCCTTTCTGTCGGTCAAGATCGCGCGCTCGTTCGCTGGGATACCGCACAGCCAACATCGCCGACATTTCAGAACTTGAGTTATTCCGCCCGTTGCGTGGCCATCTCCCCCAGTGGGGATGAAGTGGCCACGGCGGGCGGAAACAAATCGCTGCCGCCGGAGACGGACATTGAACTTCGACCGCCGAACCAGATCGATGGCCCGGTACGGAGGCTTGTCGGCCATCAACGGAGAGTCACGGCGTTGGCATACTCGCCGGATGGTCAATGGCTGGCCTCCGTCGGGGGTGATGGAGTCTTTCTGTGGAATCGCGCCACCGGGCAGTCGCAACTGATGCCAGAGAGTGAATCGCACACATTGACCACCCTCGCCATCTCAGCGGACAGCCAGCGACTGTTAAGTGGCGGTGACGATGGTCAAACCACATTATGGGATCTCTCGTCTCAATCGGTTCTGCAAACACGTGTGGCGGGCACCGGGACCGTCCGCGCGGTGGGATTCCTGAAAGCCGGATTCGTCACCGCGGGGGATGACGGTGTGGTACGCATCTGGTCCGACAACGCCATCAAACCCCGTGAATTTACGAATCTCGACTGTCCAATCTTCACGGTTGCCATTTCCACGGACTGTAGCCAATTGCTCACCGGAGACCGGGACGGCACCATCCGCCTCTGGTCGCTGACCACTGGAGAACAGCAAAAAGTCGGGCATGGTCATTCCCATGCCGTTCAAACGGTCATGTTCGTGAAGAATGGACGGCAAGCCGTCTCCGGCAGCGCGGATGGAACGGTCCGCCTGTGGCAATTGCCGTTCCCGTAGTGTCTTTCGATGTGTGTTCGTCGGCGGGTGTTCCGTCGGCCAGAGTCTTACTGTGCTTCAGAGAGAAAGTCGGAATGATGAAAACAGGAATTCGTCAAGGATGGTTGGCAGTGGCGGTTGTCACCGCGCTGTTGTCGCAGAGTGTGATGGTTTTCGCGCAGGCGAAGGCCGAACCGACCGAGGCCGAAAAAGGTGCCGATCTGATAGAAGAACTCGCAACCGCCGCGCAGTTGACGGCGTTCGGTCGTGGTGAATTGGCCGATGCGACCGGGTTGAAAGATTTCAAGTCGCCGGAAGCGCTCGTGGCGGCCGGCGCGATTTATTTGCGAGCCCACAAAGCGACCGGTGGAAAGGTGAAACCGTCGGATGCCAAGGTGGAAGACAGCGACGGAAAAGCCGTCCCAGAGGAAGGTGCGGCTCCGTCGTTTGCAGATGATGCAGAAGCGTTGTTCGATGAAGCCCGCGCACTGTCGACAAAGGACAGTGCCGCGATTGAAGCCCTCATCAAGCAGGCGAAGTCGGTCGAATCCCGCGGGGCGACCGGTGGGCCGCGGGTCATCAATCGCACGGTTAAGTCGGGGAAGAATCACACCATTCACATTAAGTTCGATGCCAATTCCCCAGCGAGTGTCAACATGCGGGGGACCGGCACTACGCAGTTTGAAGTGGTTGGACCTGCCGGAAAAGTGCTGTGGCATAGCAAGGGCAGTTGGGGTTACTACAATTGGCACACCGGCCGCGGCGGCGTGAAGGATATTACCGTCAAAGTGATCAACCGAGGCGGCCCGCCGGTCGCTTATACCGTGACGACGAATTGAGATTCGGTTCTCAACGTCTTAGCTCTGGGTCAATGACCCGGGGAAAACGATTTGTGAAGTGACACGCCCCCCGGTCATTGACCGGGGGCTAAGACAATTGGGCAGTGCCGCATGGCCCTCGTCGGATACAGGATTCGGACATGACTCGCTGGCTTACCATTCTGCTGTTGCTGTGCGTTGCCACGCCGCTGTTCGCGCAAGGCAAGGCCAAGAAGAAGAAGGCCGCGGTCGCACCGGCAACCGAAGCGTCGGACGACGAAGCCGAAGACGAAAACATCCCGCGTGTGGTGCCGGTGTTCGACCCCGGTTCCCACACCCGGTCGATTCGGGCTTTGGGATTCAGCCGCGATCAGTCGCAGCTCATCACCGTGGGCCTGGATTCGTCGATTCAAATCTGGAGCACGACCACCGGCGAGCGGCTCGACATTCTGCGCTTGCCCTCTTACGGCCACGAACAGGGTTACAACACCAAAGATTGGAATGCCGCCGCGATCTCGGCCGACGGCCGGTGGGTGGCTGTGGGCGGAGGACTGAAGAAAGGATTGTCGACGGACAGGGATTCGGCGCGGGCCAAACTTGTCGTGATCGACATGGCCAATCGATCCATGCGTCCCGTTGTGGCCAACCGCGGAGTCGTGACCGCGCTGGGGTTCGCTCCCGATAACCGCCTTGCGGTGTCGCAACATGTGGGACCGAAGGAGTGGGAGATTGCCATCTACCCGCCGCCCGATCAGGCCTCGGGCAATGCCCTCCGACTTCAGCAAGGCGCGGTCATCAAGCTGGGCGACATAACGCGGGACGAAAAGGGGACTGGGAATCGAGAACGGAACGAGGTGTCCCGGGAGATCGAAGTGCTGCAGTTCAGTCCCGACGGTCGACGCCTGTGTGCGACGGCACCGAACGAGACGTTTCTCTGGGATCTGACAGCGGCGGAACCGAAGCGGATCACCAAACTGGAACCGCGCGGGGCCACCACCTGCGTCGCCTGGTCGCCCGACGGTCAGCATTTCGTTCGTTGCTGGAATGCCTTCCTCGGGGAACCCAAAGGGCTGGAACTTCGCAAGGCGAATGGGGAGTTGGAATGGGAATACATTTTCACCGATGAAACGCTGCCCTTAAACCGAGTCTGTGCCGTTCGCTCGGCGGTCTTTACTGATCCTCAGACGTTGCTGTTGACCACGAATTATGGAGCCGATGTCAACGACCTGGCTTCCACGGCCGTCCGCTTCGATCTGAAAACGAAAACACCTCAACTGCTGCGAACGGTCGGCGAAGCCGGCCGCTTTCATGTCTACGGTGCGCTGTCCCCGAAACGCGATTTGGCCGCCATCGCCGTTTCATCGGGACTGGACACCATCGTGTATCGAGTGAAAGACGGCTCCGAAGTCGCACGGTGTGGTGCCGCGTCTCCGGTTCCCACTCTGGTGGGATGGTCCAACGATCTCGCATCGCCGGCGATTGCCTGGTCGGAAGAGAACAAGCGGAATCGCTTCAATACCGAGCCCGACGACTTGCGTTTTGCATTTGACTTGGCCGCGATGCAGCCGGTCAGTGATATGAATCCGACAGCCTTCGGAGTCGCCCGCCGCTCGATCAACGATTGGAAATTCAGCAGAGCCGGCGGGAATTCGCTGGCGATTTTCCAAGGCGATCAGCAAACCGCCGTCGTGCAGGGGGGCACGCAGGTCACTGCCGGCACCCTGATTCCGCGGGGGGAAGAACCGCCCTGGATGGCATGGGCGGCCAATCTGACACAACGCGGATACACGACGGTCCAGGTCGTCCGACAGGATGGCCGTCCCGTCGCGCAGTTGAAACCCAATCCGGTGTTTTGTCGCGACGTGGTCACCTCACCGGATGGACGGTTTGTGCTGGTCTCGACGGGAACGCATCGGCTCGGCATTTATGCCGTGGGAGGCGGAGCCTTTCCGCTGATGTCGCTGGCCCGTGTGAATGGCGAGTGGGTGGCGTGGTCGGGAAATGGATACTACGCCGCCAGCCCCGGTGGCGAAAAGATGTTCGGCTGGTCGGAAAGTCACGGCCCGCAAGAGTTCGCCACGTTTCATCCGGCAGAGAAATTTGCGAAGCATTTTCGGCGGCCCGATCTGCTGAAACGCGCGATCGAACTCGGCTCGATGGACGCCGCACTCAAACAAATCGAAGTCCGCTCGCCGACGATTGATGAAATCCTGCCGCCGAAGTGTGAGCTGAAGCTGGTCAAACAGACGGGGAGCAAAGTGCAACTGCAAGCGTCGGCGATTTCATCGGTGAAAGAGAAACCCGTGGTCTCGATGCGGTTGCTCCTGGACGGTCGCCCGATCGTCGGCGGCGTGGGACAACGGGCGGTCGCGGCGGGAGAAAAAGCCGAAGCCACCTGGGAAATCGACATCCCCTCCGGCAGTCACGAACTGAAACTCCTCGCGCGGAATGACGATACCTCGGCCGTTTCCAATCCGCTGATGGTCACGGGCCCGAAGTCCGCCAGTCAACAGCCCGTGCTGCATCGGCTATGTGTGGGCATTAACGAGTATCAACTCGCCACTTTCAATTTGTCCGCAGCCACCAAGGATGCGGCGGACGTCTTTTTGGCATTGGAAAAGCACTGTGTCGGTCCCGAGAACCGGTTCGGCACCGCGAAAGGAACGATGCTCACCGACAAGAATGCCACCCGCGCGAATGTGCTGAAAGCGATTGCGGACATTCGCAAAGCCGCCAAGCCCGGCGATCTCGTCGTCTTTCTCTTCGCCGGGCATGGGATCAAACAGCAGGACGAATTCTACTTGATGACTCATGAAGCCGACCCGAGCGCCAGCCTGAAAGGGAAGTCACTTTCCGGCGAAGACCTGCGGACAGCACTCGCCGATATGGAATGCCCGGTGCTGCTCATCATGGATGCGTGTCATTCGGCGCGCGGCGTGAAAGCCTTTCGTCCCGCGACGGACGATCTCACCCGCAGTCTCACTGATGATACGGCGGGGGTGACGGTCCTGGCCGCAGCGATGGCGCATGAAGTCGCCTCAGCAACGGTCGAGAACGGCTACTTCACTGCGGCGTTGCTGAAAGCCTTGCAGTTGGGCAAGGGGGTGCCGTTCGATCCGCATGAGAACGTCCTGTACACACATCACATCTACTCGGTGGTCTTCTCGGAAGTCCGCAAGGCCACCAATGGGAAACAGAATCCGTTCCTCAACATGCCGTGGACGGTTCCTCCATTGGCGCTGCGCGATGTGCCAAAAGAATGAACTCCGTACAGTCCAGTACCGCACTGATCCGCTCTGGGCATGGCCGGTGTCCTGGCAATGTGGGTTGAGGATCGTCACTCACTCATTCGGGTCACGGTCGGTATCAATCCAGCCGTATTGACCTACGAGTGGCACAAAGGAGAACGCCCCGAGGTCTTCCGACACGAGTTGAGAACCTCGCCGTGTGAACCGGACCATGCGTTGACTTCCACGCTCATGCCCCAACGGGATCACAATCCGCCCGCCATCGCTCACTTGTTGTCCATACATTTCCGGGAGCTCGTCCCCGCCTGCGGTCACTACAATGGCATCAAAGGGAGCCTCGTCCGGCAGTCCCAGCGTGCCATCGCCGGTGAAGACGTGGACGTTGTCGTAATCCAGGCGTTCCAGACGGGATCGGGCCTCGGCGGCCAATTCAGGAATCCGCTCTACCGTGAAAACCATCCGGGCCAGTTCCGACAACACCGCGGCTCCATATCCCGACCCGGTCCCAATCTCCAGCACGCGCTCATTCCCGCGCAGTTGCAGGGCCTCGCACATGTAGGCCACGGTGTAAGGTTGAGAAATCGTCTGGCCATGGCGGATGGGGAGTGCCCCGTCGGTATAGGCGCGTGGTCGCAAATCGACAGGAACGAACTCTTCCCGCGGGACGCTCAACATCGCTGCGAGGACGCGCGTGTCAGTTATGCCCCGTGCGCGAAGCTGGTGCTCGACCATGTGCCTGCGCAGAGGAACGTAGTCGGTGGTGTCCGTCGGCATGGTCATCGATCAACGTCTCGCGCAGACACGTCTTGTGACGAGTCACTCATCAGGCCGTGTGGACAACTCTCAGGGCGATGCCATGGCAAGTGCCGGATTGGATTCCGGCTGATCGACCCAGGATCCCGCGGTCGCAGGTTTAAGGGTCAGGACCGGACACGGGGCATGGCGCAGGACATACTCCGCGACACTGCCCATCAGGACGCGCCCCAGGCCTGACCGGCCGTGTGTCGTCATCACAATCAAATCCGCCTGGTCTTTCTCGGCAAGCGAGACAATGCCCGGTCCGGGTTCCGCCATCACCACCTGCGTCTCAACGGGGAGGTCTTGGATGGTTTGGGCCACGGAGTCCAGACTGCGCTGAGCTTCCGCGAGAATACCGGCGTAATCCGTGCTGGGGACCATCACTTCCGCCGTGGTATAGGGAGGAGTGGCGGGGCAGTTGACCAGAATCAGTTTCGCCTGGTGATCCCGTGCCAGCGACCGTGCCACCGACAACGCGGAGGGCATCGGATCGGCCAAGTCCAAAGGGACCAGAATCGAATGCAAACGCAGCATGGTTGCAGCTCCCGTTGCAGAAGATCGTGACCATCACCCCTCACAAGGGGGTGACGCTCCTGAATTGACGCTTTCAGTATACTCAGCGGGTTGCTTCACCGACATCGATCGTCTGAGTGGGCGGGCGAAGTCTTCACCGCTCCGGAACTCGGGGAACGCACGCAGCTTCTGGGTCGTCGCAGACTCCGACGCCAACCACCCGCCGATGCCCAGTGATTCAGATAATTCCTTGGAAGCGGTGCCACATCGGCGGTGTTAATACCAGTCCCAGAATTCAACTGCACGTGTGGAGCGTCTTCTGGGAGGGCGAAGCTCCCGCTGAGCCGCTGATTGTCTCAGCGTGGGGAAGCGCTCGCGGCTCAGCAGGAGCTTCGCCCTCCCACGCGCAGACAAGTCCTGCGATCGGTATAAGATGTTTTCATATCTCACTCGGTTTGTATGGCGATGAGGAGGATGGGCTTCTAAAGAATCATCCAGCGACAGGAGTCGGGCCATGTCACGCGCTTCGCAGGTTCAGCTCGCGAGTTTGATCTTCATGTTGTGGACTTTGCCGGCCGTGGGACAGGAGGAAAAGACAGAGTTGCCAGCAACGGCGGGCGTCAGCGTCCCTGAGGGCAAAATCACGCCGGTCGAGGTCGAAACACAACCGCAGCCGACGCGTGGGAAGTGGGACACACCGCTGCGATTTGCGGGCTGGATCATTGTGGGATTCTTTGGCGCGGGTGGACTGGGAGCGTACCTGCGCCGCCGTCCAACGGGCTTTCTGGTGGTGATCCTCTGGTGCTGGATCGCCTATGGCTTCTATGGTGCGTGGATCGAAGGAATCACTCTTTGGCCGCCGCTCGTGGCCCTGATCATGTCGATTGTGCTTGCGCCGGTCGCCAAGCAAGCCGCCGATGAGGCCCGCGCGGCGGGTCGGCTGGCTGAGCCACCCATTGAGTTTACGTCCACACTTTCATTAAGCATGGCTTACAACCTGATTCTGGTCGGTCTGTGGGTCAGCATGTGGTCCGGGTGGTCGGCATGGGAGATCATTCCCGGGTATGCCGGAATGGATTTCTCCCGAAAGCTGACGATTGGCGCGCTGTTGCTGACCGGCATTCCTCTCATGATGTGGGCCGATACGATCGCTCAAGGAGGGCTGCGGACGTTGAGAGGGGTGCCGTTGATGGCGATCATTTTTCTTAAGTGTCGCCGGGGATGGTTTTTGCTGGGAACGCTCGTGTTCTGTGTCGGCTTCTGGTACTCGCCACTTCAGAAAGAGCCACAGCCCCTTCGCTGGGAGATGTCCGTCAGCCTGGTGATCAGCATGGCGTTGCTCTGGTTGCAGCCGCCCTTCGCGCTGATGCTGGGTGAATCGTCGGCGTTAACCGGGAACGCCCTGGGGAAGGTCGCCAATGCCCTTCATCCGTTTCGCGTGGTGGCTCTGCTGGATCAGTCGCGAACGCCGATGCCCTTCCTTAAGACGTACAGTTGGTTAACCGACGACTTGCGAACGCGAAACGAAAATGACTGGCGCTGGATCGTCGATGGTCTGATCTACATCGTTCCCTTGATCGTGCTCGACGCGCGTTCGGAACGAGAAGTGGTGATTTATGAAACCACTCGAATTCTGGACGCGCCGTCGCGTCTCCAACGGACCGTCTTTCTCATCCTTCCCGACAATCGTGCCCCCGCCTTATGGCTCAACGGTGTCGAACATCTCCTGCCGCAGCTCAAGTCCCTGAAGGAATCCGAAATCGAAGAGCGACTCGCCTACGGCAATGTCACAGGCTTCGGAGCGCAAGCTTAACGGATGGGAGCCGGCCCGACGACGACACTCCCCGAGAGACTTCCGTCCGGTTGTCATCGATTGATGAGCGGCAGGCTGCGTGAAATGACCTCTGCGCGCTCCTGACGGCTCAGCGACTCATCGTTCATGACTTCCAGCGCGCGATCCATCACTTCATGATCCTCCGCTTCCTGAACAGCGAGTTCAGAAATCGTGGTTTGAACAGCGTGGCAGGCAACCATCAGCGGCGCGCCGAACAGGACCACGAGGGACACGGTCGCAGTGAACGAATAGCTCGTCGACATGGGAAGACACTCATCACCAGAGCAGAGGGTTACTCACCGCCGGACAATTGTGAATTTATCTACACAATTTGTCGGATGGCAACCCCATTTCTCGGTATGAGAAGCGGAATCCGGGATTTCTTGCGGTTAGGGCCTGTTTTCGCCGTCCCAGAATTCGTGAAGACCGCACACTTTCTGGGTCTTAACGGAACTTCCCCCGGCCATGGGTTGTGTGGGTTCATCCTCGTTGTACAACGATGTCCAGCGGGCTGCACAAAGCTTCTGGCTCCAGGCGACTGTCTGGCATCCTTTGAGAGGAAGACCGCTGCCTAATCCTCCCTTTGCTTCGTCATAGCAACTGCTGGATCGGTTTGCCGTGCGGCAGGATCGAAATCGGCCGACCGTTGAAATCGTTGAACGTCTGCTCGGGTGAAATGCCCAGGTGGAGATACACCGTCGCGAGCATGTCCTGCGGCGTGAGCGGGTCTTGAGAGGGATACTCGCCTTTCGAGTTTGTCGCGCCGATGACCTGGCCCATGCGAAACGCACCGCCCGAAACCATCGCGCAATACGCTTGCGGCCAGTGATCGCGGCCCCAGCTCGGAGCGCCGGAAAAATTCTTCGGGGAGAACACCAACCGCGGTGTGCGACCGAATTCGCCGACCGCGATCACGAGCACTCTTTCGTTCAGACCGCGGATATGCAGGTCGTCGATTAATGCCGACAATCCCTGATCCATCTGCGGCAGTCGTTCCCGATTGGCCACGTCGAGATCGAAGGCACCGGCGTGATCGTCCCAACTGAAGTGCGGGCTGGCATTCGACGGAGCCGTCGCATCGATGTTCACGACCGCCGTCCCTGCTTCGACGAGTCGTCGTGCGAGAAGACAGCTTTGTCCCCAGCGATGCCGGCCATACCGATCGCGCAGGTGCGGACTTTCCCGGTCGAGATCAAACGCTCGTGACACCGCCGGACTGGTCAGGATGTCGAAGGCGGCACCGCGGAACCGGTCGATGCCATCGAGGGAACCGTTCAAATCCATCGCCTGTCGATAACGATCAAGTTGATGAATGAGTGACCTGCGTTCAACCAGACGGCCTTCGTCCACACCCGCGGCCAGTTGCAGATTTGGCGGCGCGAATCCTGTCACCGAGGGATCGCCGGTTTCGAACGCCTTGTGATTCAGTCTCAGATACCGCGGCATCGTCATGAATGGGGCTTTCTGCACCCCTACATATTGCGGCATGCCATCGGCACGGTTGCCGCGAACGCGCGCGGCAATCATGCCGAAATCCGGGTGCTCGGAGTGAGCCTGTGACGTGAGATCGGGCACGGACGGCGTCTTGCCGGTGAGGACTTCGATGCTGCCATCATTATGGGCCGACATTTCATGATGCAACGACCGGATGATCGAGAACTTATCGGCCATCCGCGCCTGCAGCGGCATGTGCTCGCAGATGTCCATGCCGGGGACGTTGGTGGCGATGGGATTGAACGGGCCGCGGAATTCGCTCGGTGCGTTCGGCTTCAGGTCATACGTTTCCAGATGACTGGGGCCGCCCCACATCCAGAACAGGATGACGGACGTATCGGCCGTCTTCTGACCGGCTTGTTCGCGGGCTCGCAACACATCGGGCAGGGTCAAACCACCGAGTGCCAACGCCCCGACACGCAAAAACTCCCGCCGCGATTTCGGTCCCGGACACCGCCAGATCGTCATGATGAACTTCCTCTCCACGGTCGCACTACGGTCCGATTGTGACTTATCGGCGATCAGCCTCGACAGAAAGCACGACGACGTCTGGTCGGCCTTCGACAATGAACAACTCGCGATCCACCGGTACCGAAGCGAACGATTGTTGTAACCCGCCGGGCCAACGGATATCTAATCCTTCGATTTCTGTGTTCTCATCCAATCCAAAGACCAGCCGTCGTTGATTGCTGGCTTGATAGCCATCCCCCGCGGTGAGTTGCCGCACCCGTGTCCCCAACTTCGATTTGACAGTCACGGTCGTTCCTGTTGCATCTCGTTCACAGGTGACGCCGCGGAATTGCAACGCCAGATAGTGACCGGTTTTCGCCGTTGTGTTGGTGAGCAGTGCTGCCGGTTCGTGCAGATGCGAGATCAAAGCGTCCTCACGCCCATCACGGTTCCAGTCGAGCCGAGCCAGCCCGCGGCCCAGGTGGGGCGTGGTGAAGAACGAACCCAGTTTATCCGCGGCTTCTTCGACAAACCGTCCGCCCCCCAGGTTGCGGTAGTACTGCGCCGGCATCTGATACGGCTGACCATACGCGCGGTGGTCATCAACATGGCCGTTGGTGACCAACAGATCGGGGAAACCATCGAGGTCACCATCGAGTGATTGAGTGCCGAATCCCAGCGTCACAAGACTCGGCCGCAATAACCCCACAGCGGCGGTGTCATCCTGGAAGCTGTCGCGATCCAGTTGCCGATAGAACGTACTCCCTTCCTTCAGGAAGTTCGTCACGAATAAATCGAGCCGGCCGTCCTGATTCCAATCATCCGCGGCGATGCCCATGCTTCCTTGTGCCTGACCATCGACATTGAACGCCAGTCCGCTGACAAGACCGTGTTCGACGAACTCCGGCGGAGCGCCACGGGATGATGTCTGGTTGAGGAAATAGAAGTTCGGCACCAGGTCGTTGGCAATCATCAGGCTGAGCTGACCGCTGCCGTTAAAGTCGGCGGCGATCACTCCCAAACCTTTTCCGTGCAGTACCTGAAATCCTGCGGCGCTCGTGGCATCCACGAACGTCCCGTCACCCCGATTGAGCAGGAACTGGTCCTGGGCACCGTCAAAATCGAACGGAGCACACATCCTCG
The DNA here is from genome assembly GCA_041753475.1 of Planctomycetaceae bacterium. Lineage (GTDB taxonomy): Bacteria > Planctomycetota > Planctomycetia > Planctomycetales > Planctomycetaceae > DSVQ01. The sequence goes on along the minus strand of JBGSUN010000196.1, from coordinate 14,116 downwards.
CGACGCCATCTTTGTGCTGGCACATCCGCGAAAAAATGTCCGGACCTTCGAGGTAATTCGCGGCATAGATGTCTGCGAAACCGTCGCCATTCAGATCGGCGAACGCGCAACTCGTCGTCCAACGACCGGGATCGGGACCAAGCGACGTCGTGACATCGGAAAAGGTGCCATCGCCGTTGTTATGGAACAAGCGGTTGCCGCCGATGTTGCCAATGTAGAGATCGGGGAAACCATCGTTGTTATAGTCCGCGGCGGCCAGCCCCTGACCAAACCGCGACTCGATGATCCCGGTCTGCTCGGTGACATCGCCGAAGCGACCATTCCCAAGATTGCGAAACAGCCGGTCGAGGTGAGTGTGGTCCTGGTCGTTGGATGGCCAACGGCAACCCTGAGTGAAGTAGGCGTCGGGCCAGCCATCGACATCGTAATCCAGCGCCGCAACACCACCGCCGGAGAACTCATACATTTGCTGGCCGGGAACGGCAGCATCCGCGCTGTTGAAGTAGGTGAAATCGATCCCTGTCGTTGCCGCATCGTCTTGAAGGGAGACCGTGGTCTTGGCGAGAGGAATGCGCGGTGCGGGTGCTGATTCCGGCCGCGCTTGGCGGCTCCACTCCGGCAGCGGAAAGTGGCTGAGATCCACCCGGTACGCCGGGTTCCGATCGGTGACCGTGAGTGTCGTGCAGCTGGCGAGGGCAGAGCTCAGCCGCTGTTGCATCTGCTGCGGCCAGCGGGCTTGCGGATCGAGTTGCCTCGCCAGATGGCACCAGCCAGTTGCTTCCCAGAAGCGGCCCAATGCCTCCATCTGTTGCACAACTTTACGAATCGGTTCGAGACTGGTTTGCACACCCTCAAACAACACCGACTCGACTTCTTTCAGCCGCTGGATTTGCTCGGATCGCTGGAGAAACGGTGCGGCCTGCTCGGCATCACCACGGGCGATCAGCAACTGCGACAATTGATAGAGCGCGGTGCGATAGTTTGGGTTTCGCAGCAGACATTCCCAGTAACAGCGAATGGCCACCGCGGCGGTGTCGTGCTGCCGCGCCCATTCGCCACGGATCAGCCAGATTTCGGGATGCTCCTCAGCGTGGGAGGGCAATCCCGTATGCCAGGCGAGAAACTCATCAGATGGGGCGTTGTCGAGCAGCACGCTGCCATATTGCACCTGGACTGGTACAAGGTCGGGTGCCACCGTGAGGGCTTTCTCGGCCAGTAACCGGGCCTGAGCGGTGTCGCCTTCCCGAGCGGCAAACCAGGAGAGTCCAATCAACGCCAGCGGATCATTCCCGCATTTCTGAAGCAGTTTCGGCTCTTCGTAGCCGCCCTGTTCCGAGCCGATCAGGATCAACTGGTTCGTGTTGCATTGCCCTTGGCGAATCAATTCTAGCGTCGGTGCAATGGCCTCCCACCGCCGGGCCGTCAGTCCGAGCAGGTTCGCCAAGCCCGAGTTGGCTTGTGCATGATCTGGATACCGTTGGAGCACGCGGCGATACCGTGCCTCGGCGGCTTGGGGACGATGCAACTCAAACAGCAGCAGATGCGCGGCAACACACTCGGCATCCGCCACGCGCAGGCTGTCCACCGACGGTAATCGCTCGTAATAGTCGAGCGCCTGCTCGGCGTTTCCGTCCGCCGCCGCCGCTCCGCCAGCGAGAATCAACGCCTCGGTGCTGGCGGGAATTCTCTGCAGGTAGGCATCGATCAGCGACACGGTTGTCGCATACCGTTTTTCTCGAAACGCCTGCCGGGCTTCTGCCAGCAACTCAGACGGATCAGTGCGAAGCGCGAAGGCAACGGTTGCGACACCGACGACGAGTGGGATCGTGGCGACCACACACCAACGCCACCAGCCGAACGGGGCACGCGTCGGATAGCCTCCCTTGTCTGCCACGATGAAACCGTTCTCTCTGGCACGGGAACGAACTCAGATCGACTCGAATTATGCGAGCAACCTCTGCTTCCCAGTCGCGGATGAGACTCGCGCGACCGGGAGCAGAGGTCAATGATTTACCGATCCCCAATTACCCAGGCCCTATTGCGGTTTCATGTCGAACGCAAACGTGTTTGACTTCGGTTCAACCGTTGCCAACAACCCGCTGGTCGCCGCCTGGCGGTATTTCTCCGGAAAGTTGGGATACTTCTTTGCGGGCAGTTTCGGCGGCCCGCCGGGAGGCGGAGGCGTCATAAACATGGGGGGCGGTTCGATGTAGACCCGGTATTGTCCTTCCTGTAATCCGCTGTCCATCACGAAGTTGCCACTGGCATCAATGACCGCGGCAATTGAGCCCCCATCCTGACGATAGAAATTCACCATCCCTTCGGTCACCGGTTCGCCTTTGAACGTCACGGCCCCCGCCACAGGATACTTGGGCGGCAGTCCATCACCACATCCGCAACAGGCCACGGCGATCGTTAGCGCAAACGCACGCAAACGAGCATCGTTCAACATCTTTTTATGATCTCCGACACAGAAACCCAGGTTGATTGTCCTGCGGAACCAGCCGAATCGACTCCGCACGGAATCGGTCCGCGAAGTCTGTTAGAATTCGCCGAGGACTTTGGCGTCGTTGGCAACGGAGAGATAAATCAGTGTCGGCAGGTTCATATTCTGCGACAGGAATCGGACGGAACCGTCACCGAGCAGAGCATGACATCCGCCGGTATGGAACGAGTTCATCACCGTGTTCAAGTACCACGGCTGGTTGCCACTCGGTGCGCTGGTCGCGTTGATCTGATAGCGGACCGTCGTGATGCCGGTAACGATTTCACACCCGGTGACACCGGGGAACGCTGTGCGTTCCAGGCTCGTGCCGCCCCAACCACCCCAGTAATTCGCCCGCACGTCAGTGCCGCCCAGCATGCCGGATTGCTCTCCGACCAGCATCGTGTTCGTTGTGCCATCCGTCGCGTCCCGCATTTTCTTGTGTCGCAGCGCCGGCAGCAGCCCGTTATGGCACATCCGTCCAGAGTAAACCACGTCGGTGCACAGACCGAGGCCCGACGGATCCCAGCGGTTCGGCGCGAGTTCATCAACACCCCCCGAGATCCCCACATAGTCCATCGTCTGGGCATTGTCGAAGTTGTTCATGACCCCCAGCGTCGAGTTCCGTGGCAGGGTGCTGGAAGGGCAGTTGAAGCCGGGAACCAACATGCCGCGAAACACGGGGGCATTGATGCCGAACGTGCCACCCCAAGCGTTGAAATCCGCCGGGTTGGGTGTGAATGTAATTTTGTTAAACATCGTGGACTGGTCGATATACGGCAGAATGCCGATCCGCCAGTTACCGGTGTAGTTGGGATAGTTACCCACCGGGAAACTGTCAAAGGTGTCGTGATAATTATGGATGGCCAGTCCGATCTGCTTCATATTGTTCTTGCATTGTGTGCGCCGGGCCGCTTCACGGGCTTGCTGCACCGCGGGCAAGAGCAAGGCAATCAGGATTGCAATAATCGCAATCACCACGAGCAACTCAATCAGTGTGAATCCACACTTCCGCATGTATTTGAACCATGCCGACGGTCTACTCCGATTCATACCCCGCCTCCTCAAGAGCCATGACAACAACGAGAACAATTCTCGATGGAAAACCCTCAGTTCCGAGCGACCAACAACACGTTGCCCGACGAATTATGCGGTCGCCATTTGCGATGATGTGACGGCCGCCGAACTCGCCGGGGCTTCACCCATCGACGACGGTGACGCCGCAGTGGACTGTGCCGCGAGACTTCCCAGCATGCCGAGCATCGACACGGCAGCGAGGCCGATAAACAGCAACTTGTTCCCGGCTCCTTCGGGAATCGTGAGATCCGAGCGTTGCAACTGAAACAGGATCGCCGCCAGGGGCGTGTAGAGAACCGCCGCGGCCAGAGCGCCTCCGCTACAGCGACCAACGGCAGCCAGCTTCGCACTCCATCCGGACACGGAGAGCGTGGCTGCAATCGCCACACCCACTCCCAGCACGAGCCAGGCGACCGCATGGCCCAGCATCGTGCGGATCATCGGGTCCAGGGTCAGTTTTTCGATTTTGATGAGCAGGCCGGATTCCAGATAGCCCCCCAGCGCTGCACAGACAGCCCCCAGGACGATCCCTGCTGCCAGCCAGCGCAGACGAACCAGGACAGGCGCGGTTGTGGCCGCTCCGAGTAGCGCAGCGACGCCACCCAAAGTAGCACCAAAGCCCACCAGGCAGGCAACAGTTGTGCGATACATCGACTCCCAGCGGTTGCTGCGCTCCTTGGCCCAAGCGATGGCGTCATTCCGGTTGTTGCGGATGCGGTTGGTCATCTCGACATCGAGATTCTCAATCGGGAAGCGGCCATCAAAGGTGGTCGCCAGCGGCAACGCTAGAAGTGCGGCGAGAGTGGCGGCGACGGTCCAGAGCAGCGTTTTTCCGGGGAAAGTGAGCGTCCGACTTGGGCTCGCCACCGCGACGGAAGCGTTGACGGGCGGGTTTATCGAATCGAGGACGTAGGGTGCTGCCATGATCTGCCCCTGTGAATAGGAAGTGGCCAAGAAAACCACAAAGCCGGGATCGAACTGGGAAAATGACGACCGAGAGGGATGGGAGGCACACCATCCGGCTTTTGACTAAAAAAAACAGTGTGCAAATCATGCGCCGACAGACAGACGTCACCAGGGACTGCTCCGAAACAGTGTGGCGAGAGACAAATCGAGCAGTTGCTCCCGTTCACGATGCTGTCGCAGCGATCAACTTCGCTTAGTTTTTCAGCATCGATGCCGTGAGACGTTCAACGGCCTCCGAGACCGTAGGAAAAGTCGCGATACAAAATCATCCCCCTGTGAGGCGCGATAGAATCCCATCAGCATTGTTCGTTCCGTGAATGCCGATGTCCGCGATTTCCGGGTGCGTTTCGGCAGCCTGACTGGAGACCGCATCGCAAAGCCGCATTCAGACAGCGATGCTCAACGGGGACGACGCGGGCCTCGTGACCGTAAGGGAGCACGCCACTTCCGTCGATTCCGGCAGACTTCTTGCTGATTGAAGTCCCCAGACGACCGATCGCACCCGATCGGCCGCCCACCCGGGGAGAACTACCATGCCCAGCCCACAGTCATACGGGACGACCTGCTCAATCTGTGTGCTGGTGGCGGTATTCGGTGCCACTCTTTCCGGCTGTTCGGAGCAGAACTCGTTGGCAGTGACGCCCGTGAAGGCCGCCGTGGTGGTCGACAACCGGCTACCGGAAGGCATCAACTTCACCGAGAACTCTCTCGGCATGCGTCTGGTTCGTCTTCCCGCCGGCGAGTTCCTGATGGGAGCCCCCGACGATGACACCGAGGCGAGAGAGGACGAAAAACCACAGCATCTGGTCAGAATCGAGCAGCCGTTCGACATCGGGATGTACGAAGTCACGATTGGTCAGTTCCGGAAGTTTGTGGAGGCAACAAACTTCAAAACCCGCGCGGAAGACGACGGCGGCGGGTATGCCTACGATGCCGCCACGCAACGCCTCTCTCTCAACCACGACAGTTCCTGGAAGTCCACGGGTTTCGAGCAAACCGACGACCATCCGGTCATCAACGTCTGCTGGCACGACGCGGTGGCGTTCTGCGAATGGCTGTCCCGGGTCGAAGGACAAACATATCGATTGCCGACCGAAGTCGAATGGGAATACGCCTGTCGCGCGGGAACCACCACTCCGTGGTCGACCGGATCCGAGTTCGATTCGATTCAGGGAAGTGGCAACATTTGCGATACGAATCTGCGGGCCGTGTATCCCTTCGCCAAATGGACAGTGGAGTGGAGCGATGGTTACCCCTTCACTGCGCCGGTGGGGCAATTCCGACCGAATACCTTCGGACTTTACGATATGCATGGCAATGTCTTCGAGTGGTGTTCGGACACATGGCTCCAGCAGGACTACACCGGGAAACGCATCGACGATCCCGATGAAAAACTGGAGCAAGGGAGCCGCATCGTCCGCGGCGGTTCGTTTCTCAGCCTGACGACATTCACCCGTTCCACGGATCGCGTCGGGCTGGTCGACACGATGCGCAATTGCATTGTTGGTTTCCGTGTGGTTCGGGAACCCAAGCCCGAGACCGCTGCGGCAGCGGTGGAGCCGCGGCCATGAAGCACCGATGGTTCGCCTGGTTCGCGGTCATGACGACGTTGTTGGTCGTGGGCGATCGGGAATTCCGGAGTGAAGCGGCTCCCACGGCGGAATCGTTTCTCCGTCCCGGTAAACCGCTCGACATTCACATCCTCGGTCGAGATTGCCGCTGGGAAGTCACCTATCCCGGACGAGACGGCGTGTTGGCCACCGCGGATGACATCATCGCGGGCAACCGGTTACAGCTGCCAGCCGGGACTTCGGTCCGCCTGCATCTGCACAGCGCGGACTTCGTGTACTCGTTCGCGCTCCCCGAACTGAATCTGCGCGAAATCGCCGTACCGGACATGACCTTCACGCTCTCCGTGTCGGCGCAGCCAACGGGGAATCTGACACTGCGGGGCGGTGAAATGTGCGGCGATCGGCGCAACGAGCTTTCCGGAACCGTAGTGGTGTCATCACCGACGGCGTGGAACACATGGCTGCATCAACACAGGAACGGTCATGACTAATCCGCTGCGAACGACCGTGGCCATTGCGTTGAGTGTACTGATCGCCGGCTGCTCGTCTTCGACGACGGTGACGAAACCGTCGATCCCGGCCGAGTCGCCGACAACATCTTCGAACACGGCGACAACGACCAGCGCCCCGTTGCGCGTGCTCGGCCAGGTGCCGGCATTCGAGTTGATCGATCAGTACGGCGAACGGTTCGACCAATGGCGATTGTGGGGGAAAGTCTGGATCGCCGACTTCATTTTCACACGCTGCACGGCAACCTGTCCGCAACAGACAGCGCGGCTCGCTGATCTCAGCCGTCAGCTTGGTGATGAACTGAAAGCGGACCGGCTGCGTCTCGTCAGCTTCACCGTGGACCCGGCTCACGACACGCCTGCCGTACTGGAAGCCTACGGTAAACAGCACAAGGCCGACGAAGAATCTTGGAGCTTCGTCACCGGAGATCGCTCTGCGTTGTGGTCGTTGTGTGAACGCGGTTTCAAACTCCCCGTCGGCGAGCAGACCGAGAATACGGCGAATCCGTTTCTGCACAGCACGCAGTTTGTGCTCGTCGATCAACAGGGCCAGATCCGCGGTTATTACGATGGGCTTCTTGCCGAAGACGTGGCCCGATTGAAAAAGGATGCCGAGCGCATCGTCCAGGAATTGAAACCGGTCCCGGCCGCGCTGTTCGATGCGTATGAAAGTCTGAAGCAACGCCGGGAACAGCAACTGGTCCAGATCGAAAAGGAGCAAGTATTTCATCAGTTCTCGTTCACCGACCGGCGGCCGGAAAGCGGGATCCGATTTCGCAACCGCGTCGTCTCCGATGCCTCGAAAGATTACAAAGCGACCCACTACGATCACGGCAATGGCCTCGCGGTGGCCGATGTCGATGGCGATGGAAAACACGATCTCTACTTCGTCTCGCAACTCGGTGGCAACGAACTCTGGCGGAATCTGGGCAACGGTCAGTTCGAGAACATCACCGAAAAGGCCGGTGTCGGCGTTCCCGGCCGAATTGGTGTGACAGCGTCATTTGCCGATCTCGATAACGACGGTGATTCCGATCTGTTCGTGACCACCGTCCGCGGCGGCAACCTGCTCTTCGAGAACGACGGCGAGGGTGTCTTCCGCTTGATCACCGAAGCCGCAGGCGTGGCGTACAGCGGCCATTCCTCCGGCGTCGTCTGCTTCGACTACAACCGCGATGGCCGCCTCGATTTGTTTGTCTGCAACGTCGGTGTTTACACCACTGACGAGAAAGCCGCCGATGGTTCGTATACCGCACACAAAGACGCCTTTGCCAGCCATCTGAAGAAAGAACGCAACGAACCCAGCTTGCTGTATCGCAACGAGGGGGACCTGCGGTTTGTGGAAGTTTCCAACGAAGTCCAACTGCGTGATGAAAGCTGGACCGGCGATGCCACGCCGATTGATGTGAATCAGGATGGTTGGCTCGATCTCTACGTCCTCAACATGCAGGGGCACAACGAGTATTACGAGAACATCGGTGGCCAACGGTTCGAGAAACGGAGCCGTGATGTCTTCCCCAAAACGCCGTGGGGGGCGATGGGGGTCAAGGTCTTCGACTTTGACAACGATGGTCAACTGGACCTGTACATCACCGACATGCACTCCGACATGAGTCAGGAGATTGGTCCTGAGGCGGAACATCTGAAGGCGCAGATGATCTGGCCGGAATCGCTGCTGCAAACCAACGGTGCCAGCCTCTGGGGCAACGCGCTCTATCGCCGCACTGGTCCATCACAGTTCGAGGAAGTCTCCGACCGTGTCGGAGCCGAGAATTACTGGCCGTGGGGTTTCAGCGTGGGTGATCTCAACGCCGATGGTTGGGATGACGTGTTCATTGCGGCCTCGATGAACTTTCCGTTCCGATATGGCATCAACTCACTACTGCTCAATCAGCGTGGCGAAAAGTTCGTGGCCGCCGAGTTTGCTTTAGGCGTCGAACCACGCCGAGGCAATCGCACCACGGTTCCGTGGTTTGAAGTCGAATGTTCTGGAGCGGACAAGGACCATCTCGATTGCAAGGATCGCAAGGGACACGTTTCCGTGTGGTCATCGATTGGTTCGCGGTCCTCGGTGATGTTTGATCTCGATGGCGATGGCGATCTGGACATCGTCACCAACGATTTTGGTTCGGAGCCGATCGTGCTCATCAGCGATCTTGCTGAGCGTGCCGCAAAGCTCAACTGGTTGACCGTGAAACTCGTGGGGACTGCCTCGAACCGCGATGGATTAGGCGCGACGGTGAAAGTCACGGCGGGGACGCAGTCGTACCTCAAGGTGCTGGATGGCAAGTCGGGGTATCTCTCACAAAGCGTCTTGCCACTGTATTTCGGTCTCGGTGACGCCGAGCAAGTCGATGCGCTCGAGATCATCTGGCCATCCGGGAAAACGCAAACTGCGAACGGCCCGGTTAAAGCCGGAACTGCGTTGGAAATCCGCGAGGAGTGACGCAGTGATCGAAGCATATCCGCCCGTGACACAGTCCCTTCTCCCCCGTCTGCGGGGGAGAAGGTGGCCGATAGGCCGGATGAGGGGGCCGTGCGTTTCAACACGCTTTCTCATTTCAATACGCCCCCTCACCTTAACCCTCTCCCCCGCGGACGGGGGCGAGGGGACCGGACGCGCAACGATCAAAGCGACTTTCAATCATCGCGGGGCTTGTTGTCCCAGTTTCGCAGTTCATGCCGTTGTGGGCGACCCTCAATCAGCAACAGCTCGCGGTCGGCGGCAATCTGCTCAAACCGCTGCATAATCCCCGAGGGCCAGCGGACCTCCATGTGATCGACGACGGTCGCCTCCCCGAGGCCGATGACCAGCAACCGTTCGTTGCTCGATTGATTGCCGTCGCCGGCGGTGAGTTGCCGCATCAACCGGCGGCCGTTTGCGGTAAGGGTCACCGTGGTCCCAATCGCATCGCGTTCGGAGGTGACGCCGATGAATCGCAACCCGAGCGCGTGGCCGGTGAGTGCGGTCGTGTTCGTCAACAGAGCGGCTGGGCGGTCCAGATGGGAGATGACCACGTCATCCCGGCCATCGCGATTCCAGTCGAGCCGGGCCATGCCGCGGCCGAGGGACGGTTCAGTGAAGAAGCGGCCGAGTGAAGCCGCCGGGCGTTCCACAAAGCGCCCCTGCCTGACATTGCTGAGAAATTGCGGCGGCATGCGGTACGGCTTGCCGTGGTCTTCGAGGTTGTTGACGTGTCCATTCGTGATGAGCAGATCGAGGCGGCCATCTAACTCTGCGTCGACGAACTGCGTCCCCCAGCCGACATACGGCAGCGACACTTGCCCCAATCCCGCGTCCTGGGTTTCGTCGTTGAATTGTCGCTCGGCATACTGGCGGTAGAGCGTGTTGGTTTCGAACTCGAAGTTCGTAACGAAGAGATCAAGTCGGCCATCGTCATCGACATCCCCCGCGGCGGCACCCATGCCCGAGTTGTAGCGCCCGTCCCGATTCAGTGCGACGCCAGCGGTTAGACCATGTTCGATGAAACCCGGTGGGCTGCCACGCTGCTGCACCTGATTCACGAAGAGGAAGTTTGGGCCGACGTCGTTGACGACGTACAGATCCAATCGCCCCGTGCCTGCGAAATCGGCGGCGATGACCCCCAGCCCTTTCCCGGGCGTGACATTCATCCCGGCGGCATCGGTCATCTCTTGGAAGCGGCCATCGCCAAGGTTAAGATAGAACCGGTCTGAAGCGGCGGCAAACGATTGCGGCAAGCACGAGCGGGGGATGCCATCGGTTCCGCCACAGAGGCGCTCGAAGAGATCGTCGCCGGCGAGATAGTTCACGACGTACAGATCGGCGAGCGCGTCGCCGTTAAAATCGGCGAGGACCGCGCTGGCGGAGTATTCATCGCCCGCCACACCGGCCGCCGCGGTGACATCGCTCCAGGTGCCATCACCGTTGTTGCACCACAAGCGATTGCCGCCGATGTTGGAAACATACACATCCGGGAAACCGTCGCTGTTGAAGTCTCCCGTGGTTGCGCCCTGGCTCAGAGTTTCCTCCAGCAAGACCGATGCGGTGGTGACATCCTCGTAGCGGCCATCGCCGGTGTGACGAAAGAGCTGGTCACTCGGTCGCGGCTGGCGATCACGGGGCCACGGTCCCCCTTGGGGGAAATAGAGATCGGTCCATCCATCGCCGTCGTAATCGAGCGCGGCCACGCCTCCGCCGGTGATTTCGGACATTCGCACCAACCCGCGGGCTGGGTCGCCTCCGTTGTGGTACTGGAATTTCAACCCGGCTTGGGATGCTTGATCTGCAAAGGCGACGGCGGTTTCCGGCAGTGCTGCGGCTGATGCCTTGGGTTCCGTTTTCTGACCAGAGCGAAACGGAAGTTTGAACTCGGACAATGTGAATTTCCTGGCCGTCGATCGCGCCGAACCGAGAGTGCTCAACTGCGATTCAAGACGACTCTGCGCCGTTACGGGCCAGACCGACTGCGGATGGGCGGTCTGCGCCACCTGAGCCCAGCCGCGGGCTTCCCACAATAACCCGGCGGCTTCAGCCGTTTCGACGGCGCGTTGAAAATCGCTCACATCCTGCACGCGGTACGCCAACTCGGCGGCCCGGGCATAAAGTTCCAACCGCTGCGCGTGCGCCAGCAGCGGTGCGGCGTCCTGGGGACGATTCAGCGCCACCAGCAACTGACCGAGTTGATAGCACGTCGCCGCATGATCGGGATCGCGGCGCCGCGTTTCGACATAACAGCGCAGTGCCTGATTCGAATCGTTCTGCCTCTGCGCCCATTCCCCGCGCACGCGCCAGACTGCTGGGTGAGCCGCGATGGCGTCCGTGATTTGGGATTCCCACGCGGCGAAATCATCGGCGTTGTTCAACTCCAGTAAGCAACGTCCCCGCAGGGCATGGGCTTCTGGTGCATAGCGGGGCGATGTGCTCAAGCTTTTCAACGACTGGTCCGCCGCGAGAAACTCTTTCCGCTCGATTGCGACGCGGGCTAAGCCGAGTCGCACAGCGTCCTCGGGAACCAAGCCGTGTGCATAGGTTTGCAAGGTGGCGGGACTTTCGAGCGCCCGGTCACCGAGGCTGAGAAAGTACAAATCCGCAGCGGTCTGTTTCCCGGCCCGAATGACCGCCAGGCGATGTGCCGCCGATTCCCACCAGCGCGATTCGATCCCCAGCAGATAGGCCAGCCGGTTATGCGCGGGGATGAGATCGGGATCCTGTCCCAGAGCGCGTTGAAACAGGTCTTCGGCGAGTTCCAGGTTCTTCAATTCCAACAGGGCAATGTCGCCCCCTTCGGTGCGTGCGGTGAGCGTGATTTCCCCGGCCTCATCGGGGATCCGGTCAAAAAGCTTGAACGCTTCCCGAAAGCGACCTTGTGCGGCGGCCACCCGCGCCGCGAACAACAATCCCGGTGACGAAGCGGGATCGCGAGCCAGAATTCGCTCGGCCAATGACTGCGCTTTGGACAACTCCCGACCGACGAGCGCAGCTTCCCCTTCACGGAGGAATTGCTCAACGGACGGACGCGAGAAAATGACGCCGAATCCGATCGCCGCCACGCCGAACATCGCGACGACCAGCACACCCCAGCGGCGGGGGATCCGTCGCTTCTCCGCAGGCGTCACGGGTGTCGGGTTGTCAGGCATCGGTGGGTCGGCAACGGGTCGCGGGTCGAAATGAAACATCGCCGGCATCACCCCGGCGAAGTTCCCCCTGCAAGCGACGAGCGCCGTCGATTCGGAGTGGAGACTGTCAGGCCATTGTAATCCGGTGAAGTACGACAGGAACCCGGTTCAGCGGCGATTTTCGGGTGAAGTCGGATTGATTCTCGGGCCGATGGCAGCTATGTTGGCAACAGCGCTCGCTGATGTGATGGTGCTGCGAAAGCAAGCACTCTGGGGAGATTCACAATGACGGATCAACTGCGAGCGCTGCCTCACGCTCCGTTGCGACGACGGGAATTTCTACGGCTGGGTAGCCTGGCCCTCGGGGGGATGACGCTGCCGCAGGTGTTGGCCGGGCGGGCCCTCGCTGGGCAAGCCAACAAGTCCACTTCCGTCATTCTGCTCTACCTGCACGGCGGTCCGTCGCAACTCGAAACCTACGACCTCAAACCAAACGCACCGAGCAGTTACGCCAGCCTGTACCGTCCCATTCCGACGGTTGTTCCCGGCATGGAAATCTGCGAGCTCTTTCCGAAACAGGCCGCAATCGCGGACAAGTTCTCGTTGATCCGCTCGCTGCATCACGACATCGGCATTCACAGCGACGGCGGCATCATCGTGCTGACCGGCAAGCGGCCGTCGCAACTCGATCCCACGTCGCAATCCAAAAGCGAACACCCCGACTTTGGTTCGGTGGCGAGCCGCGTGCGCGGAATGAATGCGAACGCCGTCCCACCGTATGTCGCTCTGCCGCAGCGGCTCTACATGACACGGCCGACGTATCTCGGTTTGCAGCACGCCGCGTTTGAAATCGGCGATCCTTCTGCGGAAAAATTCGCCCCGCCAACATCGTTCCGCAGTGATGTCAGTCCGGAAAGTCTCAACAGCCGCCGCGATCTGTTGCAGCAGTTTGATCGTTTCCGCCGCGACCTCGATCTCAGTGGTGATCTCGCCGCCACCGATGAATTTCAGGAACTGGCGTTCCGGATGATGACCAGCGACCAGGCGGCCGCGGCATTCGATTTGAAGCGCGAACCCGATGCCCTGCGCGATCGGTATGGTCGCCATTTATGGGGACAGGGATGCCTGCTGGCGCGGCGGCTTGCCGAGGCGGGAACTGCGGTCATCAGCCTTTACATTGACACACCGAAGAACGGTCCCGAATTCACCAACTGGGATGATCACATCGGTAATGCTGGGCGTCCCGGCCACATCGGAAAGTTCCTCGATCTCCGGCTGCCGTATCTGGATCAGGCGCTGTCGGCGTTGATTGAGGACATCTGGCAGCGCGGTCGGCAAGACGAAATCATGATTGTCGTAATGGGCGAGTTCGGTCGGACTCCGCGATTGGCCTCCAATGCGATGGGAACCGGTCGTGACCATTGGCCGGATGCATACACGGCCCTCGTCTCCGGTGGCGGCTTGCGAATGGGGCAGGTCGTCGGTGCTACGAACTCGAAAGCCGAGTTTCCCACCGAACGGCCCTACACCCCGCAAGATTTGCTGGCGACAATCTATCGACACCTCGGGATCGATGTGGGGAAAATGCTGGTGGACCACGCCGGTCGCCCCGTGCCGATTCTCGGCGACGGACAACCGATCGCGGAATTGTCGTAAGTCGCGTGCTGACGAGCCGGACGTTTCAGCGATGCGAGATGTGCCACGGCTTCGCAGACGAAGCAGTGGCACGACTTGAACCCCAAGTCACAATGAAATGACCTTGGCACACGTTCAGGGCGGTTCAGTTCGTGAAGTAGCCGAGGATGGTGAAGAGGGGTTGGGGATTCCAGGCGAAATCTCGTCGGGCTTCGGCGAGATTGTGGGGGTTTTGCTGTCGACACAGCGTGATGGCGGCGTTCCGCGCGGCGGCG
>JBGSUN010000195.1:0-48473 GCA_041753475.1 Planctomycetaceae bacterium | reverse complement strand
TCGCCGAACTCGAACTGGCCACCGCGACCGCCCTCCGAAACAAACACCACCACCCGACCCGTGTCGCCGGCTACATCCGCAAAACCAAGCTCCCCTTCCGACTCCGACAAGCGGCTTTAACTTCCTGAGGAGCAATAAATGTGCATGGAAACGGTTCCTGATCCTGATGGTGGTGCATCGCACGCATCGGCCAACCCACGAAGCTACGATAAAATTCCGGCGTGTTGTCGATGTCGACACTCTGAAGCGGTTTCACCGGCGAATTGCTGACAATCTCCGCCACTGGTCCAAACGGCACGGGGAATCGCTGGCAGTCTTTTACGTTCGCGAAATCGAGCGAAGCAATTGCGTGCATTACCACCTCTTGATTCGCACGGAAACACTCTTCCCACGAAAAGTACTTGGCTCAATGGTTCATGTAGCGTCAGGCGGGGCAGCATGGTTGCAACACTGTGAGGCTCTTGAATGTGTTGCAGCTTTCACCCGATACGCCGTGAAGCTTATTCGGGACGTTGCTAATGGCTCCAAAGAATTGTTGCTGTTTAAGCCGACAGTAGGCTTGAACTTGTGCGGAGAATGGAATCGTTACTACCCAAAACCGGTCAAAGAGCTATGGAAGGAAGCGAAGGAATGGGAGTTTTCTTCAGGGGCGAAGCCGCCCTTCAATTCGCTCCGCTCTTCCACCAATAAATCCCGCCGATCCGCAAAGTGAGGCGGATTCAATTCGTAGGCGTCAGGCTTGCTTTTCCGGTCCACAGATGTAATACTAATTACATGCCCAAACCACCTCACCCGACGCTCAGCGACGCTTTGAGAGAAGCGGTTTCGGAATCTTTGAAGGCCGGAGAAACATTCGCCGGACTGGAACGCCAAACCGGAGTGAAACGACAGTCGCTGATGCGATTCGTTCGTGGGGAGCAATCTCTGCTGCTCGATAAGGCCGACTGCCTAGCCGATTATTTGGGGTTGGAGTTACGAGCCGTCGACAAGCCAAAGCGGAAAGGTCATTGACATGGGCAGCGTTCAGAGGAAAACCGCAACGAAGCCATTGCCGGTCGGGTCGGAAGTAGTTGAGAAGGGCGGCAAGAAATTTGCCCGATGGAAGGCGTCCAACGGCAAGATGAGAACTGCTCTAATGACAATCGGCCGCGACGGAACTGACCGCATTGTCGTCGAAGTCGGAACCTATATCGCCAAGTTCCGGGATGGAACTGGAGTCGTCTGCGAAGTCTCAACCGGCTGCCGAGACAAGGACGCCGCTCGTTCTGTTCTCGTCAAACTGGAACGCCGGGCCGAACTGGTAAAGGGTGAAGTCATCACGACGGGTGAAGCCGCGACCGCCGATCACCAACGAACGCCGATTGCCGATCATTTTGCCACGTACCATGAGCACCGTGTTGCCAAAGGACTGAATGCCGTTCGCATCGCCAACACGAAGTCACGATTGGAACGACTCTCAACTGAATGCAACTTCCGCCGGTTGGCGGATTGCTCGACAGACGCTCTGACGAACTGGCTCGCTTCTCAACAAGCGGCAGGGATGTCGGCGGGGACACGAAACGAGTACCGCCAAGAACTGATTGGCTTCGGCAATTGGTGTGTCGAGACGCATCGACTCTCCGTGAATCCGTTTGGCAAGTCGCCAAAGGCGGACTCCAAAACGGATCGGCGACGGCAACGCCGGTCGATGACCGAATCCGAACTTGTCAAGCTGCTGGAAGTTGCACGATTGCGGCCGCTCGCCGAGTTCGGGCGAGAAAGTGTCTCGGTCGATCAAGAGACGGCAGCGGTAAATGGAAATCTCCGCAAGCGGTCGAACTGGGCGAAAGCCGCTTTGTCGCTCGACGGAATGCAAGCCGCAGTTGAGCGAGCACGGGCGTGCCTTAGCAGAAATCCTGATTTGGTTGCCGAATTGGAGCGGCTCGGACGAGAGCGGGCGTTGATTTACAAGACGCTCGTCCTGACGGGACTTCGCAGGGGGGAACTCGCCTCATTGACGGTCGGGCAATTGGAACTTGATGGGCCGATGCCGTTCGTCGTTCTCCATGCCGCCGACGAAAAGAACCGCCAAGGCTCCACGATCCCTCTACGTCGCGACTTGGCGAAGGATTTGAGGGAATGGGTTTCGGATATACCGAACGCTACCGCGGTTGTCTCCCGATCCCACCACTCGAAACCCAATGGCACCCGAGCATTGTTCACTGTTCCCGCCGGGTTGGTGCGAATCCTCAACCGGGATTTGAGTGCTGCCGGAATCGACAAGGCCGATGAACGGGGCCGGACTATTGACGTTCATGCTTTGCGGACGTCGTTCGGGACGCTGTTGTCCAAGGGGGGCGTCTCACCAAGAACGGCACAGGCTGCAATGCGTCATTCGACCATCGATCTCACGATGAACACCTACACCGATCCCAAATTGCTCGATGTTCACGGGGCGTTGGACTCGCTTCCGGCACTAATTCTTGATGCACCGCACAGGGTGGAACGCCAGGCTCTTCAGTCGACAGGCACGGATGAAGGAGACGCCAGCATAATTCAAAGACAATCCGACTGGAAGTTTGCTCCAGAGTTTGCACCAAACGCTGGCAAAACGGGGCAATCAGTGTCGCTTGCTGTCATCTCATCGGGAAAGACCGATCAACCAACATCACAACAGGGGAGTGAAGAAATCCCCGTGAAACCCAGCGAAAAAGCCTTGTCCGCAGGGTCTGCGAACAAGGCTTTTCGAGTGGAGCGGAAGGGAGTTGAACCCTCGACCTCTGCATTGCGAACGCAGCGCTCTCCCAACTGAGCTACCGCCCCGAGGTGGTGTCATGGCCCGACATTCTTCACCGGAGTGAAGGGCATCATCGGAGTAGAAGCACACTCAATGATGCAGGGGGTTTCCCGCAAAGCATCACAGCACGGCTTTCACAAGATGTTCGGACCGCCAAGAGTAGTATAAAGTTTGCGTGGCGTTCCGCAAAGTCATTTTGAAGAGACTCGCCGGGAATTCGCGGGCGATTCTTCCTGCTTCGAGGCAACGCGGCCGCTTTGCCGCCACCGTATCGACTACGCAACCGCTGAGATCGGGGCCAAGGCCACTGGGTTAATCGTTGTCGTGATAAATACTTAGAATCTTCGCAAGGAACAGTCGACAAGGCTCTCTGAGATCGCTCTGATAGTGAAGAGCGGACGTTGATGGCGAAGTTTGTCAACGTCGGCGATCCAATCTGTGGGCTTTCGTCAGTCAAAATCTCGTTCGTCATGTGGTAAGAGCGGAGAGTCAAAAGTCGAGAGCCAGCTCAGAATGGGCTTCTTTTTCTGGCTCTGGACTCTTGGCTCTCTGCTTTCGACTTCCGAAGGATGCTGAGCGTATGGCAGAAGACTATCTGCAGAAGCTGATCCGTGATGGCGTCATCAGCGAAGATCAACTGGAAGAAGCCCGCGACATGGCGGCCAGCCTCGGGGTGAGTATCGAGGATGCCCTCGCCCGGTTGGAGTATGTCTCGACGTCCGACCTGTCGGCGATGCAGGCCGACCAGTATGGCTACGAGTTCGTCAACCTCGAAACACTCGAGATTCCGCGGACGGTGATCGAACTCGTGCCCGAGTCGGTTGCCCGCGAAAACTACGTGATTCCGCTGGAAGTGGAAGACGACGTGATCAAGGTGGCGGTCAGCAACGCCATGGATTACGAGGTGCTCGACAAATTGCGGTTCGTGTTGAACCGGGAAGTGAAGGTCGCGGTTTCCTCGAAGGAAGCGATCCAGGCGGCGATCAACCGGCACTACGGCGATTCCCAGACTGAGTCCGTCGACTCGATGCTCCAGGAATTCACCGAAACGGCGATCGACTTTACGGTCACCGATGCGGCGGGCGGTGGGAAGCTCGAAGATGGTGATGACGCCGCACCGATTGTGAAGCTGGTGAACCTGATTATGAACGAAGCGGTGACGATGCGCGCCAGCGACATCCACATCGAACCGTTCGAGGACAAGATCCGTGTCCGCTACCGGATCGACGGCGTGCTGGTGGAACGCGACAGTCCACCGAAACGTTTGCTCAGTGCCCTGATCTCCCGCATTAAGATCATGGGGCGAATGGACATTACGGAAAAGCGTCGCCCCCAGGACGGACGGATCAAGACCCGGATCACCGGCCGCGATTTCGATCTCCGTGTCAGTATTCTCCCCACGAACCACGGCCAGGCGGTCGTGATGCGGATCCTCGACCGTGACAATATTAAGGTCGGGATCCGGAACCTCGGTTTCGGCGAAGAGAACTACCGGAAGTTCCAGACGCTCATCCGTCGACCGAACGGCATCTTTCTCGTGACCGGCCCCACTGGGTCGGGGAAGACGACGACACTGTACTCCGCACTGGGCGAGATCAATCGACCTGATCGGAAGATCATCACTGCGGAAGACCCGGTGGAATACTACCTTCCCGGCATCAACCAGGTAGAAGTGAAATCAGATATCGGACTCAACTTTCAACGGATCATCCGGGCCATGCTGCGGCAGGCCCCGAATGTGATCCTTGTGGGGGAAATTCGCGATGCCGAGACTGCCGAGATGGCAATTCAAGCATCCCTGACAGGACACTTGGTTTTCAGTACGCTTCACACGAACGATGCGCCCAGTTCTGTGACACGGCTGATCGACATGGGAGTCGAGCCGTTCCTCGTTGCCTCATCCGTAATGGCGATTATGGCCCAGCGACTGGTCCGTGTGGTCTGTCCAAAATGCAAGCAAGACTATACGCCTGAGCAAGGCGAAATCGATCAGTTCGGAATTACTCCCGACCAGTTGGCGACCGGAAAGTTCCTCCGCGGGAAGGGCTGCAATCATTGTCAGCACACCGGGTACCGAGGTCGATGCGCGGTGTTTGAACTGATGATCATGAACTCCACGTTGCGGGAAATGACCTTCAAGAGTGAGCCGGCGCAGAATCTCCGCCGACAAGCCCGGCTGTTCGGGATGAAAACACTCGTTGAAGATGCACTCGACAAAGCCATCGCCGGACGAACAACCACTCTCGAAGTGTCCAAGCTGGATAAGGGCAACTAGCCCTCCGGGGTGGGAGACACACTGTTGCAATTTGCAGCACCCCCGGAGACGGATTCAGATGTGATGGGTGCGGGTGGGGAGTCGCGACGCGGAGCAGTGAGTGGCGCTGCGATCGGCTGCGGCGGATATTCCGATTAAAGATTAAGGCATTTCACGCCTGTTGCTTGTCTAGGTCATCCAGGGACGCGAACAATCGACGTGACCGCAGCGGATCATCTCATTCGACATTTCTTCGCTGCGACGTATCGCTGATGGATGTCAATGACGGCAACCTCACCCCCGTATGAGCACCGTCTTTCATCTCCAGCGTGAACATAGTGTGAGTTTCGCCGAGCCCAGTTCGGCCCACGATCCTGTCTCTAATTCAATCCCTCGACATCCTTTTTCGTAATGAGGCCGGTCCTGCAGCGGGCAGCATTTCTTTGTCTGTACACGCCCACTGAAAGCCGCCAACGCATGACAAGGGATTGACGGATCGTTATATCTGGTCACGTTCCTGTTCCAGGATTGTGACGGAAAACTCCACTTCGCCTTTCCGATCACTGCAATCGCAATCTAGCCCAGACGGTAGGCCATGGCATTTATCCAGATCGACAAGCTGCTCGAGACGGTGGTTCGCGAAAAGGTGAGCGACCTCCATATCACCACGGGACAACCGCCGGTGGTGCGAGCCAGCGGTCACATGGTCCGGCTGGAAACAAAGTCGCTGGAGCCGGAAGACACCGTCGCGCTGATGAAATCCATCACGCCGGAACGAAATCAACAGGAGTTGCAGGAACAGGGTGGAACCGACTTTGGTTTCGCCTTTGGTGACAAGGCCCGGTTCCGCGTCGCCGTGTTCAAGCAACGTGGTCATATCGGGATGGTGCTCCGGCGGATTCCCAACGAGTTTCTATCGTTCGAGCAGTTGGGCCTGCCGCCGATCATCAAGGATTTGATTCGGCGTCCGCGCGGTCTATTCCTCGTCACCGGTCCGACCGGATCGGGCAAGACAACCAGTCTGGCGTCGATGATTAACTATCTGAACGACAACGATGATATGCACATCATCACGCTGGAAGACCCGATCGAGTATTACCACACGCACAAGAAGGCAACGATCAATCAGCGCGAGATCGGCGTCGATGTGCCCGATTTCCCCGAAGCCCTGCGACGCGCCCTGCGTATGGATCCCGACTGTATTCTCGTGGGTGAAATGCGCGACTTGGCCACGATTTCCTCCGCTATTACCGCCGCTGAAACCGGTCACGTGGTGTTTGGCACGCTGCATACATCCAGTGCCCAGGGGACCGTCGACCGCATCATCGACGTGTTTCCCACCAACCAGCAGGAACAGATTCGGACGCAGTTGTCCGCGTCGATCATCGCCATCCTTTCGCAGGCCCTGATGCCTCGGAAGCCGAAGGGTGTGGTCGCGGCCTATGAGCTGCTGGTAGTGACCCCCGCCATCGCGAACCTGATCCGTGAAGCCAAGACGTACCGGATTAACTCCTCGATTCAGACCGGCCGTAAATACGGCATGCAATTGCTCGACGATGCATTGTTCAACCTCTGGAAGAACGGCCTGTGTGAAGAAGACGATTGCGTCATGCGGTCCAACGGTCCCGGCGAACTGAAGGCCCGCATCGCCCGCGCGAAGAAAGGCCTTCTGGACGATGAACCGGAAGATGAAGACGACGACGATGACAAGGACAAGTAAGAAGGTGGTGGAACTCGTAGATTCGTTCTACCCTGCGAAGTCTGGCTCTTGACTCTCGACCCTTAGCTCTAGACCCATCCCTATGGCTCATCGACGGCTCGGACAGATTCTGATCGACCTCGGATACCTCTCCGAGGATCAGTTGTGGGATGTGCTGGAAGAGCAGAAGCGCAGCCCCGGCGAAATTATCGGTCAGGTTGCAGTCCGCATGCAGTTGGTGACGCAGGCGCAGGTGACGGAAGCCCTCGCCGAGCAGTGGGGGATGCCGATCGTCAACCTGGCCGAGACGACGGTGATGCCGAAGGTGCTTGAGCTCGTCCCGATGACGATGGCCGAGCTGTACAAGGTGATGCCGGTCTCGATCAAAGATGATGTGCTGACGGTCGCGATGGCCGATCCGCAAAACGTCGCGGCCCTCGACGATCTCCGCAACTTCCTCGGCGTGGAGGTTCGCGGCTCGGTCTCGAATATGAAGGACGTCGAAGCGGCCATTCACCGCTACTACGCCGACAAAGAAGAGAGCATTGAAGACGTCATCGGCAAGATGGAAGAGGACTCCGATGAAGAGACCGGCCCGCGCGGTTTCGATCTCGCCGGGGAACTCGAAGCCGCCGATGCCGCACCGATTCGTAAACTGCTGAACATGATCATGCTGCTGGCGATCAAGGATCAGGCCAGCGATATCCACTTCGAACCGTTTGAAGACGAATTCAAAGTCCGTGTGAAAGCGGACGGTATGTTGTACGAGATGGTCCCACCGCCGCGGCACTTGGCCAACGCGATTGTGACCCGTATCAAAGTCATGTCGGAACTCGATATTGCTGAGCGTCGGTTACCTCAGGACGGCCGCATCGAACTCAACGTCGGCGGCAATGCCGTCGACTTGCGGGTGAGCGTGCTGCCCACCTTGTTCGGTGAATCGGTGGTTATGCGAGTGCTCGACCGGACGGTGGTCCAGCTCGATTTGAACAAGATCGGCATGGAAGCGGTGACGCTGTCCCGCTTCAAGACCATGATTAAGCGCCCCAACGGCATCGTGCTGGTGACCGGGCCGACGGGTTCCGGGAAGACGACCACACTGTACTCCGCGCTGAACGATCTGAACGACATTGAAACGAAGATCATCACGACGGAAGACCCCATCGAGTATGACATCAAGGGGTTGATTCAGGTCCCGGTGAATCCCGATATCGATGTGACATTTGCGACTGTGCTGCGGGCGATTCTGCGGCATGATCCGGACACGATTCTGGTGGGTGAGATTCGCGACTACGAAACGGCGGAAGTCGCCGTGCAGAGTGCGCTCACCGGGCACCTGGTGTTCAGCACGCTGCATACGAACGATGCGCCGTCGTCGATCACCCGCCTGCGGGACATGGGGATCGAACCATTCCTCATCACGGCGTCGCTGGAAGGGATTCTGGCCCAACGGCTGGTGCGGAAGATTTGTTCGGAATGCCGGACGCAATTCGAACCGAGCGATGAATTGTTGATGGAACTGCAACTGCCGGTGCAGCAGGCGCGGAAGTACAAGTTTTACTATGGTCGCGGTTGCCAGCGGTGCAACAACTCCGGTTACAAAGGCCGGACGGGGATTCATGAGTTGCTCGACGTGACGGACGACATCCGCGATTTGATCAGCAGCAATGCCAGCGTGGATGAAATTCGCAACGTGGCCCGCAACGAAGGGATGTCCACGCTGCGGGAAGCCGGACTCAAGCTGATTTTCGACGGCCAGACCACCATCGACGAAGTGGTCCGGGAAACAGTAGTGGAAGATATGGACTAGGAGGGCTGATGGCGAATGGTTAATGGCTGATGGACAGAGTAACGAGGTGCACGATCCGTCCATCAGCCATTGACCATCAACCATCAGCCGCTCCGCAGGAGCCTTGCGATGCCGACATTTGCCTACGAGGCCATGGACAACACGGGCCTGGAAGTGAAGGACGTGGTCGAAGCGAACTCCGAACAGGAGGCGCAGGCCAAGATCCGTGAAAAAGGCTTCTTCGTCACCAAGATCGCCGAAAAAGGCCGGGCGACAAAGACAAAGAAGGACACGAAGAAGACCAAGACCGGCGAGACTCAGAAGAAGAAGGCCAACAAGAAGGGCAAGACCTTCACGATGGGGGGCGTGTCGGGCAAGAAGCTCTGCACCTTCACCCGGCAGTTGTCCACGCTGCAAGACGCCGGTCTGCCGATTCTCCGCAGTCTCCGCATCCTCGAAGGCCAATGTAAACCGGGGGCATTGAAGAACGCTTTGATGGGTGTCATCGAAGACATCGAATCAGGCAGCACGCTGTCGGAGGCGATGGCCAAGCAGCCCAAAGCGTTTGACAATCTTTACGTCAACATGGTGAAAGCCGGGGAAGCGGGCGGTGCTCTCGAAGTCATTCTCCAGCGTCTCGCCGAGTTCAAAGAACGGGCTCAGAGCCTGAAGCGCAAGGTGCAGGGGGCGATGATTTACCCCGCGGCGGTCATCACCGTCGCCACGCTCATCGTCGGCTTCATCATGTATTACATCATTCCGAAGTTCAAAAAGATCTTCGAAGACTTCGGCACCGAACTGCCGGGCATTACGAAAGTGCTCATCGCCTGCAGTGACTCGGTGGTGAATTACTGGTACCTCGGCCCGGTGATTCCGCTGGCGGTGTGGATCATGCTGAAGATCATCCGCAAGAACAAAACCGGGATCTATATCACCGACTGGCTGGCGCTGAAGATCCCCTTGCTGGGGACGATTCTCCGCAAATCGATTGTGGCCCGAACGGCAAGAACGCTGGGAACCCTGGTGGCATCGGGAGTTCCCATTCTCGAGGCGCTCGCCATCACGCGGGACACCTCGGGGAACCAGATCTTCGTGAAAGCCTACGACCACATCATCGGGGCCATTCGGGAAGGGGAATCGATGTGGATTCCCCTCAAAGAGACCCGCACCGTGGACGACATGGTGGTGAACATGGTCGCGGTCGGTGAAGAAACCGGGGCTTTGGACAACATGTTGTACAAGGTCGCCGATGTCTACGACGAAGAAGTTTCGGTTCTCGTCGAAGGCCTGGTGAACCTGCTCGAACCGTTGATGGTGGTGGTCCTTGGCCTCATCGTCGGTTTCATCGTCATCGCGTTGTTCATGCCCCTCATCAAGCTCCTCAACGACTTGTCATAACTTCAGAACTGCCCAGGGAAGGCATTCCCTGGGCGTCTAGAACCCCGCGGGCCCTGCGGAAATAGAACGGTGCATCGATCACCGGGGAAACGTCTCCCCGGTGATCGCGAGAGACACGGTGTTGATTCTGCCGGTCGAGTGACCGGCACAACACTCAGCGGCCCGACCGGTGGAACTTCTCCCCGGACAGGCCGACGGACCCGACCCACAACCGACTTCGCGACGCCCCAGACTCAGCGATAAAAGGCCCTTGCGATGACACGCTCACGCCCCCCTCAACCGCCTCGTGGTTTCACGCTTGTGGAAGTTCTGGTCGTGATCACGATCCTCGCCATCCTCGTCGCGTTTCTGGTGCCCGCGCTCAGCGGCGCGAACATTCGCGCCCGCATCGTTCAGGTGAAAGGGGACATCTCGGCGATCGAAAGTGCCATCGCTCAGTTCAAGGGCGATTACGGCATGGAACCGCCCAGTGGGATTGTCCTACTCGAAAATGATGCCGACTGGGCGAGTCCCCCGGCGGCACTGGTCACGGAAGTGGCCCGGAGCCGATCGATTCTCCGACAGATCTGGCCGCAGTTCGATTTCACCATTGACCACGACTTCAACAGCGACGGTGACTTTACCGACCGCATCTACCTTGGAGGGGCCGAGTGTCTCGTCTTTTTCCTGGGCGGCCCGCTCCAATGGAATGACGACAACAGCAACAGCACGCGCGACGTCGGGGAATATGCGCTGACCGGCTTTTCCAAGAACCCCGCCCGTCCCGATGTCGAAGGGGGCAACCGTCAAGGCCCGTACTTCGAATTCAACGTCGCCCGGTTGCAACTCTCCCCCAACACCTCGTTTGGCCCCGCGAACTACTTCAATAACGAAGGCTTTGCGGCCTACCGCGATCCGTGGCCGGGGCAATCGGCACCCTACGTTTACCTGTCGAGCTACGGCGGCAAAGGCTATCGCACGGCCGATGTCGGCACCGGCGGACTGACAACCTGGTACACCCAGGGAACCTCGGCGTCCGCACCCGCGTGGAATGCCACCAAGTACCAGATCATCTCGCCCGGTTCGGACAAAGCCTACGGCGTCGGTGGTCCTTACCAGCCGGATAAGTCCAGCACGCTGCTCATCGGACCGCGTGCTGATGAAACGGACAACATCACCAACTTCCACAGCGGACGATTGTCGGACAAGTAACCGCGTTGGCGGTGGGAGGGCTGCATTATGCATCGACAGAATCACACCCCGCAGCGGCGGTGCGGCTTCACGCTGCTGGAACTGCTCATCGTGGTGGCGTTGATCGCCATACTGGTCTCGCTCGGCGGGTATCTTCTCGGCCGGTCGATCACCCAGGCACGCGAAGGGGCAACCCGCACTACGCTGCTGAAACTCGACGGCATGTTGCAGCAACGGCTGGAAGCCTTCCGCACGCTGATGGATTCACCGCAGAAACAGAATGAAGTGAAGAGTCGGATTGCGGCTAAGAAAAGTCAGATGCAGACGGCTGGCATCAATGGCCTGAATGAAAAGATGCTGCAACTGATGGTCTACAAAGACTACTACCGCAACGGCTTTCCCCAAACGCTGGCGGATAATCCCTCACTGGGTGCCGCAGCGGGGCAACCGTTCTATGGGAACACCACGTCGAATCCCAAAGAGCTTGCCGCTGAAAGCAGCGAGATGCTGTATTGGCTGGTGACGCAGGCCGACACGTTTGGTGTCCCTGCTGTTGATGACAGCGAGTTCTCATCCGCAGAGATTGCGGATACGGATGGTGATGGACGGCTGGAACTGGTTGATGCCTGGGGGCGGCCGCTCCGGTTTTATCGCTGGCCGACGCGCTTGATCCGTCCGGCGGGACCCGCCACCCCAATCAGTCGGAAGCTGGGGGGCATGCTGATGAAAGGGCTCCCCGCGGCTCCCACGGCACAGGGAGATATTGATCCCCTCAGTCTCGATCCTGACGATCGCCTGGGGGTGTATCTGGCGACGGTGAATATCCTGAACAATCGACCGATCGAACCCGCCGAATTTGAAACGCTATATCACACTCCCGATACGTATCACATGCCGCTGATTGTGTCGGCCGGCCCGGACGGAGCCACCGGGCTGAACGAACCGTATGACAATCCATTAAGCACGGCTGATGATTTGAACCGCCTAGCTCTCCCCACTGCGGCCACGCTCGCCAACTTTGCGGCGGACGGTTTTCTGGACAGTGAAATGAACGACAACCTGACAAACCGTCAGAAGCAGAATTAAAGGGACGGAATCATGTGCCGTCGAATGTTATCACCGCAGAGAACACCCCACGGAAGGCATTCCGTGGGCTTCACGCTGCTGGAGTTGTTGATTGCCGTCTCGATCTTGTTGATCCTGCTGGCGATCACGGCGACCGCCATTCGTGTGAACAACAATGCTGACCGGGTTCGGGGCGGGGCGCGGACGCTGCAATCGTACATGCTCGGGGCGAAGGATCGGGCGATTTATGCGAAGGCGCCGCGCGGGGTCCGCTTTCTCCGGGAAGGGACGAATCCCCGCACGGTGACCAGCATGGTGTATGTCGAACCAACCGAACCGTGGCAGGGCCAAGTCCGAATTATTCCTGTGAACGAGAGTTTATCATGGAATAGTTTAACGAACCCAATGCGACGAGTGCGCATTGAGTATCCAGAGCAAATCCCTAACTGGGCTATCTTACAGTCCAGGGGAATGCTTACTGCTGGTTTGCGTGTGCGGATTCCGGCCAACAGCCGGGGGACTTGGTACGTCATTCAGTCAGTCAGTATTTCCGGAAACATACAAGACTTGCTCCTAACGACGGAGATTCGAAATCCGGTGTCGACCGGCATACTGCGTGAGCAGGCGGAGATTGAATTGCCGCCGTCGGTGATGCAGAACGCGGAGCCGGTGCAACTGCCACGCGGAGTGGTGATCGATCTTGATCGCTGCTCGGCGAATCCTGTCTCGGCTCCCGGTGGTCGCCTTCCGGCAGCGTGGCGCGTCGGCCCTCCCGTGGGAACCGCCAGCTTCAGCTACACCAACCGGATGGACCTGATGTTCTCGCCGCGGGGCGGGGTGACCGGTCTGGCCGCAGCTTCGGGGATCATTCACTTTTATCTGACCGATCAAGCGGCGGCCGATTTGATTCTCGATGCCAGTTACGGCGTGAATGCGACGGGCACATTGGACCCACCCATTCCCGACAAGTTCCTGGTTTCGGTCTTCACCCGGACTGGAAACGTCGTGGTCAGTCCGGTGAATACGGTCGACAGCAGCCCCGCGAATGGCATCGCCGATGACCCATTCTTCTATTCCGAACGAGGGGAGGTCGCCGGGAAATGATGACCAACCGTACGATTCGATCCATGCGTCTTCGCTCCCGGTCAATGACCGGGATGCATCCGCGAACATTCCGTCGCCGTGGTGTGACCCTCAGCGAAGTGCTGGTCTCGCTGCTGGTGATGAGCATTGGCGTGGTGGCCGTGGCGACGTTGTTCCCGCTGTCGGTGCTCCGCACCGTGCAGGCGACGCAGCTCACCAACGCCGCACAACTCCGTTACAACTTTGAAGGGATGGCCGGTGCCCGCCCGGAAATCTTTGCCGGGACGCAAGCGTGGCAACCGGGCAAGCAGTATGCCGTTGGTGACTTGATTGTCGGCTCAACGCCGGAGAGTAAGTACTACGAGTGCACAGCCGGGGGGACATCGGGTTCGCTCGAACCCAGTTGGCCGAATGTCGGTCAGACGCGCACCGATGGTGGGGTAACGTGGACCGGTCGTTATTCACGGGTCTTCGTGGTCGATCCGCTCGGCTGGCAGAACCGGACGGAAGATATGCGCGACCTGATGCAGACCCCGTCCGTCGGGACCGCGAACATTCGGAATGCATTCGGCCGAACGACGCTGGCCACGGCCAACAATACGGTCGTCAATCCGAATGCCCCGCCCTACGATTCCGCCTACCGGATTGTCCGTTACCGCGGGGGAATTCCCAACGCTACGGCGACGGTGAACTTCAATCCCTCCAGTTCCACGTTCATGCCGAATATCTCAACCGCACCCGGACGGGACCAGGACATCGCCGCGCGGATTGGGGCCCGGCAGATGGCGGTCTTGCCCGACAGTTGGGTGGTGCAGACAGATACGACCGAGTTCACTCCGCTGACGGTGACCACGCTGCAATTGAACAATCCGCAGTCCTCGCTGATTTCGACGTTGGATCGCAACAACGACAACACCATTGATTTCACCGTGACGAGTGCGACAGCGGCCGAGCGCGACATTTCCGCACGGGTGACGTTGTATGACATCACCGGCAAGGTCTCCCACTTGCGGCAACTGACAACCATCACCGGGACTCCGGGGGTGACGGAAACACTCACCTGGACAGGAGCCTTACCAGCGGGCTTCATCCCGGCCCGAGCGCGGGTGGAAACGTTTGAAGCCCGCTATTCCTGGATGCTGACCGGCCGCCGGAATGGCCCTACGGCATACATGAATCTTGTCGTCTTCTTCCGGCGTTCCACCGACCCGGTCGATGAACTGATTCACCCGGCCCATTTCAACTTGAATCCCTGGGCGGGGGCCAACAATACCGTTGGTAACAATGATGACGTGGCCGATTTGACCATCAGCCCGCTGGGTGTCATCACACCTGTGTTGAAAGCCGGCGCGGACAGCACGCTCAACACGCCTGACGACATCACACCGCGCCCCTTGGTGGTGATCCGTTACAACGCCGACATTGGTGTCGATGAACGACCCTTTCTGAAGAAGGGGGGCTTCATCTGCGATTCCCAGAACAACCGCTGGTATCGCATTCTGAAATTCACCGAAGTGGCCAATGCTGCTGCGGCGCAGGCGGTGCTGCATGCCGCTTCCGGCTCGGCGTTGCCCGCCGGTCGCGGGGCCGTGGTCTGGCTCGATAATCCGATCCTCGAAAACAGCGGGATCTACAACAGTGACCCGAATGCTTCCGAACCCGAGAGCTTTCCCGGGGCGATCCTGATGCCCGGTGTCATTGACGTCTATCCGCTGCAACCGCGGTTGCCGTGGGAGAACTGAACTATGAAATCCAAGAAGAAAACACCCCAGAGACAGCAGTCTCTGGGCTTCACGCTGGTGGAAATGCTCGTTGCAGTGGCGCTCGTGCTGCTGATGATGTCCCTGTTCGCGCAGGTCTTTCAACTGGCGGGCGGGACGATCACCACGCAGCGCGGGATCGCCGAGAATGACCAGCGGTCACGGACCTTCCAGAACGTCATCAAGGCCGATCTGGACAAGCGGACCTTCCGCTATGTGATGCCGTGGTCGGTGGGGGAAGACGGTTCGCTGGCGGAAGTCGATGCCATTCGGCGTGAAGGTTACCTCTACATCTCCGAGAACGATCCGCTCAACGATCTCGATGACGAATTGCAATTCACCATCAATGTGAATGCGGTGACCAAGAACCCCGATCTGAGTTCGTTCTTTGGCAAAGCGACCACGTCCGCGGGGTGGACATCGACCGATACCTCACAGACGCCGAACGTCACGTACCTTAACTTTCGCAATCAACCGGAATTCGATGATGGGTGGATGATTCCCAACGGGACGGCGGAAGCCCCGGCAGCGGAAGTGGCCTACTTCGTCCGTGGCGGCAAGCTCTACCGCCGCATGCTGCTGGTTCGCAAGCCGCCGGAGCTTTCCGGAGCGAACAGCCAACCGACGTTCAACGATGGCCGTGATGCCTTCGATTACACGGTGCCGGTCCCGATGGGGGGAGCCAGTCCGTATCCTGATCCCACGGTCGTGTCCGGCATCTCGTTCTGGAACGACTTCGATCACTCGGCGTTTCCGCAAGCGGGACTGAATGCCACCGGACCGGTCGCGCGGTTCCATAGTGTGGACGATCTCAGCAATGCCAGCACGCTCACGCAGTTTCCCCTGGGCCGCCCGAACTTCCGCTTCGGACACAATCACGTCAATGGCCGCCCGCGTGAGTTTGATTCGTCCGGAAACTACTTCGGCCGCTTCACCCATGAAGAGACATCCAACTTCAATTTCCGCTATCCGCATGGGTTCTCGACGCTCGGTAATCCGATGACGGCGACGATCAATCTCGATGTCGACGCGACAACCAATCCCCTGACCGACAACACGTTCCCGGACTTTGCCTTTGGACCTCGGCGTGGGGAAGACCTGTTGCTATCGAACGTGCACAGCTTCGATGTGAAAGTGTGGGACCCCGGTGCACTTGGTGGAGCAGGGGCGTTTGTGGATATCGGTCGGACTGCGGCGAATGCAGACGTCTACAGCCCCGCAGCGGTCGATTTTGCGCTGTCCAACCGGTTGAACACGACTTATGGCCCGATCAATACTGCCAGCCCTTTTGCGGCACCTTACGATCAGAATCGCGTGTTCGATAGCTGGTATCCAAATCTCGACCTGAATAACGATGGAACCCAGGAAGAGGCTCCGTTCCGTAGCGTAACGCATCAAATTGGTGGCTCGTCACCAGTTTGGGTTCAGAATACTCCTAAAAACGAAGGCGATCTCGTATTTCCCACAACCGCGAACCGCCGTGGGAATGGACTCCGGTTTGTTTATCGTTGCATCGTTGCCGGAACAACTGCGATGTTGCCTGCCGATGAACCAACCGTTCAGACATGGCCTGCCGTCGCTGGCGGGCGGATCACCGATGGTACGGTGAAATGGGAAGCGGTCGACAACTGGAAGCCGCTGCGGGCCATTCAAATCACCGTCCGATTTTATGACGTCACCAGCGATCAGATGCGTCAACAGACGATTGTGCATTCGCTGACGGATTGATTCAGAACTTCCCAGGGATGGCTATCCCTGGGCGTCTCCCCGATACCACTCGCGGGCCTCACCAAGCGAGAGGACTGATTCCATGACTGCTTTGCAACTTCGCCGACATCGTCAACGTCAACAAGCCGTGTTGCGGCGGCAACGGTCCGAACGCCGCGGGTCGACGCTGCTCATCGTCCTCGTGCTGATGGCGATGCTCGCCTCGCTGGGGGTGATCTTCTACGTCTTCGCGGCCCAGGAACGGGCCTCGGCCAACTTCTACAGCGAAGCCGCCAAGGTCAAGCAGTTCGACATCTCCGCCGACACCTTGTTCGATTTCGGCGTCCGGCAACTGATCGAAGGCCCGGAGATCGGCAAGTTCCGCAACAGCGCCCTCTCCGGCCGACGTCATGCGTTGCTTCCCAACATGCTGGGTCTCGCTCCGGACGGAAAGAAACTCGACTTCGCGCCGTTTAATGGGAATCCTCTTGATTCCACTTCCGTCGCGAACTGGTCAATCAATGATTCCGCAAGTGCGCTGGGTGGAACGGAGCGGCAACCAAACGTCCTCGCAAACCGCGATCCCGACTACACCTACCCCGATAATAATAATGTTTTCCTGTCATATGATGGATACGACCCGATCCAGGGTCGGCGGATCATCATTCCATCATTTCATCGGCCACAGTCAGAACGGATTAAGCAGGTTGCTGGCTGGTATTCTGCTGCCAACACTGTCGACCATGTTCTTCGCCCGCATGAGAATCATATCTTCGTGCCGAGCGCTGGGCGGCGCCCCCCCAGTCCAGCGGTTCCGAGGTATTTGACCGCGACCGATTTGACAACTCTCGGTGGGACATGGCCCAGTTGGGGTGTGTTTCCCACGACACCACGTGACTGGGACGGAGATGGCAATCGCGGTGAGCAAGGCGTGTGGTCGCTAAATACGAGCATCGCACCGGGTGCTGCGCTGCCGGCCAATGCGAACAACATCGAATACGACGTCGACAACGACGGCGACGGGTTACCAGAAGGGGTTTGGCTCGATCTCGACTTCCCCGTTCTGGAAGATGCTTCAGGGATGGAGTACGTCCCCTTCTTCTCGTTCACCGTGAAAGAAATGGATGCCCTGCTGAATCTCAACGTTCACGGCAACATGGCATCGGTCTGGAACGGAGATGTAAGCCTGACAACACCGTTCCGCAATCCGGCGACGCCGTCGGTCTTCAATCAATTCGTCTCGAAATCGAACCAGGGACAGTTGCCGAGCGAGGTGAATCCGCTGTGGGCGTTGAATCGACGGCCGCAGAATGCCAACCCCACATCGCATGATGGTGCTTATGCCAGTGATCCGCTCTTCGGTGCGAACCCGCTGAATTGGATGGAAGCCGCCAATCGGGAATGGCAGTACCTGTTGATGGGGCGGTATTCCACCACCCCATCCGACCTTGTGCCTGGCCGATGGGGTGAGGAGCATCTCCTTTATCGAGCGATTGTGAATAGCAGCACACTCAATCCGTTGTATTTTTCGACGAGCGCGGGCAGCGTCCTGCCCAACCCCTGGCCGGGTCCTGGTCAGACACAAATGGATGACGACAGCAATCTCCGCAGTGTCGGTGGCGGGGGGTACGGCAATACTTTTGCACCGTTTGGCCATCCGATGGACTACACGGGACTCGGACGATATTGGAATACCAATGCACCAAAGCAGTTAGTCGACGGTGGAGTGGGTGTCCCCGCCTGGCCGCAATACACCTACTACAGTCGAGGAACCACTCTTCCGGCCAGTTGGCCCACGGTACAGAACTCGTTTGGCGATGAAGCACTCTTCAATCAGGCGGATGAAACCGTCACAGATGGGGATAGCCTTAAGGACGAAGACGGCGTGTTTGGAGCGGATGAGATGCGAGCGCTGCATCTGGATCGTTTCACCGACTTTGTTGCCGCCACAGGGGGACAAACACGGCTAACGCAACTGGCTCCCTTTAACTTTGATCCCACTGCCATCACCACGTGGAATGGCGGACGACTGAAAAGCGACTTGATGAGCAAGTTCACGACACGGAGTTGGGATCGCAAGCAATTCTCGCTGGGATACAATCCCAATGTGACAACACGGGCCTGGGAATTCTCCCCGCATCAGCTGAATTCGACGCCACCGATTCAGAATCGCCGGGCGAATAATGCACAAGGCAATTCGTTGTACTTTCCGCCGCAAATCGGAAGTTCGATTCCTTACTCGCAATTGTCCGCCATCGGGCCGGTCGATCCATTTCGGCCACTCTTGCGGAAGCTGATCGAAGTTCAGTCAAACAATGTTGACCAGCCCAACTACCAGTTGCGGTTGAATTTGAACCAACTGTTGGTGGGCCCCAACGGGACCCCCGATCCGCAATTTCTGCATCCGGGGACGGGTGTGAATGCCGGGACGGGAGCGAATGGACAACTCCCGCCCAATCTGCAATTGAACACGCGGCCGCTGACACCGCATCCCGATCAGTCGACGTTGTCTGCCGATTCAATCGAGACGCAACTCACGAACGCGGGACTCTCAACCGCGCCACCTTATCCGGCGAACGGAAACTTTACTTCACCGATTGTGCAGGAGTACTGGGCACGGAGAGACCGTCAGCTGATGGCACGCGACATTTTCATGCTCATGTACACGTTGACATGGCCCGAAAGTGTGATGGCGGCGACGAACAATCCAGCTCATACGAATTTCGCTTCGGATACTGAAAATCAACCGGCAATTCGTCAGCTCGCCCAGTATGCCATCAATGTGGTTGATTCCTTGGACCGGGACAATATTTCCAGCCGCTTTGAATTCGATATGAATCCAACCAATGGCTGGGATTTGGACGACAATCCCTACACCTACAGCGAGACCGACCGTTACGAAGTTTACGGTGTCGAACGTCTCGATCTCACGTTGAGTGAAGCGTTGGCCGTGCGTGCCGAAGCGACGACGTCGAATCTCGGATACAACAACTGGGACGATACCGAGAACCGCTATTTCATGTATGTGGAACTTCGGAATCCCGGTCCGTACGACGCTGATTATTCAAATCACCAGTGGCGGATTGATGTCGGCCCGGACGACACAGACCAAGTCAACGTGACAGGTCCCGAACGCACGAATGTGCATCGGCTGATTCTGCTCCAAGGAGCACCCGTTCTTGCAGGTGAACTGTTCACAATTGCATCCGCCGATGCGGCGGCACAAGGGACGCATCCCAGCGTGATGAAAGTCGCGCCGGATGCCATGATGCTCGACGATGCCAATCCGGCGCACTGGATCGCCCCGGCTCAAATCGCTCCAAACTTGGATTTGCGAAGCCCTACGGCTTCAACCCAGTGCGAACTTCGCGATGCCTTGAATAATAACCTTGGCCTGAGCGGTACCGGGGTCGGCCTTTACAACGAGGCGATGTATACCAAAGTGACTGCTGGTGGCGGGACCAATCCGCTGTATGTTCGACTCTACCGCCGGGCCTCACCGCAGCGCACCATTCCCACGATCGGTAATGCCGCTCAAGAGGAAGATAATCCGTTCATCCTGGTTGACGAAATCGCCCTCAATAACCTCGCCACCAATACAGATAGTGGGTCACAAGGCGGAGTTGTGCGGTTGACGAGCACCGAGGACAGCACCTCGCTGCAGAGCAAGCTGGGCGGGTTACGAAGTCGGCGTCATCGAGAACCATTCAGCACCGCCAGCTCAACCGGCAACTCTTACACGCAAGCAGCGACGGTGTATGCAAATACTCTCGGTAACGATAATGCGACAGCGGGTTTTCGGAATTGGCAAAAGGTCTTCGATCGCGACTTCGCTTCGGTTGCTGAGTTGATGCAGCTCACTTTAGGGGGCTTCTCAGATACGGAACGATTGCGGACGCAGAACTTGCCCACGGCGAACATTCTGGGACGGATGGCGCTCCCCGGTGTGGTGACACGTCTGAACGTGGACAACACGCAAACAAATTCCTGGATCGCGCAGACCGAAACCACAGCAGCAGCCGTCACGACGATTGACGCTTCGGCAGAAGCCCTGTTCCGGCCATTGCCTCAAGGCGCGGCAGCGATTGATCCGCCGCGCTGGCATCGGTTGCTGGAATTCGTGGAAGTCCCCACGCGGATGCATGCGAATATTCCAGGATTCCCCAATCCACTCGACTACCCTCGCGTGCCCGGAAAGATCAACGCGAATATGCTTCGCCATCCGGAAGTCTTGGCAGCCCTCCTCGATGATCCGGGATTGATGTCACTGTTCGTTGACGAAGACCTGGACTTCGACGGAGCGTTCAACGTGGGAGCCGAAGACATCAACGGCAATGGAACGCAGGATGTGCTCACCCCGGCACTGCTGCGGCGGACCGATCAGAATCAGCCCGCTGGTGTCGTGACCGCGCGGACCGATTACACAACGCGAACGATTGTAGGGACCGATATCAAGAGTTGGTGGGAAGGACTGGTCGCGTCGCGCGATGGCAGCCTGAGCGGAGGGACGCGATCCTACCTATCCACCGCAACAAGCTACGACATCACCGGATTATTCCTGCCCGGCCTTCCAGGCAGCCGACCGTTCCGCAGCTTTGGAGCAGCGTTACAAGCGGGAGCCCCAATCCTGACGATGGAAGATACGCTGTTGCGATCTTGGCCCGGCGATGACGTGAATCGCGACAACAACGGCACCAGCAATCCGCGTGGGCTGTTTGAGCTTGGCACGGCGGACGAACACTGGGGAACGGATCAGGCGAACAACGCGGTTCAACAGCTCGATCCTTATGTTCGTCAGCGGCTGCTCTCGAAAGTCCTGAACAATCTGACGACGCGAAGTAATGTGTTTGTCGTGTTCGCCTCTGTCAAGTATTTCCGTGCTCATACGACCGCCAACGGCGAAGTTCGAATTGGCGGGCCGCTGAAGGATCCAGCGGCGACGGATCGCTGGCTGCCGGAGCATCGGCGGATGTATGTGATCGATCGGTCGCAGATTGAGAAGGCGTACGATCCGCAGTCGGGAACGTTCAACTTCCGGGCGCTGATCGAGTTTCAGCAGGACTTGGTCGGGTTCCCGTAACGTTCCGGAGGAAATCCGTTCCGCCACCGATTGCCACCAGGGGAGCATGGGTTTGTATCGTTAAGCGTTAACTTTCGTTCCCGTGGCAAGGGAATTGCTAATAAAGAGGGTGGCGGCCGGGTTTCGAGGTGACAAGCTGGGGGGAGGCCGCATAATAGAGGTGCAAAATGCAACACCTCGCTTCGATTCTAGACAGGTTGCCGGTGGGGCCGCGCGATCGGATTGCGGTTGAACCGACAGAGATTCCGGCGAAACAGGTTCAAACGCGGGAAAATTGAGAAATTCAACAGGAAGTTTGTTGAGAGTCGCCGGTGGAATCCGTTCCTGAAGTGCGCTTCGAGAACATTTCAAAGCCCAGGCAATCGCAGATTCCGAACCGGGGGATTCTCCCCGAAATCACAATCAGTCCGAGTCGAACTGTTCGGTGAGTTTTGACGAAAATTAAGGGATGCGGGTACGGTGCCTGTTTCCTGAACATGAGTTCTGACCGCGGTGGATCGGCGGCATTTTTCCGGAGGTTTTTTTATGATTCGCGTGCGTTCCGCAATGACCCCGAAGCCGCGTCGCGGTTTCACACTCATCGAACTGCTGGTGGTGATCTCGATCATCGCCGTCCTGATCTCGTTGATCGCCCCGGCCGTGCAATCGGCCCGCAAGGCGGCGTTCAACATGCAGTGCCTGAACAACCTGCATCAGATGGGCATCGCGATGACCAACTTCGCGACCGCCAACGGCAGCCGTCTGCCGGATCTCGAAAGCAGTTCACTCGCTGATAACGACGGCACGGCCGGCTTCACCACGGGTGACGTAACGAACAACGCGGGTTACGGCTGGCCGGTCGCGCTCCTGTCAGCGTTGGATCGTTCCGATCTGGCGCGGGAATTCCAAGGGACCGCCGGGACGTATTTCATCTCGACGGAAGAAGTCACGGCATTGGGCGGCACGTTGCCAACCGGTGCGGGATCGATCGCCAGCTACCAGAACGGCTCGCTCAATCAATGGGTCCCGGTCCTCACCTGCCCGGTCGACAATAATAACCACAAGGTTCCGCTCGGCTTGAGCTATGCCGCCAACATGGGTTTCGTGCAGCAAGGCCTGTGGGGTGGCGATAATCCCTATGCCAGCACCTCGATTCATCACGTGTTCCAGGTGGGCTACATCCCACCGGCCGCGATTGATACCACCGACTATGCAGCGGCCCGTGCCTCGGGCGTCTTCTGGCGTAGCGGTTCCTGGACCACTCCGGTCACTTTGGACGACATCTCTGGTGGTGACGGACTCGGCCAGACGATTCTTGTTGGTGAAAACCTGCAATCGGGCAACTGGATTTCTCGTGATGCCGACTACATCGGTTTTGGAATTCCGGTTCCGGTGAGCGGCGGCAACGTGGCCACCACGATCGGAACAACGACGGCTGGGGACACGCGGAATTCGCTGTCCCTGACCAACCCCGCGCTGCCCGGTTTCAACGTGAACTTGGCTTCACCCTACTTTGGTCAGATCAACCTCGATCCGACCGCAACCCGTGGCACCCGTCCGCGGCCGAGTTCGAACCATACCGGTCTGTGCAACTTCCTGTTTGCCGACGGCAGCGGTAAGGGCCTCGCCGGCAACATGAACACCGGCGTCTATGCCCGGTTGCTCAGTTGGGATGGTCAACGCCGCGGCCAGGTCGTGGTGAACCCCAGCGACTTCAACCGCTAATCGCAGCAGTAGGTCATAAGGTTGATTCGCATCGAAGCCCAGGGAATCCTTTCCCTGGGCTTCTGCGCTTTTCACACTTGCCGTCCTAGGGCATACTGGTCGTATGAGTCTTAGCCTGGATCTCGCCGCTGCCTTGGCTCCGCTCGTGGGGCAATCGTTTACTCCAGCCTTTCCCGTCTCCGTGAAGGACGGCAATGGCCTGGAACTAACGCTGTTGACCACGAGCGTGGAAGCCGTGGGCGTGGCCTGTGAAGAATTGCGGCTGGATGTGCCGGCGCTGGCCACCTCCGCCATCGACGTGCTCAAACGCTGGGCCGCGGGGCTGTGTCAGCGCGTCACGTATCTGCTGGAAACATTGCAGCCGCTGGAATTCGACGAACAAGGGGGCGAAGTCCTTATCCGTTCGAATCCGCCTGACAGCACGTCATTTCCCGGTCAGACGAAGTACTACGAAGTGCAACTGACCGCGCAGGGGGGCGGGCGATTCACATTGCGACGTTTTGTCGCCGAGCGCGGAGTGGCTGGTCGGGCACCGACGCCGTTACGGCTGACTCACGAACAACTCGCGAAGCTCGTCAACGATCTGGTTGCGACGCTGCCCACGCCCTAGCTGTCCGTGAACTGATTCGACTCGTGTGCCACGGCCGTGTCGGCCGTGCGAATTTGCAGGGCGTTTTGCCACTTTGCACGGCCGACACGGCCGTGGCACACAATCAATCCACAGGCTGCAAGCGCTGACAGTCCCAAGTCGATTCGGCTGTATTGTATGCCACGGTCGTGTCACACAGTCCTTCCGGTCACGGATGTGGCAGCCACATCATTGCTGTTGGTGCCGTTGCTGCTCCGTCACATAGGCACGGTAGCTGGCATTCACGGTGAGCAGATCGCTTTCGGAATCGCAGAGATACCGGAAGTGGCAGAGGCTCATTTCGTCGCGAGTTTGTTCACCCCAGCGGATGGGTAGCGGCGGGGAATGGGGGTTCAGCGGATTTTCTTCCGAGTTGTCGAACCACCCATCGACAGTAATCACCGTTCCCTTAGGTAACCGCACTGGGTCGACATAGATGTACTGCCCTTGCCAGTTGAAGTTCCAATCCTGCACCCAGACTAACGGTTTGACCTTGCCATCGGGGAGTGTCGCCGTGGCTTTCATTTCACGACCGAGCATATGCATGTGCGGGGCGGCGTCGAGCAATGTCGCCGCAGCGGGGAGTGTGAACGTGGCCCGATGATGGTGTCGCTGAGCCCCGGCCGGAATGTCGAGCGCCTTGTTCATCACCTGGAGTTCCAGCACCTGCTGTTTGGCAGAAGACTCCGCGAAAAAGAGGCCGACAGACGATTGATCGGTCTCGGGCTTGCCGGTCCGCTGGTAATGGATTTCGACGACGAGATCACTATGAGCGGGCAACGGGCTGCCGGTCCCGTGTGGTAACCGCTGCGGCGTCATGCCCGGGAGCCAACTGCGAAGCGCGCCGAAATTATCAAAGCCTGGCCCGGAGAAACTGCCGTAGCCGGGTTTCGGATCACGCTGATCCAGCTTGCGGGCCGCGCCACTGTTATCGATATAGAACGAGGCATGATGGGCCACACGCGGGTTACCGGGGCGAAACTCGACGGCGGAAATCATCCGGTTGCGCTTCAGGCCCGTCGGCAGAACGAAGTGTTGGTGAATATCCGGCCCATCGGCGGAAACCGCAAACGGCTCGCTCATTTTGAGGATCAGATCGGGCTTGCCAAGTTGCCAGCCCGTGGTGAATTTGGGAGGCGTAGGCCGATCGCGCGGGTCTCCTTCCGGCTTGCCATCGGCGACCCACTTCTGGACGAGGGCGATTTCATCGTCCTTCAGCCGGCGATCGTTGCGAAAGTGCCCAAAATCTTCGGTCGGGTGCCAGGGCGGCATCGTCCGATGCTGCGTGACGTAGGCAATCTGGTTCGCGTGTTCGCAGGCATCGGCATACGTCAGCAATGGAAACGGGCCCGCTTCCCCCGGTCGATGGCATTCCACACAACTTGTAAACAGCAGCGGTGCGATGTCCCGATTGAAAGTGACATCGCCGACTTTCGCCGTCGGCGGACTCTCCAGTGCACACCCCACCGGCGTTGTTGTGGGAACGGCTACTTTGCGGCCAGCGACCACATCGGCCAAGGCGTCCTCAAGCTCATGCTCGGACGCCGTTTCTCGTTTGCGGCCGATGCTGGGATACCGATCATCGATGCGCCCCGAATAGAGAATTTCTCCCTGGGGCGAAAGGACGATGGCCTGCGGTGTGTGTGTGGGCTTCAGCCGGCCACGAAGATTGGCAGAAGCGTCGAATAACACCGGAAACGGGATCCGATAGTCGTCACGATGTTTCGCAGCATGGTCACGACTAAGGTTCGGAGCGGAGACAACACCGTAGAACTCAATGCCCCGGCCCTTAAACTTGGTGGCCAGCTTTTGCAGCGTGGGGAGCGTGCCATTACTGATCGGACAATTCGTGGCGAGAAAAACCACTGCCACGCCCTTGCAGTCGGGTGTCGCTGCGAAGTGGTGCAGTCGCCCGTCAACATCAATCCCCTTCAAAGATCGACAGGCGTGGCGATCGGGAACGGAAGATTCCTCCGCCCGCGCTGCATTGAAAGCGGTGGACATTCCGCCGGACACGAGCGCGCAGGAAACCAGCACCAGGCAGCAGCAGTCAACGATAGAAAACGAGCGTGGGCCGCACGAGAACGTGGACCGGGACCGGGTAATCGACAACCAGGAGACCTTTTGCAGAACCGCGCCGAGAAGGGCTTCAAAATGGAGAGTCCTGTATTGTCATCGTCCCCCTCATGGTCGCACAACGCCCAAGAGAGAATATCCAGCAAAGAATGTGGCTTGTCTCCTCCGCAAGACAGTGGAAACCTTCAAGATCTCCGTGTCATACACTGAATTTCCAGTTTGTTAGTGAACAATCTCGACCTGCGATGTCCATGTCGAAATCGACAGGTGCTTCCAAACCGACGAGGAGCGATGGCCGCCGAATTCCAGACGGCGGGGGTTCGGCAGAAATTGCCGGAGGGTCCGATACCGCGGACGCAATCTCGTCAATACCGTCAAGGTCGCTGCACACCAGTCCCGATATTGGAAGAGTGACGATGTTGTCTGAAGTTGAGGGCATCACGATCCCGGCCTGGTTCTCGATCACAAGCCGATAACGTCGGTTCCGCCTGAGGTGCGTCCCTGTGTCGACAAGCAAGCACAGGCTGGCGAAACGGAGTCGGTTGCCGACGAGGATTCGGCGGCGATTCGGCGCGATCGTGGCTGTCATGCTGGTTTCCGGACTGGCAATTGTCGGCTGCACGCGAGCCAAGTATCGCCAGGCGGCGGACTTTCAGGTGCACGATGTCGTCGCCGGTGCGACCGCTGATCCAAGATTTGAAGTCCCCGATTTTGACATCGCCGTTGATCCGACATCCCGGCTGTTTGATCCCACGGACCCCGACAAGCCGCCGATGCCCCCGGATGATCCCGATTCGGCGCGGCTGATGGAATCTGTTGCCGGTCACCGTGGCTGGAAACACTGGCATAAGAACGGCGATTTGCCCGACGTCGAGATCAACGACTACGCCGCCTGCCTGCCCTACGATGAAGATCAGCGCATCCGTGTCGATCAGGCTGGGGCGTTCGACATCGCGCGGCGGCATTCCCGCGATTTCCAGCAGCAGATGGAAACGTTGTATCTTTCGGCGCTCGACGTGACGGCAGAACGGTTCCGGTTTGAAACCCAGTTTTTCGGCGGCAACGCCACCACATACACAGAAACCGGGAGCATCCTGAACGGCGGCCAAACCTCGCGGGTCCTGACATCGACGTCGGGTCTGCGCACACAGCGACTCTTTACCACGGGAAGCACGCTGGCGCTGGGACTGGCCAACACCATCATGTGGCAGTTCGTCGGCCCGGATACCTACGCCAACACGTCCATCGCCAACTTTGCGTTCTCACAACCGCTGCTGCAATTCGCCGGCAAGCCGCGGATCATGGA
Source organism: Planctomycetaceae bacterium (assembly GCA_041753475.1). Classification (GTDB taxonomy): domain Bacteria; phylum Planctomycetota; class Planctomycetia; order Planctomycetales; family Planctomycetaceae; genus DSVQ01. Next base: position 20,978 of record JBGSUN010000195.1, on the reverse strand, counting down.
AACCTTGACCCGTGCCGAGCGAAACCTGCTGGCGAATGTGCGGACTTTTGATCGCTATCAGCAAGGTTTCTATCTCGATGTCACTACCGGAACAGGCACCGGAGGGACGAACCTGCAACGCGCCGGGGGACTGTTCGGCGGCTCGGGTCTGACCGGGTTCACCGGCGTCGGTGTCGGCGGATTCGGCGGCGTCGGGGCGATCGGCATCCCTGTGAGCAGCGCGACCGGCGGAGGAGGAGGCGCCGGGGCGGCGAACCTCGGCGGCTTCCTGGGGTTCCTGCAACAGCAACAGTTCCTTCGCAATCAACGCGCCCGGATCGCGGGTCTCCGCAACACGTGGCTGCAATTGGAATCGATGTTCAATGCCGGGCGTCTCGACAATCGCTTTCAGGTCGATTTCGCGCGGCAGGCCTACTTCACCAACCAGAGTGTGTTCATGAACAATCTGGTGTTCTATGAAACCGCGCTGGATCAATACAAAGTTCGCCTGGGACTGCCGCCGAATCTCGCACTGGAGCCGAAGGACCCCTTCTTCGATCAGTTCAAACTCATCAATCCGGAACTGACGGAGCTACAAAGCCAGGTGGGTGACCGGTTGGAAGCGATCTCGGCATCGCAAATTGAAGGGGGGAAGCTCAGTCTCTCCGACACGGCGGCCCGTTGTGCAGAACAGGCGGCAAATTATCTCGGCGAACTCGAGTCCGATCTGCGAGTGGCCGAAGCGAATCTTCCGCGCCGTCAGCAAGCGTTGCAGATTCTCGCCGCCCTGCCCGAGGTGCAAGAAAGCCAGTTCGATCTCAGCGCTTTGTCAACGGTTGCGGTTGAGGACATTCTCACACGGTTGCGCGCCGAGCGTGAACGGGTTACACAGGAACTCGAAGCGATCACCCTTCTGGCCCGCATGCTCGCCGATGAACCCTTCGCCGAGACCGACGTTCAACTCCGCGCCGAGAAGGAAGTCCTGACGCGGTTGTCAGCAATTCTGCTGGAACTCACACTGCTGCAAGCCCGTTCGCGGCTGCACGGCATCAGTTTGGTGCCGGTGCAGGTCAGCCCGGAAATTGCCTTTCATGTGGCCCTCTCACGACGCGCCGACTGGATGAATGCGAAGGCGTCGCTGGTCGATACCTGGCGGTTAATTCGTTTCAATGCCAATGCCTTGCGATCCAACGTGAGCATTAACGTCATCGGCGACATCAGTACTACCAACAATGATCCGTTGAACTTCAGCTCGGCCAACGGACGGTTGAGCGCCGGCGTCACAATTGATGCCCCATTGACGCGCCTCATCGAACGAAATCAATACCGCGAATCTCTCATTGTCTATCAACAGGCTCGGCGATCGCTGATGCAGTATCGGGACGAAATGCAGCGCGGGTTACGGGCGCGGTTGCGACAGATTCGCCTCGATCAATTCAATCTCGAACTCCGCCGCCTGGCGGTCGATGTCGCCATCACGCAGACTGATGTGGCCCGCCTGAAACTCATCGAGCCGCAAAAGCCGGTCACAGATGGCAAGACCACGGAAGCCTCGCCGACGGTCGCGCGCGATCTCGTCGACGCGCTGCAAAACCTGAATGACACCCAGCAGAACCTGATTCAGGTCTGGGGCGATTACGAGGTGCAACGCCGCCTGCTCGACTTTGACCTTGGAACGATGACGCTGGACGGCCGCGGCATGTGGGTCGATCCCGGTCCCATGACCGACGATGAGTTGCTGATCCGCTGCTACGGCGGAGATGCCGTTCCATTTCTGCACGAGGCCGACTCGCTGCCTCCCGGCGAACTGCCGCTGCCTCCGGAACTCGTTCCGCCCGCTCCCCAAGCCGGGGAATGACCGCGGCAGCCGACCGTTAAGGACAGTGCAACCGCCACGAACGGCGAGACCGCCGCGCGGATCGTGACTTGCGTTCCCCCGGTCGATATACTGAATAAGGCGTTTTGTCTACGACGCTTTATCTCCAGAATCGACACGCTGCCATGCAGACATTCTCACGACCGACATCCCCCAGTGAACGTACCGGCCGTGTGCGGCGCCGCTTGCTGCTGGTGGTCAGCGTTGTCTCAGCGATCGCGCTCATCGGCGGTTATGTTTACTCCCAGCGTGATGATGACACGCTGGAAATCATCACCCGAAGGCCGATCGTCGGGGAATTCGTCAACGATATTGTCGAACGGGGTGAAGTCGAAAGTTCGTCCAACATCGAACTGCGCTGCGAGGTCTCATCGGCTCAAGGCGTCCGCATTCTGGAAATTGTCGACGAAGGAACTCCCGTTAACGTGGGTGATGTCCTCGTGCAACTGGATGATTCCTCGATCCGCAAAGATCTGACGACGCAGGAAATCGCGGTCAACACCGCCCAAGCCGCATATAGCAAAGCCAAGAACGATTTCGACGCCGCGGAGATCGCGCGGAAGGAGTATGAGGAAGGGACCTTCGTTCAAGACGAGCAGAAGCTGGAAAGCGAACTCTTCGTTGCCCAGGAGAACTCCCGCCGGGCCGAGAACTTTTTCAACCACAGCCGCAAGCTTGCGGTGAAGGGCTACATCACCGATACGCAATTGGAAAGCGATCGGTTCGCCGTTGCGAAGTACAAGAAGGATCTGGATGCCGCCGAGACGAAGCTGATGGTGATCCGGACCTACACGAAACCGAAGACGTTGAAGAAGCACGATTCCGATATCAACACCGCGCGGGCGAACGTCGCTGCCGAAGAAGCCAAGCTCGCGATCGAAACCGAGAAACTCGACAGCCTGAAGAGCCAGCTCGAAAAGTGTGTGATTAAAGCGCCGAGCGCTGGGCAAGTTGTCTACAACAATGTTGATCGCTGGCGGCAGGACGACTTCTACATCCGCAAAGGGGGCCTGGTCCGCGAACGGCAGGCGATCATCAAGCTGCCCGATGTTACCAAGATGCAGGTCAAAGCCAAGGTTGGTGAAGCCCGTGTCGATCGTGTGAAACCGGGCATGTCTGCGGTCGTGATCACCGAAGCCATCCGTGATGTGGAATTGAAAGGCAAAGTGTCGACCGTCAGTGCCTACGCTTCCGGTGAGAACTGGTTTAATCCGAACGTGAAAGAATACGACGCCGTAATTGTCGTAGAAAATCCGCCCGCCACCTTGAAGCCCGGCATGTCAGCGCAAGTGAAAATCCGCGTCGAAACCCTGGCTGACGTGGTGCAGATTCCCGTACAGACCGTAGTCGAACGAGACGGGAAACATTACTGCATCCTCCGCGATCGGCAAGGGAAACTGGCGGCGCGGGAGCTCCTCATCGGTTCCACGAATGACAAGTTCATCGTGGTGAAAGACGGCGTCGGTCCGGAAGACGAAGTGGTCATGAACCCGCGGGCACATCTGGCGCGTGTCGGGTTGAAAGATGCGGAAGACTCGTCGGAAACGAAGCCGAAGGCGGAGGAACCACCAACCGCAGGTCCCGCCGCGCCGCAGGTTGCATCGTGAACATTCCGGGGTTCCGCTCCCTGTGGAACAGTCTCAAGAGTCTGTTCCTGCATCCACTGCGGTCGTTTCTCACGATGCTCGGTGTGGCGATCGGCGTGGCCAGTGTGGTCTGGTTGCTCGCCATCGGTGAAGGCATTGGTCAGGCGGTTCAAAAACAGATCGAAGGTCTCGGCGCGGACAACATCATCGTCCGTTCCATCAAGCCGCCTTCGGAAGCGACCGCCGGCCGACGGGGCATCTTCCCGTATGGCATCACTCGCGATGACATGGAACGGATCACCACCACACTGCCCACCATCAAACGGGCGGTGCCAATTCGCGAAGTCCGTCGTGAGTTTCGTTTTGCCGATCGACTCGTGGACGGTCGGCTGGTGGGCTGCACTGCGGATTACGCCGATCTCGTCAAACTGGAACTCGCCCGAGGCCGCTTTCTCTCAGCGACCGATTGCCTGGAACGTCAGAATGTCTGCGTCCTCTCCGCGGAAACGGCCGAAAAGCTGTTTCCCTACGAAGACCCGCTGAGCCGGTCGGTCAAAGTGGAGCGTGATTATTACAGCATCGTCGGCGTACTTCAGCCGCGCGCACCGTCGGCGGGGATCGGTGGTTCACTGGAAGCGCAGGACTATTCGCGCGACGTCTATATTCCTATCGAAACGTTATGGCTGCGGATCGGCGACATGGTCTTCACCCGCCGTAGCGGCTCGTTTGAAGGCGAAAGCGTTCAGCTCAGTCAGATTACCCTTCAAGCCGATGCTGTGGCTCATGTCGTTGAAACGGCGGAGATGATTAAGGCGACGCTGGCTCCGCATCACAAGCAGCCCGATTACGGCATCACGGTCCCGCTCGAACTGCTCGAACGCGCCCGCGCCATGCGGCTGATGTTCATGCTGTTTCTCGGGATCATCGCCGTGATTTCCCTGCTGGTTGGCGGAATCGGCATCATGAACATCATGCTCGCCACGGTCACCGAGCGGACCAAGGAGATCGGCATCCGTCGCGCTCTCGGAGCAAAACAAAGTGACATTACGAGCCAGTTTCTGCGGGAAACCGTCTTGCTCTCTGTGATGGGAGGGACGGTCGGCATCCTTGCCGGACTGGCGTGCCGGCCGTCGATCAACTTCCTGCGGTGGGGCATCGGCAAGGTTGTGCCGCAGGCGATCGCGCAGCTCCCCGATGTCATTCGCACGATGGAACCGACGATCGTTAACTGGTCGATCCCGTTGGCCTTCGCGATCTCGGTGATGGTCGGTGTGACATTCGGCCTGTATCCTGCCATCCAAGCTGCGCGGCTCGATCCGATCGAAGCCCTCCGCCGCGAATGATGTTGGCAGCACCGTGGCGTTGGACCTGCGATTGTGGTTCGTCGTCAGTACAATCATCACAGCGTGAGTCACACCACCCGGCACCTCGATCTGTGCGACCATCCCACGGGAAATCGACTGATGAATCACACCATGAAATGCCTGCGACAAATGTGCTTGTTGGGAATCGTGAGCGCCTGCATGATCGGTCCTATGACGGTCAACGGGCAGGAAACGGCCGCCCCGCAACGGATGGATTTGTGGAATGGCAAGGCACCGCTGGGAGACGGCCGGGTTGAGGAAACTGAGGTGTGGATCACGGTGTTTCGTCCTGCCCATCCCAACGGGACCGCCGTCGTGATCTGTCCCGGCGGCGGTTATGGCGGCCATGCGATTCAACCCGAAGGCCACGGAATTGCCACGTGGCTCAATCAACATTGCATCACCGGGATCGTTTTGCAGTATCGCCTGCCGAAGGGACGTTCGGCGGTCCCCTTGCTGGATGCTCAGCGAGCCATCCGCACCGTGCGTGCCAAAGCGAAAGAATGGAGTCTGAAACCCGACCGCATCGGCATCATCGGCTTCTCGGCCGGGGGGCATCTCGCCTCTACGGCTGCCACGCATTCTGACACGGGCAATGCCACCGCGGTTGATCCGATTGAACGCCTTACCTGCCGTCCTGACTTTGCGATCCTCATTTACCCGGTCATTACCATGGGTGATAAAACACACCAGGGTTCGCGGCGGAACCTGCTCGGCAGCGATCCGACACCGGAACTGATCGAGAAGTTCTCGAATGAAAAGCAGGTCTCGGCCCAGACGCCACCGGTGTTTTTGGCTCACCCTCTGGATGACAAGGTCGTTGTGCCGGCCAACAGCCAGATGCTTTACGATGCGCTGCAAGCTCAAAAGATCCCGAGCCGGTATCTTGAACTCGCGTCCGGGGGACACGGCCTCAATGGTTACAAAGGCCCCATGTGGGATGCCTGGCAAACACAGTCACTCGCATGGCTTCGTGAGCTGAAGTTGGTGTCGGACATGCGCACAGAATAGCTTCAAACACCACCACAACCGTGTTCGACACGTGCCTTTCGTGATGAGTCATACTTTCAGAGCCAGGCGACCCCCATGAAAGATCAATCAACGATGAAATCCACCAGCAGACGAATATGGTTGCATTCGGCTGCCGTGTTGATGACGCTCTGCTTGCCGAAGGTTGGCTTCACGGAACAGTTCGTCCTGTTTGATGCGACATTCACCTACACCAAGGCCGATGCGGACAATTCCCAGCCGAGCAAGTCGCACTATTACGTCCGTGAGAAAGACCTCAACGCCGACCGGCCGAAAGATTGGACGACGCCGGTGGACTATCGGAATGGCACGGTCCATATTCGTACCGAAGTCATCGAAAAGCCCGCCGGTGGAGAACCAACCACGTGGTCACTGTGTTACATCCCGAACAAGGGGCAGAAGAACGGCTATGGGTGTACGGGAACGGTCGTGTACCGCGAAAAGGGCGTCTATGAGCAAGACATTGCCATGACCAAGTTCTGGCAAAACGATTCCATCGTGTGGTCAGAGGGGATCAAGCAGATGAACCTGGTCATGAAAGATGGAAGTGGCGGCAACGGGCATGCCCACAAACGGACGGATCCGGAGAAGTTCTTCCCGACGAAAGTCCGCATCACCATGATTCAAGTCTCGGCCGGTGCGAAATACGATCCCGCCTTGGTTCCCAATCTGCCCCCGACGAAAAGCGTCACCGCCAAATAGGCCGACCACACCACCAATGCCCACTGAGCCGCACGGCAGTCACCGAGTCGATTGTGAACCAGGAATTTGCCGTCTCATTAACGGTTCGTGATTCCAATCCGTGGCTTCGGTCGAGTAGACTTGAAAGGTTTGGCGAGTTGACGGCGTGCATGCCTGGCTCGCCTGTGCGGGATCCGACATTCGGCACGATAGAACTTCGTCCACGGCAGGCTTGGGGAGAATGATGCGATGACCGCGCGTTCCGTCGGCGACGGTCGTCAAGGAAAAATCCAGTCGCTGGAACAGCTCGCGGCCACGATTGCCGAACTCCAGGCCGCGGGACGCACGGTCGCGCATTGTCACGGTGTCTTTGACCCCTTGCATGTGGGACACATTCGCCATTTCGCCGATGCCCGTCGTCACGGCGATGTCCTGGTGGTGACCGTCACCCCCGACCGGTTTGTCAACAAGGGCCCACACCGACCGGTGTTTACGGAAGACTTGCGGGCGGAAGCGATCGCTGCTTTGTCCGCCGTGGATTATGTCGCCATCAATCTGTTTCCGACCGCAGTGGAAACCATTCAACTCTTGCGGCCGAACGTCTTCGTCAAAGGCTCGGAGTTTCGTGGCGGACAAGATCTAACGGGAGCCATCGGTCAGGAAGAAGCCGCAGTGACAGCCGTCGGTGGGCGGCTCGATTTCACGGATGATCTCGTTTTCAGCGCATCGCATCTGGTGAACCGACATCTGTCCGTCTTTCCCCCGTCGGTGGTGGACTACCTCGCGGAGTTCTCACAGCGATACCCCACAGCCAAGGTTTTGGAACCGTTGCGGGCCGCGCAGCAGATGAATGTGCTGGTAATCGGCGAGACGATCATCGACGACTATCATTATGTCGAGGCGATCGGCAAGTCGGCGAAGGAACCGACGCTCGTCGTCAAATCGCTCAACAACGAACGATTCCTGGGTGGTGCCGCCGCCGTGGCAAATCACGTGGCCAGTTTCGCCGGAAAGGTGACGCTGCATTCCTGGTTGGGTGCCGAGCAGACAGAAGAGGAGTTCATTCGCGCGGGTTTAAAGCCGAACATTCGCCCGCAGTTCGTCTACCGCCAGAATGCACCGACGATTGTGAAGCGGCGGTTCATCGAACAGTACTTCTTCAGCAAACTGTTCGAGGTCTATGAAATCAACGACGCTCTGCCGTCAGCGGAGGAATCGGCGGGGTTGGTGAATTCCCTGCGGGGACAGATCGCTGACTATGATCTCGTGATTGTGGTCGACTTCGGTCACGGGATGATGACACCAGAACTCGTGCATCTGGTTTGCCAGGATGCTCGTTTTCTGGCAGTGAATACGCAGGCCAATGCTGGAAACTACGGCTACCATGTCGCCTCCAAATATCCGCGTGCCGATTATGTTTCGCTGGCCGAAAACGAGATCCGGCTAGAATCGCGCGATCGTCGTGGCGACTTGCACCCCATGGTGCAGGAACTGTCGCAGAAGTTGAACTGTCCCAAAATCATTATCACGCGCGGCAGTCGGGGATGTCTCGGGTTTGACGTCGAGAAAGGTTTCACCGAAGTCCCGGCCTTTGCCACGAAGATTGTCGACCGCATTGGTGCCGGCGATGCCTTCCTTTCAATCACCGCGCTATGTGCTGCCCAACAGGTGCCGCTGGAACTGATCGGGTTCATCGGCAATGTGGTCGGGTCCGAAGCGGTTGCGGTGGTGGGGAACAAATCGTCAATTGACAGAGTTCAGTTGTGCCGACACATTGAACATTTACTGAAGTAGTCATTCGCTCAAATTGCCGCAGCCATCTTGCGGCCGGATAGCCTGGGCCGTTCCTTTCAGATGATTGAACTGACTCATGTCGCTCAGCCACGACCGGATGATGATTGATAGCCACAAGCTGCACTTTCATCCCGAGCGGGTGGCGCAGTGGCGCGCCGCCGGAAGTGACTGGACGCTTCAGAGTCAGGTGTATCCGATTTATGTCGAGATTTCCCCGATGGGGGCGTGCAACCACCGCTGTACATTTTGCGCGGTGGATTACATCGGCTATCAACAGATCCAATTGAACTCGGAGACGTTGCAGCGTGCGCTCACCGACATGGCCGACCACGGCGTCAAAAGCGTCATGTTCGCGGGGGAAGGAGAGCCGCTGCTGTACAAAGAGTTGGCGACATCCATCCGGCATGCCAAGGCGTCCGGCATTGATGTGGCCATCACCACCAATGCGACTCCGCTGACAGACAAGTTTATTCACGAGGCACTCGAACATGTGAGTTGGCTGAAAGCCAGCATCAATGCCGGCACGGCAGAAACTTATGCACGAGTACATCAGACGAAAGCGGCAGACTTCGACCGCGTGATCCGAAATATGGGACGGGCGGCGGCGGCAAAGAAAGAGCACGGCTGGAAGACCACGCTGGGAGCCCAGATGGTCATCCTGCCGGAGAACTTTGAAGAGATCCCGCGACTCTGTGCCACGGCACAGGAAATCGGGCTGGATTACCTGGTGCTCAAGCCCTACTCTCAACACCTGAAGAGCGAGGAGACGCGGCAGCGGGGATATGATCGCGCGGACATCCTCGATGAAGCCCGCCTGCAATCGATGATCGCTCCATATCTTGCGTCCGGGTTCAAGGTGATTTACCGGTCGCAGACGGTGGAACACATGCTGGAGACGTCTCGCTATTACACAACCTGCTACTCGACGCCCAATTTCTGGGCCTACGTGATGGCGAACGGTGACGTCTACGGCTGTTCGGCGTATCTCCTGGACGAACGATTCTGCTACGGCAATCTCAATCAGGAATCCTTCTCAGCGATCTGGGAAGGGGAACGGAGACGGAAGTCCGCTGATTTTGTCCTGAACGAACTCGACATCCACGACTGTCGGAAGAATTGCCGGATGGACCACATCAACCGTTACTTGTGGGATTTGAAGCACCCGTCCGATCACGTGAATTTCATCTGACGAACATCGTGGCCGCGTTACGACAGGGAATGTCCGGTATCTTCCATGCATGATTTGTTTCGACGACAGACAGCGATGATGCGGCGGTGGGTGCTGGAGATGTCACACCGGGCGGGAACGCCGCACTTGGGTTCATCGCTATCATGCATTGAACTGCTCGCCGCGGTTTATCAGGCCTGGCAAGTCCGACCGGAACAATGGACTGACCCGAACCGGCACCGCGTGTTGATGAGCAAAGGGCACGCCGGCACCACGCTGTATGCCGCGCTGCGCGTGTTTGGCTTCCTCAATGATGCGGACATTGCCACCTATGCCCAACCCGGCAGCTTGCTGGGCGAACATCCCAGCCCTGGGTTGCCGGGCATTGAAGTCGCTTCGGGCTCATTGGGACACGGTTTGAATCTTGGAATTGGTTTGGCGATGGCCGCCCGATTGCAGCAGCGACCGTCACGCGTCTGCGTGCTGATGAGTGACGGTGAATGCAATGAGGGTACGGTCTGGGAAGCCGCGCTGTTTGCTCCACAGCAGCGATTGGCACAACTCTTTGCCATCATTGATTACAACAAGTGGCAAGCAACCGGGCGCAGCAATGAAGTCACCGCGCTCGCTCCCCTCGCTGAGAAATGGACTGCCTTTGGCTGGGCCGTCCACGAAATCGACGGCCACGATCTGGGTGCGTTGCATGCCGCGCTGACGCCTGTGGAAGGCGAGCACCGGCCGACGATGATCGTGGCGCATACGGTGAAAGGGAAGGGCGTGTCGTTTATGGAAGACGACAACAACTGGCACTATCGTGTGCCGAATGCGGATGAACTCAGCCGCGCGCTGCAGGAAGTGGACGCCGCATGAGAAACGCCTTCGCCGACGAAATCACCGCACTCGCCGCTGCCGATCCCCGGATCGTGCTCCTCAGCGGCGACATCGGCAACCGCCTGTTCGACCGTTTCAAAGCCCAGTTCCCCGACCGGTTCTACAACGTCGGCGTGGCGGAAGCGAACATGATCGGTATCGCCGCGGGACTCGCTCTCGGTGGAATGAAACCGGTCACCTACACGATTGCCTCGTTTGCAGTTTACCGGTGCTATGAACAGATTCGCGTCGACCTGTGTTATCACAATCTGCCGGTCGTGATGGTGGGAACGGGATCGGGATTGGCGTATGCCGCCAATGGCCCCACGCATCATTCCTGCGAAGACCTGGCCGTCTTGCGTGCCCTGCCGAACATGACGGTGGCCTGCCCCGGCGATGCGTGGGAGCTGCGCGGCCTGTTGCGTGATGCATTCCAGCAGTCCGGCCCTGTGTATTTGCGGATCGGCAAGAAAGGGGAGCCACAGGTTTATCCTTCGCTTCCCGAAGTGCGATTGGGGACGGCATCGGTGTTGCGCACTGGACGAGATGTCGCATTATTGAGCACGGGCACGCTGTTACCCGAAGCCCTTCTCGCCGCTGATGCGCTCCGTGAGCACGGCATCGCGGTGGAAGTCGTGAGTCTGCACACCGTCAAGCCGCTCGATGAAGCGTTGCTCATGCGCGTGTTTCGTGATTTCCCGCTCGTCGTCACATTGGAAGAACACGGGCGCGCCGGTGGATTGGGCGGGGCGATCGCGGAATGGTGCTCCGATCAGAATCCGTTGCGGGCGCGATTACTGCGATTGGGTACGCCGGACCAGTTCCTTCACGAAGCCGGTGAGCAGGAGCATGCCCGCGAAGTCTGCGGACTGACGGGCCCGCAAATTGCCGCATCAATCCGCACCCGCCTGACCTCAATCGAATGACTTCCTTCGGAACAATGTGATGAAAACACGCGCGGCGATTTTGGTCGAGCTGGGGCGTCCACTGGAATTGGTGGACCTTGATCTCCCCGCGCTCGCGCCCGGTCAGGTGCTCGTGCAATTGGCATACAGCGGCGTCTGTCACACGCAGGTTTCCGAAGCCCGCGGTTATCGCGGTCCCGATCGCTTTTTGCCCCATTGCCTGGGACACGAAGGGAGCGGGGTGGTCCGTGAGACCGGTCCCGGAGTGACCCGTGTGAAACCGGGCGATCGCGTCGTCCTGTCGTGGATCAAAGGTCCCGGCAACGATGTCCCCGGTGCGAAATACGGCTGGAAGGACCGCACGGTTAATGCCGGCGGGATCACCACGTTCAGCGATTCTGCGGTGATCAGTGAGAATCGGTTGACGCTCCTGCATGCGGAACTGAAGTTCGACGCCGCCGCGTTACTCGGCTGTGCGATCCCCACGGGACTCGGGACCGTATTGAACACGGCGCAGGTTCACCCCGGCCAATCGGTCGCGGTCTTTGGAACAGGAGGCATCGGACTCTGGGCCGTCGCCGGTGCTGCACTTTCGGGAGCGGGGCCGATCATTGCCGTCGATCGACTTCCCGAAAAGATCGCGCTTGCCGAAGCTCTTGGCGCCACCCACGGCATTGGTGTGGGCACAGAATCCCCGGTGGCCGCGATTCTGAAAATCTGCCCCGGCGGCGTTGACGTGGCCATTGAAGCCACCGGCCGGCCCACGGTGATGCAGCAGACGGTGGAAGCGGTCCGTCCACAAGGGGGAATCGCGGTGATCGCCGGAAATGCACGTCATGACGAAATGTGGCCACTCGATCCCCGACAACTCAATCAGGGGAAGCGGATCCTGGGAACATGGGGCGGCGACAATGTTCCCGAACGGGACTTTCCCCGTTATCAACGCTTGCTTCAGAGCGGGCGTCTGTCGTGTGATCGCTTCCTTCACAACCGCTATCCCTTGACCGAGATCAATCGCGCGCTGGACGATCTCGAAGCCGGGCGCGTCGCCCGTCCCCTGATCGAATTGAATCCCGGCCTTACCGGCGGTTAACCGGCTTCGCCTTTTACTGCATATTGGCCATGAACCTCGGCATCGATCTCGACAACACGCTGGTCTGTTACGATCGCCTCTTCTGGCAACTGGCGAATGAGCGCGGCCTGATCGACGCCACGGTCCCGTGTCGCAAGGAACGTGTTCGTGACGAACTGCGTCGGACCGGTCGCGAAGCGGACTGGATTGCGCTGCAAGGTGAAGTCTACGGTCCCCGTATGATCGACGCCGAAGCATTTCCCGGGGCGCTGGCCGCGCTGCATCACTTTCGCGAACTTGGATGGTCGGTCTGCATCATCAGCCATCGGACACGGAACCCGATCATGGGACCGGAATGGGACCTGCATGCCGCTGCACGCGAATGGCTTACTGCGCGGGGTTTCTTGGATGAACGGAGCACGGGCCTGAACCAAGAGCGGGTCTACCTGGAAACAGAGAAGGGGGCGAAGCTCGCGCGAATTGCAGCCTCTCATTGCACATGGTTCATTGATGATCTGCCGGAACTGTTGACCGATGCCCGCTTCCCGATCGGGGTTCGCCGCCTGTTGTTCGACCCGCATGGCCACGATCCTGCGCTGCCGGACGATGTCGCCTCGATGAACCACTGGAATCAGGCGGCGTCTCTGTTGCTGGGGACGGCATCATGACGACGGCCGTTTCCGAAGATTTGCAGAGGACTGCGGCTCGGCTGGTGACCGAGTGTGATTTCGGAACATTGCAATCAATCACACCGCTTGCGGGGGGCCGTAACAATCGCGTTTATCGGGTGACGGCAACCGGCGGAACGGGCATCCTCAAACACTACTATTTCGATCCGAATGGCGGCCGCGATCGCTGGGCTTCGGAAGTCGCCTGGAGCGAGTTTTGCAACGCCCATCAGGTTCACTGGGTGCCGTTGTTACTGGCCAGTGATCGTCACGCACGATGTGCCTTGTTTGTCGAATTAACTGGGCGGAACCTGCAATCCGCGGATGTCACCATCGACGCCGTGCGTCAGGCTGCGGAGTTCATTCGTGATGTCAATCGGCACCGCCAAGAGCCTGAAGCGCTGGCGTTACCTCTGGCGGCCGATGCGAACTTCTCTCTCGCAGATCATGCCACCGGCATTCAACGCCGGCTCGATCGGTTGGCGGCGTCTCCCATCAGCGATGATCTTGATGCACGGTTGAACGACTGGTTGCGGTCGAGCCTCGATCCGGTCTGGCAGCAGGCGCAGGATGTGCTACGCCGGGGACTGACAGATGTGGCCTGGGGTAATCCACTGCCGCATAGTCGGTGGTGTCTCTCCCCGTCCGATTTCGGCTTTCACAATACGTGGCGGTTGCCATCGGGTGATTTGCGGTTCCTCGATTTCGAGTATGCAGGCTGGGACGATCCCGCGAAACTGGTGTGCGATTTCTACTGGCAGGTGGACCTTCCCGCTCCGCGCAGCACGTGGGCGATGATGGGCGACGCGCTGGCCGATATTGACGACGGCTTGATCGATCGTGTCCGCCGGTTGTTTCCCTCGCAGGGGATTAAGTGGTGCTGTATCTTGCTCAATGAGTTCTTGCCAGCCGACCAGCGACGGCGAGCCTTCGCTGACGAAACGATCAAAGATCACCGGGAGGAACAGTGGGATCGTGCCCGAACTTTGCTGAGCGCTGTGCAGGCCGTGATGCAACAGGCATGGCCTCCGCACCTTTGACGCCTTCGCCGGGAAAACAGGTATGACCGTTCCGCAATCGGCTCGGCAAACACTCGTGGTTCTGGGAGCAAATTCGTTCTCCGGGCAGGATTTCGTTGACCTTGCGCTCGATCAGCCGCAGTATCGAGTGATTGGTGTCAGCCGTTCCGCAGAGCGCTCCCCGCTGTTTCTGAAGTATCGGCATCGAAAGGATCTGTCGCGGTACACGTATCACCAGATCGACATGAACAGCGACATGCCGGCATTGCTGAAACTGCTGGATGCCGAGCGTCCACCGTTGATCGTCAATTTCACGGCCTTGAGTGAGGTCGCCCCGAGCTGGGAGCATCCTGAACATTGGTTTGAGACCAACACCGTGGCGCTGGCCAAACTGGTGAACCACCTGCGCCGCCGTGATTATGTGCAACGATATCTGCACGTGTCGTCACCAGAGGTTTACGGGGCCTGTGTCGGGCGCGTGACCGAAGCCGCACCGCTGAATCCCAGCACGCCGTATGCGGCCTCGAAAGCCGCGGCAGATTTGCTGTTGGCCACGTACCACAAGCAGTTCGGTTTCCCTCTCCTCTCCGTCCGGGCGACCAACGTTTATGGGGCCGGCCAGCAATTGTTCAAAATCATTCCCCGCGCGGCGATTTATCTCTCGTTAGGAAAGACCATCGAATTGCATGGCGGCGGTCGCGCTGTCAAATCGTACATCCACATTCGTGACGTGTCCCGTGGCGAGCTCGACATTCTGGAACGCGGAAAAGTCGGGCAACTTTATCATCTCTCGCCGGATGAAGGGATCACCGTGCGGGAGCTGGTCGCCCTCATCTGCCGCCTCCAACATCGCGAGTTTGCGGACGTCACGAAGACGGTCGATGAACGCCCCGGTCAAGACGCGGCCTATGTGATCGATTCGTCACGCGCCCGGCAAGAATTGGACTGGCAGCCAACAATCGAACTGGAGGCCGGGATCCTGGAAGTCGTGCAATGGGTGCAACAGAACCTGGACGAGATTCAAACTCTGCCCTTGCAGTATCAGCATGTGCCATAAGAAGACCTTGAAGGCTGGAGAATTGCCGCATGGACTATGTTGATTTTCTGACAACGACGCACCAGAGCACGCGGCGGGATTACCGTCAGCGCGTGCTGGATTACGATAAGGCGGAGTGTGCCGAAGTCGCCAGCCGGTTCGATCGTGATTATTGGGATGGCGATCGACGCTACGGTTTCGGCGGTTACCGGTATGACGGCCGCTGGCGCCCGGTCGCAGAAGCGATGGCCAAGCATTATCAACTGCAACCCGGGGCCCGCATTCTGGATGTTGGCTGCGGTAAAGCGTTCTTGTTGTACGAACTGTCGCAGGTCGTCCCCCAATCGCAAGTCGTGGGCTTGGACATTTCCCGTTACGCGCTCGACAACGCCAAGGAAGAAGTCCGCCCGTATCTCGTCGAAGGTACGGCTGCAAAGCTTCCGTTTCCCGATCACTCCTTCGATTTCGTCTTTTCGATTACCACCCTGCACAACCTGTACCTGCCCGATCTGTGGTCCTCATTGCAAGAAATTGAACGTGTTGGAAAGCAGGCCAAGTATGTTTGTGTCGAGGCGTATCGCAACGAGCGCGAGAAGGTCAACCTGATGTACTGGCAGCTCACCTGTCGGGCGTTTCACACGCCGCAGGAGTGGGAGTGGCTCTACCGCCAGACCGGTTACACAGGTGACCACAGTTACATCTACTTCGAGTGAATGGACATCATGACACGGCACACAGGCGTCACAGGTCCGAAGGGTATGTCATGACGATGGTCTGCCGGATGTGCGGCATTGGCGAACTCGCAGGTGAGTTAAATCTCGGCACGGCGGCGTACTGTGTCGACGCGGCCTCCTCTGCCGACGCCGCGCGACAGATCGCCAAGCATCCATTCCGGCTGGCGACATGCCGTGTCTGCGGTGTCATCGAGTTAATGGATTTGCCGCCGCTCGAAGCGCTCCGTCCCCCGGAACAGGAGATCCGCTACCGCGAGCCTGAGCGGCATCTCGATGACCTCGTCCGGGTCACCATGAGCCTGATGACGTCGCCCGGCGATCGGATCATGGGCATGACCTACATGGATACCCCTCTGCTGGAACGACTTTCCGCACAAGGGCGGACCAATCAGTACCAGTTCGACCGTGACGGCGACTGGGGCCTGCACGATCCCCGTTACGGCCTGGAAACCATTCAAGCCCGCTGTACCGTCGATTGGGCCGAAGCCATGCGACACAAGCACGGCCCGGCGAACCTGCTGCTGGTCCGGCGTGTGCTGGAACATGCGCACGATCCGACATCGTTTCTGGCCGCGTGCCGCCGATTGACGGAGCCTGATGGACTCGTGTTGATCGAAGTTCCCGGCTGCGAGTCTGAACTCGCCCGCGGCGACACCGGCGCGTTGTGGGAAGAACACGTTCGCTACTTCACCATGTCGAGTCTGCGCCGCGCGCTGGTGTGTTATGGCTTCCAGCCGTTGATCGTGGGGAGCTATCCTTACACTGTCGAAGGGTGTCTGGTCGCAATCGGCCGGTTTGGGGCACCGACCGTGCCACAGACGCCCGCCGATGCCTCACCCCTGCAAGAATTCGCGATTCGGCATACCGCCATTGTCAGCCGAATCCGTGAACTTGCGGCTCGACTGCATCAACAAGGGCGAAAAATTGCCGTATATGGAGCCGGTCACCGCACGGCAACGTGGATGGAATTGACGGGACTGGCAGACGTCATCGACTGCGTGATTGACGACGATCCCTCCAAGCAAAGCCGGTTTCTGGCAGGGAGTGGCAAGGCCGTTGGTCCGGCAGCATGGTTGCTGGAACGTAGGATCGGAACGTGCATCGGTCTGCTACCGGTCGAGATTCTGCGGCGGATTACCGCGCGCGAACAGGCTTATGCCGCTGCGGGTGGACTCTTCCTGACGCTGGATGACGTTGTCACGGGAGTATCGCCATCATGACGGATGTGACCGCGATTCCCGAAGTCGAGTTTGCAACGGAATCGGTAATTGCACTGGATGAGACTGCCATCGCGCGGATTCGGCAAGCCGCCCATGCCAGCCCACGGCGACGGGCGCGCTTCTGCCTGCACACGGACCCCGATGCATCGCTGCACAACATGTTGATTGTGCTGTTGCATGGAACCGTGGTGCCGGTGCATCGGCATCACGACAAGCCCGAGTGTTACCATATGGTCTCCGGTTTGGTGACGCTGCACCTTTTCAACGATGCGGGGCAGCCGATTCGCCACGTTGCGCTCGGCGCACCAGGCAGCGGCCGAGAGTTTGTGTGTCGCATTGTCGCCGGACAATGGCATAGCGTGGAAGTCGAGAGTGACGAAGTCGTGCTTCTGGAATCGACCAGTGGGCCTTTTCGACCCGAAGACACGGAATACCGTGCCCCCACCCCGTTGTGAGTTTCATTGAGTGAAGATGCGAACGCGGCAACTGGGATGGACCGGCATGGAAGTCAGCGCGATCGGGTATGGCCCGATGGCGTTGTCGCTGCCCGGTCGAAGGGATGCCGACGAACAGTCCGCATTGCTGCAGGCCGTGCTCGCAGAAGGGGTGACCTTTCTGGACACCGCCGACACGTATTGCCTGGGACCGGACGAGCTGCATCACAATGAACGGTTGATTGCGTGTACGGTCGGGGATACTACGCAGATTTGCGTTGCTACCAAGGGGGGGACGATTCGAACCGCAACGGGATGGCTGCTGGATGGTCACCCGGACCGACTTTATCGGGCAATCGTCGAAAGCCATGTCGCTCTAGGGGGAAGTGCCCCAATCTTTCTTTGGCAGCATCATTGGCCCGACCCGCGATACACTCTGGCGGAAATGCTGCGACCGGTGCAGCGTGCCTTGGACGAGGGATTAATTCGTTACGTTGGCGTCGGAAACTATTCGCTCGATCAATTGCGGGAAGCGTGCAATCTCGTTCCCGTAATCACCGTGCAGAATCAATACAACTTGTGGCACCGCGAAGCGGAAACCAACGGCATGTTCGACTTCTGTCAGGAATACAAGCTGGTTTTCCTGCCGTATCGTCCGTTGGGCGGAGCCGAACTCGCCGCGCGGTTAGGTGAAATCCCGGTGGTCGCATGCTTGGCACGCGAACGAGGAATCTCACCACAAAGGCTGCTGATCGCCTGGCATCTGGCTCAACACGAATGCCTGTTGCCGATCCCGGGATCAACGCAGTTGTCGCATGTTCGTGATTGCCTCGCCGCCGTCGATTTGCGACTCGACCCACAGGAGCGGCGAGCCATCAATGCCCTTCGCAACGATGAATTGCCCCAGCTTTCCCGCAAGCCACGCTGGTCGGGTCACCCTCCGCTATCCTGATCAGTTTCGGGAATCGCTTGACGTCAACTGCAGCTTGGTGCAGTTTCCTTAAACCCGTTCATACATCACTCCTGTCCAAAGATTCTTCTATGCTGCCGCATCATCATCGCCGCGAAACGTGTCGCCTGTGTGACAGCCGTGACCTCGAACTGGTGGTCCCGATCACGCCCAGTCCCGTCGCCGATGCTTACGTGACGCGCGAACAATTGTCTGTCGAGCAGCACTGTTATCCGTTGGACATGTACCAGTGCCGGACCTGTGGTCACGTACAATTGCTCGATGTCGTCGCTTCCGATGTCATCTTCCGGCAGTACAGCTACTTCAGCGGCCGTTCTGCCGGAATTGTCCGGCATTTTCGTGAGTATGCCGACGAAGTTGTCGCTGCCACCGATCTCCCTTCCGGTTCGTTTGTGGTCGATATCGGCAGCAACGACGGCACGTTCCTGAGAATGTTCCAGGAACGGGGCATGCAGGTGCTGGGGATCGATCCCGCGGAGAACATCGCTGCCGCCGCCAATAACACCGGTATCGAGACCTGGCCCGTCTTCTTCGATGCCGATACCGTGGCACGTATTCTGCGGGAACGAGGACCGGCGCGCGTGGTGACGGCGAACAATGTCTTTGCCCATACCGACGACATGGCCGGCATGACCGACGCCATCGCCGCACTGCTGGCTGATGACGGCGTATTCGTGTTTGAAGTGTCTTACTTGCTCGACGTCGTTGACCATCTCTTGATCGGCACCATCTTTCACGAACACACCGGTTATCATTCGGTCCAACCTCTGGATGCCTTCTTGCGACGTCACGGCCTGGAACTGATTGACGTGAAACGTGTCACGATCCAAGGCGGATCGATCATTGGAACGGCACAGCGAGTCGGTGGCCAACGGCCGATCTCTCCTGCCGTGGGGGCACTGAAAGCCCTGGAAGACAATCGGAACATTCATGATCCGGAGACGGTGCGCACGTTGTCGACACGTTTGAATCACGTAGGTGTGGAAACCAGCACGCTGCTGCGCCGCTGGCATGGCGAAGGCC
Organism: Planctomycetaceae bacterium; assembly: GCA_041753475.1. Lineage (GTDB taxonomy): Bacteria > Planctomycetota > Planctomycetia > Planctomycetales > Planctomycetaceae > DSVQ01. The sequence goes on along the minus strand of JBGSUN010000195.1, from coordinate 1,550 downwards.
TCACGATCGGTGGATTTGGCGCTGCGCGCGGTGGTACGTTGATTCTGTACCACTTCGGGCTGGGTGATTTGATCGAGTTCATTGTGGATGACAGCCCCGAAAAGCAGGGACTATTCAGTCCGGGACACCACATTCCGGTGCTGCCGACGACCGCCATCAAGGAACGCAAGCCCGACGTGCTGTTCATCCTTGCCTGGGTGCATACCAAGCCGATTGTGCAGAATCACCCGTGGTATTTGAACGATGGCGGTCGGTTTGTCTCGTGCTTTCCTCAACTGGAAATCTTCGGCAGTCCACGCTGATGCAGCCCCATGCCGATGTCCGTTGTCCGTTTCCAGAGCGCATTCCACAGACCGTTCCCTGACAGTCCTGAAGTGAGGTTCTGGTGTCCTTTCGGTTGACCGCGATTCTCTGCAACTACAACCATGGCCCCTACATTCATCGGGCGATTGAAGCGATGCTGTCGCAGTCGCGCCCGCCGGATGAATTGATCATCGTCGATGATGGTTCCACGGATGCGAGTGTCTCTGTGATCGAGCCATGGGCGACGCGGGATTCCCGTGTGCGATTCCTGCGCAATGAGCGGAATCTCGGGCTGCTCCCGTCCTTTGCAGGGGCTCTCGAAGCGGCGACCGGAGACTACATTTACGGCGGTGCAGCCGATGATTATGTGCTGCCAGGCTTTTTCGAGGCCCTCATGAGTTGTCTCGAGCGCCATCCGCACATTCCGGTGGCTTCTGGCAAGATCATCACCGCGCAGCCCGATGGCCAGCGGGTTCGCATCGACGAATATTCACGGTTCACCACCGAGGTGTGTCTCACTCCCAGCGAGTATCTCCGCGACTGCTTGTTGGCCGAGCCACCCACGCATTCCTTGTCCGGGGCCACCATCTATCGTCGCACGGCCTTGCAGGCCATTGGTGGGTGGCGCGTGGAACTCGGCTCGTGGGCCGATACCTTCGCGATCCGAGTCCTCGGACTGACGCAGGGATTCTGTTATGTGCCTCACGATTCCCTTGTGTGGATCGTTCATTCCAGCGGGCTGTCACAAACGACTTGGAGACGGCCGGAACGTGCTCTGAAGCAGATGCGTTTAGCAGCCAATTTGATGCGGTCTCCCGAGTTTGTCTCGGTGTTTCCGGCGGAGTATGTCCGCCAATGGGAAGAAGGCATGCTGGAAGCGATCGCGCGTCAGCGCTTGCAGCCCGCGGTCGACGGTTACCAGGCAGTGCAACGGACTTTTCGTAAAGTCGCGCAAGAAACTTTCGGGCCACAACGCTGGGTCCTGGGATTGCTGCGCCGCCTGATGACGGGGTGTTACCTGATGGCGTTCTATTTCCAGCAACGGGCCGTTCGTCAATCGCTGCACAAGCTGGAACAGCCGGTTGCCGAGAGTGAGAACCAGTAAGTGGTCGGCCCTGAAAAAGTCACGGCAGCTTATTCGGGGTATTTTCTTGATGGTTGCTGGACTGTGTGGCCACTCAGGCGGGTTGGAAGACGGGCCGCTTCTCCTTGGTGAGAGCTGCCAGTCGACTGGTGAGTTGATACCT
>JBGSUN010000194.1:0-9202 GCA_041753475.1 Planctomycetaceae bacterium | reverse complement strand
CCGCCGCGCGGAACGCCGCCATCACGCTGTGTCGACAGCAAAACCCCCACAATCTCGCCGAAGCCCGACGAGATTTCGCCTGGAATCCCCAACCCCTCTTCACCATCCTCGGCTACTTCACGAACTGAACCGCCCTGAGCGAAACGAGAGCAATCGACCGATTTCAGGTGGAGACGATGCGTCCGGAAAGAATTCCCCGAAGTTTTGCCATTGGTGCACTTCACCGACTCTCTCTCTCTCTCTCTCTCTATCGTCAGGGAGTCGCTGAGCGATGGAGAATCATTTCAACAGAAAACCTGCTTCCGTCGAGTCCTTGTGGAGATTGTAGTCTCCCTGGCGAATGATCCACGAGGAATCGTGACTGACCGCGGTCCATTCCTGTGACGTGCCATCACCCCAACGGATGTGCAGACGGTCGACCTGAGGGGCGGTTCCGAGCCCGAAAATCAACCGTCGGTCGTTGGTCGCAAAATAACCGTCGCCCCCCGTCAATTCGCGGATTTGCACGCGGCCGGCGGCTTCAACGCTGATTCTCGCGCCGATCGCATCACGGTTGGTAGACCGGCCCATCAGTCGAACTGTGAAGGAATGCCCTGCGTCGGCTGTCTGGTTTGTCAGGAGGGCGGTGGCTCGGTCCTGAAAGACGGCGACCGCATCGGGACGGGCATCCCGATTCCAATCCACCGCCGCCACAGCGCGCCCCAATCCCTTTTCCTGTAACAGGGGATCGGCCGCCGAGCCCGGTTCCTGCCAGCCAGCACCACTTCGGTTTTGAAAGAGTTGCAGAGGCATCTTCCACGGGACGCCGGTCGCGCTGAAATCGTCAATGTGACCGTTGGCAACGATCAGATCGGGCCAACCGTCCCGATTGAAGTCGATCGCCTGCGTCCCAAATCCCAGGAGGGACATCGTGGGGGCCACCAATCCCTCGGCAGCCGTGGCATCTTCGAAAAGGCCATCGCCCAGATTGCGATAGAACGTGTTGTAATCGTTGTAAAAGTTGGTGACATACAGGTCGAATCGGCCATTACGGCTAAAGTCGGCTGCAGCGATTCCCATCCCGGCCTGAGACCGTCCGTCGCCACTCAGTGCCGTGCCGGAGACATAGCCATTCTCGACGAACTGCGGAATCCCATCGGTCACCTTTCCTGTGTGACGGAACAGGAAATTCGGCGTGCCATCGTTGGAGACGTAAATGTCCTGCCAGCCGTCGTCGTCGATGTCGAGGGTGAGAATCCCCAGCCCTTTGCCATCGGCCGCTTGTAACCCTGCGGCGGCCAGGTCGAGTCGTCGGAACGAACCATCGCCCGCATTCAGATAAACCAGATCTGGCTCACCTTCAAAATTCCCGGGGCTGCACGCGGCAAGTTCCCCGGTCGGCGTCCGGCAGGTTTTCTCAGCGTCCAGAACGTAGTTCACCACGTACAAATCGAGCAAACCGTCCCGATTCAGATCACACCAGGCGACACTGGACGACCAATGAATCGACTCCGAAGCGAACTGTGCGGAAACGTCCTGAAACGTGCCATCGCCGAGATTCCGGAAAAAGGAGTTGCGACCGTAATTGGCGACGAAAATGTCTGGAAAGCCATCGTTGTCGAAGTCCGCCGCCGCGACACCCTGACTGTAGCGGTTCTCAAAAATCGTTGTGGATGCGGTCACATCCTGAAACGTTCCGTCCCCAAGGTTGCGAAACAGGCGGTCGGTATGTGTCCCATCTGTGGCGACATACGGCAGCGAACAACCTTGGGGAAAGTAGAGATCGGGCCAGCCATCGGCGTCGTAGTCCAGAACGGCAACGCCTCCGCCAAGACTTTCCAGCAGATATTTGAAGCGGCTGGCCCCATTGAAATGCTGAAAGTGGAGATTTGCAGATTCGTGCTGATCGACGAGTTGAATCGGCGCGCCTGCGGAATCGGTTCTTGATAACGGAACAGCGTCGAGTTGAGGTGACGGCCGCATGTCTTCGGATCTCTCAGCCGCGGCGAGGAGTTGTTGACCAAACTCCGGCAAGAGATGCTTCGGCAGCGGGCGCACTTCTGCCGCTTGCAGTCGTGTCCAAAGTTCTCGACTGTCTGGATAATCCGGGGCACTGGCCGCAAGGAATTCCAGCCAGAGTTGGGCTTCGTTGGGGCGATTCAGGTCGATCAGCAGTTCGGCGATCTTGGCCGCCATCCGCGCCACGAGATGTTTCTGATTCGTATCACCCGCCAGAATGTGCGTGACGTGATCGAGATACAACTCGACTTGCCGGGTCCGTTGGAACTGCAGTTGGGCTTCCTCTTTGCGGCCGGAACGATCGAGCGCCACGGCGAGACGGTAATGAGCATGGCGATCGTCCGGCGTCCAGCGAACGACTTGCCACCATGCCACCGTGGCCGAATTCCAGTCCGATCGGGCATCGGCCAGCAGCGCCTTTCCTCGCCAAACCCACGGTGAATCGTGACTGGTCAAGGTTCGGGCCACCTGCAGGGCGTTCTCTGTCTCGCCCCGACGTACCAGCACCTCAGTCAGAAGCCCGAGAATCGTCTCCCGGTCCGAAACCATCAAGGGGGAGTTCTGCAACAGACGTTGGGCCTCCACGAAGGACTCGGCGGCGAGTTCATCGCGCACCAGTGCGATCAGGCTTGTCGCATCCGTGGGATCTTCTGCGACAAACTTTCTGAGCAGGGCTCGACTCCCCTCCGGGCGGGCCAGTTCCGTGGGCGCGAGTTGAAACTGCACGTACTGCTGCAGTCCCCACGGGTGAATCTTCCGCAGACTCAGCAACTCATCACGAGCATCATCGCCGCGGAGTTGCAGCAGCAGCAGTTCGATCAGTGCGATGCGCGCGGCCTTGAACGTGGGATGCAACTGGATGGCTTCGCGCAGGGACTTTTCGGCCGCTTTCGGTGTCCCCCGCGCGACCAGCAGACTTCCTTCCAGAAAACGGGCCGTGCCGGCGACGGCACCCTTTTCCAGTCGAATTTGACGAATGAATTCCAGAGCGGCGGCATCATCGCCCGAATCACGGGCCAGTTGAGCGCGAAACAGCAGCGCCTCGGGATGATCGGGGTGCCGGCGGAGCAACTCCTTCAGTGCCGGCAGTGCCTTCTCCGGATCCTCTCGTTTCAGGGCTCGCTTGGCGATGGCCAATAACTCGGTATCACTCTCCGCCGCCGGTCGAGAACAACCAGCCATGAGACCGACGACGACGATCAAGAACAACCGGACCGACATGCACGGATTTTCCCAAGCCTCAAAACGTCGGTGAGCTCGAACCACCCACTAAACGAATACGGTGGGATGAATCTAGCAAAATTCATCGCCTTTCGCCTCGAACCTCGGTCGGGCATACGTTTCCACATATCCGCATTCGGAACAACGCAGAGCGGTCATGGGAATTCGCTTTCGTTGCGGAGGAGCCGTGATTCCTCCGCCAAGCCAGGCCTCCTGTGGAGTACCTTCACACCACGTAGGCACCACCGCTGCTCCATGACTGCCGAAGTCGATGGGATAACCGACGACGAACAGTCCGGCACATTTCGGGCAAGACGTCGGCAGTGGCTTCATGTTCGTGTGACCCTGCTTTCCGTGGCAGAGGGCTCAACGGCTGATAGGGGATTACGGTTTCCGCGCCGGGACAAGTCCGCGCGCCCGCGCCGCTTGAATTTCCTGCGCCTGTCCCCAACTGTAGAAGATGAAGCCGACAACCACACCCACCGCAGCGGCCGAGATCACGGCGAATGGACTTTGCGTGAACGTGCTGTTCTCGGCAGCGGCTTGCGTAGTCAGCACCAAGCCCACCAGGCTGATGACCAACCCGTGGGCATCCAACAATATTTCCGCCGGGCTGAAACCCATCTTTGTCAACACCACCAGTTTCCCCAACACGAGTTGTAGGGCGAAACTCACCACCCCCGTTGCCATGACGGCGAACGCCAGCCAATGAAAGAACGGAAACGACAACTGTTCCGCTAGCGTGTAAATCGGCTGCAAAATTCCCGCCGAAATCTCTTTCGCCTGGGGCGACTGATCGACTTGCGTGGCAATCTCTTCCACCTTCTTCTTCGCCACGTCCGCCGCTTGCTCGGCATTCTCCTTCACGCTCTCGACGGGGCTTTCCACCGCGGGGTTTGCCGGGGGCTCCTGAGCCGCAAGATATTCTCCCCCCGCCAGACCGATGCACGCACACAACAGGCAACGCAGCCAGACCATCACGATGTACTCCAGAAAGAACCCAAGCCGATGCGCGCAGGCATCGGCATGCCGTCAAGGATAACGCATCCCGGTCGTGATAGATCAACACGAGTCCACAATTCATAGCGAATTGGCGGAAACAGACGGTTCCGTGAACAAACCCGTCCCGGTGAGTAGCGGGACCAGAGTGGGCGCGAACCCCGTTCACGAAGTGGCGATGGCCGGAAGGAGTGGCAAAGACGTCACCGCAGCCACGTTCGCAAGGTTATGCAGGACATGGCACGGAAAGACTGAGGTTCAGCAGTTGTTCCATCGCGTCATCAATGATCTGGCGGGCCTCGTCGTTCAAGTCTTCATCGTGACGATTGACGATCTTCGTGATGGAATCACTGAGTTGGTTCAACCGGTCGAGGAGTGCTGTCGCTGTGGGCGACGGGGTCGTACCGCGCTCGATTTGATCCAGAGCGAGCTTCAGACGTTTTGCATCGAAGGGCTTCGACAGCACTTCCACGAAGCCGATCTGTTCGGCCATCTGCAGCTTCTCGACATCGCGGTCAGCGCCGTTTCCGGCGCGGAGCGCCGACATCAAGATGAAGGCCGGGGCCTTGGCGTTGCCGGAATCGGTCATGCGGGCAATTTTTCGCGAGGCATTGAAGAGCCACAACCCGTCCAACTCCGCCATGAGCAGGTCTGTCAACACGACATCAATGGACGAATCTTGTTCAAGCATCCGGACCGCCTGCCGGGCCGAGTCTGTTGCCATAGCGATATGACCGAGGCTTTGCAACATGCGGGAAACGTGGTGTCGAATGTATCCGACATCGTCGACAACGAGCACTTTCATTGCCAAGGCTTTCGCTAAGCACCCGAGCGGGTGTTGATATGTGCACTCTCAATGCTGGACGATGCGCCGAGAACTGGGACTGCAAGCGATTGAACTTTATCGCACCGATCCCGAGGAGGCGTTTACCTATCCCAGAATTGCCCGACTCGTCATCGATTGCCCGCCAACGGGCCGAACATTCGGCCAAGTCCGCAGGTTCGGAACATGACGACGGTGTCGGTCGTGAGCGCAAGGCATCCAGTCCGTCGCTTCCATCATTTCGGCGGCGTTTTGCCCAGTTCGATCAGGCAGATGTCATCGAACCAGGCCGTCCCCGTGGCGGGGCAGAACCAATGGCCGAGGCGCGCGCCGACTTCGACTTCCGTTTTCTCCGCCGAATCGGAGACCAGTGTGATGTAAGTCCAGTCGTTGTCACCGTCGAGGGCCCGGGAGCGGACATAGGTCCCGTAGAGAGACAAGCAGGCTCCCACACGATGATGAGCGAATTTCACATCGGGCTTCGGCTGGACATTCGCCGTCTTGATCCAGCCCGTGAGCAAATACTGAGTCTGGGGCGTCACCGCAGTTTTCTGACTGTGGCAGACATCATTTCCCGCCGGTTCCTGGGCACTCAGAGCCAGCGAGAACTTTCCCTGCCACGCCGGCGTGTCGGACGTGATGGTGGCACTGTCCTGCGCGCGGCCTTGCCGGGTCGACCATTTTCCTGCTGTCTCCTCCTCGAAGGTTCCGCCCCCGATGAGACCGCGGCCCCGACGTTCCGGCGTCAGGAACGCAGGAAACGTGGCGGCGACAGCCGTCGGCAGCTCATCGAGAAGCAACGTTTCAAAAATCTCATGCGGAGACAGCCCTTCCCGCTTCCAGTCCACGGAGCGCAACTTGGTTCGGGTCGCGTGCGCGATCGGCATCTTCCAGCGGGTCGCAAAGAGTTCCGAGAGATCCTGCCGAGCCGCACACGAGGCCGCAACCAGCCAGTTCAGACACTGCACGCGTGCCCCTTCCTCGGTGTTGGCGGGGGCAGACGGACACTGCATCAAACCGTGAAAGAACCGCTTGGCCCACTCGTTGCCACCATAGTCACGATGCAGCTTCAACATGGCCGAGGCATACACCACCGGCTGGTCAGAGGGAGAGATGTCCTTGACCCGAGGAACTTTCTCGCCGATCCCGGTCGACATCGTGAACAGCTCCAGAAAGGAAAGCGGTGAATCCTTGAGCTTCGATTCGACATCCTCAATTCGCTTCCGTGATGCGGCATTCGTGTCTTCGCAATTCAACGTGTCCAGGCAGACATAGCGCATATACACCGCGAAGCCTGTGGTGAATGCCGAATGCCGATCGCCGAAGACAAAATAGTTTCGCCCCATCTCGTAGAAATAGTAGTGGGGGAAGGTCTGCGGGTTCTGCCGTACGGTTTCGTAATCGCCTTTCGGGCCGTAGAACCCGGCCACTTCCACTCCGGTGGCACCCAACCGCCCGCGTCCGTACGCGGCAATAAAATCGATGCCGGGGACCGCCGCGAATGTGACTCGTTCGTTGTGAAGTCGGTCCGCTGTGGGCGTCGTGCCGATGAGGTCTCCATACAGCTCCCAGGCATCATCCAATCGCTGGACGAACACCGTCATGGTTTTCGCATCGAAGTCGGGAGTGGTCGTCAGGAAGACAACATGCTGGCCTTCCCATGGGATCATCTGCGTCGATTGCTGTCGCTCTTTCCACTTCTCCGGGTAGAACGGCTGATACTCAATCGGCTTGCCGCTCTGAACCGCCTGGGCATCCGCATCAATCGCACACAGGCTCAAACCCAATGCGGCGACGGCGATCGACGGGAACAGCGCATTCATGCGGAGCGACCTCGACAAAGATGATGGTGCGTGCCGAACGACTCAGCGACGACGGCCGTTCCAGTATCATCGGTCAAGCTCGCGCGTGCCATCTCATCACTCAGGGCGGTCAAAATTCGATAGGCAGAAACGACGCCTGTGATCTTAAACGAGTGCCGATGCGCCCGCTTCGCTGTCGCAGCAATCCATGCGCGCGTTGACCTTCCGAAGCGACGTTCGTCAAGCCGGCATGGCGCGAAGAAAAGCCCGGCATTAAAGAAAAGTCCAGGCATCAATGCATCACCGCGCGGACAGCGGAACGCTCTCCGTTGGTGACGGTGACGACAGCCGTTGGGCTTTGTCGACGAGGGTCAGAAACTCGCTCCGTTGGCCGCGGGCATCGTTCCCACGGGCAGCGGTGGCGGTTTGGGTGATGGCGTCCCATGTAGCGGTGCCGCGGTATTCGCTGTTGCGGAGCAGCATGCCGGTCATCGCCACAGCGGAGGCGAAGCGGAAGTCGTTGCTGGCCGCGGCAAACGCCCGGCCGGTGTCGCGACCGACGAATTCGGCGAGATCACTCTTGTCCCCTTCCGGCGCTTTGAATCGCAGACGCAGTTTCATGATGTCCGCTTGTGCGGGAATCGCCTCATTCTGCGGGATCAGTTCGTACAACGCAGTCACCGTATGGCCGGCTCCAATTTCCCCGGCGTCTTTCGCATCATTCGCGAAGTCTTGATTGGCGAGTCGGCGGTTTTCATAGCCGAGCAACCGGTATCCCGCCACGTGCTGTTTGTCGAACTCGACCTGAATCTTGACGTCTTTGGCGATCGTGACCAACGTCCCCGAAAGTTCTTCGACAAGGGCTTTTTTGGCTTCGGCGATGCTGTCGATGTAAGCGTAGTGTCCGTTGCCACGGTCGGCGAGGGTTTCGAGTTTCTTGTCCTGCAGGTTGCCCATGCCGAAGCCGAGGACGGTGAGAAACACGCCGCGCTTGGCTTCCTGCGTGATGAGTTGCTCGAGTTCACCTTCACTGGAGACACCGACGTTGAAATCGCCGTCGGTACAGAGAATCACACGGTTCGCGCCGCCGATGATTTTGTTCTCGGTCGCCGTTTGATAAGCCAGCCGAATCCCACCTGCGCCGTTAGTGGAACCACCCGCGTTCAGACGATCGAGTGCGGCGATGATGTCGGTCTTGCGGCTCGCGGACGTCGAAGGCAGCACCACTCCCGCGGCCCCGGCGTAGACCGTCAATGCGATGTGGTCCGCTTCGCCAAGTTGTTCGACGAGCAATTGCAGCGACTGTTTCACCAGCGGCAGCTTCTTCGGGTGATTCATCGAACCGGAGACGTCGATGAGGAAGACAAGATTGCACTGCGGCCGCGCGGCGGGGGCGATTTCGCGACCTTTCAGGCTGACCTTCGCCAGCCGATGGGCCGGATTCCACGGACACCCGGCGATTTCCAGATGCGCGGAAAATGGCCCATTTGTCGCCGGGGGGATTTCTTCGTAGGCAAAGTAGTTCAGCAACTCTTCGATCCGGACGGCGTCCACGGGGGGGAGTTGCCCCAGTTGCAGAAACCGCCGCACATTGCTGTAGCTGGCGGTATCGACATCGATGGAGAAGGTGCTGGTGTTTTCATTTGCGGTCGTGATGAACCCGGTTTCCGGAATCGGGGCATAACCCTCACCCGTGGCAATGGCTTCCGCGGAGTTGGTACGAAAGCGGTGTTCGGGGCTGATGCCGAAACCGGATGAGGTGGGTGCACTGGCATCCGGCTTGGGGTGCAAACCCGCCACGAACGTCCCGGCTTTCGCTTCCGTGTTAGCGATCGGCATGAAATCCGGTTCCGCAATCGGTGCGGAAGCGGTGGCCCCGTCGGCTGGCGCCGCAAAGGAAGTGGGTGCGGCAGATTTCGACGGTATCGGACCGGGTTCTCCGCCACCGCAACCCAAGCTCAGCGCGCACACCAGCAGCGAGGTCCATCGAAGTGATGGCATAGGGAATCTCCCGAGTTTGGAAGTCGCGAGAAACGATTCAGTGTTCGCGCAGAACCCCACGAACACCCGTTGCCAGAAGACCGGCGACGATGGCGACATTCCTATGACGCGCCGCAACGAGATTTGTTCCCTAACAATTTCCAATAAACCCACCATCGTGGTCCATCAGTCTCGTCTCGCAGTTTTGAACTTCGGGCTTGTCTCTCTCTGTCCCCACTTCAGGGCGGTTCAGTTCGTGAAGTAGCCGAGGATGGTGAAGAGGGGTTGGGGATTCCAGGCGAAATCTCGTCGGGCTTCGGCGAGATTGTGGGGGTTTTGCTGTCGACACAGCGTGATGGCGGCGTTCCGCGCGGCGGCG
>JBGSUN010000193.1:0-57523 GCA_041753475.1 Planctomycetaceae bacterium | reverse complement strand
CGCGGGGGAGAGGGTTAGGGTGAGGGGGCGTCTTGAAACGATCACCCCCTCATCCGGCCTTCGGTCCCTTCTCCCCCGCAGACGGGGGAGAAGGGACCGCATCCGCGCGGGCTCCCATAGACCAAAGATCACCTTGCTGTCCTTGCGTCACACAAAGTTCAATCGGACTCTCCGTCACTCTTCACTCGCCACTTCACGCCCGCGAATCTCACGGAACGGGCGGCTGAGGATCACGGTTTCGATCGCGGCACCAATGCGGTAATCGTTCGCTTTCAGGTTCGACTGCATCTCGGTGAGCAGCGGTTCGTCGGAAAGCTGCACGCTGCGGGCCAGGGCATAGCCGAGGAGCTTCTTGCAGAACTGTCGCAGAAACGCATCGCGGCGGGTGTTGAGCAGATAGGTTTGCAATCCCGCGAGACCGTCCATCTTGGTCCCATCCGCGAGTTGGGTTCGGGAATCAATCGCCAGCCCTGCGGCGTCTTTCTCACGGTAGCGGCCGATGGCGTCGAAGTTCTCCAAAGCGAAGCCGAACGGGTCGATCCGCTGGTGGCACTTCACGCACAGCGGGTCGCTGCTGTGTCTTTCGATGAGCTGCCGTTCGGTAAGCCCCTCGGGGACGGTGTCCGAGAGTTGCGGCACGTTCTTCGGCGGCCGCGGCAGCTTTTCGCCGAGTACCACTTCGCTGAGCCAGTTGCCGCGGAGAATCGGGCTGGTGCGTGACGCCCCGGCTTGTGTCGACAGTGTTGCGCCCCAGGTGAGGATGCCGCCGCGGCTGTGTTGTTTCACACCGTCGACGCGCCGCCACTCCGGTCCGGTGACGTTGGGGATGCCGTAGTGTTTCGCGAGGTCTTCATTGAGGAACGTGGAATCCGATTCGATGAGACTGAGAACCGAACCGTTGGTTTGCAGCAGGTCGAGAAAGACCAGTGTGGCTTCCTCGGCCATCGCTCCCCGCAGAGCGGCAAACGTGGGAAAGTGGCGCTCGCTCTTTTCATCGTGATGTTCAAAGCCGTGAATGTGCAGCCACTGGCCCGCGAACTCGGTGGCAAACCGCCGGGCTTTCGGATCCTGTAACATCCGTGCGGATTGCTGCTTCAACTCGGCATCGCTGCCCAGCGCCCCGGTCTCCGCGACAGTGAGTAATGCTTCATCCGGCATGGATGACCACAGGAAGTAGCTGAGTCGGCTCGCCAGTTCCACGTCGTGAATCTTGCCCTGCGTCGCCCCCGGCACTGGCTTTTCGAGGTGGTAGAGAAACGCGGGTGACACCAGCACACGGGCCAGCGTCAACCGGAAGGCGTCTTCGTGCGGGAGTTCCTGCTGCCGCAGACGGGCATACAGACTGCGCAGATCGTTGGCTTCGGTATCGCTCAACGGCCGACGGTAGGCTCGGTCGGCAAACTCCATCAGCGCGTGGAGGTGCGCGGGCTCACTGTCGACCAACTGCTTGCGAAAGGCCGCGGCCCGGGCAGCAAACGGTTCGCGCAACGGCTCAAAAACCTTCGGGTTGGCATCCTGCGTGGCGTACTGAATCAGTTGTTCGAGCGCGTCGACCAGCGTCAGCGCGTCCCGGCTGAAGTAGTGCAACTCGTTCCAGAGGCGATTGAGTTCCGCGGCTTGCACATCATTGAACATCAACCGGGAGAGATGGTCATCCTCACGGTAGAACAAGGTGAGCGTGACCACTTCATCGACGGGAACGATTTTCGTGTAACACAACGCCGCGGGGAACCATTGACGGAAGTCGTCGAACGTCGTTTCCAGGCGTTTCCGAGCCGGGCTGTTCTCGGCCGCAATCACTGGGCCACTGAAAGTGATATCGCGGTTGTTGGAAGTCCACGGACCGTTCTTGTTCGTTTCGGCGAGGGTCGATGGTTGCAGCCCCGTCAGCGTCGTCGGCTTCTCGGTGAGCAACTGCAGCTGCACGCTCCCTTCGCCACCGGCGGACGGATGCAGCGTGCCTGCGGTGACAAACTCGGCTCCTTCGACGAGGTCCGCAGGAAGACGGAATTCCAAAACCGACGGCGCCTGCACGAACAGGCTGTGCTCATCCACGCTCGAATTGACGTCCGCCCGCGGTTGGGGTCCGAAGAGTTTGGGCGCGAGGCCGACCGGGGACGCATCGTTCAGGTCCGCATTCGCGGAGGCCTTCAAGGCAGCGGGTAATGCCGCAGAGAGAAGCGGTCCGCCGAACGAGGTCAGTTGTCGATGCAGTGCGACATCCGGTGCTTCGGCAGGAAGCGAACCCGGACCATCCCGCAGCAGCTTCTGCAGTTCGATCGCGAGAGACTGTTTCTGCTCGGCGGAGGCTGCCGATTGCCAGCGGGCCAGCAACGATCCTACGGGGATCACGTGGCCACCGACACCCGTTGCCGGTTGTGAGAAGAAGTGCCAGACCGCCGCGTTGCCGAGCGCATCGGCATGCGGATTTCCCGCCAGAATCTGCGGTGAAATGTCCCCCGCGAGACTCCAGTTTCGTGTCCCATCGGTAAGCGACATGTCCACCGCGGTGAGATCACACGAATGGTTATTGTCCCGCGGGCTGATGATCAGCACGACAACGTCACCCGTTTTCACGGCGACGTTTTCAAACGGACCGTACGGCACGGGTTTCGCCCCATGACTGATCCCGGTCGCGAGAATTTGCCGGGTGTTGCCGCGACGGACTTCCACGGTCCATGCCACGCCGTTGCCGCATTCGGGGTGGGCGTGCTGGACTACGCCTTCGATCTTCACGGCCGTGTTGACCGGCGCTTTCCAGCCGATGCAGACCGACAGCGTCGGCGTGGGGTGCACGGCGACACTGTGCGGTTTCATGTTGCCCGGAATGCGGACGTGCTGAGCGGACGAATTCGCAACGACGCTGAGGGCGTCATCACCGACCCAGCCTTTGATGAAGTCGTAACCGGAGCCGCTTTCCATTTTGCGAGTGATCGGTGTTCCCAGCGACACGGGACTCGCCGCACCGATGCCGAGGTAATCGAGCCATGCCGTCAGCGAATCGGCATCCACGCTATGCTTCCTAGCGAGATCGGCGACGGAGAGCGTCTCGGTCGGGGAACCGGCTTCCGCGGCAGCAGCGAGACACGCGGCGGCCGAGGCGGTGAAGCGGTCCCGCCGTGTGGTCAGTTCTTTGGTGACGGCGCGGACATCCCGCAGCATCAGATCGGGCCGTCCCGGTGCCACGATGCGTGGCCGTTCCCACACCGCGAAATCACCGCCATGACCATCCCCGGCGTCACCGACGGCGAGGTACAGCGTCACCTCTTTTGCGTTCGGCGGCGCGGTCAACTTGCGGCGAATCTCCTGCCGGGCGGCGAGCGGGCTGACCGGTTCCATCCAGGCTTTCGGGCCATCCACCTTTCCAATGTGCCCGACGGTCGTGAAACGCCACAGCGATTGTTGCCACTGGGCAATTTCCTGGGTGATGACCTGCGCCTCTTCCGGCTTCGCAGCTTGCCAGCGACGACGAAGGGCATCGAGCAGCAACGTCGGCTGCGTTGCATCGGGAGCGGTTTCCAGCATCGTCCACAGATTACGCAGATACTTCGGACTGAGGTTGTGCGTCTTCGCAAGATCGTCGAAGGAGGACTTGCCACTGCGAAGGGCCTGGCGTTCCGTCAGCAGCACCGACAGATACTTTTCGACCGGCAAGCGGCCCCCCTGGTTGGTGTCGAAAACGATTCCCTGCAAATTGACTTTGTCCGCCCCGGCCGCAGCGGAGTATTGCCGGTAAAACGTGCGGATCTCATCCAGCGTGTCGTTCGTCCAATCCTGTGAGGTGGTGTGCGGCGAGAACCGAAAACCCATCGGTGTCAGCATCGCATGCTGGGCCACCTCTTTCGCGGCATCGAGATACTTCGTCACCAGCGCGGGGGACATGACAAGGGACTGTCCGACGTTCGTGAAGCCTTCCCCCGCCGCCCCATCGACCGGAAATTCTCGAGTCGGATCGAGTGTCGGGACGCCTGTCAGGTCACGCAAGGTGTAGGTGTACTCGGCATTGTTGAGCCGACGCAACACGACGCGGCCAGGGTCGCCCGCGCGGGTCCGCGCTTCCGCCGTGAGGTATCCCTTCACCCATTGCTGCAGCCGCATCCGCTCGGCATCGGTCGGCTGCGTCGCATCCTTCGGTGGCATCTGGCCGCTTTCGAGCATCTCGCCGACCTTCTGCCACACCTGCGGATGTTTACGGACCTCGGCCAGCGTCGTGAACGCCGTGAGATCAATATCCGCTTCGGCTAGTTTCTCGCTGTGACATTCATGACAAAGCCGTTTCAGCAGCGGCGTCACGTCCACGGGAAAGGCCCGTTCGAGTTCGACCGGAATCGTTTCCGCGGCAGGAGCGTTGTGCGGGGTCGCGATCAGAACCACACCGAACAGCGTGATGACAGGCCACCACGACTTCGGCGAACGCGGCGTCTCTTCCATGGTCGATTTCCCTACGCGATTGCTGGCTCAAACGATGTTGTCCGATATCATGTCACAGCCAGAGGGTTTCTTGTAGGGAGTAACCCCTCTGGCTGTTCGGCAGTTCGGCAAAGACGAGGGACGAATGAGGATCCGTGATCGGAAAAGAGTTCTCGAATTGACCCTGTAGGGGTCGCAGACGGTAGCCGGTGGTCGGAGCGCAGCGGAGACCACCGGATAATGACGAAACAACGTCCGCACCCCGGCGGGGTGCCAGAGGAGATGAAAACGCGGCGTTCATTCTTCTGGCACCCCGCCGGGGTGCATTCCCACAACGTACCCTGTCCTGGGGTATCGCTTCGCTCAACCCCAGGCTACCGTCTGCGATCCCTTCGGGATCAAAACCATAAGGTCGTCAAACCAATCGTTCGTCCGGTAGAACGGTTTGAGCGGGTTTCCAGTCCAAATCAAGGTCCGTCTCAACGATGTCTGTTTCTCCTCCGCGTGTGCCCGTTGCTGCGTTGTTTGAACTTTGTAAGAACGCACTCGTCCAAACCAGGTTGAATGACCGCGATGCCCACCTCACCGCGGATGCTCTGGTGACCACGGATGCGATGGGCGTCTTCACGCATGGAACGAAATTGCTCGGCGGCTATTTGAATCGACTGCGCGGCGGCGGTTACCGCGCGACGGCCGCTCCGGTGATTGAACGCGAAGGTCCCGGTTGGGCGGTGATCGATGGGAATTCGACACTCGGGCAAGTCGGCAGTTTTTTTGCCATCGAAACTGCGATGGCCAAAGCCCGCAATACCGGGATTGCGTATGTCGGTTTGCGGAACTCCGGTCACATTGGAGCCGCCGGGTATTATGCGGCGCTGGCGGCGAATCAGGGATTCATCGCGATGGTCACGGGGAACGATATCCCCAGCGTCGCCGCCCCAGGATCGATCGGTCCCGTGCTGGGAAGCAATCCGCTGGCCTATGCGATTCCGGTGGCTGGCAGCGATCCGATCCTGCTTGACATCGCCACCGCCGCGGTTGCGGGAGGAAAAGTCTACGCGGCCCACCAGCGCGGCGAACCCTTGCCGTCCACCTGGTTGATTGGACCGGATGGTCAACCGACGACCGATGGCAGCCTCTATCCGCAACACGCGGCCCTCGCCCCGATGGCGGGTCACAAGGGCTACGGCATCGGCCTGTGGGTCGAGATGCTCGCCGGAGTGTTGCCCGGCGGCGCGGTGACGTGGCAGGTTGGCAGTTGGATGTTCGACCCGCTCGATCAACCGTCGAAGCACAACGCCGGGTTCATCGTGCTGGATGTGGCGACCATCGCCCCGCCCGCGGAATTCGCTGCGCGGGTGCGATCTTTGATTGACGAGATTCACGCCGTGCCGACCGCCGCCGGTGTCGAACGGGTGCTGCTGCCCGGTGAACGCGAATGGGCCGCACGGAAAATCGCGATGATCGACGGCATCCCGCTGCCCGGCGATGTCCGCACGAAGCTGCGTCCGGTCGCCGAGTCCATCGGACAAACTCCCGAGTGGTTATCGGCGAATTGATCCCATTTAGCCCGCCGTTGTCCGCAACGGGGGGATGAACGCGTTCATTGAAATCAAAGCCCCCCCGGTTGCGGACAACCGGGGGCTAAATGGTGTTGACATGAAGTGTTTCGGTCTCGATCTCGGTTCGTCAACCATCAAAGGAGCCGTGCTCGATCTGGCGACACGGCGCGTCGAGGCCATCGTGCGCGAACCGTTTCCGGAGCCGATTTCCGGGCTGCCCGCACGCTTCTTTGAGATCGCCCCGGATCAAGTCGTGGCGGCCGTTGAGCGCGTCGTGTCTCAACTTTTGAAGATCGAACCGGACGTCACGGCGATCTTCAGTTGCGGACAAATGGGCGGCGTGATTCTGATCGACCCCGATACCGGTCGCCCGCTGACGAATTATCTTTCCTGGCGCGATCAACGAACGCTGGGTGAGCATCCCCACGGCGGCAACTTTCTCGATGAGATGCAACGCCGCTGGTCGGGGAACGAATTCATCGAACTTGGTCGCGAACTCAAACCCGGTTCCGCAACCAGCCTGCTGTTCTGGTTGAGTGAACACGGACTGTTGCCGAACGGGGCGATGCCGATGGGGGTCGGCGAATTCGTGTTCGCCAAGCTCTGCCAGACCGCACCGCAGATGGACCCGACCCAGGCGATCGGACTCCTCGATTTAACCCACGGCACATGGCATCACTCCGCGTTTGCGAGATTGGGATTAGAGCATCTTCTCTGGCCGACATTGACGCATGTGTCGATGCCCCTCGGTGTCTGGAATCTGGATGGAAAACATTTCGAATGTTTCCCGATTCTTGGCGATCAACAGGTGGCACTCCGCGGAGCCGTTGTGAAAGCGGGAGATTTATCGCTCAACATTTCGACGGGTGGGCAAGTCAGCCGGGTGACAACGGCGTTGGAACTCGGCGATTATCAGACACGGCCCTACTTCTATCTCCATTACCTCAACACGATCACGCATCTTCCGGCGGGACGGTCGCTCAACGTGTTGATGGGACTGCTCACCGAACTCGCGCGGGCCGAGAACGTCGCACTGCGGGACCCGTGGAGTGCTGTCAATCAAGACTTAGACCAAGCGGACGGCGGCGGGTTGGCGTGCGATCTCGCGTTCTTCTCCGGGCCGATGGGCGATACCGGCAGCATCAGTGGGATCACCGTCGACAACCTGACCATCGGCAACCTGTTCCACGCGGCCTTTACGAATATGGCGGACAATTTCGCCCAATGTGCCGAGCGCGTGTTTCCGCAACGCGACTGGCAACGGATCGTGCTCTCCGGTGGATTGACGCAAGGGGTACCCAAGTTGCGGGGGATGATCCAGCAACGGCTTCCCGGCGTTATGAAGGAATCCACCGCGGCCGAAGAAACTCTGGTAGGATTACTCGAAGTTGCCCGTGAGACGATGAACAAGCGGTGACTCGATTGTTGTGTGCAATTGCTCGGGCCAGAGATTCGCAACCATGGGTACCCTATCCAACGAGTCAGAGAATGGCAGGCGAGTACGGCCGATGGTCCTACTAGCCCTGGTGTTTACATGTATGATTACGGCTCTTGTGTTGCTGAAGCAGTCCATAAAATGGTCTGAAACCCCCAAGCGAATAGTTATCGAAAGGGAAGTCTATCCGCCCACCCGCAGCACTCTCAACGAAGATACGCTTCGGCTTGATTCGGTTCCATGTAGTGAATTGGCTTCTCGCGCAAAGCAACTTCGCCTGCTTGATAACCAGCTTCCTGCGAAAGAGGTTGAATTCCCGGAGATCGGGATCAAGATGCGAATACCGACCGGCTTTAAACTCGCCAGTCGCTTCCGAGGGTTGGTGAATGAAGAAGTGGACGCGACAATCCGAATTCTCGACGGTCCCCTCCAACAAGCCCTGATAAATCCCTACCGAACGGAAGAGCAGCTACGAATGCGAGGCTGCATTGATATTTCCCATCGATCCGTTCAAACGGAGTTTTACCATGGTGTGATGGTGTTTTTTCGTGATATTATAGAGGAATTTCACGGCAATGGAAGCGTCTACACTGAGTATGTTTTTTACTGGTTTAACACAGATGGGCGAAGCATCTCTATTTCTGTGCATTATCCGGCTGAATGTAGTGAATCATTAAAGGGACTTCTCGAGCGCACGCTTCTGTCGTGCCGGCCGGTTTCAATTGATCACAACGAAGTAGATTGATGTCCACAAAGAATGCTTCCCCATCGTTGTTCGCCGAAGAAGACCTGCCGGAGAATCTCGCGCCGTGGGAGATTGCGGAGCAGGCCGATCGGTGGTATGCGGAGGTCGTGTTCAGCCTGCCGTTGACGACGGTGTTTCACTACGAAGTGCCGAACGAACTGCGGGAACGGCTGCGGCCGGGTTGCCGCGTGGAAGTGCCGTTTGGGCGGGGGAATCAGTCGAAAACCGGTTACTGCGTGGCGGTGACGCGCACGGCTCCCACGGGGCGGACCATCAAACCGCTCACGGCGATTCTGGACCGGGAACCGTTGCTCGATGCGCATCTGCTCGAACTCACACGCTGGATTGCGGACCGGTATCTGTGCGGCTGGGGGCAGGTGCTCGATTCCATCATTCCCGCGGGGGTGAAAGCGGGGTCGGGGACGCGCGAGATTCAGTTCTTCACGGCCGCGCCGGATGCCGCAGAACGGTTGCCGACGAGCAAACTGCCGCCGAAACAACGGGCCGTGGTGCAGGCGTTGCTCGATCACGCCGCGCCGATGCCGATCGGCGACCTCACCGCGGCGGCGGACTGCGGGCCCGGTCCGATTCAAACACTGCGGCAAAAAGGTTGGATCGTGGCCAACCGTCGTCGCACGATGGTCGCCGAGTTCGACGCCGGACCGATTGAACCGCACACGCCGATTCAGTTGAACCTCGAACAACAGCGCGTGGTCGACACCGTGCTGGCGACGTTGCGGGCCCAGAAACATCAGACCTTTTTGCTGCACGGCGTCACCGGCAGCGGCAAGACCGAAGTCTACATCCGCACGATTGAAGAAGTCGTCAGTTACGGTCGGCAGGCGATTGTCCTCGTGCCGGAAATCAGCCTCACACCGCAGACGATCCGCCGGTTTCGCAGCCGGTTCTCTTCCGTGGCGGTGCTGCATAGCCATCTCACCGACGCGGAACGGCACGCCCAATGGCGATTGATTGCGGAAGGTCAGGTGCAGGTCGTCGTCGGAGCCCGTAGCGCGGTGTTCGCCCCAACGCCGCATCTCGGATTGATTGTCATCGACGAAGAGCACGAAACGTCGTTCAAGCAGGACAACACGCCGCGCTATCATGCGCGCGAAGTCGCCCGGCAACGCGCCGCGATGCAGAACATCCCGCTGCTGTTGGGGACGGCGACGCCGACGCTGGAATCATGGCTGCGCGTGCAACGCCGGGAAGATCAACTTCTTTCACTGCCGCGGCGAGTGGCGAAGTTACCGCTGCCGCCGGTGGTCGTGGTCGATACTCGCAACGATCCGCTCATTCAGAATCAGCAGCGGGCCATCGGCCGGGCGATGTTCACGGCGATGCAGCATGCTTTGAAATCCGACGGGCAGATCATTCTGTTTCTGAATGTGCGGGGGTTCTCACCATTGATGTTGTGCCGCGGGTGTGGCAATTCGCTGCGCTGTCCCGATTGTGATCTCACACTCACCTGGCACAAACAGCACTGCAAGGCGTTGTGTCACGGTTGCGGTCATGAAATCCCGCCACCGGCCGCGTGTCCGAAGTGTCATCGGCCCGGCATGCAGATGCTCGGCATGGGCACCCAACGGTTGGAACAGGAAGTCCGCACGTCGTTTCCCGGCGTCTCCTGCCTGCGAATGGACAGCGACACGATGAAAGTCCGCGGCAGCCATCACGAAGCCCTCGAACAGTTCCGCCACGGCGAGGTGCGGATTCTGCTCGGAACGCAGATGATCGCCAAGGGGCTCGATTTTCCGAACGTCACACTGGTCGGCGTGGTCGATGCCGATACGTCATTGCGGCAACCCGACCTGCGAGCGCGGGAACGCACCTTCCAACTGATCGCCCAGGTGGCAGGCCGAACCGGTCGCAGCGCGCGCGGCGGCCGGGTGCTGGTCCAGACGGCCTGCCCAGAAGACCCGGCGATTCAGTTCGCCGCGAAGCACGATTTCCTCGGCTTCGCGAAGGAAGAATTGGAACAACGCCGGGATTGCCAGGCCCCGCCGTTTCGACAATCGGTGCGAGTGATCGTCCGCGGCATGACGGAAGACCTGGTGCAGGCCGAAAGCGAACGGCTGGTGAATTTGATTCGCACCATCGCCCCGAAAAATGTCCGCGTCCTGGGACCGGCCCCCTGCCCCATTGCGAAGTTGCAGAAATATTTCCGCTTCCATTTGCAGATGACCAGCGAAGATCGCGAAGCCCTGCGGCAGACATGGCTCGCCACCGCTCCACAATTTACCCCGGCGAAAGATGTGGAATATGCCGTCGACGTAGACCCGCTCAATCTGCGATGATCCGAAGAGACTTCGTTTCCGTTCACAATTGACGGAATGGCATCCGACGCCGCTGTGCGGTTTAGCGCCCCGTGTGAATCGCTTCCCCGTGTTTACATCCGCGCGAGGCGCGAAACCGCACAGCGTCGTCGCAACCCGTGAGGAAGCAAAGGGATCGTGTGGAATTAAGAAGAAAGCCCTTTCTTCCACGAAAATTGACCACCGCTTTTCCAAGCCGGTATAATCGAGAGTCGATGAATCGGAGACCGATTTGACCTTCGGGACGGTCCCCACGGGAGACGTGGAAGTCATGACACATACGCGCGGCCAATGGCAACGGGGCCTGTGTCTGGCCATTCTGTTCACGTCTTGGCCTGCCGTCGTGCTGTGCGAGGACGATGCCGTCCAGCCGATTGGCCAATTCCTATCGTTGAACAGTCCCCTCGATGACCGCGCGCTTTCGGTCGTGCAGAAAGTTGCCCAGGATCTGCAACAGCGGGCCGCTGAAGAAAAGCGGACAGCGGTGCTGGTGCTGGAGATTCCCCAGGGAACGACGCCGTTTCCGCATGTGCAGGCGATGACACGGTTCCTGACATCCAGCCAGCTTTCCAGTGTGCGGACTGTGGCCTGGGTTCCGGAGCCCGTGACCGGCCCGAACGTGCTGGTGGCCTTGGCATGCCGCGACATCGTAATGCACCCCGATGCCCAACTCGGGGATCTCGGCCGTGGCCAATTGCTGGAACCGGAAGACCAGCAGGTGATTCTGGCGCTCGCGCAGAAACGACACAATCCGAAGGTCTCCACCGCGCTGGTCCGCTCAATGATGGACCCGCAGGAGGAACTCTGGCGCGTCCGTGTCGGCAACGAGGCCGGCGACAAGACCGAAACCCGCGCAATGACGCGTTCGGAACTCGACACGCTCCGCCAGACCGGAGTTGTGGTCACGCACGCCGAGTCGATCAAGGATGCCGGAATTCTCGGAGTGTTCGGCGGCACTCAAGCCCGCGATTGGGACATCCTCGTTTCCAACCTCGCGGAGAATCGGCCAGCCGTCGCCGCGCTCTACAATCTGCCTCGTGATGCACTCCGGGAACTGCCGGCAGAGACCGTTCGGCGCAAGGTCCGGCTCATCAAGGTCGATGGCGTGATCGATTCTGTGCAGGAAAGCTTTCTCGAACGGCAGATCAGCCGGGCAGTCCACAACGGGGCCGATACGCTCATCTTTGAGATCGATTCTCCCGGCGGATTGTTGCTGGCAAGCATCAACCTGGCACAGCGGATTGCCGAACTCGACTCTAAAAAGGTGCGATCGGTGGCCTGGGTTCCGGAAACGGCACTCAGCGGAGCGGCGATCATCGCGTTGGGATGCGATGACATTTACCTCAAACCGGCGGCAAAAATCGGCGATGCGGGCCCGATTGAACTGAGAGAGGGTGGGCAATTCGAACGGGCTCCGGAGAAGATTCTCAGTCCATTGCGCGCGGCGCTGAAAATGCTTGCCGAGAAAAAAGGCCGCCCCGTCGCCCTCTGTGAAGCCATGGCCGATCGCCAATTGAAAGTGTTTCAAGTCACTCACCGCGATAACGGCCGCGTGTGGTATCTGAGTGAAGCGGAAATTCAGGCCTCGGCCGGAGAATGGATTCAGGGACCGCAGGTTCGTGAAGCCAACGGGGAACTGCTGCTCACGGTTGATGGTGTCCGGGCGCATGAACTCAAACTCGCCGAACGGCCGGTGCACGATCTCGACGAACTCAAGTCACGGCTGGGTCTTGCCGCAGGCATGCGGTTGGCCCCGGTGGAAAAGACTTGGGTTGATGTCACCGTTTTCCTGCTTAATTCCACGGGAATGACGGTGCTGCTGATCGTCCTTGGTGTGGCGTTTCTCTACCTTGAGGCTCATTTCCCGACGAGTTTGTTTGGCATTCTCTCGATGCTCTGCTTTGCGATCTTCTTCTGGAGCCGGTTTCTGGGTGGAACTGCCGGTGGGCTGGAGATCATGCTCTTTGTGCTCGGAGCCGGTTGCTTGGCGATGGAAATCTTCATCATCCCGGGTTTCGGCGTGTTCGGTATCTCGGGCATCCTGTTAATGCTCGTCTCCATGGTGATGGCGAGTCAATCTTTTGGGAATCTGGAGCCGTTGCAAGATCTTTATCAATTGACGAAGACCCTGGGGACTTTTTTTGCAGCGATGATTGTGATGGGCATGACCGGTGCCATCTTGAGCCGCTTCCTGCCCCATGTGCCGCTGTTCGACGGAATGATTCTGGCTCCCCCGGCGGCAGGCATGAACCTGACGGAACCACAACTCGCGCCGCAGTGGCTACCAACGGAATCCACACGCCACAGCAATGAGCTGGTTGGTCGCCAAGGAGAAGCGTTGTCGCTGTTGCGTCCCTCCGGCAAGGCGCGCATTGATGGCCGGATTCACGATGTGGTCAGCAACGGTCCCTTTATCCCAGAGGGGCGCACCGTCCAGGTCACGCAAGTCAGCGGGAACCGCATTGTCGTCATGGAAGTCTGAACCGCTTGCCGCTGTGCGGAGCGTCCAGCGCGTCTTCGTTGTCTTCACACCGCCACCTATTTTCGCGCTCGCTTGAGACAATCGCGGCGGCGGATATGATGAAGGCTCGTTCAAATTTTGACGCCCCCGAGCGTCGGACAGCCTTGGCGTGCGCGCCGCGACGGGAGTGATGTGCGATGGATTATCTCCGGCCCGACTTAGCGGGGCCGCGCGCGATCCCGTTTCAAGCTCCGCAAGGCGACTTGGCAATTCTGGCCGGTTCTGCCAATCCGCTGCTGGCGCAGAACATCGCCCACTGCCTGGGAGTACCCCTCACGCCCTGCCGGGCCCATGTCTTCAGCGAAGGCAACGTTTTCGTCCGCATCAAGGAAAACGTTCGCGGTAAAGACGTGTTCATCATTCAGGGCTGCCAGTACCCGGTGAACGACAACTTCATGGAGTGTCTGTTCTGGATCGATGCCGCCCGCCGGGCGAGTGCCCAGAATGTGACCGCCGTGATTCCGTTTTTCAGTTATGCCCAGGGTGACAAGAAGGACGAACCGCGGGTATCGATTCGCGCCCGAGTCTGTGCCGATGCGATCGAAGCCGCGGGGGCCGACCGCGTTCTCACGATGGATCTGCACAGCCCGCAGATTCAGGGCTTTTTCCGCGTCCCGGTCGATCATCTCTACGGCCGGGCCGTGCTGGTCGAGCACTTTAAGAAGCTCAACATTCCTGACCTGGTGGTGTGCAGCCCGGATGTCGGTTTCGCCAAGGGAGCCGCGGCGTATGCGAGCCTGCTCGGTTGCCCCGTGGTCATCGGCAACAAACAGCGGACCGATCACACCGAGACCGTCGAGATTCTCGAAGTCATCGGCGATGTAAAGAACAAGAACGTTCTGCTCACCGACGATCTGACGATCACCGGCCGGTCGCTGATCGAGATGGCCCGCGTGCTGAAACTGCGCGGTGCAAAAGACGTCTACGCCGCCGTCACTCATGGCGTGTTGTCGAAAGGTGCTGGTCCCCGGATCGCGGAGAGCGACATCAAAACGCTGTTCACGACAGATACGATTGAATCATCATTCGACCCGCTGCCGCCGAACGTGGAAGTCGTGACCGTTGCCCCGTTGTTCGCCGCTGCGATTCGTTCGATCCACGACCGCACCAGCATCAGCATGCTGTTTCCGGATGGACGGCCGAAAGTGCCCTGAGCCAAGGGTGATGGGTGGCAGGTACTCGGTAATTCAGGAGATTGGCAATTAGGAAATAGTAAATGAAAAATGCAAATTGAAAGAGTGGAAGAGAACACCGCGTGATTCGCAGATCCTCAAAATTTGCAATTTTCAATTCCTAATTTCTAATTGCCAATCGCATTGAACCCCATGTCTGACCCGACCACCGACCACCCGCCACCTGCCCCCTCTACACCGCTCACGCCGATGATGGCGCGGTATCTGGAAGTGAAAGCGCAGAACCCCGGTGCGTTGCTGCTCTTCCGCATGGGCGACTTCTACGAGCTGTTTTACGAAGACGCCCAGACTGCGGCGAAAGTGTTGGGGCTTACGCTCACCAGTCGGGATAAGGGTTCGCCCAATCCGACGGCGATGGCCGGGTTTCCGTATCACGCGCTGAATGGATATCTGCAAAAACTCGTCCGCGCTGGTTTTCGGGCCGCGATCTGCGAGCAGGTCGAAGATCCGAAACAAGCGAAGGGGTTGGTGAAGCGCGAAGTCACGCAGGTGGTGACGCCCGGCACGCTGACCGATGACGCATTGCTCGATCCGCGCGAGAGCAACTTTCTGGCGTGTGTCGCTCCCGGTAAAGAGGTCTGCGGCCTCGCGTGGCTCGAACTTTCGACGGGCCGGTTCTGGGTGATGGATGTCGCGCTGGCGAACGTCGCCGATGAACTCGCGCGGATTCGCCCGGCGGAGTGTTTGCTGCCCGAAGATGCCCGCCAGCATCCCGTACAACTGGCGATGTCAACGTTGGCACCCAGCGTGCTGTGCGAACGCCCGGCGTGGTGTTTTTCGCGGGAAAACTGCCGCCAGCGCGTGCTCGAACAACTCGGCGTGTTGACACTGGAAGGCTTCGATCTCGACGGCGACAGCATCGGCATCACTGCGGCCGGGGCACTGCTGGAATATGTTCGGCAGACGCAGAAATCCGAGTTGTCGCACATCACGCGGATCGAACCCTATCGCCGCGGACAGACGCTGCTGATTGACGAAGCAACCCGCCGCAGTCTCGAACTGACGCACACGCTTCGTGGTGGATTGCGTGACGGAAGCCTGTTGGCAGTGATGGATGAAACCGTCTCGCCGATGGGCGCGCGTTTGCTCGCCGAGTGGTTGTCCAATCCGCTCACTGATGCGAACGCGATCAATCGTCGACTCGATGCGGTGCAGGAACTCGTCCACGACGGCGGCTTGCGGCAAGCACTGCGAGACCTGTTGAAGGTTGCGTACGATGTCCCCCGTCTCACGGCGCGCATTGCGACCGGCCGGGCCTCGCCGCGCGATCTGGTGTTTCTCGCGCGAACACTGGCGATACTGCCGCGGTTGAAAGCCAAACTCGCGGGACGGCGGGCGTCACGGCTTTCGGATCTTGAAGGCCGCATCGAACTTTGTGCGGAAGTCCGCAGTGAAATCGAAGCCGCGATTGTCGATGAACCACCGCTGCTCATTACCGACGGCGGCGTGATCCGCGACGGTTATCACGCATCGCTCGATGAATACCGCGATCTTGCCAAAGGCGGCAAAGCGTGGATCGCGAAGTATCAGGCGGAGGAAATCCAGCGGACCGGCATTCCCAACTTGAAGGTCGGCTTCAATCGCGTCTTTGGTTACTACCTCGAATGCACCGCGGCCCAGGCGGACAAGGTCCCGGCGGACTACATTCGCAAACAGACGCTGAAGAATCAGGAACGGTTCATCACCCCGGCGCTGAAAGAATACGAAGAGAAGGTGCTGCGGGCCGAGGGGCAATCGACCAGTCTCGAACAGGAACTTTTCCTGGCACTGCGGACGCGGGTCGCCCAATACTCGCCAAGATTGCGAGAAAACGCCGAGGTTCTCGCGGAAATCGATGTGCTTGCGGGGCTCGCCGAACTCGCGGTTCAACAAGGTTATTGCCGTCCGGAGATCGTTGCGGAGCCGGCGCTCGATATCCACGAAGGCCGGCATCCGGTGCTGGATCGGCTCATGCCGCGCGGACATTTTGTGCCGAACGATATCCAGCTGGGCGATCAAGTCGGCCGCGTGCAGATCATCACCGGGCCGAACATGGCGGGGAAAAGCACATACATCCGACAGGCGGCGTTGCTCACGATTCTGACGCAGATGGGCTCGTTCGTCCCGGCGACATCGGCGCGCGTAGGACTCGCCGACCGTGTCTTCGCGCGCGTCGGCGCGAGTGATGAACTCGGCAAAGGTCAAAGTACGTTCATGGTCGAGATGACCGAAACGGCCCGCATTCTGAACGCGGCGACGGCCCGCAGTCTGGTCATTCTCGACGAAATCGGCCGGGGAACGAGCACCTACGACGGCATCTCGCTGGCCTGGGCGGTGACCGAATTCCTGCACGACGCCATCGGTTGCCGGACGCTGTTCGCCACGCACTATCATGAACTGACGCAGCTCACCGGATCACTAAAGCATGCGGCGAACTGGAACGTCGCCGTGCGCGAACAGAACGATGCGGTCGTGTTTCTGCACAAGATCGTTCCCGGTGCGGCGGACAAAAGCTACGGCATTCACGTCGCGCAACTCGCCGGTGTCCCTGCGGATGTGCTCGACCGCGCGAAGATCATTCTGAAAACGCTGGAAAACGATCACGTCGACGAAACCGGCAAGACGCGGATTCCGACACGCACGGTCCGCAAGCGCGAACGGCAACTGGCCCTGTTCAGCCCGGCGGAAAATCATCCCGTGCTGAACGAACTGCGTCAGATGGACATGGAAACGATGTCACCGGATGTGGCGCTGCGCGAGTTGCAGCGGATGCGGCAACTCGTGGGGCAGTAGCTTCTTGAAGAACGGGATTTTGCTGCCAACTCAAGCATCCCGGCTGCCGGGAAGCAGCCGGGATGCGGCGTGAAGCGACTCGTACAATTCGGTGTAACGCTCCACCATCTTTGCCACGCTGAAGTGTTCCTGCATGTGCTGTTTTGCGGCGGCGCCGAGGCGCGGGCCGAGGTCCGGTTCGTCCATCAAGCGACGGAAGAACTGCATGAAGCCGACACCGTCGCCGAGCTTCACCAGCAATCCCGTTTGTTCGTGCGTGACGAGTTCCCGGTTGGCGGGAATGTCGCTTGCCACCACGGGAAGACCGAGGGACATCGCTTCCATCAGACTGTTCGACATCCCTTCAAAACTGCTCGCCAGACAGAACGCATCGAAGCCCGGCAACCACGCGGCGGCATCCTCGCGGTGACCGAGGAAGTGGACGTTGTCCCGGCAGCCGATCGACTCGGCAAAACGTTCCAGCCGGTCGCGCTCGGGGCCGTGGCCAATCAGGACGAGATGAAATTGCGGGCGGATTTGCCGCAGGGTTTCCACGGCCCACACGAGGTCGTTCACGCGCTTCTGCACCGCGAGACGCCCCACATAACCGGCGAGAAAAGCGTCCGGCGGAAGCCGCAAGTGCTGACGGACAGCGGCTCCGGTCATGGCCGCGGCGCTAGGCGTTTCGACACCATTCGGTATCACACGCAGCCGATCGGCGGGCAGTCCCTGTTGCTGATAGAACCCCGCCACGCTCGCCGAGTTCCCGACGAGGCACGCCGTCCGGGGCATCAGCCATCGATCCATCCGCAACTGCCACGGGCTTTTCCACGAATCGACACAGCGTTCCGAAACGATCACCGGACAGGGCGGACGTTTTCCCAAGGCCATCCGTGTGTAGGTGCTCGCGGCGAAGAGCCATGTGTGAATCAACTGAGGCCGCAGTTGATGCAGTGTTTTCTTGAGCCGAAAGTACGCTCCGATGTCCGCTTTCCAGCGCTTGCCGATGACGGTCACCGGGATGCCGGCCTCTTCCAGCACCTGTTGATACGGTCCGCCGCGCGTCAGGGCAATCACATGCGGTGCGAACCGATCCCGTGGCAGTCCGCGTGCTAATAACGTCAGTTGCTTTTCCGCTCCAGATTGATCGAGAGTCGGGATCACCAGCACCAGTCGCAACGGATCAACGGACATCGGCGGCGGGCTTCCTCAGATGAGACTCGAGTCTCGTTCGACTACACTGCGAAGAAGATACTCAGGAGGGAACCACGGAAGACACGGAACACACGGAAAAAAGGCGGAAGAGCGGCAGGCAGGTCAGGTTTCGATGAGTCCGTCTGGTGTTCAGTCAGCCTGAAATTACGGGATGTGTGCCACTGGCTCTGCCAGTGTCTTTCCTTCGATGAAAAGCACACCTTCCAATGCACTGGCAGAGCCAGTGGCGCACGTAAAAACAAGCTTGGGCGACCACACCAGACGTTCTCTCAATCGACGACCATGTCTTTTCCTGCATCTCTTCCGTGTCCTCCGTGTCTTCCGTGGTTCCCCCCGCATTTCGCTGTGAATCCTCGCAGAATCGCGGCTTCTCTTCCATCCTTCACTTTGGGGTACGAACGATGAAAGCCCAGTTCGGTCTCCATCTGCTCGAATTGACGCAGGGGGACATCACTTTGCAGCAAGTGGAGGCCATCGTCAACGCGGCGAACTCGTCACTGGCGGGCGGTGGCGGCGTCGATGGGGCGATTCATCAACGTGGCGGCCCATCATTGATGGAAGAAACCCGGCGACGATACCCGCTGGGTTGTCCCACTGGTGATGCCGTGGTGACTGCGGCGGGCAAACTCTCCGCGAAGTTTGTATTTCACGCCGTGGGACCAATCTGGCAAGGGGGACACCGTGGGGAACCCGATTTGCTGCGGTCGGCGTATCGGCGGTGTCTGGAACTCGCCCGTCAGCACGATTGCCGTACGGTCGCTTTTCCGGCTTTGAGCACGGGGGCCTACGGCTATCCGATGGACCTCGCCGCGGAAGGGGCGTTGACCACGATCCGGCAGTTCTTTTTGAGTTCCCCCGCAGCCCCCGCGCTGCATGTGCGGGTGGTTCTCTTCGACGCGGGAGCGTATGCTGCGTTTGCTCGCGTTTTGGAAACGCTGCTGGTGTGATGGGAAATGGCCGAGAGACGCATGACGCCCGCCTTTGTTGC
Organism: Planctomycetaceae bacterium; assembly: GCA_041753475.1. GTDB lineage: Bacteria > Planctomycetota > Planctomycetia > Planctomycetales > Planctomycetaceae > DSVQ01. The sequence goes on along the minus strand of JBGSUN010000193.1, from coordinate 38,388 downwards.
CTCTGACGGAACGACGCTGCAGTATCGCCGGTGGGCACCGGTTGATGGCGAACCGCGCGCCCTGATCGTGGCGTTACACGGCATCCAAAGCCACGGCGGCTGGTATGCGTATTCCTCGCAGCGTCTCGCCGAGGCCGGGTTTGAAGTCCTTTTTCTCGATCGGCGCGGGTCGGGATTGAACACCTCGCGCCGGGGCCATGCCCTGCATGCCGAACGGTTGATCAACGACGTCGTCCAGTTCACGCGGGCATTGCGCATAGAGCGGCAACCGGCGTGTCCCGTGGTGCTGATGGGCGTAAGCTGGGGTGGGAAGCTCGCCACGGCGACGGCACTCCGCCGACCGGAACTGTTTGACGCCGTGGCTTTGCTCTACCCCGGTTTGTATCCGATAGCGCGACCGTCAATCTGGCAGCGCTGGACCGTCGGGCTGGCACAGGCCCGCGGTTGGGGGCATGTCCGCATTCCGATTCCGCTGAACGATCCCGCTCTGTTTACGGATACACCTCACTGGCGGGAATTCATCCGCCGTGACGAACTCGCCCTGCAGCGCTGCACGGTCGACTTTCTGGCCGCGAATCTTGATCTCAGCACGCGCATCGAACAACATCTGGAGCGGATCGCGTGCCCCGCCCTGCTGATGCTCGCCGGTCGCGACCCCATCATCGATAACGCGGCCACCCGCCGGTTGTTCGACCGCATGACGCGGGCGCAGCGCACGCTCATCGAGTACCCCCAGGCCCGTCACACGCTGGAATTTGAACCCGATCCCGAACCGTTCATTGCCGATCTTCTGGCCTGGATGGAATCCTTGCCGGGCGTCCGTCCGCTGGTTCTTTCTGCCACGCTGGAAAAACAGAATGGACACATGCCGGCGGCGTTACAATGGACGACGCAGGTGCCCGCCGCATCGACGTGATTGTCCGATGATCGGCTTTACGAACTCGACAACAGTAGGATGATGCGATGCGGAAATCAGGAATCGCCCAGTGGGTGCTCATGTTCGGAGTGGTCGTCCACTTTGCCGCGATGGCGAGCTTCGCTGCCGACAATCCACCGTCAACAGTGAAGACGGCCACGGATGCCACGTTGGTGCCGCTGAATCCGCAAGGGACGGTGCTGCTCGATGCGGCGGGCAAACGTCTGCTGTTGAAGGGCGAAATCTGCATGCGCGAGGGCTTGCTGGAGATGCTCGCCTGTCTGAAGCAATCCAAAGAGCATGAGTCGATTGTCGCCGTGGAAACGAAAGCCCAAATCGTGCATGCGGGATTGTTGGCCCTGGGGCTTGAACCGGGCAAACCTGTTCAGTTTGCGCCAGAATACAAAGCCGCATCCGGTCCACGGTTGTCGATTCATTTCCTGTGGGAAGACCAGCAGGGCAAGCCGCAGCGGATCGCCGCACAAAAATGGGTCCGCAATTCGACTCGTCGGTACTGGCTCGCCAAACTCGATCCGGCCCCCAAAGACCTTCAGATTCCCGTGGACAGCGATCTCCGTTGGGACCCGAACCAGAAGGAGCTCCTGTGGTACGGTCCGATGAGTGAAGCTCAGCGGGAGATGGTCTTGAAATATTCCAAGGACCCGAAATATCAAGCCGCCATTCAAGACTTCTTCAAGCAGACCCGTGTGCGGGAACTCGACGCAGCATGGGTTTTCTCCGGCAGCAGCTTCTACACCGATAAGAAGACCGGCGAGAAGTTCTACCAGGCGGAATCCGGCGACTTGATCTGCGTCGCGAATTTCTCAACCGCCACGATCGACCTCGCCATCAACAGCAGTGCCCAGGCCAATGAGTTGATGTGGGAAGCCTACACCGAACGGATTCCGCCAGTCGGCACCAAAGTCACCATCGAGTTGCAATTGGATCTTGCCAAGCCCGCGGAGAAGCAGCCCTAGTAGCCAGTGGACTTATTGTGTGCCACGGCCGTGTCGGCCGTGCAAAGTGGAAAAACGCCCTGCGAATTCGCACGGCCGACACGGCCGTGGCACACGAGTCGAATAAGTCCACGGACAGCTAGGCGGGCGACCGTGGGGCACATTACTCAGTTGGCCAGGCTTTCCGGCTCACCGGTTGGAGCATGTCCCTGTGCCTGCCGACTATGAAAAGCGGAATCGGTAACTGCGGCCAACTCTTTCTTTCAGCCCATTTTTTGCCCCGGTGCGGATAAGCCGAAATATGTCGCTGATCAAACTGACCGATGTCCGCAAACTTTACGAAGTAGGTGAAGTTCAGATCGAAGCCCTCAAGAAAGTCTCACTGACCATCGAGCGGGGTGAGTATGTGGCTCTGATCGGCCCCTCGGGATCGGGGAAATCGACCCTGATGAACACTTTGGGGTGCCTCGATCGCCCTACGTCCGGGAGCTATTTGCTCGACGGCCAGGAGGTCGTCACGATGACCAAAGACGAGCGGGCGTCGATTCGGAACAAACATCTCGGCTTCGTCTTCCAGAACTTTAATCTTCTTGCGCGAACTTCGGCGGTGGAGAATGCTGAACTCCCGCTGCTTTACTCCAAAGGGGTCACGGCCAAAGAACGCCATCGCCGCGCAGTCGAAGCGTTAACTCAAGTGGGGCTGGGAGATCGGTTGCATCACCACCCCAGCCAGCTCTCCGGCGGACAGCAGCAACGTGTCGCTATTGCCCGCGCACTGGTCAACAATCCGTCGATCCTGATGGGTGACGAACCAACGGGGAATCTCGATTCCAAAACCGGACGCGACGTGATTCGGCTGTTTCGCGAACTGAATCGGACACGGAACCTGACGGTCATTATTGTGACACATGATCAGGGGGTCGCTCGGAACGCAGACCGGATCGTCGTGATGTACGACGGTGAAGTGCTTGCCGATTCCACCAACTTTGACCAGGCCATAAAGCCGCTGCAAGCGTTAGAAGCGGCACAATTGCTACAAGAATGAGAACTTGGACGATAGGAACCCGATTCACCGTCGTTGCATTCGGATTCTTCGCGGCGGCGCTCGATCTAGGGAGGCATGAGAAACGTCAACTTGGGAATGGTCGCTCTGACCGTCTTGACGGTCATAATCCTCTCTGCCGGTTGTCGGCATGCAGGGTTTGCCCCGACGTTTATCCAGCCTGAACAGCGTCAGATCGTGTTCCGTCAGCCGGAATCGCTCCCCCTTGAGCCGGCAGAGACGAACGGCGACCCAAGAACTGTGGCTCGCCCTGGCACGGAACTGCCAGAGTTTAAGCTCTCACTCGATGAAGCCATCCGAATTGCCCTGAAGAATTCGCAGGTGGTCCGCGTGCTGGCGGGGACCACCGCTGTGTCGTCCGGGCAGACGATCTATGATCCGGGGATCTCGAATGCGGCGATCGATCAAGCGCGGGGCCGTTTCGATCCCGTGTTTTCGGTGAACAACACGTTCGGAAACAACGAAACACCGCAAGGGAACTTCTCGGTTCTGCCACCATTTGCGACGATCACCGGGTCGGCCGCCAACTCTTACATCTTCGATTCAACCCTTTCCAAGACCAATCCCACCGGGGGAACATCGAGTCTGAAAGTGGGAGTGGCGCGATCCGATATTTATCCCAACCTGTTGCCGCTCGATCCCCAAAGCAACTACTTCACGGAATTGAGTTACGTTCAACCACTGCTGCAAGGGGGCGGAATTGCAGCGAACGGGGCACCGATTCTGATCGCCAGCATCGAGACCGAACGATCGTTCTTTCAATTCAAAGGTAGCGTTCAGGAACTGACGCGCGGAGTCACCGAAGCCTTCTGGTCGCTGGTGGCTGTCCGTACCGAGCGCTGGGCGCGACAGCAGCAGGTCGATCAGGCGGAGTTCGCCTACGAACGCGAACTTGCCCGGAAGGAACGGGGGCTTGGCGATTTGGCCAACGTCGCACAGGCACGGGTGACACTCGCCAACTTTCGCGCCAATCTGGTGCTCTCCAAGTCGAATGTCATCCAGCGCGAAGCCGCGCTGCTGAATATCCTGGGGATTGCCCCGACGGCGACGGGTGAAGTGATCCCGGTGACTCCTCCCTTCAAAGACACAATTTCGTTCAACTGGGATGAACTCGTGGGTATGGCCGAGCAATACCGCCCGGACATCGTGGAACTGAAGCTGATTCTGGAGGCCGATCTGCAACGCGTGGTCGTGGCGCAGAACAATGCTCAACCCCGCCTCGACGGAATCGCCGCTTACCGCTGGGATGGTCTGAATGGCACCACACCCAGCGGAACCACCATTTCCTCGAGGGGAGGGGAATTCACGGATTGGACGCTGGGAGTGAATTTCTCAGTCCCCCTCGGGCTCCGACAGGGACGCGCCGTCGTCCGTCAACAAGAACTAATTGTGGCACGCGATCGCGCCAATCTACGACAGGGAGTTCACAACGCGGTCCATCAAGTCGCCCGCAGCCTCCGCAACCTCGACCAGTTCTACGAACAATACAAAGCCTACATGGAGACACGGGAGGCGGCACGAGACAATCTGATGGTGCAGCAATCCGAATTTGCGAACGGCCGCGCGATCTTTCTGAACGTCCTGCTGGCGATTGTCGACTGGGGCAACGCTGTGAGTGCCGAAGCACAGGCGCTCAGCCAATACAACACCGAACTGGCTACACTTGAGTTGACGACCGGAACGATCCTCGAAGCGCACGGCATCCGGTTTATGGAAGAACGTTTCCAGTTTGTAGGGCCGTGGAATAAATTCCAGGACGTCTGTTATCCCGCGGCCCTGATGCCGTCAGAAAACGTCCCGCGCTACCCGGAGAGCGATAAACCGTCTGAAGAGTCACTCGACTTGACACCGCCGATCCAAATTCGTCCACCAACTCCCTCGGATTACGTACCGCCGAAGGAAACCACCGACGCAGAAGTCTTCGAGGTTCCGGTCTTCGTCGACGCCATTGAAGCGGAGCCGTCGCCACGGGTGCAGGCCGCCAGCGGGAAATTATTCGTACCGTAGAGCGTCGATCGGGTCGAGCTGGCTCGCGCATCGTGCAGGATAAAACCCGAAGAAGACACCGACCGCGGCAGCAAAGAGCACGGCAATCGCGGCCGCTGGCAGCGAGACGACGACGGGCCATTTCGCGCCGGACGAGAACATGTTAATCATCATCGTCAAGCCCACGGACCCGGCAATGCCCAGCAACAGACCGATGATTCCCCCCACCAGTGAGAGCAGGACCGATTCAATCAAGAACTGAAACAGAATATCGCGTCCTCGTGCTCCAACGGCCATCCGCAGTCCGATTTCGCGGGTCCGTTCGGTGACCGACACGAGCATGATGTTCATGATTCCGACGCCGCCGACCACGAGCGAAATCCCGGCGATGGAAGCGAGCATGGCCGTCATGACAAAGGTAATCATCCGCAGGACGTTGCCGACTTCGGTCGTGTTCTGCACGCGAAAATCGCGGTCTTCGCCGGGCCGGGTGCGGTGACGATCGTCGAGCAGGCTTCGGATTTCGCTTTCTGCGGAGGACATGCTGGCAACAGAAGTGGCCGAAATGATGATGGCGTTGACGTCGTCAAAACTCGATGCCAGCAACCGTTTGCGCATCGTGGAATAGGGCATCAGCAACACATCGTCCTGGTCTTCACCGACGATGCTGGCCCCTTTGGCTTCCAGGACGCCGATGACACGGAAGGGAATTTTCCGGATCCGCACGGTACTGCCGATGGGGTTCGATGTCTGAAACAATTTCTCAGCTACGGTCTGTCCCAGCACACAGACTTTGTCCGCGGTATCAACGTCTCTCTGCGTAAAGAACCCGCCGGAGCGCACATTCCACTGCCGCACCAGCAGATACTCCTTGCCGACGCCGAGCAATTGCTTTGGATTCCAGTTGTCGTTGCCGTGAATCACTTGTTCGGCAGCGCCGACCACCGGTGAGGTTACGAGGACCGATGGGCAGTACTGTGCAATCGCTTTGGCATCGGCAGCCGTGAGTGTCGGCACGGATCCCCCACTGACACCGGCCTGGTCGACCGTGGAAGGATAAACCGCAAGTACGTTTGTTCCCAGCGCCTGAAATTGGCTCTGGATCATGACGCTCGCGCCTTCACCAATTGAAACCATCGTGGTGACGGCGGCGATTCCGATCACCACACCGAGCACGGTCAACGACGCCCGCAGCTTGTTTTTCATCAGCGCCAGCATGGCAGTTCGTAAAGTGACCATGATGGTTCGACCTGGGAACGTGTGGATTGATTATGTGCCATAGCCGTGGCACGCAGGAATGCCTTTGGCTGTTAACCGGCGACCACCTTCTCACCAATGATCAGGTCCGTGCCGTCTGGCAAGTCTCCGGAGATAATCTCTGTGTAGATGTAGTCGCTGATGCCGGTCTCGACTTCGATCGCTCGGAGGAAGTCACCATCCTGCACCCAGACATGGCGACGGCGACGTTCCCTGTCAGCCTCGGGAGCCACCAGATCGGCGGCGGTCCGGGGAGTGCCCGTGCCGCCCTCTTCCGTCCCGTCCAGCAAGTGTCGGTCGGCTTCGCGGACATGGTCACGCTTCGGGTAATACCGCAGCGCGGAGTTCGGAACCTTAATAACGTTCTGCTTTTCTTCCACACGGAAGGAGAGGTTCGCCGTCATGCCTGGCAGTAGCTTCAAATCGGCGTTGCTGGCCGAGACGACGACCGGATAGGTCACCACGCCTTGGGTGACGATGGAGCTGAGGCGGATCTGGTAGATTGATCCTTCAAACACTTCATCCCGGTAGGCATCGACGGTAAACAGCACCTTTTGTCCGCGACTCTTGGCTTCACGAATGAAACCGATGTCGGCTTCATCGACCGAGGCAAAAATGTGCATTTCGTCACGCATGTTCGGTGCGACGACAAAGAGCTCGGGGGTCTGAAACTGGGAGGCCAGGGTCTGACCGGGATCGATCCTTCGGTCGATGACGATCCCACTTACCGGAGAGACAATCTTTGTGTAATGCAGATTCGCCAGGGACGTTTTGAGAGCCGCTTCCGCCTGCTTCACGGAGGCTTCTGCGAATGTGAATTCTGCTTCCAGGGCCTGTTTGGCAAACCGGAACTGGTCCATTTCCGTATCGGAGATGAAGTTCGGATTGTCGGCCTTCAGTCCGATCGATCGTTTTTCGTCATTCGTGGCGTTCTGCAGCCGTGCCTTCACCCGCGCGACATCTGCCACACGGGTGGCGAGTCCGGCTTGATCCCGGGCCACGTTGGCATCGTAAATCAGCGGATCAATCTCGGCGAGCAATTGACCTTCCTCGACTTCATCGTTGAAGTTCGCATGCAGTTTGACAATCGGACCGGAAACAAACGCCCCGATCCGGACGGTTGACACCGGCTTCACCGTCCCCGTCGATTTCACGAGTGCGACCACGTCTCCCCGTGACGCGGCTGCGGTCCGGAACTTCGGCCGATTACGTTCCTTCAGGTAAGCCGTGGCTGGCCCATAGGCGGCGTAGCTGACACCTGCCAGAACCCCAACCACGACCAGAAGCCGGATGAAAAACTTCAACATGTCTCAAACCCTGCAAACGTGCCGAAAATCCCCTGGCTCACCGGACATGGCCGGCCGCGGAGTGATGCCTGACGACCGGCACAACCGCTTCCACCCGAATTGACCCCTTTGTCGTACAGGATTTCCATTGTCGACCTCAAACAGCGCCAGTTCAAATGGAAACGGCCTGTTTGTCGGCCTCATTTGCGAGAATCGGCAAGAGCAACACTGACAGGGCCATCTTCTCGGAGTCTGTCATCGGTCTCAATGTTGTCGATCCGGTTGTCAATGAGCCGGTCAGCGGCTCCATTCAGGTATCCGTCGGCGCGAATTGCGATTGCGCTAATCGGGCATACAGCCCGTCCTGTACCATCAGTTCGTCATGTTTCCCGGTGGCAACGATTCTTCCTTCATCCATGACCACGATTCTGTCAGCATGACGAACTGTGGCCAGGCGGTGCGCAATGATAATCATTGTGCACTGCCCTCCCAGGGCATCGAGCGACGCCCGAATCAACGATTCACTCTCGCTGTCCAGTGACGACGTGGCTTCATCGAACAGCAAGACAGGCGCGTTGCGCAAAACAGCACGGGCGATCGCCATCCGTTGCCGTTGTCCGCCGGACAGCGTCCGACCGTGCGGTCCCAGCAGAGTCAGAAATCCGTCGGGTGTGGCGTCGATAAACTCTGCCGCCGCGGCTTGCGTCGCCGCCTGCCGCACCTCTTCATCCGTCGCCGTGTTCAAACCGAAGCGGATGTTCTCCAGGGCCGTGCCGGAGAAGAGCTCCGCTTCTTGAGGGACCAAGGAAACTGCCGAACGCAGTGCATGCAGGTCGACCTGTCGAATATCGATACCGTCGAGCAACACCGCCCCGTGATCCGGATCGTAATAACGCAGGATGAGCTTGAAGACGGAGCTCTTCCCTGCACCGGAGGGCCCCACCAGGGCGATTGTCTCCCCAGGCTGAACATCCAAGCTGAAGTTTTGCAGTGCGGGGGTATCGGGCCGCGCTGGATAGCGGAAGTGGACATCGCGGAACTGCACATGCCCGCGCACCGGTGTCGGCAGCGGCAGCGGATGGACCGGGGACACAATCGCCGAGGGGGCGGTCAACAGTTCGGAAATCCGCTCCGCGGAACTGCTGGCCCGCAGCAATTCTCCCCAGACATACCCCGCACTGCCAAATCCACCGCACACCAACATCGCGAGGACCACGAAGGCTGCCAACTCGCCACCGGTCATCCGGCCCGCCATCATCTCACGGGCTCCGGTAAACAAGACGAGATCGATCATGGCAAACGCCATGAGAACAATAACGCCATGAAAGACGGCGGAGGCCCGCACCCGGCGGAGCGCCGAGCCATAAGCCTCGTTCAGTTTCTGCCCAAACGACTGACTGGCGGCCGTTTCGTAGGTGAAGGCCTGCACGGTCTGAATGCCATTCAGGACCTCTTCGACGTACCGCGTCGTTTCCCCCACCAGATTCTGGCTGGCCCTTGCCCGCCGCCGGACGACCCCTCCGCCGACCCAGAACGGGATCACCAGCACTGGTACCAGCGCCGCGAGCATGATCGTCAGCTTGGGGCTGATGAGGAGCATCGAGGCCGTGCCACCGATAATCATGAACACCGCGCGGAGCGCCACCGGCAGCGACATCGTCGTGAATTCCTGCAGCACGGTGACGTCTGTCGTTAATCGCGCCAGGATTTCTCCTGCACTGGTGCGATCGTAAAACTCTGGACTCAGCCGCAAGACATGATTGAAGGTCTCACGGCGCAAATCTTTGGCGAGCCGCTCCCCGATCCAAGCCGTGACCATCGTCCGTCCAAAGGCCGCGAGGGAGAGAATCGCGATGACTCCCAGCATCTGGAGGAAATACTGATCGACTGCCGCCTTGGCATCCGGTGAAAAGCTATTGTCGACAATGTCGCGCAGCACCAGCGATACGCTCAACTCACCCAGCGACCCCACTGTCAGCACGGCGAGCGCGATCAGCAACGGCCCCACTTGATTGCGCATCGGCAAATGTCGGAAGGCGGCAAACAGGGATCCGCGTTTCGACGGAATTCCGCTCGCCGTCGGCGAGGATGATTCGGTTCGTCCTTCTGCGGTCTGCGGCGAAGGGGTCATGCGGTCTCATCAAAGGGGCTTCTCAAACGACATTACCCACTACGGCGAGAAGCAAGCCGTAGCGACATCACCGCAACCGTGTTCGTTCCCTGCCACAGTGGTCTGGTTGCGTACGGATCATAACCGGACTACCTTCCCCGCCGTCTAGGCTTCCGGCCGGTTTCTTGCCAAACGGGGACACAAGAGAGTGACCAGAGCACAATCCATCTGATCGCAATGGGTTATCGTAGGCCCGCACAGCACCGCGGTAATTCTCGACCTGCACCCGAATCCGCTCCGCAACCGGATGAAAAAGCAGGGCATCGTCCGCGGGTAAGGCACCGCGATTTCCGACTTGAACAGCAGTGACTTCATGCGGGACGATGCAGCGAAGTCCCACCGTCCGGTATGCTGTGACCGATTCGTTCTGATAAGATGCGCCTGTGATCGTCCGTTCAAAATTCAACATGGAGCACCTCGATGATGTCCGCGTCCACACGTGCAATGCTTGGTACGGCTGCGTTCCTGGCAATGATCTCCGTCACACCGGCCTGGGCTCAGGAAACGGGCTGGGTCAGTTTGTTTGACGGCAAGACTTTGGACGGCTGGGAAAAAGTAGGCAACGAAAAAAGTGTCTGGGAAGTGACGGATGGTGCCATCAGCGGTTCCGGACCGGCTTCGATGCTGGTTTGTTCCAAGGCGGCCTACAAGAACTTCCGCTATCGGGCCGAGATCAAGATCAACGACGGTGGGAATTCGGGTCTGTACTTCCGCACGACTCCGAAGCCCGGTTTCACCGATGGCTACGAAGCCCAGATTGACAGCACACATACCGATCCCATTCGCACGGGTTCTCTGTACGGCTTCTGCCATGTCTACAAGCAACATGTGAAACCTGACACCTGGTTCACATATGACCTGGAAGTCCGTGACGGCGTATGGCGCGGGCGCAAAATGACCCGGATCAAGATCACAGTCGATGGCAACGAACTGTACGAATACATGGACTTCGCCATGACATTTAAAGAAGGACACTTCGCCTTCCAGCAGCACGACCCCGGTAGCCGGGTCAACATCCGTAAGGTCGAAGTCCTGCCGCTGGCAGAGTGATGGAAATGTGTGAGAGCTGCCAGTTTCACGGGACCTTTTGAAGGCCGTGGACTGGTGCGGGTTGGCCACAAGTGTTGGGGCGTGCTGTGCGTGTCACCGACTGGATCGTCAGCACGACCCTGCTTGATGGCGGGGCTTCTGTCAGCAAACAGGAGATTGTCCATCAACTTCTGTTGAAGCTGGCTGAAGGCGCGTTCGTCTCACAGCCCGACGTGCCTGCGTTGCAGGATGCAGTGCTACGACGAGAAGCCCTTGGCTCGACAGGAATCGGCTTGGGAGTCGCAATCCCTCATACGAAATCGACGCTCGTCACCCGGCCTCTGGCGATCCTCGCGGTGTGCCGGGTTCCCGTTGATTTTGACAGCATCGATCAAGAACCGGTGGACATCATTGTGCTTTGTTTAAGCCCCCGTGATCTGTCAGAGCGGAATCGCCGAGAGTCAATTCGTTGGTCTGAGTTCCTGGTCCAACGTCTGGCCGGCGGGGAATTTCAGCGCCGGTTGCGGCAAGCCACTTCGGCCCAGCAAATCATGGAATTGCTGAACGCAGAAGATCAGCCCGAGGCCTGAAACGCCAACTGCTCTTCAGTCGCCCCACGATCCAATTCCGTTTTCACTGGTCGCTGGGATCGCTTCCGCCGGAAGTCCCGAGGTCCAGCTTCGCCCATTTTTTGGCCGCGAGTTTCTTAAGTCCCTCGGCGGTGACGGAACCGTTTTCCTTGAAGGTCAACGATTGCAGATTCGGCATCTTCAGCAGCTTATCAATCGTGCTGTCTGTGACGCCGGTCGCGCGAAGGGAGAGCTCCTTGAGCTTCGGAAGCTCGGCAATCACATCGACCGTCGCATCCGTCATTTGGGGAACCGTCCAGATATCGAGCAGTTCGAGCGATTTCAGGGCCGCCAGGTGCTTCAATCCCGAGTCGCTAACGGACGCGAGTTCGTGCAAATAGAGTCGCCGCAATTGCGGGAGTTCGTCGAAGACTTCCATTCCTCGATCGTCTACGTTCGGCAGGTCGCGCAGGGTCAGCCGGGTCAGGCCCATTCCTTTCAATGCCAGCACCCCATCGGAACCGAATCCCTGGCAACGGAAGACTTCCAATTGTGAGAGTTTGCCAAGCTTGGCGAGATGCGGTCCGGACTGGTCGGTGATGACGAAATCCTGCAACAGCAGCGATTCCAGTGTCTGATTCTTGCTGAGGTATTCCATCCCGGAATCCGTCACTGCCGTACTGCGATGTTTGAACGCTGCGAGCTTCGGGAGATCGGCAACGACCTCCAAGGCCATGTCACCCGCTTCCATATTGCCGCGGAGATCGAGCGCCCGGAGTTCCTGCAACTTTGACAATCGTTGCGCACCGATATCATTGACCTGATTTTGCACCAGTGTCAGCCGTTGGAGTTTGCTCAGTTCGCTGACAATCTTGACCACGCCGTTGGTCATGTTCGTGTTGGAAGAGAGATCCAGTTCGGTGAGATTGGGGAAGGACTTGACGATCAGCTCGACGGTGGGATCGTTGATGACGGAATTGGTCAGTGCCAGGCTCGTCAGCCCTTTCAATCCGCTAAGCGTTGCGACCATCTCGTCATTGAGCGTCCGGCAGTTGAAGATCTGGAGTTTTTCGAGATCGGACAGCTTACCGAACAACGCCAGGTCTTCGGCGGTGAGATTGGAACCATCCTGAATGACGATTTCAGTGAGCAGGTTGCCATCCGTCGGTGCATATTTGGAGCGGGATCCCAACGCCTCGATGCGCGCTTTGGCCGCTTTCACGTCGTCTGCATTCGCCGTGGCTTTGCGAGTGGACGTTTTTGCCTCAGCTGCTGGCGTTGTTGGGATGCCGCTGTCCTCTTTGGGCTTCGCGCAACCGGCCAGAGACATCGCCAGCAATGTGACACAGGCCGGAATACTTCGCGACCAGGACCGACTCACCATCATTCGCGCCTTGTTTCAACTAGCGGCATGAAAAAAGAAACGGGGCGCACGTGAACCACGTACGCCCCGTGCAGACGACAACTAGTCCAACTTGTGACCCGAGGCGTAGACCGGCTTAATCAAGTCGGCAACTTTCGGCGTCTGGAGGGCAGCGAGGTTGGTGACCTTGAGGTTCTTGGCATCCCATTCGACCTTTTCACCCCATTCACCCATCTCACCATTGGCACCACCGTTGGCCGCCGCCCACACGGCGAGATTGCCCAACAGGATCGTTTCCGTCAGCGGGCCGGCCCGGTCGATGAAGTTCGACTTGCAGATCGTCGGATCGCCAGCGCGCTTGGCACGGAACAACTCATACATGTTGTTAAGGTCGTTGTTCCCCTTGTCTTCAGCCTTTTCGTAGTCGACCTTGACCTTGCTGACGCCCTTCAGTTCGTAGACACCGCAGTAGTCGTCGGAACTGTAGAACACGCCCTTTTCACCGACGATCATCACGCCGCTGTCCGAAACCTTCGTGATGCCGTGTTTCTCGAAGACTTCCATCGGCGGCTTGTTGCCTTTGCGGTCATACCACCAGAAGGGAATCGCCGGGCGTTCGGACGTTTCGGGGAACTCGAACTTGATGATCGAGCTGGCCGGGAAGCTGTCGAAGTCGTGTCCGGTGGATTTCGCCTGCACCGAGATTGGATCCCGCAGTCCACACGAAGCGAACGGCACCGTGAGTTGATGGCAGGCCATATCGCCCAAGGCACCGGTTCCGAAGTCCCACCAGCCACGATGCTGGAAGGTGTGGTAGATGCCCGGCCAGAATTCGCGATCCGGAGCGACACCGATCCATGCCTTCCAATCGACGCGTTCCAGCGCCTTCGCGATTTCTTCTTTCTTCTTGGAAATGAGTTTGCCAGCATTTTCCGGATCGTCTTTCATCGCCTGAGCGGTGAACTTTTCCATGGTCATCCGGCGACCGGGCCCCTGTGCCCACACCGGACGGTTCGACCACGCGAAGACTTCTTTCAGAGTGCCGAGCACGCCCGACTGGATCTGGGCAATGGCTTCGCGCGAGGAATCCAGGGCGGTCCCCTGATTACCCATTTGCGTGCAAACGCCGGTTTCCTTCGCCACATGAGCGAGCAACCGGGCTTCGTAGATGGTCCGCGTCAACGGCTTTTGAGTGTAGCAACTGATGCCCAGCCGCATGGCCGCCAGCGTGATCGGACCATGCATGTGGTCCGGTGTGCTGACATTGCAGATGTCGATTTTATTGCCGTATTTGGCCAGCAGTTCGCGGTAGTCGGTGAACTTCTCCGCATTCTCGAAGCCTTTGGATTTCCCTTTGCTTTCGAGGGTATTGCGATCGACGTCACAGATGGCGACCACATTCCCGAAGGTGGCTGCGTTGGCCGAATCGCTGCCCCCTTTGCCCCCGACACCGAAGCAGGCGACGTTGAGTTGTTCGTTCGCCGAGCGTTCCTGGCCGCGAAGGTCAACCGAGCTTCCGACGAACAACGCGGCGCTCAGGGCCGAAGTGTTTCGAATGAACTCGCGGCGCGACGATTGTCGACTCATGCGTCTCTCCTGGCGGCATCCCGATGGTGCGGCAAATCTAAAAGTATGGTTGACACGGTGGTTAGCAGTCCGCCTGCTCACAATCCCAAAATTGTAACCGCTCTCGTACCCCTTGTGCAGCGAGCGGCTGGTGATTCTGGTCTCCGGTGGGTGAATTCCGGGCAGTTTCAGCCGTTTGCTGTGGAGAGCGGGGACGCCGCGGAATCAAGGCTTTTGCAGCTGCTTCAGCAATTGCCCGGCGGATTGCGCGAGCAACAACGTGTCGACGCCGGCGGTGATCAGGGTGTAGCCGCGGTCGATGAAAGGTTGGACGGCCGACGCGGTCACGCCGAAGTAACCGAGCGGAATCCGGGCCGTCTGGCAGGCCGCAGTGACGCGATCGATGGCCGCCGTAACTACGGGATCGTCGATCTGTCCCATCTTCCCCAGGCTGGCGGAGAGGTCGTACGGTCCGAGGAGCACCGCATCAATGCCGGGGACCTTGACGATTGCGTCAATGTTGTCGACGGCACGAATGTGTTCGGCCTGGACAACGACGACGGTACGTTCATTTGCCGTTTCAACGTACTCTTTGAACCGCCGACCGTAGCCATGCGCCCGGGCCAGACCGACGCCGCGGGAGCCCAGCGGAGCATAGCGGGACCACTGTACCACCCGCGCGGCTTCTTCCGCCGTGTTGACCTGTGGCGCTATGATTCCATCCGCGCCGAGATCAAGGGCGGCTTTGATCGGAATCTCGGCGGCCACAGGGACGCGAACCAGACACGGCGTCCGATGACCGACGGCCTGCAGAATCGCCTCGATATCGTGCGTTTCCAGCGGGCCGTGTTCGCCGTCGACGAACAGCCAGTCAAAACCAATGTCTGCGAGAATCTCTGCCACGGCGGCGTTCGGCAGCGTGACCATCGTACCCAGCAAGGTCTCACCACCGAGAAGCCGCGAACGAAACGAAGCCGCCGTCATGTATCCGTTCCCATCAGAAGCCGTACAGCAAGTCGATGGGTGCGATGGTCAGGATTTCGGCGGGAAATCGCAAGCCGGGAAGGAACGATCGGCGGCAGGGAACCCAGTCACACAGACCTCGGTTTCCCTGCTGCCGATCGTGTGGCGATTCAGTTTTCCGGATGCGTTCGCAACGACTACCGGTATCCGCCGGAGACCAGCAGCGTTTGACCAGTAACCCATCCGGAGTCGGGAGTCGACAGGAAAACGACGGCGGTGGCAATATCGCGCGGTTGACCGATCCGGCCCAGCGGCGTCTGCGACTCGATCTGCTTGCGGAAATCACTCTCGGTGATGCCCGCGGTGTGGGTTCCCTCGGTCTCAATCATGCCCGGGTTGATCGAGTTGACGCGAATCTGTTTCGGCCCCAGCTCGACGGCCAATGACCGGGTGACGGCATCGACGGCCGCCTTTGTGGCACTGTAAACCGCCGCATTGGGTACGGGAGTGGACGCCACAACCGAACTGATGTTGACGACATTTCCGCCGGTGGCAGGGAAATGTTTGACGGCCTCCTGCGTCGTGAGGAGCAGGCCCAGCACGTTGAGATCGAACTGCTTGTGGAAGTGTTCCGGCGTGATGGCTTCCAGTGGCGAGAACTCATAGATGCCGGCGTTGTTGATGAGGACGTCAACCTGACCGAAAGCCTGCTTCGTTTCCGCGAACAGGCGTTGAATGTCGGCGGGCTTCGCCACGTTGGCCTGCACGGCGAGGGCTTTCCCACCGCTGCCGACGATCTCGCTGACGACACGGTCGGCTCCCTCTTTACTCGAGGAATAGTTGACGACGACGGCGGCCCCTTCCTTCGCGAGATGCAGCGCGATGGCCGCTCCGATCCCTTTGGACGCCCCGGTCACCACCGCCACTTTGCCCTGCAATTTCTGAGACATGATCGCGTTCCTGCCTGTGAAAGAATCGGAAGAGCCGGACAACACATCCGGTCGACCGTCAATCCCTCTCAACTCTCTGCTTTTGAACAACTTCCAGACCGCGACGGTTCTCGGTTTGAGGACTGGTTTTCGTCGGCCTGTGGATGAGATTACCGGATCCAGGCCAGAGCCTTACACGGAATCCGAAACTCTTTCGGACACCCGGCAGAGTCTCAGTTTCTCCGAAAATTCGAGAAGCGATGTAAGGTTTACAGTCTTCGTCGGTAAGACCTGTTAACCAGGACCGTTAAAGATTTATGGAGAACGATTGATGTGGCGGACTGCGAAGGGTTCCGGCTGCGGTCCTCGTCCAAATGAGGTGCGGAGCGTATTATGGGAGGCGACGCGCTCGAGACCGGCGGCGATGTTGGCATCGCCCGCCGCTTCGGAACCTCACTGGCAGAACTATGTCCGTCGACGATTCCCCGCTCACCCGTGCCAGCCTGCTGGTTCAACTGCGCGATGGCGACAATACCGACGCCTGGCACGAATTCGTCCGGCTGTATGGACCCGTGGTGTATGGCTTCGCCCGCAAACGAGGCCTGCAGGACGCCGATGCGGCGGACCTGATGCAGGATGTGATGCGGTCGGTGTCTTCCGCCATTGGTCGGTTGGATTACGATCGCAAGCAGGGAACCTTTCGCGGCTGGCTGTTCACGATCACCCGCAACAAAGTGTTCAATTTTCTGTCCGCCCGGCGGATCCGGCCACAGGGGTCGGGCGATACGACGACGAACAAGCTGCTGGAAACGCACCCCGAGGCGGTCGACGGGGCCGATACGTGGGAACTGGAATATCAACGCCGGTTAGCCGCAATCGCCATGGAACAGGTGCAAAGGGAGTTTCAGGAATCGACGTGGCGGGCCTTTTGGCTCACCGCGGTCGAAGGCCAATCGGCGGCTGATGTCGCCCAGCAATTAAAATTGTCATCCGGAGCCGTGTATGTGGCGAAGAGCCGTGTGCTGGCCCGGTTGAAGCAGGAAGTCGACACCCTTCGTCGACAGGAAGAGAAGTAACATGGCTGCCATTCGACAATGCCCGGAACGGGAAGAACTTCGCCAGTTGCTCGACGGTTCCTTGCCCGGCGAGCGACAGCAGCAATGCACACAGCACATGGATTCGTGCGAGTGTTGCCAGGCCAAGCTGGAAGAGATTGCCACCGAGGGAACGAATCTGTCGCAAGTGGTGGAGCATCTCCACGCCGCCGCGCCGGGGACCGACTCGGCGTATTGGCCGGCGGTGAAAGAACTCGACAACGTCTATCAGGAAACCTTCGTCCCGCGGCCGACGCCCCGGCGAGGGATACCGGCGCTCGAGTTCCTGCAACCGGCCACCGATCCCGCGTATCTCGGCCGACTCGCGCAGTTCGATGTGATGCGAATCATCGGCCGCGGCGGCATGGGCATCGTGCTCGAAGCCTTCGATACGAAATTGCAACGACACGTGGCGATCAAGATCCTCGACCCGGAACTCCTTGGGGACGAACTCTCGCGCCAACGGTTCTGTCGCGAAGCCCGCTCTGCGGCATCGATCACCCACGAAAACGTGGTCGCGGTTCATCAGGTGGAGCGTGACGGCGCGGATGGGTTACCGTACCTCGTGATGCAGTTGATCTCCGGCGAAACGCTGGAAGAACGGCTCACCCGGACCAAGACGATGCCTGTGCGTGAGATCGTCCGCATCGGCTTGCAGGCATCACAAGGACTGGCGGCAGCGCACGCGCAAGGCTTGATTCACCGCGACATCAAGCCCGGCAACATTCTGCTCGAACCACCCAACGACCGGGTCAAGCTGACCGACTTCGGTCTCGCGCGGGTGGTCGATGATGTGAAGCTCACCCGCACCGGTTTCGTCACCGGCACGCCGATGTACATGGCTCCCGAGCAAGCCGAAGGGGAAGAAGCCGATCCGCGGTCCGACCTCTTTAGTCTCGGAGCGATTCTCTATGAAATGAGTGCCGGGCAGCCGCCGTTCAAGGGGAACTCCGCGCTCGCGATTCTCAAGAAAATTGCGGAGGCGAAACCGCAGCCGATTCGTGAGTTGAACCCGGCCATTCCGAGTTGGCTGGCGGAAACGATTGAGCAACTGCTGGAGAAAAAGCCCGAAAAACGGATTCAAACGGCGGCGCTGCTCGCCGAACTGTTTGAGTACGAATGGGCCTTGATGAAGACCACCTCGGACGAGATCCCAACGGTTTGTCAGGATGAACTCCGCGCGATTCACACGCGCCACCGTCGGATCACGCTGGGCATTGGAGCCGGGTTCCTGGTCTTTGGACTGCTGGGCGGAATGTTCTTCGCGAACCGTTCGGCGTCGCCGACGGTGACGACACCACAGTCACCCACCGTCGCATCATCTGTTCCGGTGTCGTCCGCCGAACCGGTGGCGGTCCTCAGCGCGAATGCCGGGACGGTGTGGTCGGTGGCGTTTAACCCTGCCAGCGATACCGTGGCCATGGCGGTCGAAGATGGTTCCGTCCGTCTGTGGGATTGGGCCACGCAAAGTGTCAAATCGACGATCCCGGCTCACCGCGGCGTGGTCTGGTCGGCCCAGTTTTCTCCCAGCGGCGAGCGATTGGTCACGGCCGGTGACGATGGTTTAATCAAGCTCTGGAAGCCGTCGGAAACCGAACCGGTGCAGACTTTCGAGAATGCCAACGCCGTCCGCGGTTTGGCGTTGTCCCACGATGACAAGACGCTGTTTGCGGGAGTGCGGGACGGCCGGGTGCGCGTCTGGTCCCTGGAGAAACCCGACCAGACGATCGCAGAAATGCAGCAGACCGGAGCCGTGTATGCGGTCGCTCTGTCGCCGAATGATGAAACGCTGGCCACGGCCGGAACTGACAAGACGATTCATTTGTGGAACGCGAAAACCCTGACACAAAAACTGCCGCTGGAAGGGCATACCGGCCCGGTCTATGGCCTGGCATTCAACCATGACGGCCGCCGGCTGGCGTCGGTCGGGTGGGATAAAACCGTCCGCGTGTGGGACACCGGCAACGGGCAGGTCGTCGAATCGTGGGAAGGCCACGACGGTGACATCTGGGGTGTGGCTTTTTCCCCCGATGGCAGGAAGCTCGCCACTGGCGGTCATGATGGAGCCGTCAAAGTGTGGGACAGCACGACCGGTACATTGCAGGCCACTTATCTTGGCCACAAGATCGCGGTCCATGCCGTAACCTTCAACCGCGACGGCACACTGCTCGCCTCCGGCGGTCGAGATGGTGCCGTGCGGGTCTGGAAGATCGAATAGTGCCGGTGTCGATCGGTTCCTGATAACAACAGCCACGGCGTTGTGGGCGCCACGCGCGTACCGCATTCGAAGTCAGATCGTATCGAGGGAACCACTGGAATCGCCGAAGGATTTCGTTTCGACACCAAACCGATTCAGCATCGTGACGAACAGGTTCGACATCGGTTGCGGATTGGGTTTCAGGAAGCGGCCCGGAGTCAACGTGCCGCCGCCGTGACCCGCAAGAATCACCGGCAGGTTGTCGTGGGTGTGGCGATTGCCATCGGCGATGGCACCGCCGTAAACGATCATAGAGTTGTGCAGCAACGAGTTCCCGTCAACATCTTCGGTCTTCGCCATCTTGTCGAGAAACCGGGCGAAGCCGGTGAGGTAGTACTTGTCGATCTCGGCGACTTTCTTGACCAGGTCTGGATTCCGCTGATTGTGGGTCAGATAGTGATGCCCTTCGGGAATGCCGATTTCCGGGAAGGTGCGATTGCTGCCATCGTAAGCCAACAGCAAGGTCGCGATCCGAGTGGAATCGGTCTGGAACGCCAGTACCAGCATGTCATACATCAACTGCATGTAATCCGTGAAGTTGCTGGGAATGCCCTGCGGAGTCGGCGCGGGGGTTTCGGGCAGCTTCTTGAATTGCTCAGCCGCTTTTAACCGCTGCTCCATGTCACGAACGACCGTCAGATATTCGTCGAACTTCCGGCGATCGTGCGCTCCCAGGCGACGCTGAACATCACCGGTTTCCTCCATCACGAAGTCGAGGATGCTCCGCTCGGTTTGCTGGCGAATCGCGAAGTTTTTCGTGCGATCCGCTTTGTCACCCGCTCCGAACAATCGTTCAAAGGCCAGCCGCGGATTGGGTTCGGGACTGACCGGGGTCGATGCGGAGCTCCACGCGAGATTGTACTGGTAGGCACAGGCATAGCCGGAATCGCAACTGCCGGAGTTCCGGACGACGTCCGAAGACAATTCGAGTGACGGAAACCGCGTGAGATGGCCGAGTTTCTGTGCGGCAACCTGATCGACCGAGACGCCGACGTGGATATCGCTGCCTGCTGTCTTCCGTGCGCGGGCTCCCGTCAGAAACGTGGCACTGGCTCGCGCGTGGTCACCCGCGCCATCACGACCAGCGGTGGCATGCTGATGATCCATCCCGCCGATCACTTGAAAGTGGGCTTTCAGCGATTCCAACGGGGCCATGCTGTCCCCCAGCCGGAAGTCGTCCGTCGGGAACCAATGGTCCTGTTGCACGCCATTGGGGATCGACATGAACGCCATGCGGAGCGGTGCGCCGGTCGAAGTCGCCGCCGCTCCCGCAGCCGTTTTGGCGACCGCTTCCGCCTGGGCACTCCGGCACATGAGCGATGGCAGCAGCGGCAGCGCGACCGACACTCCGAGACCACGCAAAAACTGACGACGGCTGAAGGCCAAAGCCCGCGGTCCTGCGCTGGATGTAAAATTATTCATGGCCGGTTCCTTGTGGCGTAATGATGTTCTCGGTCCCGGAGTGACGCTGCTTCTGAAACGGGGCCGATTCGACGACTCCTTGAATCAGCACACTGAATCGGCCGTTGTTATCGCTGAGCCGTTTAACGATCAAGTCGACCGTGTGTTCATCAGTGGCTTCCAGCCCGCGGCCCAAGGCATACGTTAGCATCTTTTCGGTAACACACCGATAGAAATCGGCTGCGTGGTGCTCGCGCAGGATCTTCTTCAGGTCACGAATGTCCTGGAATGTTTCCCCGGTAATCAGTTTTCCGGAGGCATCGATTTTCTGGTTCTTTTCCTGTTCGCGCCACATTCCTAAGGCGTTGAAGTTTTCCAAGGCGATTCCCAACGGATCCATCCGCGAATGGCACGACGAACACAATGCCGACTCACGGTGTGCGGCGAGGAGTTCCCGCAACGGCGGCTCGCGCCCGGCAAATTTCTTGGCCGATTCTTCCAGATCGGGTACGCCCGCCGGCGCAGGAGGCGCTGGAGTGCCGAGGATGTTTTCCAGCACAAACAGGCCGCGCTTCACGGGCGATGTCCGTGTCGGATTCGACGTCACCAGCAGCATCGATGCCTGCGTCAACACCCCGCCCCGGGGACTGCCTTCCGGGAGGGTGACGCGGCGAAGTTCATTGCCCCGGACATCGGGAATGTCATACAGCGCCGCGAGTTTTTCGTTCACAAAGGTGTAGTCGCAATCCAACAACTCTAACAGGCTGCGATCTTCCTGCACGATGTACTCGATGCACATCTCGGTTTCGCGTTGCATCGCACGTTTCATCTCATCATTGAAACGATCGGAAATCGCCCGGAACTCACCGAACCGCTTGCGAAGCTGTTCGTCTTCCGGACTGAGCTGGCGACCGAATGGCTGCCGGCGGCGGTTGCGAAATTGTTCGCGCAGTTTCTCGTACTCGTCCTGATGACCCAGCACCGCAATCGGATCGACGGTCACCTGGGTCACATCGCGGGTGCGGAGCCACTGACCGACAAAGTTGCGCACGAACTCGGCTGCCCGCCGGTCCGCCAGCATTCGTTTGATCTGCTCGGGCAAGTGCTGGCGCAGCTCACCGGCTTCGGCGAGGCGAAACAACTCTTCATCGGGCATCGTCGACCAGAAGAAGTACGACAGGCGCGACGCCAACGAGAATTCGTCGATCGGGGAAAAAACGCCGATGGTCGGCGCTGGTCCGGACGATTCCAGCCGAAACAGGAAACGCGGCGACGCCAGCACCGCCACCAGTGCATGCGCCACTCCCGCTTCAAAGGTCTTCTCCGGCTGCTGGTAAACCCCTTCCGCGAGATTCACAAGCCGGTTGACCGTCTCTGCTGTGACCGGTGATCGGTAGGCACGGGTCGCGAACTTGCGGAGAATTTCCGCAGCATAGTCTCGCCGCCCCTGGGAATCGATCGGCGGTTCTTCGCGGGGGAAAAACGTCGTGTAGTTTCGTGGATGAACGCGTTTGTGCGTCCCACGCGGTCCTTCAATTCGAATCGAATTCACTTCAAACCACAGGTCCGTCGAGCCCCGATCGATGGCGACCAACGGTTGATCAGCTTGGCCTTCAGCACTCACAACGGGCGTCAATTCGAAGGACAACTCGTGCTGTCCGGGTGCCCATTCTTCGGCGAATTGTGACCGTTGAAGTTTGTTCTCGTCCCAGCCGTATTCCTTTTTACTCCGTTCCTGACCGTCGATTTTAAAATCAATCGTGTACCGAGCCGGGTCGAAATCGAACGTGCCGTGCTGCTTCACAGCCACAAAAATGTCGTACGTTCCCGCATGATCGATTTCCAGCACACGCCGGACAGTGGCGGCTTTCTTACCGGACATCCGTCCGCCGTCCGATCTGTCACGTTCATTCTGGAAATCGCGTCCGGAAAATTCCTGCTGCGGAATCACCCATGTCACTTTGGGAACTGCCTGATCCACGATGGCCTGAGCCGCGCGGAGATACTTTTCCATCAGCAAAGGAGAAAAGCTAAGGGCATCGCCGACATTATCAAATCCGTAGCCGGAATCATCGGGAGGAAAGACCAGCGCAGCGTCAAATTTGATTCCCATCAAGTCATCAACGGTATTGTCATACTCCCGGCGGTTGAGCCGCTTGACGCTGGTACGGCCGGGGTCGGGATTGTTCGGATCGATCCCGAAGAGGTCGAACTTGATGCCGTCCGCCAGGATTTCTTGCTCGTCTCGACTCGGCCGCGGATGCCCTTCCGGCGGCATGACGCCGGCCCGCAGATTCTTCAGCACTTTCCACCACGCGGCGTTTTGTGCGGGGAGACCCTTCTCGGCACTCAACGTGTCGAGCGACAAGTTTCCTTCCTTGGTATCACCACTGTGACATTCGTAGCAATAGCTTCTGAGAATCGGCCGGGCACGCTCTTCAAAGCCCGAAGGCTCGAAATCCGCCGCGCGCGAGTTCATCGCTGGGACAAACATCGCCGCCATCAAAGCCAAGGCGGACCGCAGCCGGGCGGAGTTTTTCCAACACATGATGAAAATCTTCGTTGACCAAGACGGGATGCTGAAAGGCCGTGTCGGCATATTACCGGACCGGAGAGTCGATTTCACGGCGGAATTGCCAATTTCTGCGACTGCCATCGACGGGACAGGACGACTCGACGAGCATTCAGATTCCCTTTCATGATTTTTCTAGTGCTGAGAACTCAACATATGGCGTCGGGTTCCTGCCCACGTTACGGTAATGACATTGTCACTGATGACTCTGTGATCGGCGAATGCGGCCCCAGTGAGCGAGTAACACATGGCCCGGTTAAATGGTGTGATCTGTTTGACGTTCCTGTGTCAGTGTTTTTCGATGACACCACCCGCGGAAGGCGGGTTGGTAATCTCGATCGGCAACGTGACCATTCCGGCAGGCGGAACGGGGACGGCCGACGTGACGATTATGTCCGACAGCCCCATTGATTTACTCGGTTTTTACAACGCCGAATTCATAATCACTGGCGATGGCACACAAGCCTGGTTCGTCGATCCCCAGCCGCAGGATGAACTCGCACTCGGGACTTACATCTTTGCCGGCCCAGGAAGTGGGCAAATCGATCCCGTGCTATCACCCAGCGGGTTTGTGGATGTCACGAAAACGAATTATCTGGTCTTCGACTTTGCAAACTCGGATTTGACAGGTCCGTTCACACATTTGCTCGCACAGCTTCAATTCGCCACGAATGCCGGTGCGCCGACGCAATCGTTCAGCATCAGCCTGGTTCCTGGATCGCTGGCGTCGACGACAGGGACTTTCTTCACCGATACAAGTTTCAACACGGAAATCCCCTTCTCCATCGTGAACGGGACACTCCACCTGACCGCATCCGCACAAGCTGTTCCTGAGCCCGCCAGCATCTGGCTGACGGGTCTTGCGGTGCTGGGATTCGGAACCGGATCCTGGTGTCGCCGAAAGTCCCGGCTGTCTCGGACAGCAGTCTCCGCTGCGGCGGCAATCTCAAATACGCCGTAAGCACCTGATGTGCCTTCTGGATTTGTTGATGCTCGAAGCTTTGTTCTTCGCGCGGAGTCGCTTCGTGCTTTTCTCCGCAAGGCCACCATTTTCGACAAGAAATCGATGAACGGCGGCCCAGCTATGCTACCAATCGGTAACGACCCAAAACGGTACTGTGATTCGCCAATCCCGACGGTCCATGCAGTATCGAAAACCGAATCGCCCTGTCGATCAGATGTACCGCCCGCGCAGAGCACTCCACAAACTCGTATAAAATGGAAGTGCCTGAACCGTTAGCGACTCGCAGGAATTCGACATGTCCCGCCGCGAAATCACCCCATTGCACATCCTCATGCTGGGCGTGCTGCTCGCGCTGTGCGGCTGCGGTGCGGCGACCAAGGCCAAGCCGAAAGCAAAGGTATCGGCCTCAAGGGCTGTCGCCAAATCCGCGTCTCTCATTGCGGAAACGATGCCCACCGATGAATCACCTCTCGATTCAACCATTGCAGGTCCAGCTCCGACCATCGAAGCGGCTCCCGTGTTTCGGCCCGATGATCAGCGTCCGACGTACGATGACACGGCACTGAAGGTGCTGGGGATCGCGCGGTACGAATCCCCACGCCTCCGTCTTTACACCGACATTCCCGCCGAAGAGGCGCGGCCACTACCCGCCGTGATCGATGCGGCGTATGACACGCTCACTGCCTACTTCGGTGCCTTGCCTCCGTCGCGTGCCGGTGATGAATTCCAGATGACCGGCTATCTGATGCAGGACGAGAAACGGTTCCGTGAGGCTGGCATGATTCCGGATGATTTGCCGCCGATTGAACACGGTCGGCATCACCGCAACCAGTTTTGGATGCGCGAACAGCCGTACGCTTACTATCGGCGGCATTTGCTCATCCACGAAGCGACGCACTGTGTGATGATGTTCCTGCCGGAGAACCGCGCCCCGGTGTGGTATCTGGAAGGGATGGCCGAGCATTTCGGCACGCACCGCATCCATTCGGATGGCACGCTGAGCTTTCGGGTCATGCCCACATCTCCCGAAGCGTTTGCGGGATTCGGCCGGATCACACTCATCCGCAAAGCGGTTGAGGAAGGTCGTGGGCGCACGATGTCGAAGGTGTTTGATTCTACCGCCGAGGAGTACCTCGATCCCGAGCCGTATGCGTGGTCATGGGCGGCGTGCCACTTTCTCGATCATCACCCGCGGTACTCGGCGCGTTTTCGCGAACTCGGTCAGAACCAACAACCGCGCGCATTCGCGGCGACACTGGAGCAACTGTTTGCTGACGATGTTCGCGATCTGGCCACGGAATGGGTGCTATTTGCCACGAATTTGCAGCATGGCTACGACGTCTCCCGCGCTGCCATCACGTTTCAACCGGGAACACCGTGGAAGAACCCCGATCCACGAACCGCGGAAATCGTCGCAGATCGTGGTTGGCAATCGACACGTATTCGAGTGGAAGCCGACCAACCCTATGAGATCACAGCGACCGGGCAATTCACGCTGGCCCAACACCCCAAGCCGTGGATCAGCACCGCCGACGGCATCTCGTTCCGGTATGTTCAAGGCCTGCCGATGGGGAAAATGCTGGCCTGTGTCCGTGCAGAAGACAGCCCCGCGGCGGGTCATGACGAGGCAATGTTGCGCACGGTTGCCGTTGGCAGTCGCGTCGAGTTCACCACGCCGGTGGCGGGAACGTTGTATCTGCGGCTGAATGATTCGTGGAGTGAACTCGCGGATAACACCGGGGGGGTGACGGTGTCGGTTGCTCCGCTGCAGAAATGAAGAGACCCAGGGATAGTAATCCCTGGGCTTCCTCGTAAATCAACAAATCACCGTGGATTCAGGCGACTTTCATGGCGTCGCCGAGGACCTTGGACGTGCTGGGACGCATGACGCGCGGGCCGACATGTTCGCCCTATTTGAAACGTGGAACGAGAGACATCTGCCAGCGATTGGCTGAGTTCGGGAACCTTCCTGCGAAGGTAGGGAAGATCTGCCGAAAAATCAGCTTGGAACGAAACTGCTCTCGAAAATAACGACGAGTTCCGCGGACCGATCCGGGAGTGGTCGCGGCATTTCTGGTTGATCGGGAAACTCCGGCGCTCTGGCTGGTGAGGGTTCCGGGGGACTGCCGATATCGAAACAGAAATCGACTGAAGATGGCCCGCGCCGACAGCACACGTCGTGGACGGTGCCGTTGAGTTTGCGGGTTAGGGAGGCCTCGACGCATGAGCGGATTACGCAATTCACGGATGATCTTGCCCATGATGGCTTTGGGCAGTGCGGCTGTCTGTCTCTGGATGACCGCATGCACGACAACGATCGCGGCCGAGGCGGACACAGGTCAGTTTGTCGATCATATCTACCGTGACGCCGACGGCGATCACAAATACGTGGTCTTTGTCCCCGTGGGGTATTCCCCTGCCAACCCGCCACCGGTGATCTTTTATTTGCATGGTGCCAGCGGTCGTGGTCGAGACGGGCGGGCGCAGCTCGTCGTTGGTCTCGGTCCCGGGTTGAAGCAACGGGCGGCGACGACTCCGTTTCTGGCTGTGTTCGCGCAGAACGAAGACCTGCGCAGCCGTTTGCTCGGCGGCTGGCATGACGATACCCGCGAACTCGAGCGTGCCCTGAAGATCCAGGAGGAAGTCGAGCGCAACTACGTCGTCAACAAAGACCATCGCGTCCTCGTCGGGATCTCGATGGGAGCCTTCGGTGCGTGGAGTCTGGCCGCAAAAGATCCTTCCCCCTGGAAAGCCGTGCTCCCGTTGTCCGGCGGCGGTAAGCCGGATTTCATTCCGAACCTGGCAAAAGTCCCCGTGTGGGCGTTTCATGCCGCCGATGACACGCTGGTTCCGCAGTCGGCGTCCACCGATTTGATCGACGGCATCAATGCCGCCGGGGGACGCGGTTTCGTATCCATTCTGCCGACGGGCGGCCACAACATCGGTAATCACGTCTTCGGTCAGGACGAAGTCTGGGATTGGATGCTGCATCCGGAAAAACCGGCCGTCACCGATATCGATTGGCCGAAGCGCCCGTCCGCGGCGTCGCTGATCGATGAACTCAAGTTCGTGCCCGGTGCCGAAGTGGAACGGGCCATTCTCATCCGCGTGAACACCGACCTGCTGGAATCGATGTCCTACCTGATTCCCGATCAAGTCCCGGTGTCCGCACTCAATGGAGCGCGAGCGGGCACCTACGAACATCGGGGCCAAGGCCTCATGGCCTTCGATGTGGCCACGCATGGCATTCAATATACCGGTACGATGGAACGAGCCTGGGTGACCCCACAAGCCGGCAATCGGTTGCGGATTCAACTCGGTCTGCGGAATCTCGTCACCACGGTGATGGGAACCAACATCGATAGCCCGCTCTTCCGCGCATCAGCCGGACCGATGCAAATCGTCCTTGGCGAGCGGGAACCGATCTGGTTGACCGCCGATGTAATCCCACGAGTCGAGAATCGTCGGATTCGTCTGGAGTTGGCCGGTGTCGATTTTCAGGTGCCGCAGGATAACTGGGGCATCCGCGGGCCGGGATCGGTCCGCGTCCGTCCACTGCCGTTCCTCGAAGATCGCGTGACGCAGCGGTTGGTGACGGGACTGGCCGAGAAGAAAGCCGAAATCGAACGCGAAATCCGCAACAGCGTCCCGCGCATGATCGCGCAGATGGAAGACCGTCTGGCAACGATGACGGACAGGACGGTTTCTTATGCTCGCTTTCCGATGCCGTTGTGGCAGCCGCGCTTCCGGTTCTATCCCGAAGTCATCACCGTGGATGAGGGCGGGCTGACGCTGCAGCTTGGTGCGCAAGTCGCCGCGCTGGCACCACGGAGCGATCACGTTCCGATTCGACCCGTTCCCGCGGGTGATGAAGCTCGACCGACCACGGTGGGTCAAGGTTTGGAAGTGGCCGTGTCGCCTCGAATGGTGACCGCGTGGGGATCGTTGCTGGCCGCCAGTGATGTCGCCCGGTTCCATATCCTCGACATGGCTGACCCCCAGTTTCGGTCTCTCGGGACCCGCGAGTTCTGGCAAACCGTATTGCCCGGCGATGAACGCATCGCTAAGGCGACCGAGCTCGAAACCGAGTTTGTGCTGATGTCACCCCTCGCGCTCTCGTCATTGCCCGCAGCCGATGGCGAACAAAACGGAAAGCCTGCCGGGTTCCGTCTGGAAATCCCCAAGCTGCAGTTGCAGTTGGCCTCCCGTGAACCCGGTCGGCCGTTGCCGCAACCGTTAGTCGAAGTCGATTTCGGGATCATTCAACCGATCAAGATGGCCATTGACAAGCCAAGTTTTGCCATGCGAAAGATGCAAATGTCGATGGTCAGTGGACCAACGCCGACGGTGGTCCCTCGACACATTGATGCACCAGCAAATGCCCCTGCGTTCGATCAGGAAAAACTCGCCGCGCAGTTCCAGGCCGGGTGGAACGAAACGTTCACTTCGTTTGCGATGGCGAATCAATTAAAAGACATGAGCCGCGGGGGCATGACGTTGCGTTGGGAAGCGGCCGACTGGACTGGCCAGCATTTTCAGGTCCGTCTGCAGCGTCCGGCGATCCGTGTGCGCAACAGTTCCGATCAACCCGTGGAATACCAGGTCCGTGGGACGCAGTCGCCGTGGAGTGAAACGCTCAAGCTGGCCCCCGGCGAGTTCCATGAATTCCGCCCGCCGACCGCATTGACCTGGCGGAGCATCATGCCCGCGGAAACGTCCCAGTTTACGCTTCCGCTCGGTTTCGAAGCCAAAATCAAATCGGCTCACCCGCTGCGAGTCGTCCAAGGCGAAGCCGCTGCCACCAAGTAACACTGCGATCGCACCAAATGCGGTATCACGCCCCGCGCCAACACCACAACGTGGTTCTGCTGGTAGTGCAATCGTCTCAATGTCGCTCGCTCGCTGAAAGATCATGTCCGAAGTTGATCCGCCAGTTGAGGATTGGAGCTCCGTTTCCAGATGAATCCGTCCAGGACATAGTGGGTGATCTGCGGCACGGCCAGAAGCGGGACGAGGAATTGCGAGAGATTGCCGATCTCCCACGAGGCTCCAAAGAGCCACGGCCGTTCGTGCCAGACGCCGCAGTCCCAGAAGAGTTCTTCTACGTACGCCAACACCCACAGCACGGAAACGAACGCCAGTAGTCGTCCCCATCGTGGCGTGGAGTGGCTTTCCGCCTGTGAACCGGGTCTGTGGTCACGGAACCAGTAAACCAACACCATGTACGGAACACCGTGCGTGATGACATTGGTCACGGTGAAGGCGTAGTCGGAGTTGTAGCTGACAATCCCGACGTACCAGCACACCGCGGTCGTCAAAACGACGAGATCTTTGCCGGGATTCCAGCGCCGGTAGCAGACGCCCTGGCGGAGTGACCGCACGGCGTACAGCGCCATCGCAATCCAGTAAATCGGCGCGAGCACTTGTTCCAGGATTGTCGGTAAGGTGACAAAGTCAGCCGCGACAAACCAAGAAAACCGCCGGGGATGCGTATGCCAATAGACCAGCGGATAGATCGTTGCCAGATAGATCGCGAGTGAATCCACAAGGTGACCCGTGCGGTCGTGATCCCCCGCTTTCGCCCGGTAGAGTGCGACCCAGCCGTATTGCTGGCGGATGAAGTGGAACACGGCCAGATAGGCCAGCGATCGCCAGAACAAAAGCGAACTCTCTGAATACACCGCCCAGCCGATCACGAACGCCAGGAGCGGCACCAGCGCGTACAACCACGGTCGACGCTGGAGCTCACGGGCATCAAAATAGACACGGAAGCCGGTCGCATAAACATGCGCGACATCGACAAGGACCACCGCGGCCACCCACAGCCAGTCCGGTGTCTCGCGATCCAACCAACCGGCCCACTCACCCAGCGCCAGGAGCCCCAGCGCCAGTAACGCACTGCCGAGAAACGTACTCAAGTCAACCCGTGCGGAAAAAATCCACGGGAGGGCCGGCCGAGAATCGCTACGGGTGCTCATGCCCCCTTCCGTGTCAGGCTCGCCAACACTTCTTCCGCCGCCCGGCAACCGTGATCGAAGGCTTCTTCGAACAGCGCGATGCCACTGAGATCGGTGTTCGCGAAATGGATGCGGCCGTCGGGCAAGCGGGCTTCGCGCCGCTGTCGGCCGGTCAAGAAACCGGGTTTGGGGTAAATCATCGCGTGCCCCCAACGAAAGATGTCCAGCCGCGTGACGAGATGACGGATTTCCGGATGCGCTTGTTCAAGGTCGGTCAGCACGACTTCGGCGAGATCCGCCCACGTGGCCCGCAACAATTGTTCGCGGACTCCACGGACGTTCGCCTCGCTGAAAGGATAATACCACGTCCAGACCGTCGGTCCGTAATCGCTCCCAGACTGATGGGTCGCCACGACGTACCCCAGCGAACGGCTGTTGTGGATCACGTTATCCCAACACAGCGGATAGTGGCGCTCCGATGGTCGGTTTTTCAGAAAAAGATTGGCCACAAACCACGAGCCATACTCGAATTCATCGACTTTGCGACCGGTCCGTGCGGTAAAACCGTCGATCAAACGTGGGGCGAGAAACTGTGGGGCGGCAAAGATGACGGATTTTGCACGCCAACCGCGGGCTTCCTGTGACTCTTTGGCGACGGTCACGACCTCGACAACATCTTCTCCGGCCTGTGTTGTTGGACGAATCTGCGTGACGGCCCTGCCCAGTTTCAAACGTGCTCCCACGCGCTCGGAGAGATGCCGAATCAGACGTCCGTTCCCTTCCGGCCAGGTGATGAGAGGTTGATGCTCCGCCCCCGGGGCTTTCATGCGCGCGGCGAAATAGTGCAGTCCAGCCCAGGCGCTGGTTCGTTCGGCCGATTGCCCGTAATCATCGCGACAACTGTAATCGACGAGCCAATGCAGCCGGTCTGATTTCCAACCCTGTTGGCGCAACCATTCGGCCATCGAATACTGATCGAGTTCGGTGATGGCGGCATCGTCCGATGCCCGGCGTGTGGGAATGGTAAATGCCCGCCGCCCCTGCGCATCGCGCCAACCGACCCAGCGATCGATCTCCTGGCGAAACACCGCCAGCTCGGCCAAATCGTCGGGAGTAGCTCCTGTGGAGGGATAAAGTCCTTCGATCCATTCTCCGTCAAAAAAGAGCCGTTCTTCGGGTTCGCGACAGAGATCTTGCTCACGAACCATGGGCGCACCATCGGCCGTGAGCGATTCGACGGTTCCGAGTTCCTGCAGCAATTGAATCAGCGGTTGGTTTTCGGGGAGAGGAACGGGGAGATAGTGGGCGCCCCACGGATACGGTGTGAGCGGACAATCTCCCGAGCGCGAAGTCCCGCCGCCGACCGCTTCGAGCTCCAGCACGACGAAATCATCGCAGCCGGCGCGAGCCAGTTTCCAGGCCGCAGCCAGACCCGCGGCACCACCGCCGACAATCACGACGTCGACATTTTCCCAGGCGTCCGCCGTGGGCTGAGGACGGAAACCGTCACGAATGCGGTGGCCGATTTCAAAATCCTGGCCAAACAATTCTCCCGCCGGGGGAAGCTGCGGTGCGGCCCCACAGCCTGACAGCAGCGCCGGCGTACCGAGCATCACGGCGATCAACTCTCGTCGGCTCAGTGGCACAGACGGTCCTGCATCAGGAGAAGGTCCAAGTCATCGACCACACTTATTTCCACGCGCCCCATTCCTGGTCGTAATACTGCACCAAAGCCTGATTGTTCAGTTGATTGATCTCGGCGTCCACACGCTTCAGGTCTGGGGGAAGATCGAACAGACCGTTGAGCACGTCCTCGGTCAAGAAGCGGAGTTGACTGGCGACATCCGGCAACAACGTTAACTGTTCCGGAAGTGGTCCGAGCGAGGCCAGTACATAGCCCCACTCGCCGAAACTGGGGACCGCGGCGTGATACGGGCGGACCTGATATCCCGCGGCTTCCATCGTGCCCACGATGCACCAGAATGACCGGGGTGCCACCAGCGGCGAAGTGCACTGCACGCTCACCAGTGCATCGGGCTGCAAGCGTTCCCGCAGCATGCGATAGAACCGTGTTGTGTAGAGTTTGCCGATCGCAAACGTACCGGGATCGGGGAAATCAATCACCACGGCATCGAACCGCTGTCCGCTGTCGCGGCCGATCCACACAAATGCATCTTCGTTGATGACAGTGACCCGCGGGTCCTTCAGCGCCGATCGACTCAATTCCGCCAGCGGAGGGAAGCGATCGGCGAGGGTCGTCATCCCGGGATCAAGGTCCACCAACGTGACGGTCTTGACCGACGAATACCGCAAAATTTCCCGCACGGCAAGACCATCGCCGCCGCCGAGCACCAAGACATGCTGCCGAGATTTCAACGGCGACAACGCCGGATGGACCAGCGCTTCATGGTAGCGATACTCGTCCGTCGAATTAAACTGCAGATGCCCGTTCAGATAAAGCTGAAAACCGTTCGTATTCGTCGTCAGCACCAGCCGTTGATAGGGCGTGGTCTCAGCATGAATGATCGCCTGGCCCAGAACACCTTCTTCGGCCAGTTCCGTGAGTCGATCGGCCTTCAGAAAGGCGGCGAACAGCAGGCCCATAATCAGGCAGGCCCGGCCACGAAGCCCATTCAGACCGCGTTTGTTCAACAGCGGCCGCAGCAACGACGTTCCCCAGAGTCCTACCGCGGCATTGAGAAACCCGCACAGCAGCGAAGTCCGCACCAATCCCAAGCGCGGGACAAGCAACATCGGAAAGAGCAACGACGCGAACAACGCACCGATGTAGTCAAAGGTCAGCACGCGGGAGACGAGATCTTCAAAATCAAGATGCTCTTTCAGGATCCGCATGAGCAACGGCAGTTCCAATCCGACGAGCAGTCCGATCGCGAAAACCAGGCCGTAGAGCACGGCTCCGAATAAGTCGACCCGCGCGAAAGCGAGAAAGAGCAGCGGTGCGGAGAAACCGCCGAGGAGCGCGACGCCGAGTTCAACTTCAATAAAACATCGGGCCACAACCCGGTCCAGCACAAAGCGCGAGACCCACGCCCCGGCCCCCATTGCCGAGAGATACAGGCCGATCACCAACGAAAACTGGGTAACGGAATCGCCAAGCAAATAGCTCGCCAACGTCCCTGCCAACAGTTCGTACACCAGCCCGCAGGTGGCAATGACCAGCACGTTGAGATACAGCAGCACAAACGGCGCGCGGTTCATAGACCCTGCGGACATGGTGTCGGACCCGCGTCGAAAGTCACGACTCATTAGCCCAGAATTGCCGCCGAGATAATCATCGACATCCCGATGATCCCGGCACCGATGATGATCGCCAACGCCGTGTTCTGGTCTTCTTCGATTTCTTTCGTGATCGAGAACGGCAGCAACCGCTTAATGACCATGTAGCTGCTCACCAGCACCGCGATGCCGACGATGGAAAAAACGATCGCGGCCACGAGATGCCCGAGCAGGATGCCCAGCGGACCAGAATTTCCCGGAGCGACATCAGCCGCGAGGACCGCGTCCGTTGCAAAGTTGATTATCGAGAACACTATTTTCCCCCTCCCCAAGAGCCGCCCCACCCGCGACTGTACGACGAGCCGCTGGAATGACTGCCGGATGACCCGGAATAATGCGAACTTCCGCCAGAACCGAAATCAGGACTCCGCCACTTTTGAACGGCGGCGGTCGAAAAGATTCCGCAGGCGGTCAATCCGTAGATGAGGTAATACCACCCCACTGTCGAGATCGATTTCATTCGTCGGAATCTCCTTTTGCATACGGACTGTAATCGCTCTCACTCCAGCGATTGACTTCACACGCATGTCGAACAAACTGCATGGCGACGGGCCAGGCGATGATGGCCACCAAGGCCACAACGAAATGGAAATTCTGCCCGTCGCCCTCAGGACCAGTGGGGCCTTTTGCCAGGATGGAGTACAGCACAACGAGGACGGCGATCAACCCACCGCAGATCAACCAGACATCCACGCGCGACGGGAGTGGTTGAATTGTGCCGATTCCCCACGGTCGAGGCAGATTCTGCTGGTTGAAAGCGGCTTCCAACGTGTCCACGTCCAGATAAGTCCCGCGGGACACATTCAACTCCTGGCCTTGCAGTGTGGACGTTCGCTCAAACGACAGCATGTAAGGTGGAGCGATGTAGTCGGCCGTCTCGACCTGTTCGCCGGCAGTGACACGCCAGTAGAACTCACCCGCCACGTACCGCACATACGCAATGCCGCGATCATACAGCCGATAGTGGACACCATTGAGAGAGATTGCAGTATTCTCTGGCGATGCAGACGTCGTCACGGGTTCGACAAAACTCCAGTGTCCTTTGTTGCAGACCAGCCAGCGGAAGCCGACCTCCGGTCCGTAGAGCAGGTACTCGGCCCACGGATATTTCTTGCCGAGATAGACGGCGAAGCGCTCCATGAAGCCGATCACGGTGTACTCGTTGCCAAACAACTTGCCCACCGCCCCGAGCGGTAGCAGTATTTTTTCCCCGGCCTTCATCTTCAGGGTTTCAAGATACTCCAGCTTCCCCTGCTGACAGTCGAGCAGCGAATGACAGTTCGGACAACAGATCCGCTGCGTCTGATCGGGCACGGTTAACGCCAGCGCGCCGGCACAATGCGGACAGTTGAGCTGCAAAGCTGCGGTATTGGCGGATGTGACGAATGACGCATTGTCATCGGACTGTGGGACTCCGAGTTCCTTCAGGAATATCTCGCGGCCGAGAAAGAACCGGGGACTTTCTGTCCCGTATTCGATGGTGGCAAACTCACCACTGTCTCCCACGAGATCAACAAAGCGGTGTTCCGCATTCGGGCGAAAGTCCCAAGGGATATCCCCTTCCGCAGAGCGGGTCGTCGCGATCCCTTTCTCGGTGACCACCAGCGACTTACCGCCCGGCAACGCCACACTCGCTCCCACATTCAAACCATCAAACCGGGGAAGCGGCGTCTCCGGATTCAGCTTCTTCTCGACCGTCATGTAGAGCTTGCCCTGCGCTTCGGCCAGCCATTTGACACGATCGGACGGAAACTGCAGATACCATTCGTCCCAGACCCCACCTGCCGGATGTTGATACTGTACGCGGCCGACGACGTCGAAGTGCTTCTTCTCGAACGTTCCGCTATCGCCGCGGGAGAGGCGTGACCCGGTCTCAACCAGGTCCGCGACTTTGCCGTGGTCTTCCACGCTTTTGTCGGCACGGGCGACGACGGACCGGCAGAACTCACACACCGTCACTAATGCGGTGCTCAGTTGGAACTCGACATGGCCGCCACAGGCGGGGCAATTGGCAACCCGCCGTTTCATGGATGCACTCCGGGAGTCAATTGGACCTTGATGGGCATCACTATCCCAAGATCAGGATGACGCTTTCGTTCTGAGAAAGGCCGACAGGACGCGAGCATTATGCCGTGGTCAAACGCAAATGACACCCGTTCGGATCACCGGCGCCATTTTTTGTTGCCCGGACACGGCACAGGCGGAGCCACGCGCGTTTTTACACATTAAGACAGCCGTCAGCTCAGCGGGTGTCCTTGGCGACGATGCCCAGCGGCCCGACTCTCAAGCGATCGCCATCAACTGTTTTGCCAGTCGAGGAAGCTCAGCAACCGACGGTAACGTAAAGTGCGCACCCCGCGCAAGAAACTCCGCATCAATCCGTGCCAGGCGTGATTGCAGTTCGGCGTCGGGAAGTTCGGCGATTTCTGCAGACGAGAGTCCAAGGGCATTGCCGGTTTGCGTGATCCCCACAGTCAGCGCTCCGGCGTTCAGACCAGCTTCGATACCGACAAGCGTGTCATCCACGACGAGCACCGAAGAAAGCGGATAGACACCCATGTGTTGGCAGGCGAGAAAGTTCATCCACGGAGCAGGCCGTCCGGCAGAGACATCATCGGAACAGATCATGACGTCGGGCACATAACCGCCTTGGGCAGCCAACGGAGCGACGACACTCATGAGTTCTTTCGTGTAACCGGTGCTCGAACCAATTTTCAGGCCAAGTCCCCGCAATGCGGCGATGGCCTCCGGTATTCCTGGGAGAACGTCAGATCCCATCCGGGCCAGCGTCTCTTTTTGCAGTGGCAAGAACTCGCGATACATGGCATCGATATCGGTCTCCATCGGTTCCCGACCGAATCGTTCCTTCCACAATTCTGTGACACGAGGAAAACCCGCGACTGCGGCGATGTGATCCCGCTTGGCGCGCCCCATCGGTTCGCGCGCTTCGGCGACCGTGATTTCGATTCCCTTGCGGCGAAAAATCTCCAGAAAAACCTGCGTCGGGGCGCGGCTTCCATAATCCACCGTGGTCCCGGCCCAATCGAGAAGTACAGCTTTCAATGGCACTGTCGGTGTAGTCATGACCATTGCTCCCAATCCTGTTCCACTAATCCAAACGACATGGTCATCCCCGCCCCGCCAGTGCCGGTCCGCACAAACACGTCAGGAAACGGCTGGTAGCGGAAAATAGGGGCGGTGGGATGTTTCGCATAAACACCGTGCCAGCGCTCGGAAACTGTCCAGTCGGGCAGCGCAAAGACACGGCGGAGTTCGCGCAGCATCAGGTCATCGATGAGCGCCTTGTCGAACGGTTCGATGTCGTCGTCATATTCGTGGGAATCACCGAGGATGACGTTGCCGACATCGTCCTGCGAGGCCATCACGTGGATGCCGAAGCGATCCAACTCGGGCGATTCCTCTGCTACGCGCTGTTTGAGAGCCGCAAGACTCGGGCAGAGATCGAAGTTGTGATAATGTCGCAGCGTCAACCCGCTGGCCAGATGGGGACCGATGCGCCAATCCCCTTGCGATCGTGTCTTCAACATTTGCAGTTTGCAGCGTTTCAGGCCGGATTGTGCCAGTTCGTTCGGGAACAGCGTGGCGAAATCCGCGCCGCCGCAAACAACAATCCGATCGAAACCCCAAACACGCCCATCCGCAGAGCGGACTTGGCCCATTTCGACATCGGTGATCGTGGTTGAGAATTCAAACTCCACCCCGAATGCGGATGACAGCCAAGCCGGTAGCGCGCGAATGGCCGCCGGGGGATTCACTGCCAACTCAGTCGGACTCCACAATCCGCCGAGCAGGTTCACGGGATTGGCAGCCCGTGTTCGCTCTGTCACCTCGGCTACTGTGAGCAGTTCGCACGCAACACCGAGCTGTGGTGCCAGCGCGTGAAACTCCTGCAACACGGCCCATTCATCCGCGCGGTGTGCCAGATGGAGTGATCCGCGCGGTGCCACCCACACACGAGCCTCGGCGGCAAGCCGCAACCAACGTTCCCGACTGCGCAGGGCAATCGCATGGAGTTCACCCGGCGGCTGCCCAATCGGCCAGACCATCCCAAAATTGCGAATTGACGCCCCGCTGGCGCGGGCGGACCGCTCAAAGACCGTAACCCGATGCCCGCGTTCCGCCGCCGACCAGGCATGAGCCAGTCCAACAATCCCGCTCCCAATAATGCCAACATCCATCAGCGATGATCTCCCCCGGCGTCGTGCCAGGCTTGAACGAAATACGGCGTGAAGTGATCGAGCCCGGGTGTCGGCAGACCGGGAACTTTCGCGGTGTCATCCCAACGGCGAAGGGCGATGGCCGCGTCACATTGAGGATCTGCATGAAACACAGAGACTTCCTCAGTGGTCATCGGCCCGCCTTGCAGTTCCAGGCTGAGACGCGAGGGAGCACTGAGCTGTTCGAGATAACCGCTCTCAACCGCACATAAGTAACGCTTCGCCGCCACATGCAGCCGGACCGGTTCCACCACCGCCGCGCCAAACAGTTTGTGCAGACGCCGGGCTGCGAGGACCTCATGATGGTCGTCGATGCCGTGTTCGGGCGCGTCATCCGGCAGGTTGTGGAGCAAATGTC
Source organism: Planctomycetaceae bacterium (assembly GCA_041753475.1). Taxonomy (GTDB): domain Bacteria; phylum Planctomycetota; class Planctomycetia; order Planctomycetales; family Planctomycetaceae; genus DSVQ01. Next base: position 197 of record JBGSUN010000193.1, on the reverse strand, counting down.
CCACATCGTGTAGCAACGCCGCGGTGATCAGTGCCGGGCTCGCTCCCGATTGCTCCGCTATTGACTCTCAGGATGATATAGACGTCGACGCGGGGAAGCGTTAGATGTTCTGCCATGCGACGACAGGGAAGTCCTCAGGAGTTAGAGCGGGTGCGACGCGAGGCGGTCGCGCTGGCCGCTCAGGGTGTGGGCACGCC
>JBGSUN010000192.1:0-6131 GCA_041753475.1 Planctomycetaceae bacterium | reverse complement strand
CTCGCCGCCGCGCGGAACGCCGCCATCACGCTGTGTCGACAGCAAAACCCCCACAATCTCGCCGAAGCCCGACGAGATTTCGCCTGGAATCCCCAACCCCTCTTCACCATCCTCGGCTACTTCACGAACTGAACCGCCCTGCACGGCTGGCGTGAGGTCTGCATCACGTGAAGTTGTGGGAGTCACGCATCAGGCGTTGCAGTTCGTCGAGTTCACCACCACGAACAGAGCGGACATAGCAGAGGTAAACCGAGTCGCCTTCCCGCCAGACGCAGACGTAAAAACCGGGGAAGTAATCGACCCGGGTGGACAGGAAATCGCCCTCATCCGGTGCGTTCTGAAACTGGGAGACTGGGATCATGACTAACCGACCGCGAATCGGGGACGCCGCCGCCGAAGCCCGGAATTCAAACGGGACGAGCGCCGCCTTCGACATGACACGCCCTGGTGGGAAGGCGTGCGTCAACTCTGGCTGCAAACGGAAGAACGACTGCCACGACATCGGCAATTCCGGCTTCCAACGCGTGGAATCATACGGTTTCAGATCGGTCAGTTCACAACCGATGTGCTCGATGATCGATGCTTGTGTAAGAAGTTCCGAATGACGCCACGGCTGCAGATAGACGGCGATGAGCAACAGCGCTGCGACCGCGGCCATCGCCATCATCCAACCGCGACGTGCAGGGCGCGGCGCGGCCACCGCCGTTGCGGCTGTTGACAGGGGACCGAGACGATTCGCCAGCCGTGATTCCAGATCAGCCGGAACTGTCACCGCGGACATGGCCTCGGTGAGGCGGGCATTCCATGTGAGTCGATCGGCCATCGCTGTCCGGCAGTCCGCGCACTGGGCATGATGCCGCTGCGCTTCGACGGCGAGCGCATCGTCGGCGTCGATCGCACCGAAGTCGATCCCTTCCAGCAGTTCCTGAGCTTCCCAGCAATCCATGATGTGCTTTGTCATACGGGCGTCTTGTGCGGGCGGCGCGGGGCACGGCTTACCGGCTCTTCGTCACGTTCTTTGTCACTAAGCCGGTCCCGCAGATGGGCTTTGGCCCGCGCGAGTCGGCTCATGACGGTCCCCAGCGGAATTCCCAGTTCCGTGGCGATGTCCTTGTAGCTGAATTCCCGAAAATAGAAGAGCACAACCGGCACCCGAAATTCCTCCGGAAGTTCGGCCAGCGCTGCCTGCAACGTTTGTGGATCGACAACTTCGGGCGGGCGGGCTTGCGTGGCGGGTTCCCATTCCGGATTCCAGGCCACCACTTTCGAGGCATGCCGTTTCCCCCGCAGAAAGAGATTCCGGACGATGGAAGCCAGCCACGGCCGCGATCGCGAAGGTTCTCTGAGCTGCGAAAGATGTGTTTGGGCTTGGAGATAGGTCTGCTGCGTCAGGTCCTCTGCATCGGCTGCCGAACCGGACAGTCGATAGGCTACCCGATACACAAACGCATAGTGCGCGTGTAGCAATTCCGCGACTGTTACGGCGGGCGCACCGTCGCTCATCGGCAGAACACCTCTCTCCACACAGGGGACGCGCCGCAGGGGAGCAATATTCCCCGGAAGAACGTCAACGCCACCATTCCGATCAAAATTGTGACCGAGAGCGCTATCCCGGCAACACGGTCTTGCAGTGTACCACACTCCTGCACGCTGCCGCTTCGGACTGGGAGCGAGAGCCGTTTCGGCATAGACTCACATCCAGTCCACTTTTCCCTTTCACGATAGAGTGCGCTCCATGACCGCGTTTCCCCGTTTTTATCGCCTCCGGCAGAAATTTGAGTCGCCTGAGCTTGCCGATCGCGTGGGCGAAGTTCGCAAGCAACTGGTGAAGTTGCACCTCGAAGACAAGATCGGGCAGGGGGACACCGTCGCCGTCACCGCGGGGAGCCGGGGTATCGCCCACATCGCGGAGATCATCAAGACCGTCGTCGTCCATCTGCAAAGCATCGGGGCGGTGCCGTTCATTGTCCCGGCGATGGGCAGCCACGGCGGCGGCACCGCGGAAGGGCAGACGAAGATCCTCGCCGACTATGGCATCACCCCGGAGACGATGGGCTGTGAACTCCGCGCGTCGATGGAAACGATCATCGTCGACCAGACGCCGCAGGGCATTCCCGTCCACTTCGATAAGCATGCCTCGCAGGCCGATCACGTCCTCGTCGTCGGCCGCGTGAAGCCGCACACCGGGTTTGTGGGCGATGTCGAATCGGGCCTGCACAAGATGATGCTCATCGGCCTCGGCAAGCACGAAGGGGCGAAGATTTATCACCGCGCGATCGCCAACTACAGCTTCATGGAGATCATCACGGCTGTTGCCGCTTCGGTCATCAAGAAGTGCAAAGTCGTCGCGGGGCTGGCCATCGTTGAGAATGCCTACGATGAAACCGCCCTCATCGAAGCCGTGCCGCCGGAGTTGTTTCTCGAACGGGAAAGTGCGCTGCTGAAACTGGCCATCCAGTGGTTGCCACGGCTGCCCTTTCCGGAGTGCGATCTCCTCATCATCGACCAGATCGGCAAGAACATTTCCGGCACAGGGATGGACACCAACGTCGTCGGCCGGAAGTACAACGACCACGCGGCGACCGAAAAGGACACCGCCCGCTGCAAGCGGATTTTCGTCCGCGGCTTGACCGAAGCCACGCACGGCAACGGCACCGGCATCGGCCTGTCCGAGTTCACGAACCAGCGGACCATCGACGCGGTGGACCGGAATATGACGGCAATCAACTGCATCACCGGCAACCATCCCACCGGCGCGATGTTGCCCATCGCGTTCCCCACGGATCAGGAAGTCGTCACCGCGGCCCTGCAAACCATCGGCCTCACGGAACCACCGAACGCACGGGTGATTCAAATCGCCGACACGTTGCACCTCGCGGAATGTCTGGTGAGCGAAGCGTACGCCAAAGAATGGGCCGGGCGGCAGGATCTGGAGATTCTGAGCGTGCCCAAGCCGATGGCGTTTGATGCCGCGGGGAATCTGATGCCGGTGTTTCCGGAGTAGGGTGGGCCGAATTGAATGGAAAAGGGGTAAGTCCATGAGTGAATTGGGCCGTTTTCTTGAAGTCGTCTATGGACCCCGGGAAGCATTTCGCACGGTCCAAGGAACACTGCGCCAATGGCGTAACAAAGACCTCGCCGAAAGCGCCAGCGGCGGGGGTCGAACCGCTATGGGACGCAAGAAAACAGGTGCAGACGGTAAGCCGACAATTGAAACCGCTGAGTTGTCGTTTTCTCTGAGCATGCCAAATCGGCTGCGGATCGAGAAGACCGACACCTGTGAAGAGCAGGTTCACGCGTCACTGGTTGTGGTTAATGGCGATCAATGGTGGTTTCGTGACCATCAAGGTCATGTTGAGCTAAGCGAATCAAAGAAAGAACAACGGCATAAGCCACCCATCCCCGGCCTGAACAACATCGAACGCCATTTCTACGCCGCATCGCTCCGGGACTACTTCGTCGGTCTTAGTCTCGAACAAATCGGAACGGTTGAAACGGCCGGACGTGCTTGCATTCGGTTGCGTGCTGTGCCTCGCGCCGGCGCTCGTCTATGGCCTCACTGGCTTCCCTATGGAGCCGAAGAATACGAGTTTCATGCTGACCCGGAGCGCGGTGCCCTTCTATTTGGGGCAGCGCAGTTCGGCGGTGAGGTCTTTGAGATCTATGAAGTTACGCTGGTCAAATTCGATGAGCCATTGGACGACGCACTCTTCAGCTACTCACCGATGGAAGGCGAACAACTTCATGCCGCTGAGCCGATCGCTGAGCGGTTGACGCTTGAGACAGCGATATCCCGAATGCCTTTCGTTGTGCTGGTGCCTTCACGTCTGTCGGCGATTGGAGGTGAAGCCTTCGAGGTGATGTATCACCCGCCTCGTCTGCGGTCCCCACGCGCGCATCTTGGCTTGATGTATCGAGGGGGCCACTCGTTTTGGATTAACCAAGCCGGTACCGCTGACCCGATAATGGCAAAAATGGAATGGGAACAGTTCGAGCGCCACGGAAGGCAAATGGCCTTGTCCGATCCCGGCGTCGATGCGGGAATGAGAATTGTCGCTTTGGAACAAGACGGCACTCATGTCACGATCTTCTCGGACATGGATCGTGAACAATTGCTTGAGATTGCTTCGTCTCTGATGCCAGCAAAAAGTTCCGGTTAATGCAGTCCGAGGATCGTTTCGCGCGCTTCTCTCAGCAAATCGCGAGTTCACAAGATGCCGATGATTCTGATCTTGCTCACAATGTTTGCCGCGGATGCACCCGATCTCATCGTGCACCACGCGAAGGTCGTCACGGTCGATGCGAAGTTCACCATCACCGAAGCCATCGCGGTGAAGGCAGACCGCATTGTTGCGGTGGGGTCGAACACCGAGGTGCTGAAACTCGCGGGGCCGGACACGAAGCAGATTGATGCGGGTGGCCGTTGTCTGACTCCGGGACTCACCGACAGCCACGTCCATTCCACCGGGGCGGCGTTGTATGAGTTTGATCATCCGATCCCCGAGATGGACACTGTCGCCGATGTGTTGACCTACATCGCGAAGCGGGCCGAGGAACTCGACGACGGGCAGTGGATCAATCTCAGCCAGGTCTTCATCACCCGGCTGCGCGACCAGCGGTATCCGACGCGGAAGGAATTGGACGCCGTCGCGCCGAAGAACCCCGTGGCGTTTCGGACCGGGCCCGATTGTGCGCTGAACTCACTCGCACTGCAGCTCAGTGGTATCGACAAAGACTTCCGCATTCCCGAAGGCCAAGGCGGTCTCATCGAGCGTGACGCCGATGGTGAACCGACCGGCATTCTGCGGAATGCGGGGCGGCTCGTGAAATCGAAATTGGTCGAGAAAACCGCTTCTCCCGACGAGAAACGAGAGCGGCTGCGAAAGCTGCTCGCGGACTACAATTCGGTGGGCATCACCAGCATCGCCGACCGCAACGCCGGGGATGACGCTGTCAAAGCCTTTGAGGAATTGAAGGCCCGCGACGAACTGACGTGCCGGGTGTTTTTGTCGTACAGCGTGAATGGCAACGCACCGCTGGAAGAGGTCGAAAAGCGGTTGGATAAAGCCGCACAGCATCCGCTGCACACCTACAACCCGTGGATCTGGCTGCGGGGCGTGAAGGTCTTTCTCGACGGGGGCATGCTCACCGGCAGCGCGTACATGCGGCAGCCGTGGGGTGTCAGCGACATCTATTCGATCCGCGATCCCGATTACCGCGGGCTGCTGTTCATTCCGCCCGATCATCTTGAAAAAGTCGCCCGCGCGGCGTTGGAGCGCGACCTGCAATTCACCGCGCACGCCGTGGGGGACGGAGCCGTGCATGCATTGATCGATGCGTACGCGGCGATCGACAAGACGCTCCCCGTGCGCGAGCGGCGGCCGTGCATCACGCACTGCAATTTCATGTCGGCGGATGCCATCGCGAAGATGAAAGCATTGGGCATCGTCGCTGACTTACAACCCGCATGGTTGTGGCTCGACGGCGCGACGCTGCATCGCCAATTCGGCAACGACCGGCTCGCGTACTTTCAACCGTATCGCACGCTGTTCGATCAAGGCGTGATCATCGGCGGCGGGTCCGATCACATGCAGAAGATCGGTAGCAAACGCTCGGTCAACCCGTACAACCCGTTCCTCGGAATGTCGATTGCGGTCACTCGCCAACCGCGCCGGTTCGATGGTGCGCTGCATCCCGAACAACGCCTCACCCGCGAAGAAGCCCTGCGGCTCTACACGATCAACAATGCGTTCCTCACGTTTGAAGAAAAAGAAAAGGGCTCGCTCGAAGTCGGAAAGCTTGGCGACTTTGTGATTCTGAAGACGGACTTGTTATCGTGTCCCGAAGCTGAGATCGCCAACATTGAAGTGCATGAAACGTACCTCGCCGGGAAGCGAATTTATCCGACCCCGTGATCCCCCGCTTGCGGTTTCGCGCCCCGCGCCGCTCCACCGCGTGCCCCCCGAAGTCACCCCCGGTTGAAGACAACCGGGGGCTATTGACTCTCAGGATGATATAGACGTCGACGCGGGGAAGCGTTAGATGTTCTGCCATGCGACGACAGGGAAGTCCTCAGGAGTTAGAGCGGGTGCGACGCGAGGCGGTCGCGCTGGCCGCTCAGGGTGTGGGCA